>CAZCIW010000001.1:0-165986 GCA_964499135.1 uncultured Muribaculaceae bacterium
AATTAGCGTTTACAAATGCAAAAAGCCCGTTTCCAGGGCTTTTTAGAACTTTAATTTTAACAAAAAAAAAGACAGGTTTTGATTATCTAAACCTGCCTTTTTGTGTATTTTTTAAAAAAGCTATTTAATATTTGAGAAAGTCCAAGCATCAAAAGTTGGAGTTTCAGAAATATTCATTTCTTTTTTCTTACCGCCAGAGGTTGAATCATTATGAGCGATTGGTTTATACAATCTGTTGTAATATTCAACAACCATTCTGTCAGAGTTGAAGTAAGCTTCTGATGTTCTGATAGCTTGCCTCATTAATCTTGCCCATTCGAGCTTATTTTCATAGTATGTAGGAATAATTTTGTTTTCAATAATATTCATAACACACTCATGATCTTTCCAGTGACGTTCTTCCCAAGGCATTTCATCATCAAGACCTTCATATTCAACAGTGTAACCGTTGATTCCATCGAAAGTACCTTCAACAGTCCAACCATCATAGATAGAAAGGTGAAGCGCTCCGTTTGCATTGGCAGACATACCTGACGTTCCGGAAGCTTCAAACGGTCTTAATGGTGTGTTTAACCAGATATCAGAACCTCGTTTAAGTTTTCCGGACAATTCAAGCTCATATCCCGGCAAAACAACTACGTTTTTCAAGCTGTGAGAACGATTTAACAATTTGTTAAACATTTCTTTACCCATAACATCATCCGGATGAAATTTTCCTGCGAAAATAATTTGGATTTTGTTTTCATCCAAAAGCTTATTAATTCTGTCTTTATCCATCAAAATGAGCCAAGCACGTTTGTAATCTGCAAATCTTCTAGCCCAAGTGATAGTCAAAACATCAGGATTGAATCTTTTGCCTGCAACATTTGCAACATACTCAAACAATTCAGCTTTCATTTCACGTTTAACTGCGAGAAGTTTTTCCGGAGTGTCAGCTTTTTTAACTCTTTCATCTTGCCAGTAGTGAAGATTAACTGCGTTTGTAATGGCTCTAATCGGGCATCGTCCTTCAACCCATTCCCACATTTTGTTTGAAACTAATCCGTGAAGTTGTGATACAGCGTTTGCCAGTCTTGACATTCTTAATGCGGCAACTGTAAGAGAAAAGTTTTCTCCGCCGAGTTGAACGGCAGTTTCTCTTTTGGCGCCAGCAAAGAACCCACCTTCCATAAGAGTATCAACCCAGTGAACTTCGTTTCCGGCTGCAACAGGTGTGTGAGTAGTGAATACTGTTCTTTTCTTAACTTCTTCCAGATTACCGTTATACTGTCTCAATAATTCAAATGCGGCAGGAAGTGCGTGACCTTCATTCATATGGATAACATCAAAATTGTATCCGATAGCCTGAAGAATTCTAACACCTGCAACACCAAGAACAGTTTCTTGTGCTATTCTGATTTTTTCATTTCCGTCATAAAGCTTATGAGAAATACTCTTTGCCCATTCGCTGTTACCTTCAATATCTGTTGTTAAAAGATACACAGGACAAGTACCGAATAAATCGGGTTCTACTAAATAAGCTTTAACTTTAACTTTTTCACCAAAAATATCAACCTCTGTTGATACATTTGTATCTTTTAAGAAATCATAGTATTTTCTGATATAAGCAACTTCTACCTGACCATCGTGCGCAATTCTCTGATCATAATAACCGTATGACCACAACATAGTTACACCTACCATAGGCATTTGTAAATATCCCGCGGACAGCATATGAGACCCTGCTAAAAATCCCAGACCTCCTGAATAAGTCTTTAAAGACTGATCCATTGCGATTTCCATTGAAAAATATGCTACGTTTGGTAATGACATATCTTCCCCTTTCCTCTTCTTATAAACTATGTACTTATTCCACTCATGTGGGGTACTGTAACATTTTACCACATAATTAAATCTGTCAACATATATGTACAGCTTTTTGATATCTAACCCTAGAGAATTAGTCATATAGTGCTATTTCGGGTTAAGAAAACTTAACAAAAGTTAAAATTAAACTTATCAAGAAACTTTTCAAGAGCAATTTTTACGTGAGCGTAGGTTAAGCCGCCTTGCATGTAGGCAACATAAGGCGCTCTCATCGGTCCGTCTGCTGAAAGTTCAATGGTAGAGCCTTCTATGAATGTTCCTCCCGCCATAATTACTTCATCTTCATAACCCGGAATGTGTTCCGGAATCGGAGTGACGTAGCCGTTAACAGGAGAAAGTGACTGGATAGTGCGGCAGAATTGTTCCAGAGGCTCCGGTGCGCCAAAAGTTATGTTTTGAATTATATCTGTACGTTTTTCAAAGTATTTCGGTGATGAGTCATAACCGATTTCATCAAAGATTTTTGCGGCAAGAACAGCACCTTTAACTGCGTCACAAACAACTGACGGTGCCATAAACAATCCTTGAAAAATAAGTCGGTGTTGATTAAACATCGCACCGCCTTCTGAACCTATTCCGGGTGCTGTAAGACGGTTTGCGGCTCTTTCTACGTATAAAGCTTTTCCTGCAATGTATCCGCCGGCTTCCGCAAGTCCACCACCAGCATTTTTTATCAAAGAACCTGCCATCAGGTCTGCTCCGACTTCCAGTGGCTCTTTCTCGTTGACAAATTCACCGTAGCAGTTGTCAACAAAGCAAATGCAATCGGGATTTTTGGATTTTACAACTTTACAAATTTTTTCAATTGTTTCTATTGAAAGTGATTTTCTTGTTGAGTAGCCTTTTGAACGCTGAATTAAGACCATTGTGACGGAATTGTCGATTTTTCTCTCCAGAGTCTCAAAATCAATATCTGAGCCGTTTTTTAGTGGAACTTCGTCATATAAAACCCCGTTTCCGATTAGAGACGAGCGTTTAGTTTCATCGTCACCTGCCATTCCGATAACTTCCTGCATAGTGTCATATGGGGCTCCTGCAACGGAAACCAGTTTTTCACCATATCTGAGGTTTCCGAACAGTGCACAGGCAAGCGTGTGGGTGCCGGAGGCAAAGTGAATTCTGACAAGCGCTTTCTCTGCTTTGAAAACTTGTGCAAAGACTTTATCCAGAACTTCTCTTCCTAAATCATCATGCCCGTAACCTGATACGGTGTAAAAATGTTCTGGCGCGACTTTGTTGTCGATGAAAGCTTCCAGAACTTTTTTCTGGTTAAAATCTCTTATATCTTCAATTTGTTCAAAATATTCTCGAAGTTCTTTTTCGGCTTTTTTTATAATTTCGCGGCTGTTCATATTTCCTTCTTTCAGAAAAATTATAGCACGAAATTACAGATTTAATAAAATCGGCTGTTTTGCAATAAGAGATTTCCAGTATTCAAGATTTTCGCCGTCAAGAATCATCCGCGTATCTTCGCCTGTACTCAGTCGTTTTTGGAAAAATAATTTTTGAAAATTCTCCAATGTCTTTGAAATGTCGAATTTGTCGCTTCCTTCAGCTTTTACGAAACAATTTTTAATTTCGGTATCGGAAATTTCTGCTTTGCCGCTGATTATTTGTTTAGACTTTGCAATTATGCTTTCCATAACTGATGAATCAAAATTCTTTTCAGGCATAGGTTTTGCGCGGAAAAGCGATTTATAATGAAAAGGAAAAGCCATGTCAAGCGAGAAGATTTCAACGGCTTTGTAATCATTTTGAATCATTCTTTCTATCGCGAGCTGGTGAAGCCGTGTTCCGATACCTTCGTATCTGTCGTTTGCATAGGCTTCCATCCCGCCCGGTGAGATAATTCTTTCTTCCGGATTAAGGTGAAAGTTACGTTGCCCGATAAGTTCATCTTTTCCGTTATTGTTTTTTAAAAACATTTTAAAAATTTCGCAATTATCGCCTTTATCGTGCATAATGTAAGATTCTACCGGTTTCTGTGTCTTTTTATCTATAATTGTTGTGACAGGGCGTCCAAGTTCGTCAACACGTCTTGTCGGATTATATTTTTCCGAAAAAAGTTTGTTAAGGCTTCGCGGTGATAAATCATCGATGCTTCGCGGAACTTTTTTGAGCGCGATTGCGTTTCGTTCCCATTCGTTAACCCGGTTAACTATGTTTTGCCAGCTTATTTCATTGTTGTAAAACGTCATATTTCTTTTGCATATTCCAAATTCGATATTAAACGGGCTTAAAGAAACACATTTGCCTTTTATAGTATCTCTAACTGCTACATCGCCAAGCTGAATTGTTTGTCCGCGGGATGTTATGCTGTCAACTGTCCGCAAATCGTATGTTTTATAACGTTTATAAAGGTTTAGAAATTCATCCCGCCCGAGAAGCGTGCGATAAGCCTGTTTTGTTTTAACAAGTTCTCTTAAAGCGCTGATTGAAATTGTTATTTTTGGTATCATAATTTTTCCCATTAGTTTATTATATAAAGTATTTCTAAAGTGAAAAATTGCTAAATTTTACGAATTATCCTTCTGACCAATTTAAAAGATTTTAAAAATGATAAAAATTTTTATTATGAAAATATTTATAACAATTTTAATTACCTTAATTTCAATTCAGACCTTTGCCTCCCAGTACGGGGTTTATGCACCTGAAAGTTATTCTATGAAGCCTGAAGAAGGCGAGCGGATTTTATTTATACTTGATTTTTCAAACAGCATGAACGAAACGCTTGACGGGCGGAGCAAAGTCGATACTATGCTTGATACAATGAAGCAAATTATCCCGAAACTCGGTCCGAATACTTCTGTGGGACTTAGAGTTTACGGGCATAAAATGGGTTTTACGCCATTTGATGCGTGCAGGGCTTCGACTTTACTTGTTCCGATTTCAAGAGAGGGTGGAGGGAATATTTCTAATGCGCTGTATGATGTTGAACCAAAAGGGATGACGCCTATAACTTTTTCTTTAAAAGAGGCGGTAAGGAAAGATTTTCTTGGTTTCAGCGGTAAAAAACACATAATTTTACTCACTGACGGAGGTGAAAACTGTGATGAAAGCCCTTGCAAATGGGTTATGGAACTTGTAAAGGTCAGAAAAGATGTCGTGATTGATGTTATTGCGTTTAATATTCGTGATGAGGATGATCTTGCGCAATTGGAGTGTACTTCTCTTGTTACGGGCGGAAAATTTCACACAGCAAACACGGCGGCTGAGCTTGCAAGAGGCTTAAACAACAGTGTAAATGCGCAAAAAGAGGTTGAAGCACGAATTATTCCGAATTATTAGCAAATTTTTTTTCTTTTATGTTTTTAACTGTTTAGTTGATACAAACAAAGGAAAATATATGCTTGCATGCAACCTTTTCAAACTTGAAAGACAAATTATTAAAAACGGACGCATAATTAAAAAAACCGGTAAACCGAATATTCCACGATACCTTTACCATGTAACATCTAAGGTAAATTATGATTCTATGCTAAAATGTGGTTTTATAAAAACCAGTCAGGATGCTGGCATTTCTGATTTGAATGGAGTATTTATGTTTGCAATGCAAAATTTTGCCAAGCGTTGGGCAAATTTTTGGGTAGATATTTTTGACAACTTGTACTGTAATGTAGGAAGTTCTTTAATGAATAAAGTGGCACTGGATGTTGATGACTTTAGTATTAAAAATAAGGCGGATGTAGTGTTACTTAAAATCCCAACCAAAGATATGGATATTAAAAAATTAAAAGTCCGCCCTCAACATGTTTTAGATATTGGTAACTCTGATTTAGGGAAAGGTGATAGTGCCGTTTATCAATCTATTTATACAAGAAGAAAAAATTCTATAGAATATATCTATGAAGAAAATATAAATATTTCAAAAGTACAAAAAATCGGAGAAACACAGCTTAAATATGAGTCAAAAGAAGATTGCAAAAATAAGATCATGGGAAGACCATACGAGGTACTGTTAGAGCTTGTAAAAGGGCAACCTGAAGAAATTGGTGTAAAAATTCTTTCTCAAATGAATATAAAAGAAAATATTCTAAAATTTCCATAATAATTATTTATACGCAGCCGTCATCATCTTCATCAATTTTCCCGTCATAATCGTTGTCAAGTCCGTCATTGCACGAACCGACCGAATCTTTGCTTTCGGCTCTTATGTTTTTATAAAGCCATTTGTTAGGAATTTTTGCCCAAATGTATTCAAAATACCCTCTGTAAAATTTTGCAATCTCTGTATCCTCAATTATCAAACAATTTTCATCATTTTTGTTTTCACCGCTGTTTGAAAAGTTCATGGAACCGGTTATAACAAATTTATCATCAATAATTATTGATTTCGCGTGCATTTTACCGGCAAATGATTCCGTTTTGAGCGGAATTCCCGCATTTCTAAGCTCAGAGATCTTGTTATGAGTCATACCTGAGCTTGTTGCATCGGTTATAATTTTGACGTTTATGTTTCTGCTTTTTGCAGCAATAAGTGCATTTGAAAGTTCATAGTGAGTTATGACAAATGCGGGAATATAAATATATTTTTCTGCATTATTTATCAGAGACAAAATCTGATTATGTATAACTTTATCTTGAGGAGAAAAATAAACACTTATTTTTGTATCATTTACCCAAACAGCTTTATCTTCTGAATTTTTGACCTTTAAAGTATGGAATTTCCCTGAGTACATTTGTTCAAATTCTTTTGTATAAATACTTGCAATTTCAGATGAAGTTATGATAACAACATTATTTGCATTAAAACCGGATAAACCCGTTGTTGAAAAATTCATAGAGCCCGTAAAAACGGTTTTGTTATCAGATATTATAAATTTATTGTGCATAAGCATTGCAGTAAGTTTGCTGTTCCCTACAATCTCGTCGGAGCGGGTGTTTTGAATAGAGTTTATAAAATCTATTGTTTGCGGATAGTACTCGTGTCCGGAACGTTTGTCATATACTACCCTGATTTTTACCCCACGAGTTTGAGCATTTCTTAGAGCATTTGAAATTTCTGGTACGTCAGCCCAACCATAAATTGCCATATCAAGTGTATTTTGAGTGGAATTTATAAGGTTAACCATTTGCTTGCAGAAAATATGTTCACATTTTTTGTCCGGTTGCATCTTCCTTGTGTAATCTGAGAGAAGAAAAGTAATATTGTCTTTAGTCAAACTTTCTCTATATTCGGACTGTTTCGGAAATTCAGTTATTGTTTTTAAAACAGATTTTTCTTTATTTGTTTTAGGTGCAGCGAAGTGAGTTTTGAAACAGTAATGACATTTGTTATAAAGCTTTTCGGCATCTGCTTGTGGCAGAATTATATAATCTGCAGAATTAAGTCCAAATTTGCAATCTAAAGTATGAAATTTTCCGCTAGACGGATTAGCAATGACCAGATTGAGTTTTTGGGCATTTTTAAGATGTTTATTGAATAATTCTTGGTTAAACGGTTTGTTATTTGAAATTGAAAGTCCTTCTTTTTCAAATTCTTTTGTATAATCATTTCCGTTAATAATAAGTTTAGCGTACCTACAATTTGGAGAATGTTGTTCCTTAAATATCAGTTTTATTCTCCCGTTTTGTAAAAGTTTATTTGCATATAAATCTGTTATATAACCAATTCTAAGGGCATCATCATTGGATATATTTAAAGCCTTGGAAAGATTACTTTGGTCTGTTTTTATATCAGATGTGAATGTTACCAAATCTGGAATACAGATTATTTCTCCATCGTCAATCTTGTTATTGCGATTGATATCTACAGCAAGTATTGATGGAGTGTAGGCTTTTAAGACTTTTCTGCCTGAGGTTTTATACAATTCAAAAACGCCAAAAAGTGTGAGTAAAATTATTAAAACTAATATCTGTTTAAAATTTTTCATTAAATTTATCTGTAATTTGTTATCTTAAACCCTAATAAATATATTTTGTTTTCAAGTTGTTTATTTTGAGTAATTAAAAATTCTCTCATTCGGTAGTTATTAATGTTTGACGAATATTTGCAGGGATGAATAATTGCTTCAACCGTGCAATTATTGTCTTGAAGCTTTAAAAGTCCATGCTCAATAGTCAAATCATCCATCATCCCGGTGTATCCGACACCAATGAGGTAGTCATTTGTCCTAATTCCGTCTAAATTTTTCTTATTTTGTTCTGTAAAATATTTCAATAAGATAATTTTAAACAGATTTAGCGGATACTTAAAGTTTGCATGTTTTGTGAAATTTGGAACTGAGTAGAATTGTTCATTTTGGGTTCTAATCTGATTGATTCCGAATTCTTTTGCAAGTTTGACTGTAATCTTAAATATTTCAGGAATAGCATGAGTATGACCGTGAGAATCAAGATGGTCAACCTTAGTATATTTTGAAACTTTTTCAATTTGAGCGCGGAATTCAGCTTCAACTTGATTTAAAAATTTTTTATTTTTAGATTTTCTGATTAGGGAAAAATAAGAATTATTAAACAGTCCTTTGGAATTTGTTAATAAATTACAGCAAGTCAGAGCCTTGCCGGTTTTTATGTTTAGGTGAACTCCGATTCCGAGATTGTGACATTCAGGTAAAACTTCATTTATTGCATTGTCAAAAGCATCTCCATTTGCACAAAGACTTGCACTTTGCAGAAACCCTCTGTTATATGCGAATAATACAGCTCGGTTGAAGTCATTTGACATTCCAAAATCGTCAGCGTTAAGTATGAAAAATTTTTCACCCATTATGTTTATCCAAAATTAATCTTTATAACATCTATTATAATATAAAAAATAAAAAAGCCGTACCACTGTCTATCGAACCCGTCAAATCAATATATCAGGGAATATTTTCTCCATTTAAAATCATGACACCCGCAAAGTTCACCTTAGTGCTGCTATGTTTCCATCCTGACACGGTTCGGAGTTTTGCGCCATCTTAACCTTAAACCTCAACAAAAATATTAACTTTTATATTGTTCAACGACCTCTCACAACAGGCTCTGCACCCCGCGTTAACTTCGGGTCGAGGGATTGCAATTCCCCGTGGAGTACGGCTTAAGTTTATCATAGCACAAATATTCATATTATTCAAATATATTCGATTGGCTAATGTAATTTTTAATCATTAACACTAATTTGTACTTGAAAGGAGATACGTATGACTACTAAACTTCAGTTTTATAAATGTGATATTTGCGGAAATATTGCACAAATTCTCCATGAGGGAGAAGGTGAACTTGTTTGCTGCGGACAGGTTATGAGACTTTTGGAGGCAAAAAATGAAGATCAAATGGCAGAAAAACATGTGCCGGTATTTTTAAAAGATGAATGCGAAACTGAATTTATTCAAGTTGGTTCTGTTTTACACCCAATGATTTCTGAGCATTATATTGAATTTATAGAAACTGTATCGGAAGATAAAAGTTGTGTTTATATAAAATTTTTGCACCCCGCAGAAGAGGCAAAAATGTTTTTAAATAAGCCTGAAAACGTGAATAAGGTTTATGAATATTGTAATGTTCACGGGTTATGGGAGGGAGAACGTGATTAGTGAAAAAATTCAAGGCATACTTAATGAGCAAATTAATAAAGAATTCTATTCTGCTTATTTGTATCTTGCTATTTCTGCATATTTTGATGAAATTGGTCTTAAAGGATTTTCTAACTGGACACGTGTTCAGGCTCGCGAAGAAGTAGACCACGGGATGATTCTTTTTGATTATATAATAGAGCGTCAGGGAAATGTCAATTTTTGCCAAATTGATGCTCCTGAATTAAATTTTGGTACTCCTCTTGAGGTTTTCGAACTCATAATTTCGCACGAAAAATATGTTACTGAAAGTATAAATTGTGTTGCAACAATGACAGACGAGGAATGTGATCTTGCCACAAGGCATTTCATTAACTGGTATATATCTGAACAGGTTGAAGAAGAAGCAAATGTTGATGACATAATTAAAAAGATAAAAATGTTCGCTGCTGATAAATCTGCCCTTTACCATCTTGATAAAGATCTTCAAGGGCGGCAATACAAGCCACATTCATATGAATGTTGAAACTATGCAGGCAATATGCCTGCATTTTTAGTTTATTTTTTGTTACATATTGATTTTAGATATATAAATATTATAGACTGGTTGTGTCATGGGAAGAAATTTTAAATACAAAGATTTTGTTAATAAATTAAGGTTTCAGGTCGGCGGTGTTTGTCCGGAAGAATTTAGTGAATTGGGCGAAAAGTATATAAAAAAATCGGTTTATTCACATGCTCTAAAGGCAGCAACGGCACTTTATAAGGAACCTACGATTTCTGTCTCGGAGTGCGAAACTATTACACAGATTATCGCGGAATGGACTTTCCATAAAACAATTGATCTTATGAACGGTGAAATTCCAGAAGTTTTTCACGATAGGATTTTGAATAAGATTAATGAGGCAATTTACGAATTATTAATTGATGAAGGCAGAAATGGTGAAATTAACGATGATAGTTTTACAATTATTGAGGAGATTGTAAAAGATACGTATAGAGACGAATTGAGACAGCTATATTCAGATAAAGGAATTTGCAAAGATGTTTACAAATGGGCTGTAAGTCAATCTCATATTGATGATGTGATAAAAGATGTTTCAAGTGGTGATGGAGTTAAAGAAGATAAATTTTATTCCCATTCTCGTAAAATTACGTTCAAAGATGTCTTTTTAGCAGATAAGTTTATGCTTTGTTTATACGCTGTAAGCATTATAATTTATCTTTTTGTACTTATTTCTTCCGCTCAGTTAGGTAGTCGTGTAGTTTTTGCGATTCTTGGCTTTACAATATTACTTATCATAGGGTTATGCAGAAGAATTTTTCTTACTCTTAACAAAATTGCATTTGATAATGCACAAGAAATTGAAGATAAGCAAGATATATTGAATGCAACAAATCCTAACACAATGTATGAAAGACTTGGAGTTGATATTATTTCCATGCAAACAGGGCTTGCGCTTGTTCCGATATGTGATCCGGATGCTAAAAACAAACTTCTTCCGGCAATTGCAAAACTTAGAAAAACTTTAACAGATGAATTGGGCTATATTATCCCTAATGTAAGAGCAATGGACAACAAAAAACTCAAGCCGAATGAATGTAAAATTTACATCAGAGGCGCTCTGCGCGATTCATTTATGGTGGATATCCAAAAAGCTAATGCTCACGAATTCATCATTAAACACCTCAGAAAATGTTGCATAAAGTATGTAAATGACATTTTTTCAAAAACAGATGTTCTTAAACTTGTAGAGCTCACAAGAAGTCAGGATCCGACATTGGTTAATGATTTAATTCCAGAACTTATTTCTGCGATTGATTTTAGAAGGATTATGGTTAACCTGATAAGAGAAGAAGTTCCGGTAAAGGATATTATTCTTATTTTTGAGAGATTATGTGATTTTGCTCGATTTAATAAAGAACCTTATGTTCTGTCAGAGCGTCTGAGAGCAGAGATGGGAGCATTGATATGCATGAATAATTCTATTGTAGTAAATGATGAGGCAACTTTATATGCAGGAACATTCTCATCTGAATGCGAGGACCTTCTTTTAAATGCGGTTATTCATACAGAACTTGGAGTAATGCTTAAGCTGGAACCAAACAAAATTGAAGACCTTGTAACGTCAGTAAAAACTTTCATAGGCAATCTAGAAGACAATACTAAATCCGCTGTAATTCTGGTACCTCCAAGAATTCGTCTTCCTTTATACGGATTACTATCAATGTATATTGAAGATATTAAAATCATGTCATTTGCTGAATTAACAACAGAAATTAAAGTTGAACAAATTGGACAGATAAATTTCTAATATTGCGAATTTGTAACTAATTTGTGAAAAACAAAAAAATACACTAAGATAATACTATTATGATAGATGCCAGAATAGTAGTAGTAGATGACGAAAAAATAGTTACCTCAGCTTTTAGAACATTTTTTAAGGTAGAAGGTGTGGAAGGCGGTGCATTCTTTAATTCGCCGGTTGAAGCTCTTGAATATATGAAATCTAACGCTCCTGATCTGATCATATCTGATTTCTTAATGCCTGAGATGAATGGTCTTGAGTTTTTGCGCGAAGCTAAAAAACTATATCCTGAAACAAGTATGATACTTTTGACTGGTTATGCGGATAAGGAAAATGCTATCAAGGCTATAAATGAAGTAGGGCTTTATAAATATATTGAAAAACCGTGGGATAATGACGATTTATTGATGAATATTAAAAACGGAGTTGAAAGAAGTCACCTTTTAAGTCGATTAAAAGAAAAAATCGCTGAACTTGAAGAAGCTAAAAAACAGCTTGAAATTTATTCAAATGATTTGGAAAAACTTGTTGCAGAAAGAACTCACGATTTATTTCAGGCAAATCAAAAACTTAGTGGGATTATAAATTACAGTGCTGACGGCATAATAATTCTTGATGGGGAAGGACGTATTGAACAGTTAAATCCGGCATGTGAGAATTTAACTGGGTTAAGTGAAGTCGCGCTTATTGGTAAACATTTTAGCCAGATTGTTAGAGGCTGTAAAACAGATTTAATTAAAAGTGATGATGGGTTGTTTGGTATTAATCCCGATAATTCGGAGGTTCTTTTAAAAGATTGCGTTATTGTCAATTCGCTTGGTGGTAACAATACTCCGGTTGAAATAAATTTTGCAGGAATTAACAGTGAGAACAGCGAGAACCCCGAAAAATATGTCGGAGTTATCAGAAATGTTAGCCGCCAGAAAGAAATCGAGCGTCTTCGTGATGATTTTACAGCAACGCTTACTCATGATTTGAGAACTCCGTTACTTGCAGCAATTCAGACTTTGAAATTTTTCCTTGACGGTTCCCTTGGAGAACTTGAGGAAAAGCAGAAGCTTCTGCTTTCTACAATGCTTCAAAGCAACGAAGATTTATTAGGGTTAGTGAATGCGTTATTGGAAGTTTATCGTTTTGATAGCGGCAAACTTGAATTATGTAAAACTGTTTTTGCTCCCAAAGCACTTGCCGAGCAATGTGTTGAAGAGTTAAAACCCCTTGCAGAAAAGAAAAATATAGAGATTGAATTTGAATGTAATTTTGATGATAAACTTGAAATTTGTGCTGACAAAGGTGAATTAAAACGTGTTATTACAAATCTTTGCGGAAATGCCGTTAACTATACAAACAAAGATGGTACGATAAAGATTATACTAAAATCGCAGTCCGGAGACATTATCTTTTCTGTTGAAGATAATGGCAACGGAATTCCGCAATCAGATATTCCGCACCTGTTTATGAGATTTTCGCAAGGAACGAGTAAAAAACGGTCAACAGGAACAGGCTTAGGGCTTTATCTGTCTAGGCAAATTATAGAAGCTCATGGCGGAAAAATTTGGGTAGAAAGCAAATTAAACAAAGGTAGCGAGTTTACATTCCTTTTAACAGATGTTGTACAAAATAATAAAGAAAGACGGGTTATAAATGGTTAGGGTTCTTATAGTTGAAGATCACGATATGGCAAGGTTGGGATTGTCGGTAATTTTAAGTAAGAATTCTGATATTGAGATTGCCGGTATGTGTGCTGATGGTCAAGAAGGTGTGGATGAAGCATTAAGTCTTGAGCCGGACGTTGTTATTATGGATATTGGGCTTCCGACTATTGACGGAATTGAAGCGACTAGAAAAATTAAAACAAAAAATCCACAAATAAAAATTCTGATGTATACTTCGCGTGAAGAGGAAGATGATATTTTTGATTCTTTTAAAGCCGGTGCTGACGGGTATATCACAAAGGGTGCAACTGCAGATCAAACGGTTTCGGCAGTACTTGCTGTTAGCGAAGGTGCAGCTTGGATTGACCCTGCTATTGCGAAAATTGTTTTAACCAATATAAATCGTACAACACCTCAAACTGAGCGGAAAGGTGAAATAAATTATAAACTAGGTAAAAATCTTTACGGGCTGACTGAACGTGAAATGGAAGTACTGGCGCTGATTGTAGATGGGCTGACAAATCCGCAGATTGCGGACAAGCTTGTCATTACAATTTCTACCACAAAAACCCATGTCCACAGTATTTTGCAAAAATTATACGTAAATTCGCGATCAAAAGCTGTTTCTATGGCAATGAAAGAAGGTTTGGTTTAAAATGCTTCGTGTGGCATTGGTTATATTTGTCTTTATATTCACTACTTTATCTGCGTTTGCCTTTACGACAACCGGAGTGAAGGATAAGTTTTTAGAAACTAAGGATAACATTGTTGATGCAAAGGATAAACTTCCTTGGAGTTCATTCAAGAACGAAGAAGAAAAACAAGCTGAATATTTATTGAATATTCAAAAAGAAGAAGCCCGAAACCGATATATCAAAAAAAAACTTGACAGAGATCCTTCGGGATATATGACGGTTGAAGAGTATGAACTCATTTCTGTTCCAAAAGATAAAAGATTAGAGGAAATTCCTATTCCAAAGTCTGACAAACCGTATGAAATGCAGTACATTCCTGAGCCGATTTATGAAATTGTTCGATATAATAATCCTCCTGGTAGTCCGGAAATTTCACTTGAAAATAAAATAAAAGTTAGACGGCAGCAGAATGCACAAGGTATTATTTCTCCTGATTATAGTATTTTAGTATATCCGTCTGTTTATTATTATCCGAAAAATGGGGTTGTCGCATGCGACTTGTTTGTGATTCCACTGGAAACACGTGGAAATCTTATTTCAAGAATTAAAAAAGCAAATACTATGCACCGAGATCCTGATCCAATTTTGTCAACTGAAAAGTCCCTTGATACTTTTGGTATATTTAGAACGCTTACACCAGTAGATTTTTCTTCCGACGGGAGAAAACTTCTTGTAAAAGAAAAGATTGGAAGCAATGCTGATGGAATTTGGCAGACACATGCAATTGTTTATGATTTTGATAAAAACACTTCATACAAACTTAACGAGCTCCGTGACGCTATAGTATATTATTGGACGGAATACAAAAATTTGCCGTTAAATAATTACAGGTGGGATATATATCCGTTGGGATTTGATGCTAATGCGTCGGACAGAATTATTGCTGCAGCATACGCGTATACCGGAAATGTTCCTATCTTTTTAGGTAACTGGAGTATTGATGTTTTGGGAGAAAGAGCTAAACTAGTGTCTCTAAAACCAAAAACAGTTCATGTCAGCATGAATGGATTCAAAATGATTAAATCCGGAGTTGTTCCGAAAATGATTACAGATATTGAGCAGAAACAGCTTGAGCACGAAGCAAGAATTGATAAAGATGCCCAAAGACAAGCCGAAAAAAAAGAGCTTAAACAGCTTAAAAAAGAGTATAAAAATGAAATCAAGTCGTTGGAAAAACAGCACAAACAAAATGTAAAAAATATTAATGAGTTAAAAGAAAAAGTAACAGGAACAACGACTGAAAACGATGCAATTCAATTAAAAGAAGATTGGACTGAAATTCAGGAAATGAGGCGAGAATTAAAAGATTTAAAGGAACAGCAAAAACAAGAAAAAAAAGAAACTGAAAACATAATAAAACGAATTCACAAAGAAGGGGTCAGCACTTCAGCACCTTAGGGGCTTATAACTGAAATGCGCCTGAATAAGAGCTTATGAGTTGAAGTTTTTTCTGCTTTGGAAGATGTTTTATCCTATATTCTTCTTTCAAAGCTTCGGATTTTGTATTAAATTCCTTAACGTATGCAATTCGAATAGGCTTGTTAGCTTTCGTAAATTTTGCACCGACGCCGTTAATATGTGCTTGAAAACGTCTTTCAACATCATCAGTGTACCCGCAATAAAGCATGTTGTGCTCAGTTTCTAATATATAAACAAAATGTTTCTTTCCCATATAATTATTAAACTATAAAAAAGACGACTTGAAATCGTCGTCTTAAATTATTTTCTTTTATCTTTATTCTCTACTTTTCAATTTTCATTTTATACAAAAGAAGTAAACCCGCCGCCACAAGATCCTGCTGAAGCAGAAGCGCATCCACCGCAGTCACCGCCTGAAAATCCTGAGCAATCAGTTCCAAGTACAGCAACGGCGTTTGCAAATCCACCAAGAAATCCTGATGAAGCTTCTGAAGCTTCATTATTTGTATAATTTGAAAAATCAATATTTATAATATTTGAATTATTTAGCTGAACTGTGTCATATACATTTCTGGCAAGCAAACTTGGCGTTGACAACATTGCCAAAGACCCTGCTGTTTCTGCGGTTTCGTTCTTTTTAGTCTGAATGGTTTGTGCTGATGTTTGTTGTGAAGTGCGTGCAAAAATGTTTGTGCTCATTTTGTTACTCCTTATTGTCTCGTGGTACTTATATAAACAATTTCTATTTAACCTAATTTCAGCATGGTGTTTTTTTGTAACATTTGTTTACATAAAAAACAAAACAAAAACTCAATCTATAGATTGATATATTTTAACCGTCTGATTGATGTCTTTTACATTCAAAAATATTACTCTAATAATGTATACAAGACATGTTAGGAAATATCGAGGTAATATGAGAAAGATATTTTTAAGCGTAATTATTATGGTAATGATGTTAGCAACGGCGACATATGCCTCTGACAATAATCTTAATTCTATATTGTTGGAAGGTACGGAAAGCGGTTATAATATTATTTTAAGGACAGATAAAGTTGCACAGATTAAAAAAACAATCCAACCAGATGGCGCACTTTTAATTGATATTAAAAATATTTCATCTCCTGTTAACATTGATACGCGGTATGTAAACATTAAAAATGTTAATAATGTTGTTGTTGAAAATTTAGGTGGAAACGAAGTTAAGATATACATACAAGCTGAAGGTATTGAAAAATCCGATATTATTTTTGAAACTCCTGCAGCGCCTCCGTATGTTGTGAGTGATGGTGTTTCAAAAAAACAAGCAGGATGGACTATTGCAGCATTCGTATTTATGCTTGTTTTGGCAGGAAGTTTCAAAAAATCAGTTGCTAAAGATGATAAAATCTCGTTGCAGAAAGATTTAACAGAACGCGAAATAAAGCTCTATAGAGAAATGAAGTCAAGTATTATGACATCTGCAAAAATTGATTCAAGATTGAGAAAATACAGGGCTTCTAAAAACGCATCTACACCAATAAAACGCGCTGATACAATTCGGAGTCTGCAAAATATGTCATGCAGATAATGGCATTAAGTAAAGGAGGAGGGAAAAATGGCAATAAGAGTGTTGCTGTTGCTATTAGCAATAATTGTTATTATAAATTTGGTAATGCTTCTTGTAGGATTTATTTGTAACGTTAATATCTATGAAAAGTATGGAAAACAAATTGCAAGCGGTTTTGGTGTATTTATATTGCTTATAGTAATTTGTTATGTAGTAATGTCATTTTTAGGTTTGGAATAGAAAAGAGGTTCGTTATGGTACAAAAATCGACAGGAAGTGGTAGAGAGAAACTCGCAATTCCTTTAGTAATACTATTATTAATAATATTATTTTTTATTATTTTTAATCCGATTGCTATAGTCGGAGTTGGACAACGCGGAGTAAAAGTAACTCTTGGAAAAGTTTCTCCGCAAAGTTACACGGAAGGTGTTCATTTTGTAATGCCATTTATCTCAAAAATAAAAAATATGGATGTTAAAACTCAAAAGAAAAATATTCCGACTGAGGTTTATACAAAAGATATTCAGCAAGCAAAAATCACGTATGTCGTAAATTACAACCTCCAACCGGAAAATGCGCATAATATGTACAGAGAAGTTGGCGTTGACTATGTTGAGAAAATCATAGTTCCTGTGACGGAAGGTACAATAAAAGATATTATCGGCAAATGGAATGCGCAAGACTTAATTGCAAATAGAGAAGCTGCTACAAGAGATATTGCACAAAAATTAAAAGATCAACTTACACCGCGTTATATTAATGTTACAGGTTTTCAAATTGTTGATATAAATTACTCTGACGTGTTTGAGCGCGCCATTGAAAGCAAAGTAACAGCAGAACAAGATGCGCTAAAAGCTAAAAATAAAACAGTTCAAATTGAGGAAGAGGCTAAACAAAAATTAATTTCGGCAGAAGCAGAAGCAAAATCTATGTCAATCCGCGCAAATGCCCTCACAAAGAATAAAGCACTTGTTGAATACGAGGCCGTTCAAAAATGGGATGGCAAACTCCCTGAATATATGATGGGAAATTCAGTTCCGTTTATTAATTTAAAATAATTTTAATATTTTAAGTTTAAGTACAAACAAAAATAAATAAATAAAATCCCTTATCTATATATGATAAGGGATTTTTAACAATTTAATATATTTATTGAATGATTTAAGAAAAGTAATTACCTATAATTTTGGTAATTTGTCTTGCAGAAGTACCATCACCATAGGGATTTTGCGTCTTAAGCCGAGTTTGGGTGAAAGATTTTGAAAGAATCTCTTCGCTTTTTGATATAATCTTATCGAAATCGGCACCTACAAGCTCTGAAACACCCGCATCAATACCTTCCTGTCGCTCTGTTTCATATCTCATTACAAGTGTCGGACAGCCAAAAGAAGGTGCTTCTTCCTGAATTCCGCCTGAATCAGTTAAAATTAGTTTAGCATTTCTCATCAGCCAAACCAAGTTTGGATAATCCAGCGGGGTAAGTAGTTTAATATTTTCGTAATTACTTAGTCTTGTGTGAATTTTATCTTTAACATTCGGATTTGGATGTACAGGAATTACAAATGTATGATCAGAATATTTGCTTGCCAAATATTCAATTGCCTCAAGTATTCTGTCAATTCGTTCTCCATGATTTTCACGTCTGTGTGCGGTTATAAGAACAAGCTTGTCGTCAATTTTAATATTCTTTGAGTTGAAGAATTCTTGTGCATTTTGCATAGTTTCTTTTGAGAGGCAGAACAGTGCATCAATTACAGTATTTCCTACAACAAAGATTTTGTCATCTGAAATATTTTCTTTCAAAAGGGCTTGTTTGTTCTTTTCTGTTGGAGCGAAATTAAGTTCTGTGACTCTTGATGTCATTTGACGCATAATTTCTTCAGGAAAGGGTTCGTAGATATCGTACGAACGTAAACCTGCTTCAACATGGAATACCGGAACTTTGTTATAAAATCCTGCAAGAGCTCCGCATAACACAGTCATTGTATCTCCTTGTACAATTACTGCATCAATTTTTTCAGAATTAAATACAGAGTTCAATGCTGTCAATATGCGTGTCTGAATTTCAAGAAGCGATTGATTTTGTTTCATGCAATCAAGACTAATATCTGCTTCTAAATTAAAATAAGAAAGAGTCTGATTGGAAAGTTCTTTTTGCTGTTCTGTGTTGCATATTATAACATTGAATTTATTTGGATATTTTTTGAGTTCCAAAATAACCGGTGCCAATTTTATAACTTCTGGTCTTGTCCCAAAAATGACTAATATGTTTTTCTTGTTCATACCCTGAATTCTATAACAAATAAAATAATTATACAAATAATTGCCTGATCGGGGAATACAAAACAGTAAGCAATAATCTTATTTTATATGTGTACGGAGGTTAAAATGTTTGATTTATACATACTAAGGACTTGTCCATTTTGTAGTAAAGTTATTGAATTTATGGATAAAAATAAAATGAAATATTCTCTTATGGATATTGCTGATGATGAAAAGTACAATAAATTAATTGAATTTGGCGGAAAAGCACAAGTTCCGTTTCTAATTGATAATGAGAGTAATATCAAACTTTACGAATCTGATAAAATTATTGACTATTTAAAAAATAAAATGTAGGTGATTAATGTTTTTTAATAAATTTCAGATAGACGGCAATGATTACAACGATTGTATTGGCAGAGGTTCCTGTTCCACCTCGCCTGAAATTAGGTCTTTGCAGGAAATAATATTGACGTTCTTAAGACAACTTGCATATTATGAGCTTAAATTGGAAGAAAATAATGCTTCATATTTTGAAAACGAGGATACTGTCATTAAGGGTATTTTAATGCTTATTGCAGCTGGGGAATATTCTAGTGATCAACTTCTTTCTATTATTAGTAAAATATATTCAAAACTTCTTTATGCAAGAAAGGAATACATAGATTTTTGCATAAAGAATAATCTAAAATGCGATAACCTGAAGTTTGAGTTAAAACTTAGTGGGAAAATGAGAATGCCGGAAATTATAAAAGCCGGTGAAAAATTACTCCTTCTTAGAGCAAAAAAAATGACTTCAACTCAAAAAAGCATTTATGACATACTAATACTTGTTATCAAAAGCGTTTGTACAAATTTAACAAGACTTCAAGAATATAACAAATTTGATATTGATGCATATAAAAATATTTTAGAAGCTCTTAATATGCTAAACAACAGTTTTATTCCAATTAAAGAAATCCAAGCTAAAATTGAAATACTTGTAAAATTTGATGTAGAACTTATAAGGATGATTAGTTTTGCTCAAGAAGAACTATTTGGAAAGATGTCTAAAGTAGAAGTATCTTTGTCGGCAGAAGCAGGTAAAGCAATTCTTGCTTCAGGCAACAATCTTGAAAATTTATACAAATTACTCAAAGCTGCACAAAATACTGAAATTAGTGTCTATACGCATTCAGACCTTCTTATCGCGCATTCTTTTGAAAAATTTAGGAAAATGGACTCTTTAAAAGGTCATTTTGGTTCAAGTTCAGGCAACTGCATACTTGATTTTGCAAGGTTTCCGGGTGTAATATTTTTGACAAAAAATTATTATCCAAATGTTGAATATCTTTATCGTGGTAAAATTTATTCGGCGGAAGAGCCTGTTCAAAATGGTGTTATTCCTATCCAAAACAGCAATTTTACCTCTCTTTTTGAAGCAGCAGTGAAAGCAAAAGGTTTTACAAAAACAAAACAACTAAAACCCGTTAGTGTTGGATATGATGTTGATTATCTAAAAAATAAAGTAAACGAAATAAAAGAAAAAATTGAAAGTTACGAGATAGAACATCTGGTTATTGTTGGAATTTCAGAACCTTCAATTGCTCTGTGCGACTATTTTGAAAGACTTGAAAAACTTTTGCCGAAAAAAACTTACATAATTTCGTTTTCTCACAAATTTAAAACAGAAAATCAATTTCATTTGAATCTTGTGAATAATCTTCCTTCTGTTTATAAAATTCTAAAACTTTTATTTGAAAATGTTCCCGTGAATTCTGAAAAATTGGCTTTTTTCTTTACAAAGTGCGATGTAAATTCAATTTCTAACATAATAAATTTAAGTCTTACAGGAGCTAAAAATATATTTTTAACGCAGTGTCAGCCGTACATAATTAATCCGAATGTTATAAATATGCTAAAATCGCTTTACGGAATAATTCCGGCTACTTCGCCCTCTATTGATATTAAGTATTTTTGTAAAAAATGAAAAACCCCACTTTATAAAAGCGGGATTTTTCAATCAATTATGCTTTGAAACAGATTAATATCTGTAGTGAGCAAATGCTTTGTTAGCTTCAGCCATTTTGTGAGTATCTTCACGTTTTTTACAAGCTGAACCTGAACCGTTTGAAGCATCCATAAGTTCATTAGTCAACTTGTCGATGAAAGATTTTCCACCACGTTTTTTAGCTGATTCAATTAACCATGAAGAAGCAAGAGCGAAACCTCTGTCTGCTTTAACTTCAATAGGCACCTGATAAGTAGAACCACCGATACGTCTTGCTTTAACTTCCAACAATGGAGTTGCATTTGTTAAAGCTTTCTGGAAAGTTTCCATCGGATCAGCATTTGTTCTTTCTTTAATTCTTTCCATAGTCATGTAGAAGATTTTTTCAGCTAATGACTTTTTACCGCGTCTCATAATTCTGTTAATGAATTTTGAGATATCAACGCTGTTATATACCGGATCGGCTAACGGAATACGTTTTGCCGGTTTAGAACGTCTTGACATTACTTCTTACCTCCTTTAGCAGGTGCTTTTTGATTTTTCTTAGCACCATATTTAGATCTGCTCTGTGTACGGTTAGCAACACCTGCAGTATCCAATGTACCTCTTACGATGTGGTAACGAACACCAGGAAGGTCTTTTACCCTGCCACCTCTAATAAGAACAACACTGTGTTCTTGAAGATTGTGACCGATACCCGGGATATATGAAGTAACTTCAAATCCGTTAGTTAAACGTACTCTGGCAACTTTTCTAAGAGCTGAGTTCGGTTTTTTAGGGGTTGTTGTGTAAACCCTAGTACATACTCCACGTCTTTGAGGACAATTCATCAAAGCTGGAGATTTTGTTTTGTCTGTAAGCTTTTTACGCTCGCTGCGTACAAGCTGGTTAATTGTAGGCATTTTTTTCTCCTTTTAATTTTACTTCATTTGGCAAAATCATTTCCTGAAACCCTTACGCATTCCGGTAATAATTGGACCAGAGGCGTTTAATCAACCGGTGCTGACTGCCCTTACGTCCTGTTTTGCCGACTTTGCCGATTATTCCAGCACGAAAAAACTTCGGTCAAAGTGTACTTCAATCTAACTGCAAACAGATTAAATTGTCAAGATATTACTAGCTTTTGTTTAATAATTATTGAAATATTTAACTTTGTAAGTTATAATAAAACTTATAAGCAGGAGATGTTAATGAACAAAAAACATTTTTTAATTTATTTGCTGATAATAACCTTCCTCATCGGCTTTTTAATCTGGGCGAACTGTTTCATGAAAGAAGGTTATGTGCTTGAAAGTGAGAGCGAAAGCAACATTGCCCCAATCTCAAAAGTTCCAACAGTTAAAGTTGATGAGCAAAAGAAACTTCCAGATTTTATTCCACAGGATATTTCTGATGAAATCGTGAACACTGCAAAGGAATATGATTATTTTTATTATTTATTTCTATATCCTGATAATAAAATTGTTTTGTACAATTATGAACCGAAATCAATTAGAGTTGAGGACAGTGAAAAATTTCACAAAGCAATAACAGATTATCTCTACTATGAACTGTTTATGAATAATTACAAAATTATTTTTACAACTACTTCCGGCGCTAAAATTTACAAAAAAAGTATTCTGGATCAATATAAAGAAGCCTCATACAAGCCTGATGCCGAAGATTCAAAACGTTACAAAGAAAAAATGTTAAAGAAGAAAGCTAAGATTGATGCTGTAACGGATTTTTACAATGAGTGTGCCGAAGCTTTGTGTATAATTAATATTGATAAAAAACAATATGTTTCAATTGACAAACGAAATATAGAAATAGCCAAAAAACTACTCAAAGATTATGAAGAATGGTAAAAATTTAAAAGACCGAGAAATTATAATTCCGGTCTTTTTTGTATAAATATAAATTGAAATTAAAACTTAATTTAACTTAAATTCGCCGTGTTTTTTAATATGTTCAACAAGTCCGCCGTCATTAAGCATTTGTACCATAACCGGAGGGATTGGTTCAATCTGGATAACTGCACCATTTGTAAGATTAGTTATGATACCTTTTTCAATATCAACGTCAAGTTCATCTCCTGCATCAATTGCATCGGTGTCACACTCAATTGCAAGAAGTCCTATGTTAATGGCATTGCGGTAAAAAATTCTGGCAAAAGATTTGGCAATAACGGCACCAACACCTGCTATTTTAATTATTTGTGGAGCATGTTCTCTAGATGAGCCAAGCCCAAAATTGTTTCCTGCAACAACAAAATCGCCTTTCTTCATCCTGCTTGCAAATGTTTCATCTGCATCTTCAAGCACATGTTTTGCAAATTCGGGCAAATTTGAGCGTAAATGAAACAATCGACCCGGTGCGATATGGTCTGTTGAGATATTATCTCCAAATTTAAAAGCGTTTCCTCTCATATGTTCCTCCTGTTTTGTTTTCATAATACTACAAAAATAATCAAAAATGTGTTATAATTAAATTAGTTAATGAGGTTTAATAAATGTACTTTAGCAGAAAATGTAAAATAACTTTTATCAGCCACGGGGCAACAATATATACGGAAGAAGGCAGATTTACCGACTCTCTTAGCTATCCGCCACTTAATGACGCAGGACAGGAAGAGATTGAAAGAATTACTGAATATTTGAAGCATCGTGGAATTAAAAATGACAGAATTTATACTTCTCCAACCACAAGGTGTGTTCAGAGTGCTCAAATTATAGCTAAACTTTATAAAAAAGATTACGAAGTAATTTCTGAATTAACACCAAGAAAATGCGGAGCTTTTAATGGCTTAACTTATGAGCAAATTGAAGAGCGTTATCCTGTTGAATTTAAAAGACTAATTAAAGATCCTGACACCCCAACACCTGAAGATGCTGAATCATTGACTAATTTTGTAAAACGTACAGGAGAAGTTATTGATAAAATTGTAGAAGAAAATATTTCAAATAGAATTATTGTCGTAACTAATCCTGAAATAGTTAAAGCTGCAATTTGCCATGCTTTGGATGCACCGGCATCAATTGTGCCCAAAATTTATATTAGAACCGGTTCTGCCACGCAAATAAGCTATTTCGAAAATTGGAAAAGTCTTATATATTCGGATTATACTCCTTTATATCAGTAAGCGTTTACACTCAGCTTTCAAAAATTCTTTACCGGGTTTTATATTTATAAAATCCCATGGGAGTTCTGTGTTTTCAGGATAATTTTCAATGGCATAATAATCAGTATCAATACAATGTTCTTTTGCTGCTTTTTTAAAGTCTCCAAGTTTGCCTCCAAGTCGATAAACCTGAATTAAGAAATCAGTGAAAGTCTCGTCACCACGGGATAAAACAGCTTGCCAGTAATCCCATTTTATGCTTGAAAAATTTGAAGAAACACCAATTTTGTGCATTTCTTTTTTTAAATATTCCGCTTTTTTCTCTAAAGATTTAGTATCTTCTCTACCTAACCACTGAAATGGTGTGTTTGGTTTTGGCACGAAGCTTGAAAACCCAAACGATATATCAAACGTTTTGTAGAGTTTTTTTATTCTGGCGGCGAGATTAATCATTGCATCCAAATCCGCGTATGTTTCGGTAGGAAGCCCAATCATTCCATAGAATTTAAACCCTTTTAATCCATTATCGGCAGCAATTTCCACTGCATTGAAAATTTGTTCTTCTGTAAGATTTTTATTAATAAGTTTACGCAAACGCTCACTTCCGGCTTCAATTGCAAGTGTAACATTTTTTTGTCCTGCGGCAACAAGAGTTTTTACTATTTGTGGTTTTATGGCATCAACCCTTAAGGAAGAAACACTCATCTCCAGCTCATAACCACTTTGAATTTTTTTGAGTATAAAATCAAAAATTTCATCAAATTTTGGATGAGCGCTAATTTGAGCGCCAAGAAGTGCAATTTTATTTGTATGTTTCAGACCAAGTTCAATTGTGCTGATTATATCGTCATAATTTACAGTTCGCAAAGGTAAATTCAGATATGAGGCAAGACAAAATCCGCAGCGGTTTGCACATCCTCTTGACATTTCAAGAATGAATGTATTTTTAAAATAAGCATTTTCGCTGATAATTGGTGTATAAACACAATTATCTAATTTTTTTACTATTTTATTTACGCAAACATTGCTAAAAGCTGGGACATAAACCCCTTCAAGTTTTGAGAGAAGTTGTAAAATCTCATTTTTTGACTTATCTTTATTTTCTTTGCAAGTTTTAACAATTTGTATATTCACATCTTCTCCATCACCAATAACAAAGAAGTCAAAAAAATCTTTGTATGGAGAAGGATTTGCGCTTACAACCGGTCCTCCTGCAAAAATTAGAGGTGAATTCAAATCTCTATCAGATGATTTTAAGGCAATTCCATTTTTATCAAGAAATGCAAACACGCTCATGAAATCAGTATCAAAAGAAAGTGAAAATCCGATTAAATCAACTTCATTACGCATAAAGCGTGTTACTTTTGTATCGGAGCAAACAATTTCTGTATTTACATCATCCATTTCATCAATTGATTTGAATATCCATAAAAAGCCCAAAGAAGACAGCGCAAAAGACTCAGGTCCGGGAAAAGCCATCCAGACTGTATAATTTGCAGATTTTGAAATCTGCCTTTCGTAAAGATAAATATCAGAACTGTTCATTTTCCTCCGAAATTTGCTCATTTTTCGCGTTTATTGGTTTTATGTAAAGTTCATCAATTAATACACACACCGTTGATGCTATTGCAGGAGAAAGAATTACACCCCAGAAACCTAAAAATTGTTCGGCAAGGAACAATGCCAGAAATATTGTAAGAGGATGTAGTTTCATAAACTTTCCAAAAACAAGCGGTCTGACAAGTATATTAGAGGCTTGCTGAATTATAAAGAAGGTAATAACAATCAAAAGCAACTTAATAATACTAATTGGTGCAGCTACAAGAAGAATAACAGTAAGTGCAACTACCGGTCCTAAAATTGGAATAATATCCAAAATACCCGTAATTAACCCCAAGAGTAGCGGATACTCAACCCCAAGAATCATTAATATAAGCATTTGCATTATACCGATTGCTGCCATTGATAAAATTTGTGCTCTAACATAGCCGCCGACTTTACTGCTTATTGATGTAGATATAAAACTTGCACGTTCTTTGAGTTCGGGCGGGAATAATTCAATAAATTTGTCATACAAATATTGTTTATCCATCAAGAGATACAGCACAATCATTCCGATTGCGACTGCGACAACGAAAAATTGAAATATTCCCATCGTAATATTCAGGGATTGGCTAAAAACATTCTGCGCAATGTCGGGAGTTGAATCCATTATGGAAGATAAACTTATATAATCAGCAATTTTGTGACCATAAAGTTTGAAATCTGTCAAATAATTTGCGACAGACAATATTTTATTTGGAAAAGTATTTATAAATGCCTTAATTTCATTAAAAGCAATAAAGATTATTGGTGCAAATAATGCAAATAAAGCAAGTATACCTCCGCAAACAACAAGGATTGACGCGACGGTTCGATTATTTTTAACTTTAGTTTGAATTTTTTCAACCGCAGGATCCATTGCGCAGGCAAAAACATATGCCGCAAAAAATAACAGTACAATGTCGACTATTTTGGGCATAATATATAGTAATGTTGCCAGTCCAACGATAAACGCAACATTCTTTACTGACAAAAATTTATAATATCTCATAAAAATCCCTTCTCAAATACGTCTAGATTGTAGCAACAAAATATTATTTATGCAATTAATCAAACGAATGTAAAGCTAAATTTTAAGATATTTGTAAACTTTTGTAAATAAACTGTTAATATAAAGCAATTATACTCAAAAGATATACTTTATATATTTACGAGGACTAAAAACACAGAGGTACAAAATGGGTTTACTGACAGGCTCATATTTTAAAAAATTTGCAACGCAGATGCGTCTGCAGATGCAACATAAGTTAATGAGTGCGCAGAACCAGCTTGTACGCGTACAAAAGCAGATTGACTCTCAACAAAAAATGTTAGACAGCCAGCAGCGCAACACGGATATGATGTTGAAAGCCCAATTTAATGCAAGTATATGGGGTCCGAACGGTGCAGCAGCTGCTGCAGGAATTGATCCAAATAATATTGCGGCACAATCAGGAATAGATCAAGCTACTATGTTATCGTTCCAACAGACTCAGGCACAAATGCAATATAAATATGCTAATGCTCAGTCAGTCTGGTCAAACTACTTCGACAGTATTAAAGAGTCAACATTAGAGCCGTTAAAAAATCATGAAACACAGTTAACGTCAGAAATTGAATCCATAAAGAACCGTATGGAAACATACAAGATGATGGAAGAAACCGGTGAAAAGATAAAACAAGAAAGCAGAAAAGACTTTATGCCAAGCCAAGGCGGATAAATAATATAACAGATTTGAAGCCCTCTGATTTTAACAGGGGGCTTTTAGTGTGAACTATTCATCAATATTTATTGCATTTACCGGACAGTTTATTGCGGCATCTATACAACTTTCTTCCCTTCCGCAAACCTTATTTTGATCTGCAATTGCAGAATTTTTATACATTTCAAAAACTTCAGGACTTAATGTAGAACAAATTCCGCAACCTATACATTTATTTGTAACGCTTACACGCATAAAAATACCACCCTTTTACAGGTAGTATTTTACAAAATATTTAAAATAACATCAGCAAAAAAGTTAATCAACGCTGATAATCTGCGCACCGTTAGGTTCTACAGGGAGAGTATAAATTTCTGCTTTCACATTCAAATCAGCCCACGTATCTCTTACAATTGATTGAATTTTATCAATATTATTTTTTTCACTGATAACAAGGATTGATGGGCCTGCACCACTTAAAACACAGCCTAAAACATTATCTTCATGCTTCAGATTTTCAATAATCTTTTCAAGCCCCGGAACAAGTTTCATTCTATAAGGCTGATGCAATTTGTCTTTCAGCGCTAATTTTATCAACTGAGAGTCCTTTGTATGAACAGCATGTACAAACATAGCCATATTTTTTGCGTTAAACACTGCATCTGCCATAGGAACCTCTTTCGGCAATACAGACCTTGAAATATCTGTTGCAAGTTCATATTCGGGCACACAAACCGTAAGTATCCATTCCTGCGGCCAATCAAGTTTTTTATACGTAATACTTCCGTCTTCTTCACTTGAGGTAATAACAAGTCCTCCAACGATTGCTGGGGTGACGTTATCCGGATGTCCTTCGACTTCAGTTGCAATGGACAGAAGTGCGGCTTCATCAGCCGGGTGCCCAAGAAGTTCGTTAGCAGCAAGTAAACCACCTACGATAACTGAAGCACTGCTTCCCAAGCCTCTTGCAATAGGAATTTGAGAATGAACAGTTATCTTCAATTCACTAGGTGTTTGACCAATAGAATTATATAGCAACTCAACCGCCTTGTAGATAATACTGTTTTCATCCATCGGTATATGTTCAAGCGAAAATTCGTCTGTAGAGTCATTTTCTGCAATTACATTAATTTCAATACCGGTACCTGGCAAAACTGTTTCTTCTATTGTCACAGTGTTATATATCGGGAGTGCCATACCCATACAATCAAACCCCGGACCTATATTCGCCGTAGTTGCAGGCACTTTTACGCTTACTTTCATAATTCCTCTTTTTCTCTTTATGCGGAGAAGTACTCTCCTTTGAAATCCTAACACAAAGACAAAATTTAGACAAATTTAAGGCTAATTATTGCAAAAAATGAAGAATTTGAATTATCTGAAATCCTTTCTATAATAGATATATGTATGAAATTTATCCATATTTTACCAATGATGGCTCTGTGGGTCTGTTTAATCCGGAAGTTCAAGATATTTACCACTCCACGTATGGCGCACTTACAGAAGCCTATGAAAAATTCGTTATTCCATCTGAGTTGGATGAATTTTTTAAATCACACAGCAATATTAAAATTTTAGATATTTGTTATGGCATCGGCTATAACTCTAAAAGTTTTTTGAATTATTTATTAGAAAATAATTATTTGAATTTTTCAAAAAAATCAAATAAAAAATTTTGTAAAAAGAATATCTTATCACGCACGAATATCGCACCGATATATACCTATAAAAATAATCTAATAAAATACAACGATAAGATATATAACGATAACCAAAATGTTACCGTTGCATATAGCGATAAGATACATTCTGATAATATTTACAATCTAAAACATAATACACAAGGTAGTCAAAATAGCGAAACGATATATTCAAATAATTTCAAACAAAAATATGGACAAACTAAAATTTACATAAAAGCTCTAGATATTGATAAAAATCTTTTTAGCATTTCACCTTTTATTAGACAAGGCAACAAAAAGGATAAAATAAAGTACAATAACCTTAATTTTAGTTATCAAAAGATTTCAAAACTTCTCGACGGAGAATTTAATGCAAAATATTACCTGCAACCTATCGTTAATCTTTTACTTTTCAGCCGTATAGGGCAAAATTTACCGGATTTTTTTGAAAACAAAGATTTAACAGAAATTTTGGATGACAAAAAGTACAGCCCTTTTTTTGATAAAAAAATGATAGCCTTATATAAAAATCTAAAATACAAAAAGGGTAAATATACCCTTCCTAAAGACTTTTTCTCCTTCTTACATAATATATATTATAACCACCTATCAAAACGCTATAAAAACGCTTTGAATAGCCTTATTTTAGACGATTTTATTTTTGAGCCTATTATTGGGGATGCAAGGCTTTCAATAAAAGATGATAGCAATAAGTATAATTTTATCTTTTTAGACGCATTTACACCTGCAAAATGTCCATCTCTTTGGTCACTTGAATTTTTTAAACTACTTTTTGAACATTTAGAAGATGATGGTATGATTTTAACTTATTCAAATTCTGCAGCAATTAGAAATGCCATGCTAAACGCAGGTTTTTATGTTGGAAAAATTTATAATGAAGCGGCAAATAAATTTACTGGTACTGTTGCGGTAAAAAACAAATCACTAATTAAATTTGAACTCTCAGAATACGATTTAGGGCTTATTAATTCAAAAGCAGGTATATTTTATCGTGACGAAAATTTAACACTTGATAATGAGGCAATTATTTCCGCTCACAATATTGAAGTAGAAAAGAGTTCTAAAATTTCGAGTTCGGCATTTATTAAAAATTACAGGAGAAACAATGAATTATGACATTATAATAATTGGTGGCGGGACAGCAGGCTGTGCCGCAGCATATATTGCCGGGATTGCCGGCAAAAAAGTTCTTTTGATAGAACAAAATATTCATCTTGGAGGTGCAATCACTTCCGGACTTGTTGTTCCTGTCATGAAATGCGGTGAACATCAGATAAACACGGAATTTTTTGACGCGTTAATATCTGAATTGCGCGCTATTGGCGGGCAAGTGACATATCAGGATAACCCCGGATGGTTTAACCCTGAACTTACAAAAATAGCTTTGGATAACCTAATGCTAAAAGCCGGTGTGGATATGCTTTTGGGAACTGTAGTACAATCTGTATTCCTTGATAATAGAGAAATTAAGTCAATTCAAATAAAAGAAAAAATATTATCAGAATATAACTCGCAGATATATACAGATAAAAGTTCTTCTTGGGGTAAAATATTATCGGAACCTATCGAGGCGAAGTATTATATAGACTCGACAGGAAATTGTGATTTCGCAAAAATTTGTAATTGTAAATTTTTAGAAAAATCTCAAAAACAACCTGCAAGTTTGAGATTTATAATGAGCGGAATTAATTTAAATTTGTTTGCAAACTGGTTAAAAGAATTTGATAAAGATCGAAGCGTTACTACTGTTGAAGATGTAGACGGTTTTATTCACCTTTCTACGGCATATACTTGGGATAAGGATAAAAAGTGGGCTTTAGCGCCCTTGTTTGAGGATGCTGTAGCTAATGGAGAGCTGAAAGACACTGACAGAAACTATTTCCAGATATTTACAATTGCCGGAATGCCTGATTCCGTTGCATTTAACTGCCCTCGAATGGTCGAAAATGCTGATTTTTCACGAACTTTGGTCGAAGCAAGACAAAGTATTTTAAGATTGTCAAATTTTTGTAAAAAGCATTTCCCAGGATTTGAAAAATCATACATTTCGAACATAGCAGATATGCTTGGCATAAGGGTTTCCGATAGAATAAAGGGGAAATATATTTATACGATTGAAGATTTAAAGTCAGGCAAAAAATTCAAAAATCCTGTATTAATTTCAAATTATCCTGTAGATGTTCACTCTGGAATGCGTGATAATTCTACATTACAGGCTGTTCAAGAGTATCAGTTGCCAATAGAAAGCTTAATGCCTGCCGATATTGACAATTTATTCGTTGCAGGAAGATGTTTATCAGCTGATTTTATGGCACAAGGTGCGTTGCGTGTTCAGGCAAACTGTTTTTCTATGGGGGTTGGATTGGCAAAGTATTTGGCAAAGAAAGCTTAATCCTCAATCCTCAATCCCTTTTAACTTTTCTAGCAGAATTTGTGCAGCATTTAGTAATGGGTCTATTGTTGGAGAAAATGGAGGAGCATACGTTAAATCGTTATTGTAAAATTCATAAACCGTAAGACCGGCAAGAAGTGCACTTGTAATCGAATTTACCCTTTTGTCAGCATCTCCGGCCCCAATTCCCTGACAACCTAAAAGTTTTCCTGTTTTTTTATCTGCAACAAGTTTGAGTGTAATATTATTCACATCGGGCATATAGCCCACTTTATCATTTTTTGTAACTACTGCTGAAATCGGTTCTATCCCGAGCAATTTAGCCTTTTTTTCGTTAAGACCTGTCATTGACATTGAAAGAGAAAGACATCTTGTAACTGCTGACCCCAAAACTCCACGAAAAGCATCTGAGCCGCCACAAGCATTAATAGCAGCAACTCTGCCTTCTTTATTTGCATTAGTTCCAAGTGGAAGCCAAATTTTTGAATTTGTAATAAGCAAATTTTCTTCAACACAATCTCCACACGCATAAATATTTTCAATATTTGTTTCCATTTTTTCGTTAACTTTGATGGCGCCGGTTTCGCCTATTGCAATTCCTGCATCTATAGCAATTTCGACATTTGGACGCACTCCGGCACAAAGAACAACAAAATCAACATCAATCTCCATACCTGAAGATGTCCTTACATGTTTAACACCGTCCATATCTCCGGAAAATTCAGTTACACTTTCCGATGTATGAATTTCAAAATTACCGTTTCCTATGTATCTCAACTGTTTAAGAATAAGTTCCGACATATCATCATCAAAAGTCTGCATTATTGTTGGAGAGTTTTCAATTAATACGGTATAAACATTTTGTCTGACAAGTGCCTCCAAAAGTTCTATACCAATATATCCTCCGCCAACAATAACCGCTCGTTTACAGGTTTCAGCCATATTTCTTATAGCAATTCCATCTTCGATTTTTCTAACAGTAAAGATATTTTTGAGATTTATATTTCTAATAGGCGGTATAATTGGTCTTGCACCGATAGCAATGATGAGTTTATCATATTCAACAAGAAAAACCTTATTAGCTTTAATGTCATCAATTAAAATCTGTTTAGTTCTAGGCAAAATTTTTATGGCACGATTTTCAAGATGAATACCAATTCCGCTTTTTTCAAATTCTTCCGGAGATCTAACAAGAAGCATTCTATAGTCTGAAAAATTACCTTCAATATAGTACGGAAGCCCACATGCAGAATATGAGACATGAGTATCTTCAGTATATAAATCTATTTGCGCGTCAGGACGCATTCTTCTTGCTTTTGCGGCAGCTTTCGCTCCGGCAGCAACTCCGCCTAATATAACTATCTTCATAACAGTTTCATATTAAACTGAATTTAAAAAATAGTTATTGCATAACTGACTAATTCAAACTGGATGTTGTCTTCAGAATCATTTCTTTCATAAATTGGCAATAATCCTCTATATCATCCAAATCTTCATTCGTAGCATCTATTAATGCTCTCAGTTCAACTATAATTTTATCATTTTTTAAATCATCAAATTCCATTATACACACTCCTCTATAATGTATAGTTTCCATATCGGAATATTTGTTCAAAATCTTTAGCAATATTTTCAAATTTGTTACAAAAATTAATAGCAAAATTAATTTTTATGAGTTTTTAAATGACTATGGAAATATCAAATATAAAATCAAATACAACATTTCAGTCAAAAATTGTATCTTCAAAAGCTGTAAAAGAAGTCTCAGAATATGCGAAAACCCGTGGAATTAACAATATAATTGATAGGGTTAATTCTAGGATAGAGCTTGAAGATAACTTAAAATTAAATATAAAACATCACTATAGCAAACCGTACGATACGACAAAAACAGAAATTACTTATAAACGCAACGGACGTAAATGCAAATATGTTGAAATGAGTGGTACTATTAAAAACCCGTCTGAACTTACACTTAATATTTTACTTAACTTAAAAAATAGCACAAGTAAAGTATTTAAAGAAATTTTTGGCTAAGGTTTAATCGGTTTCGTTGTAGACAAGTTTTTTGCGCAAATTCCATTGAATAAGCGTTAAAACAAGAATAATTACAAACAAAACGTAGGCAATAGCAGAAGCTTTGCCTGCGTTGAAGTATTCAAACGCATTTTTGTATATTGCATAAACCAAAACATTTGTACTATCCAGAGGTCCACCCTGTGTCATAAGATAGATAAGGTCAAAGACTTGGAATGAACTTATTGCAGTTATAATCACGACAAAGAAAATCGTCGGCGATAAAAGCGGTACAGTTACATTTTTGAAGGTTTGAAACGCACTGGCACCGTCAATTTTTGACGCTTCAAACATACTTTGAGAAATCCCAGACAGTGCTGAAAGAAATATTACCATATTGTAACCGATAAGCTTCCACACTGACACTATAATAAGTGCTGTCATTGCATAATGCGGGTCATAAAGCCAATTTATATGTAAATGTTTTAACAATCCGATATTCGGGTCAAAAATCCACTCCCAAACCACACCAATTACAATCATTGGAGTTATAAACGGCAAAAAATATGCTGTTTTGAAGAATTCACTGCCCCTTATTTTCGAGTTTAAAATGCTTGCAAGAACAAGCGGAATAATTACTCCGAAAATTGAAGTGGAAAGGGCAAAAACAACTGTATTAAGAAGAATTTTGAGAAATAGCGGTTCTGTAAAAATTTCTCTGTAATTTTCAAAACCAATATACTCAATCGGATTAATTAAATCCCATTTTGTAAAACTTAGCCCGAATGAACAAAATACCGGAACAATAATAAATATTACCGTACCTAACAATGCAGGTAAAACAAACAGCCACGCGGCAGTTGATTGTTTATTAAACGATTTTTCAATTAAAGTTTTCATTTGTTTGCTTAAACTTTCACCTGACATTGTAAAACTCTTTTGAGTATGCTATCATTTTAGCATAAGTTTTGACAATAGGGGAGGTTTTGTGATGAAAAAATATGAACACGCTTTCGGTAAAAATGATATCAGAGGGATTTATGGCGAGGACATAACGGAAGAAATTTTTTATTATACCGGACGCGCGTTTGTCAATTACCTAAAAAAACAGACCTCAAAATCTGAAGTTGATATATGGGTTACGGTTACAAGAGATGCAAGAACTCACTCTCCATCTCTCTCTAAAGCTTTAACTGACGGTGTAATTTCAACAGGCGCAAATATTGTTGATTTAGGACTTGCACCAACTCCAATCGGTTATTACAGTGAAGTTGCTGGTGTGCCCTCTAAAATTACAGGTGGTAAGAAAATTCTCGGAGCAATGATTATAACAGCAAGCCACAATCCAAAAGAATATAATGGAATGAAAATGACTTTTGCCGGCAGAACATTGAACGAACAACAAATCAGAGAAGTTCGCGACCTCGCATTCAAAGAAATTGAAGAAAAAAAAGCTGCATCTGAATGCGGCAAAATTGTTAAATATAATATAATTCCGGATTACATTAATGAAATGAAAAAACGTTTTGGAGAAATCGGGAAAAGCATTAGAGTTGTTGTAGACAGTGCAAATGCAACGGGAGGAGTTGTCGGTCCTAAATTATATAGAGAATTAGGTTGTGAAGTTATTGAACTTTTCTCAGAACCTGATGGAAATTTTCCGAACCACCATCCAAATCCGAGCGATTTAAAAACTCTTAAAGATATTCAAGCGGCTGTTATTAAACATAATGCAGATGTAGGGATTGCATATGATGGCGATAGCGACAGAATAGGGGTTATTACTCCGGATGGAAAACCTCTAACCGGCGACAAACTTCTTCTGATTTATGCTCAAGATTTGCTGGACGAAATAGATGATAAAAACAAGTTGACAGTTGTTAGTGAGGTAAAATGCTCGCAAGTTCTTTTTGACAGTATAAACAATGCAGGCGGACATGCTGTGATGTGTAAAACCGGTCATGGATATATTAAAGACAAAATGAAAGAGACAGGTGCGCTTCTTGCAGGAGAAATGAGCGGTCATACATTCTTTAAAGATCGTTATTACGGGTTTGACGATGCAATTTATGCAGGATGCAGAATTCTTGAAATAATTTCCAAAAATAAAAAATCTAATCCGAATTTTATGCTTCAGGATATGTTAAAACCATTTGAACAGGTATGTTCTTCGGATGAAGTACGTTTTCCTTGCCCGAATGAAAAGAAAAAGGACACAATGGAAAAATTCAGGCAATGTGTCGAAAACGACAAAAATTTATTCGGCTCAGAAATCAAAGAAATCATAACTCTTGACGGTATGAGAATTGTTTTTGAAGGTGGTTTTGCACTAATTCGCCAGAGCAACACAGAACCTGTTTTTACACTGCGTTTTGAAGGAAAAACAAAAGGTGATTGCGAAAGATACAAATCTTGTATGATTAAAACTCTTGAAGGATTATTGAAGTAATTTATGAACGTAACAGAAATAAAATTGCTAATAGTTGTACTTCTGGGTATTGGTGTTCTTGTTACTACGCTAATTAGGATAGAATTATTGGAAGAATATCATAAACTTTTTCCTCCAATAGAACAGGAAATATCTGCAACAAAGCTTAGCGAAAATTTGTTTGTCGATGAGGTTAATGCCGGTCCGATGGATTTTGATTCTGCAGAAAGCTACTGCAAAAAGAAAGGAATGACCCTTCCAACCCGAGAACAAGCATGGGAAATGTGGAAAGCTTCTTCAAACTGTAAAATGGCTATGGTTTTGAATAAAGAAATTATTATTGATAAAGACAGATTTATCAAATCATGTCACAATCCTAAAAATAAATGTCTTACCAAAACAGAAAATGTTAATTATTCTTGCAATTATGATGAAAATTTACTTTTCCTTGACGAAAAAAGTTACAGGCACGGAAATTACTGGCTTAAAGATAAATTTGACAAAAATGGGCACTATTCTGTAAACTTTATCACTGGTGCAACAAATGCCTACGCAGATTCAATAAAGCTTCTTGGAGTCAGATGCGTAAGTTCAAAAAGCGAAAATTAAATCAGTATTCTTTGGCTATTTTGTAATTAGCGCTTGCATTTTAAATTTCTTTTTGCAATAATACTTCTTGTCAGAAATTTTACTCACGAATATGAATTCCAATAGCTTTGATTAGCTTATATTTGGCATGTTCGAAAAATATATAAATTGTTAAAAATTCACATCAAAATGAAAGGTAAAATCAATGGATTTAGAAAACAAAGAAGAACTTTCAGCAGAAATCACTGAAGAAGCAGTGGTTGCAGAAGCAGCTGTTGAAACAGAAGAAGAAAAACCTGCCAGAGGGAAAAAAGGTCGCGGCAGAAAACAAAAAATTGAAACTGTAGAAGAAAAACCGCAAAGCGAATGGACTGAACGTGTTGTTCAAATTAGCCGCGTTACGAAAGTTGTTAAGGGCGGTAAAAAGTTAAGCTTCCGTGCAATCGTTATTGTCGGAAACCAAAAAGGTCAAGTTGGTGTTGGATGCGCTAAAGCTGCCGAAGTTATTATTGCTATCCAAAAAGCAATTGCTGACGGAAGAAAAAATCTAGTTACAGTTCCTATCTTCAAAACAACTATTCCTCACCCGATTGTAGGACGTTCAGGTGCTGGTGAAGTTATGTTGAAACCGGCTTCTCAAGGTACAGGTATCATTGCCGGCGGCGCTGTTCGTTTAGTTCTTGAACTTGCAGGTATTGAAAATATTCTTTCAAAATCTTTAGGTTCAAAATCTCCGCTTAACGCAGCTAATGCAACAATTGATGCTTTGAAAAAATTAGCTCCGTTCACAGAAGTTGCTAAAAAACGCGGCTTAACAATGGCAGAGTTTTTAAACTAGCCAATTTACCTATTGTCTGTGTTATTTAAATACAGATAATAATTGAAATAGGAAAACAGTTAACAAATAAGGAATTAATAAAAATGGCAGATACTAAAAAAATTAAAATTAAATTGGTAAAAAGCCTTATCGGATCTTCTGAAGCTCAAAGAAAAGTTGTAAGAGGATTAGGCTTAACAAAAAAAGATCAGGTTGTAGAACATTTTAACAGTGCAACTATTATGGGCATGGTTAACAAAGTTCCTCACCTTCTTGAAGTTACAGAATAATCTGTAATACTGCGTAAGTTAACGCGAGCGGTACACTACATAAATAAGGAAAAATTAAAATGACAGATAAAATTATTATTGAAAATTTACAGCCTGCTGATGGCTCAACACACAAATCAAAAAGAGTAGGTAGAGGAAGATCTTCAGGTCACGGTAAAACATCTTGCCGTGGTAACAATGGTGAAGGACAACGCTCAGGAAGCTCTGCAAAAAGAGGTTTTGAAGGTGGTCAGATGCCTGCTTACAGAAGATTGCCGAAGTTAAAAGGTTTCCAAGTTTACAAAAAACCTGTTTCTGCTGAAATCAATGTTGGCAGACTCGCTCAATTAGGTATCAAGGAAGTTTCTCTTGAAGCTCTTAAAGAAGCAAGAAGAATTCATCCTTCAGCAGAATTGTTGAGAATTCTCGGTAACGGAGAAATTACTGAAGCAATTACTGTAAAAGCTAATTACTTCACTCCTTCAGCAAAAGAAAAAATTGAAAAAGCAGGCGGAAAGGTTGAGTTAGTATAATGGCACAAGGAATTAAAATGCCTACAACTGAAGATTTGATGTCTATGTGGCAAGCTTCCGGCTTGAAACAGAAGATTCTCTTCACGTTTTTAATGATTGCCGCATTCCGTTTAGGTGTACAAATGCCTTTGTATGGTATTAACAATCAGGTGTTTGCAAATCTTGCACAGGGAAACAACATCATCGGATTTTTAGATTTATTTTCAGGTGGTGCACTTGGTAAGGTTTCAATATTTGCTCTTGGTATTGGTCCATATATCACAGCGTCAATTATTATGCAACTTGTTTCTGTTGTAATTCCGTCACTGGAAAAACTTCAGAAGGAAGAAGGAGAAGCAGGCAGAAGAAAGTTGTCTCAATACACACGTTTGTTCACAGTAGTATTGGCAGCTTTTCAGGCGCTTGTTTTCATGTTATTTTTGAGACACTTGCCCGGTGCTATTGCTCCTGAAGTAAATCATTTAATGTTTTACGTAAGCTCAATTTCAGTACTTACGGCAGGTTCTGTTCTTGTAATGTGGATTTCGGAACTCATCACAGAAAAAGGTATAGGAAACGGAGGTTCTCTTATAATCTTTGTCGGTATAATTTCTGGAATTCCGCTTTATGCAGCAAGAACAGCTGAAATTGTCTCAAAAAGTCCGGTCATGCAGATGGGACTGTTAGCATTGCTCGCAATATTCTTTGCGACAATGATATTTATTGTAATTATGCACGAAGCAGTTAGGAAAGTTATAATTGTTAATCCTAAAAGACAGGTCGGAAATAAAGTATATGGTGGGATGAATTCATTTATTCCGTTCAAACTTAATCCGGGCGGTGTAATGCCAATTATCTTTGCAATTGCAATTTTATTGTTTCCGTCAACAGTATTCAGTATTATAAGTCAGATGGATTTTCATTCTGTTGCTGTTAAAAACGTAATGGTAAAACTTACGACAATAATGAGTCCTGACGGAATTGTGTATTACGCTCTGTATTTTGGCTTAATTTTTGTATTAACATTCTTCTATGCATCAATTATGCCAAACATGCAGCCAAAGGATATTGCAAATAACCTTAAAAAATACGGTTCTTCAATTCCGGGAATTAAACCAGGAAAACCGACAGCAGAAGCATTAGATAAAATTTTATCTAAAACTACTTTCATCGGTGCTTTAGGACTTGGTATTATTGCGCTTGTTCCATCTTTTGCAAGTTATGTGACAAACATAAAAACACTACAAGGTATCGGAGCAACGTCACTAATCATCATGGTCGGTGTTGCGCTTGACTTAATAAATCAAGTTAAGACACACCTTTTGGCGAGAAACTATGAAACCTTCCTGAAAGATTAATTCTTTTTGGCAAAGTAAAAAATAGCTCCATCAACTTTGGAGCTATTTTTTTTATGTAAAAAATTAGAGTTTCTGCGAATGATTAGAGACGAAATAACTTATACAATATTAATTGTAAATCCTCAACTCTTCTGATTGCTCAGTTTATGCCCCGAACTCGGGGCTTTTTTTATTGTCACAATTTCTTAATAAGTTTGCTCAAATTTTAAAAATATAGTAATATTGCGGTAAATGAAATATTGAAAGGGTTTAAAATGAGAGAATTAATAGAAAAAAATCAACGTATTACGATGATTACATATGATTTTAGACATGCTAATAAAGGTACAATTACAGAAGTTGAACCTGATAAATTCAAGATTGAACTTGATTACGAGCCGGAAGGAGTCTTAAGAAGCAACTATTGTGAATTTTATACAAATACTTCAAACGGTCTTTTGTATTTTGACTCTTATGCAACCGATATCAACGGCAAAGAGCTTACAATCGCAAGCCCGGCAAAACATAAATTTCTACAACGCAGACGTTTTACACGTATAAAATACATGCTTGATTTGGTCATGACATCAGGCGATATATCACACAAAATTTCTACTCTTGATATTTCTGCAGGTGGTATGAGATTTTTAACAGATGAAAAATTCGATATAGAGCTTGAGTACAATATAACATTACCGTTATCTGATGAAATCAGTGTAGACTGCACATTTATTCCCATTAGAATTGAAAAAGGTAAAGACGGAAAATACACGCTCTCAGGTGAATTCAAATATTCAGATAATAAAGTTAAGTTGACCTTAATTCAGTATTGTTCAAAACGCAGTTTGGAAATAGCAAATAAATAGAGGATATCTTGAGTCTAATAAATCTTTTAAGGAAAAAAAGTACAAACGCACTTTTTACAACACCATCTCACTGTCAGAAATTTTTTATATTCAATAAATTCAGACAATTTTACAAATATGATATTTCAGAAACAGATACTCACAATCCTGTCGAAGCGCTTTTAAAAGCTCAGGAGAAGGCTTGTAAAATTTTTAGGACAAAACACACACTGTTCTTAACTAACGGGTCTTCAAGTGGCATTATTGCGGCTGTGTTGGCATGTACAAACAAAGGCGATAAGGTTTTGTTACATGATGATGCACATCCGTCGCATATTAATGCTGTTAAACTTGCAGGATGTGAACCGGTATTTTATAAATTGCCTGTAGATGAAGAATTTGGATGTTATAGAGCAAACAGACCTGAGATTTTGGAATCTTACCTAAATGAGAACAAAATCAAAGCTGTAATAATTACAACTCCTACCTATGAAGGTTTTGTTTCAAACGTTGAGGAAATAAAGAAAGTTTGCATTAAATATGGCGCTTATTTAATTGCTGATGAAGCTCACGGCGCTCTGTATCCGTTTTCAGACAGACTTCCGGAAAGTGCGATTAAACATGCAGATTTTACAATCCAATCACTACATAAAACAGCGGGTGGACTTAATCCGACGGCACTCCTTCATTCAAATTGTGAAATTAATCCCCAAAAAGCTCTTGATATGATTAATACAACCTCGCCCTCTTATCCGCTACTTGCCTCAATTGAAGCCAATATAAATTACTTGAACAGCAAAAAAGGACGTGAGAAAATAAATAATCTGGTAGCAGAGATCGTAAAACTTAAATCATCATGCCCGAATTTACATTTTGGCGGTGATGACGAGACTAAAATTCTGGTTAAATCCCCGAATTTAACCGGAAGCAAACTTTCTAAATATCTTTTTGGTAAAGGTGTAGAAGATGAATGTTCAAATGAAAAATCTGTTATGCTTTTATGCGGGATAGGAACTGATTTAAAAAAATTAAATAGATTAAAAAATTTACTAAAACATTTGTAACATTTTGTAATATTTGAGCGAATTTATTAAAGAAATAACCTTACATAGCCGTAACCATGAGTAAGAAATGTTACTAACGAAAGGAAAAGGCGTAAAAAACTATGGGAATGGCAGCGTCACAAGCAAGATTATTATCAATAACCTCCCGTATGGCTGATAACGAGCTTCGTTCTCAACTCATCAATAATGCAAAAATGCGCCTTACTGAGGATTCATCAAAAGCAAGTGATAAATATATCAGTGCGCTAAATAAAACTCAATACATGATGTCAAATAAAGATACATTGGGTAACGACTTGTACCAACAATTAACGTTTAATAATTTAACTGCATACAGCGCATACAATAATCAATATGGACTGATTAACAGATCTGGACAGCTTGTTGTTAGCGAACTTGATGCTGCAAAATTTGATACGGCTATTGAAGAGGCGGATAAAAATCCTGAAACAGATGCACTTACGGAATTTTTAAAGCAATACGGTATTGAAAAAGCGTCAACTTCGTACTGGGAAAATAAAAATATCCCCGATGATATGAAGGCCAGATATGAAGGTGACGTTGAATATGATGACAATGCAAACCGAATTTCAGGCTTGCACTATGGTTATGAAATGTCAAAAACTTCAACTGAAGTAATGGTTAATGAAAAATTATTGGATAAATACAATGAAACAGATAACGCTTTCTCAAAAGCTATAACAAAAAATATAAAAGAATTTATCAACAGTTATAAGCCAAGTGGTCAAAGTACAACTTATGAAAACCAATATACTGATGTTGTAAAAAACTTTAATTCCGGAGATACAGCAACTTCGATGGCTGATTCGCAGGCTGCCTTGAATTATCTCAAAGGAATGTACAACGAATTAACAAGAAACGGATATGTGGATAAGAATTCAAGCAAAGAGTTCTGCGAAAATATGGATTATTATCTAAATGATATGATAAAATTCAATGGCACCACTGCTACTATTGAGCAAGCTGCTTCAATCAGAGCTACTGAAGATGGATTTAATATCAATGGAGGAATATTCCTATTAACAGAAAATGGAGGTAATTATTCCGTAGAACTCGGTCTTGGTGCTCAGGATTCAGCAGAAGAAGGATACACTTACGCGATTACTTCCGGTGTAACTCTTAATAATGGTGAGTATTCTTTTAACTATACAGTAACAACGAAAGATGAAAACGGAAATTCACAAGTTTCAAACGGAGTTTGCAAGTTTACTAAAGATCCTGTTGCGGCAACAACGACAGAAGTTGGTGGAGATTATGAGGCAGCCGAAACAATTATAGATATTTATAGATATTTCCAACAAAATATTCTAAACAATGTAGATAGAAATAAATTTGCATACCTTGCTCCGGAAGAACAAAAAGAATTCAACGCAGCAGCTAAAGATTTATCAATGTTTATATTTGGCATGGATATCGGTCAAGAGAATTACGACAAACTTGATGATATGGAATGGATAATAAACGATAGCGGAGTTCCTACAACAAATCTTGACGGTACAACAATGATAACTCTTCAACAAAATGTTGAAGGCGAATATGTTGATATGCAGTATCTTGCAAACTTTGAAGCTATAAAAGATATTTATCTTTGCGAAGAAATGATTGCAGAATTCGGTGCTCCAAAATACACTTGGATAGATAAAAATAATCCAAACGAAAATGCAGATGCTAAAGCTCAATGGTATACAAATATATTTGAAAAAATTCAAGAAAACGGATACCAAAAAATTGAAAAAAGTTTAACTGAAAGCCCCGACTGGATACAATACGCATTAGAAAGCGGTTTGTTATCTATGGTTCAGGTTAATGATGAGTATACTTGGGTTTCAACAATGTATTCAAATTGCAGTGATATTACAGAAGATACAATTGAACTTGAAATAACAAAGGCAGAAGCTGAATATACCCGCGAAACAAATAAAATTCAAGCTAAAGATAAAAAATATGACCTTGAATTAAAAAATATTGATACCGAACATAACTCATTACAAACAGAATATGAATCAATTAAGTCTGTAATTGATAAAAATGTTGAACGACATTTCAAACTTTTTAGCTAATAGAAAATAACACCTTTACATGTTTTTTACAGATATAAAGATTATGTAAGGAAATCCAAAAATTCTCAAATTTAACTTATAATATAAATATAAGTTGAGAAGGAAATTGGAGATAATCATGAAATCAGTAAAAGACATTCTTACAAAGTTGGAAAACGCAGATAACACAGTAAAAAATGAAGTTGAAAATATGCTTGTAGAATGCGGCACTTCAGCTCTACCGCAGTTAGTAGATCAATTACAGGTTGTAAGAGGGGTCAAAAGAGGTGTCGTTGCAATGACTCTCATTAGAATTGGCGACGCTTCCATTGAATATCTTGAAAATGCAGCAAAACAAAATAAGGATTTTGAATGGGTTGCAGAATATCTGATTCGTGAAATCAAAGGTGGAATTGCTGCATAGTTCAATTCCCATATAGATATAGAAAAACGGTCGATTAGTCGACTGTTTTTTTATGCTAAAATTAGCATTATTAAAGAAAGAGAATTTGTCCATGACTAATAATACATCAATGAAATATACATGTCTTTTTGGAGGAGGAGCAATCAGAGGCACTGCCTATGTCGGAGCAATCAGGGCTATGGAAGAATTAGGTATTAATCCTCAAACCTATGCAGGTTCTTCTGTTGGGGCGGTATTTGCCGGACTCGCAGCGATTGGTTATCATGCTGATGAAATGGAATCCCTCTTCTATAAATTCAATTTTGAGATGTTTAGGGATGTCCAAATTTCATTAGGAGCAAATTTTGCACTAAGCAAAGGTGAAGTATTTCTTGAATGGATAAGAGATTTAATCGAACAAAAATTTTATGGAGACAAATACAAAAAAGGAACGCATAAAGCCGTAACATTCAATGATATAGACAAAAATCTTGTAATCATTACAACTGATCTTTCGAGTTTTGAATGCAAGGAATTCTCACGATATGAAACCCCGGATTTTGAAATTGCTACAGCAATTAGAATATCATGCGGAATGCCGGGATTAATGCGTGCGTACGAATATAACAACAGAACACTTGTTGATGGAGATTTGCAAAAAAGTTGGCCAATGTGGAAACTTTCAAAAGCATTACAGCCTGAAAACGAAAGAATTTTAGAATTTCGTTTGGAGGGTGTTTTTGAAGGAAAAGACAAGAATACGATTGAATATGTAAATGCCATTTACGCATTTACAACTTCTATGGCGACAGCATTTATCGTTGATTTATATGGCAAAAAAGACAAGTATGATTACATTGTTATTAACACCGGAGATGTTAACATTGTAGATTTCAATCTCCCCGAAGAAAAGCGACGCCATTTAATTAAAGTTGGTTATGACCAAACAATGGACTACTTTAATGAAGTATTACCCGATAAGAAACAAAAACTTTTATCTATGTACAAAGAAATTCAATATAAATTATTAAGAATTAGCAAACATCTAAAAAAACAAAATATTGCAAAAGCAAAATCTGTTATATCGGAGATTTATATTAATCTATACGATTACAAGGATTACATTGATGAAGAATTCTGCCACAGAATTTCTGATTTCAAAGATTTATTTAATGATAATATTCAATATCCGCCGTTATTTGGCAAAACCACCTTACAATACAGACCCGAGACAGAGAACGCTTTAAACGACATAATATGCAAATGTACAGAAAAGATAGAAGAATTTGAAAAATTTTTAGGTATAGAAAATAAATAGTTCTTATTGACAATAAACTTTGTTTAACATAGTATTAGATATGTTCAAGCCCTGTGGCAAGGACTCCGGTCGAGGTTGAGTACCGAGATTGGAGGGGAGGGTAGACACCGTCTGCCGAGGTCGCACTAGGGTTGAAAATTAAATAAATGCAAGCCCTGTGGCAAGGACTCCGGTCGAGATTAAGTATCGAGATTGGAGGGGAGAGTAGACGCCGTCTACCGAGACGCACTTGGGTTTTAAAAATTAAATATGTGCCTGCCCTGGTGGCGGAATCGGTAGACGCGTTGGACTTAAAATCCAATTGGGGCTCAACCTCAGTGCCAGTTCAAGTCTGGCCCAGGGCAAATTAAAAACTCACCTTTTGGTGAGTTTTTTGTTTATTTTTGAACATCAATATTAAGTAATATTAACAAAATTGTTATTGCTTGCAATTATAACGGGCATAGTGTTTTTATATATATAGTAAATATTAGAGAAAGTATAAAAAATGAGTTTTGATTTTGGAAAGTTAGGACAAAGCCTACAAAAATTAAGTCAAACGATGATGCAGGGCACAATGCTGTTTGCTGCAAATGACATGAGAAAGCATGGTGGAGCACTCTGGGGTGGAGGCTGCGGAATGTATGGACCAAGCATTTGGGGCTGTGGTTGCGGAATGCCATCACCCAATATTTATCATCCAATGTACTCTGAAGAATATACATGCCCTGCTTTAACACAGCAAGGTTTGTTTAGTGCGGAAGTATACGGGGCACAATTATTTCAAAAGATAAAAAACGACCAGTCGTCACTGCAATGGTTACAGACACAAGACACAAATGCTCACAACCTGACGCCAAGTCAGGAATTTGAAAATGATCTTACTACAAAAGGTGAGCACACTTTTGCACCTGACATGAACACAGAGGATAATAACCCTATAACAGAAGAAGAAAAGAATGAACTTGAAAAAAAATATTTAAATAATGTAGCTGAACTTTCAGAATCATATTTTAATAGCATTAATGAAAAATATGGTGATAACAAATCTGATAAAAAATTAACACTTGATAAATTCAAGGCTTTTGCAAAAGATAAGTTCGGCGAAAAAGCTACAGATGAAAAAATTACTCTTGCCTTTAGCAGACTTGATGTCGACAAAAATAATGATATTACAGCAGAAGAAATTATGGCAGCTCTTACCGTCATTGATGAAATAACAGAAAATAAAGACGGTAAAATTACATTAGAGGATTATAACAAATTCGTAGCCGCTCTTGGAGATGAAAAATCTAATGTTGGCGAACTGCTTAAGGTTGAATTTGCAAACTATTTTATCAATAACGATGCTAAATAAAAAACTTTTCAAACTCAGACCAGTCAATATTTTTTGAGTTTGCTAAATCACTCAGTCTGGCAGGGCTGAGTGATTTCAGACGTTCAAAAACCGCATCAAAGTTATTCTCGTCAGATTTTAGAGAAATAAGGGGGATAGAAAACTCTTTAGCGAGCTTTTCAACTTTAATATCATAATTTATACCTACAACCCTGACACCTGCCTTTAATGCTGCTATAACAGCATGAAAACGCATACCTATCATATAATCTAATTGTGCGATTCTTTTAAAAATTTCTATTTTGTTATCATAATAAATAATCTCAACCTCTACCGAAGGATTTTTGGATTTTAATATCTTAATAAATTGTTTACAAATTTCTTCATCTAATTTTTTTTGAAAAACAAAAAGTTCAATTTTCCGGTTTGGGAGGTTTAAAAGAAGATTTTCAGCAAGGGAATCTAAAAACTCAACATTCATTGTCGAAAAATCTCTAAGTTGAACTCCGACTGCAAAATTTTTCGGAACTTCAGAAATTGAAACCGAATACACAGGATCATTTACTAATACAGCATTTATTCCATGCAATTTTAGAAATTCAAAACTTTTTTCATCCCTAACTGAAATAAAACTAACTTTTTTCAAAAGCGTAATAACAACATTTTTTGAAAAAGACCTATTCAATGGTCCAATTCCTTGAGCGAAAATTAAAACATCTTTTTTAAAAAGCAAACCAAGAAAAATTATTCCCGAGTAATAAATCAAACTTTTCAGACTTGTAACATCCTGTAGCAAGCTTCCACCGCCTGATAAAAGGACATCCGATTTAAAAATTGTTTTAATAAGATTTATAATATCAAAATTTTTTACGGAATTAACATCATAACTTTTTGCCGTCTTCAATGGATTCGCAGAAATAACAGTAATATCAGCGCTCAATCGTTTCAACTTCTCGCATAGAACAGCAAGGATTGCATCATCTCCAAAGTTATCAAAACCGTAATAGCCTGATATGACTACTTTCTTAGGCATTAAAGGCTCCTTTTTCAAAAATTTTATAAACTTCATCCTTGTACGGAATAGACTTAATAGCGCCAATACCGCCAGCCTGAAGTCCTGCTACCACAGAGGCAAATTTTGAAGCTTCAATAGGAGTCAAACCATGAGTAATTGCATGCAAAAAACCACCATTAAACGCATCACCGGAACAAGTAGTGTCGACTACATCATGAGTATAGAACTCTGTAAAAACAATATTTCCGTTGTAACCGGTATAATATCCGCCATCGGGAGAAGCCTTAATGACGACTGTTCCAACACCCATATCCCAAATACGTTTCATAATATTTTCAACAGAATTCAATTCCAAAATATTAACAGTATCATATTTTGCGCTCATAAACAAAATATCAATATCACCTATAACCCTGTTAAAATCTTCCTTTGCGGTTTCGGGTGCAGCAATGAGTGATGAATAATTTGGATCATAAGCTGTTATTAACCCCTTTTCTTTGGCAATTTTGAAACTCTGAGCCACCATTTCTTTTGCCGACAAAGAAAGAGACTGAGTTATACCTGACGCATACAAAACTTTTGAATTTGAAATATATTCCTCAGGAATATCCTCAATAGAAAGCTTTGAAGGGGCAATTCTTTTTCGGTAATATGCAAACTCTTTTGAACATCCTTCCGGACGAGCTATAAAATAAAGCCCGTTAGGTTCTTGAGATATCTTCACTTGCGAAATATCCAGTCCTTCTGCACTCCAACTGCTAAGGAGATAATCTTTAAAAACATCATCTCCTACACGGGAAACAAATCCAACGTTAGAACCCATTCTGCGAGCCGCAACTGCAACAGAAAGAGCATCTCCGCCATAGTACTTCTGAAGACAACCGGCTTCAGAAAGATGAATATCAGATGATAATTCAATTAAACTTTCTCCAATTGCAATGATATCAAGTTTTTCGCTCATTCTACCTCTTTAATTCTTCAAGTGTTGTACGAATTCTTTTTGTAATTTCAGAATAGTTATATCCGTCATATAAATCTCTTCCTACTCCAACTACGACAGCACCGGCTTCAATATAATTTTTTACTTCTGCCAACTTAACATCACCTTGTGCCATAATATTCAAAAACGGCATTGGTCTTAGCAAATTGCTTAAATAATCAGTACCGCCAATTGCCGTAATGGGATATATTTTGATAAGCGGAATACGCGCTTTCCATGCCGAATAAGCTTCATTAGCAGTAGATGTCCCCGGAATATACGGAATTCTTTTATCTTTTGAAAATTTAACCAAATTCATCTGAAATATTGGTGATGAAATAATTTGTGCACCTGCATCAACCGCAGCCTGCGCCTGAATAGTAGTGATTATACCACCAGCACAAACCGAAGCATAAGGAGCAATTTCATTAATAACATTGTAAACTCCAGAATTAACAACATTTATTTCTATGTGTTTGGCGCCGCCTTCAATAACTGCATTCGCAATCCCGCGGACTTCATCCGGACTGCCGCTTCTAATAATCGGAATTAAATTTCCTTTTGATAATAAATTTGCAAAATTTTCGTTCATAGTCTATCCTTTTTTTTAAATTTATTATATCATAAAAAACAGAGGGGCGAACAAGAATAGGGAAAATAAGCAGGGATATGGAAAAATTAAAGTCAAAGGCATTTTTTATATTTTCATTAATATTTCACGTACTACTGTCAAGTGTATTACTACTTCTGTCATGGCAGCTTCTTGAACCGAACGCATATAATTTTATGTCCGAATTGTTTTCCGCAAAAAAATCCGGTTCTGCCCAAACCGTGGTCATAGTAATTGATGACAAATCAACTTCAAGATACAGGTGGCCTTGGAAAAGAGAGCTTTACAGCGAGATTTTCAAATATCTTAATGAATATGCGAAACCTCAAACCATCGGGTACGACGCAATTTTAATAAGTTTAGATTATGAAAACCCTGATTCTGATAAAAAATTATTTGAAACTTTAAAACCGATAACTAATCTGGTTGTCGGATTTAGTTTAATTGATGAAAAGACTGCAAATGAGGAAGTTTTGTCACAATATGAAAAAGACTTCTATGCCAAATTTCATGTAAAAATCACAGATAACCGAAAAATAAAATATCCGTCAAAGTATGCAAGTTTTGCAATGTTTCCTCGAGATTATTTCAATTCGGTGCACTACAGTGGCGGGGTAACTCTCACTCGTTCCTCTTCAAACGGAACATTAACTTTTGTTGATCAAATAGTAGGATTAAACGGTAATTTATACCCTTCACTTGCTTTAAGAATGTATATGCTGCAAAACAATGCGGATGAACTTACTATTTACGATGATTATATTCTTGTAAATAAAACAGGATTAAAAATTCCGACAGCCATTCAGGCTCCATACAATGGAATACAGAATTTCATAAAATTTTATAAAATTAACCCTAAAACATCATATTCGCATAAAAAATATTCAGCTGTTGATATTATTGACTCATACAGAAGTCTAAAAAAAGGCGAAGTGCCACTCATAGCACCGGAAGAATTTTTCGGGAAAACCGTTTTTGTCGGTGCAAATGCAAAAGCATCAGCGGTAAAAGTTGAAGACGAACTTCCGACACCGGTGCTACAAGCACATCCCGGAGTTGACATTCAGGCAACAAACTTTGACAACTTGAAAAATAACGAATTTATGCGACTTTCCTCGTTATGGACAGATTTGTTTATAATTATTTTTCTTGGGATACTGACATTTGTCGTTATAAGCAAGCTTTCATTCTTCAAATCAATTTTAACATTGGTAGTCGTCGCCTTTGGATATCTTATATTCAGTGCGATATGCTTCTCTTTTAATTTTGGGGTTAACGTTGTTTCTCCTCTTATAATTCAACTTATAACGATGATTTTCGGATATTCTTACAATTTTATAATGGAAGGGAAAAATAAAGAAAAAATCAAAAACGTAATGGGAAGATATATTTCTCAGGACGTAATGAAAAACGTCGTTAAAAACATTGATGACGTAAAGCTAGGAGGGAAACGTGCAAACGTAACAGTTCTTTTCGCTGACATAAGGGGATTTACAAGCATGAGCGAAAAAATGACGGCAGAAGAAGTTTCGGTAATTTTAAACGAATATTTTACTGAAATTGAACCAATAATTTCAAAATATAACGGTACGATAAATAAATTTATCGGGGATGCCGTCATGGCAGTATTTGGAGACCCAATTCAGGACTTAAATCATCCTATTAATGCAGTTAAATGTGCTTACGCTATGCTCAAAAAAGTAGAAATGCTTCAAGACAAATGGATTTTAGAAGGAAAACCTAAAATTGAAATTGGAATTGGGATTAACACAGGCGATGCTTTTGTAGGAAACATCGGATCAGAGAAACGTTTAGAATACACCGTTATCGGTGACACAGTTAACCTTGCCAGCAGAATTGAAAGTTACAACAAAGTATATCGCACAAATTTTTTGATAAGCAGTTCAACTTATGCCTACGTAAGTTCAATTGCTGACGTAATCAAAATCAGCGAAGTTCTAATTCGCGGAAAAGCTAAGAAAATGAACATATACGAAGTTTTGAGAATAAGTGAACTATGATTGACAACCTTGAAAAAATCAAACTTGCAATTGAAGTAGAAATCAAATACAAATATATTGACATTCATGGCAAGACTCAACCGTTTTCAAAATTTATCCGCTCTGAAGCACTAAGATATTATAAACTTTCAAAGAAAAACCCTAAATGGGCAGTTGTAGCTGAAACATTTGAGCATTATCCTTTTGCGTCGGTTCCGGAGCGAAGAAGAGCAATTGACAACCTGATAAGAGTTATAAAATCTGAAATAAAAAAGGACGAACCTTTAACGAAATCTTCCGAAACTTCAAATATTAAAAAAACACCTTCGCAAACAGATGTAACATACGTTAAGGGTGTCGGACCAAAAGTCGCGTACAGCCTTAATAAACTTGGAATTTATACCGCACAGGATTTAATATTTTATCTTCCTAGAAAACATATTGATTATTCAAGTCGAACTCTTATCAAAAATCTTGAAGAAGGACAGTCCACAACAATTTTTGGATATATAAAATCGGTTTCGGCATTTAATTCAAAAAATAATCTTTCAGTTGTAAAAGTAAAAATTGCAGATGAAACCGGCTATATAGAACTTGGATTTTTTCAGGCAAAAGCAAACCGTTTTACTCTTGAAAGAACGAAATCCCAATTTCCGCAAAATGCCGGGATTATGGTCTCAGGAACAGTTAAACTCAACAATTTTGACCACAGATTGACATTTGATAAACCCAGTTATTCGATAATGACAGGAGAATTTCTTGACGGAGAAAACTCAAATCTTAACATAGCAAGAATTGTTCCAGTTTACACAGTTTGCGAAAATTTAAACGTGAAAACTCTGCGGCGCGCAATACATAATGCAATACAACTCTACAAAGAGTCTATCAAAGATGTTTTACCGGAATATTTGAGGGAAAAGTATGATTTGTTAGATAAAAAAACAGCAATTGAACAAATTCATTTTCCCGAAAAACAGGAACTTCTTGAAAAAGCGCGATTTAGTCTTATTTTTGAAGAATTATTCATTATCCAACTAAAAATGTTACGATTAAGAAACGAGAATAACAAACACTCAGCCCTCGCTCTTAAAGTAAAAACTGACGGGCTTGTACAGAAATTCATAAAAAACCTTCCTTTTGAACTCACTGGCGGACAAAAACGTGCGGTGAACGAAATTCTTAACGACTTAAATTCCGAAAAACCTATGGCAAGACTTCTTCAAGGTGATGTAGGAAGCGGAAAAACCGTAGTAGCCTGCATAATGCTTCTTGCCGGAGTTGAAAACGGATATCAGGGTGCAATGATGGCACCAACAGAAATTCTTGCCCAACAACACTATAACAATCTCGTAAACTGGCTTACTCCACTGGGGTTAAGCGTCGGGCTGTTTCTCGGAAGCCAAAAGAAAAAAGAACGCGAAAAATTTCAAACAAATTTAAAAAACGGTCAAACCCACATCGCAGTAGGAACTCATGCACTAATTCAGGAGTCAACCGATTTTAACAATCTTGGCGCAATTGTTGTTGATGAGCAGCACAGATTCGGGGTAAAACAAAGAAATGTCTTAAAGAAAAAATCTCAAAACCCGCAAATGCTTACTATGACGGCAACCCCCATTCCGAGAACTCTTGCGTTAACAGTTCACGGAGATTTGGACTTGACAATTATTGACGAAATGCCAAAAGGCAGACTTCCGATAATTACCACTCTGACTTCATCTCACAAAAGTGTATACGAACTTATTAAAAAAGAGGTTGAAGCCGGAAGGCAGGCTTATATTGTTTATCCTTTAATTGACGAGAGCGAAACGCTATCAGCAAAAGCCGCAACACAGGAAGCTGAAAGGCTTCGTGAGGAAGTTTTTCCGCAGTATAAAATAGGACTTCTTCACGGAAAACTAAAAAATGACGAAAAAGAGCAGGTCATGGATGATTTTAAAAATAAAAAATATAACATTCTTGTTTCAACAACCGTTGTGGAAGTCGGAGTTGATGTTCCGAATGCCACAGTTATGGTAATTGAAAATGCTGAACGTTTCGGACTGTCTCAACTTCATCAACTCCGAGGACGTGTCGGAAGAAACAGTCTTCAGTCGTATTGTGTTCTTGTAAGCCCATCACGCTCGCAAGAAACTCGCGAAAGACTCGGTATTATGACACAGACAAACGACGGTTTTGTTATCGCTGAAAAAGACCTTCAGCTAAGAGGTCCTGGAGAATTCCTCGGAACAAGACAATCAGGGCTCCCCGATTTAATTATATCTGATATTGTAAGAGATGCTGAAATTTTGGAAAAAGCACGCTACGAAGCTATCAAATTTTTACATGACTTTAATATAGAAGACTTTCCTCAACTAAACGAAGCCTCAAACCTACAACTCTTTACAAGTCTTGATATTTAGCTTTACACCCGAATATTCTTACTGATTTCTGGGTATATATAGAGTATAGATATTATATATTAAGCAATGTAACAATTTATTAGAAAAAAGCAATTATATAATATTTATATACTTTATATATATAAGATAAAGTAAAAAAAAGGACACGAGTATGTGGAATGCAGGCAGACAAGTACTAGTAGCAGGACACCCGAGGCGGACCCCATTTCCAAATCAGGTGAACATTAACGTTAACAAACAAACTTACATAAATGTTCCGGGTCCAATATTTAATCCGGCTGGTAATTGCTGTAATGATGGCGGAATAGGTACATTTGGAAAAATAGCAATGTTTTTGGGTTTAGGAAGCGCAATTGCCGGTGGCATTTTGGGTGCAACTCAGGATGGGAAAGGTGATGTAAAAACTCCAGAATATACTCCTGAGCAGCCAAAAAAGAATGATGATGTGAATGAAGCTTTAGAAGAGTCGAAACAACAAAACGAAACACGGCAAAAACAGTCTGCAGAACTCAGTATAGAGAACAGAAACAAAGCACATGAAGCTAAAAATGCAGAACTATCCCAGATAAAAGCTGCATCACAGGCTCAACAAGCGCAGCAAAATCAACCTGCAATCGGTGCAAATAAAGTTGACGGAGAAAAAACAACAACAACTTTTACTGTAAAAGCTCAACCGCTAGGAAATGGAAAAAACAAAGGTCATACAGGTTACAACATTGTTGCAGGCATGTATAAAGGTCTTGACGGCAAAGCCTTGACACACTCCGAAGTCTTAGCTGTTGCCAGAAAAATATTTGAAGGTACTCCTCTTAAAGTCGGAGACATTGAACTTCCAAACGAAGTTACTGTTAACGGAAAGACTTTCTCCATTAATCCTGATGCAAAACAGGAAGATGTAAGAGTTGATGAATATAATTTGACACATGCTACCAAAACTTTCAAAAGCGAAGCAAAAAAAGCAGATGATCACTGGGTCGGCACAATAGACGGTCAAACAATTGATGGTAAATATGCAACTGAAGAGGAGGCAAAAGCTGCTGCTCAAAAAGAAGCAGACAAAAGAGCCGCCGAGCAGCAAAAAGGATGACCCCGATAATTAATAAGGAGAAGTAAAAATGGTACACATTGTTGGCGGACATATGGCAGTTCCAACTGGCAGGCTGAGTGCAAAGGCAACCAATGTAAATATTAACGTCAATGAAAAAACATTCATTAACGGTGGTACCGGTTTATTTGGTAGCGGCTTCGGGGTTCAAGGATATGGTATGCCAAATACATATGCAATGCAAAACTTTTACGGAATGCCTAATGATTGTTGCGGTAATCATAACCACAGTTGGAATTTTGGAGATTACTTACTCGGAACTATGTCTGCAGGTGCAGGATTTTTGCAAGGATTTTTAGGTGGCAAAAAAGAAGTTAAAGCTGATGAACCGACACCTCAAGGAAATAATAAAGCTTTTGAAGAGGCAATGAAAAATATTTAAGAAGAGATTGAAGCAACTCAAAAAGAAAATAAAAAACTTTTAGACGAGATTGCCGCATTGAAAAATTCATCACAAACGGAACTGGCTCAAGAAACTTCAACAACATCATCTGAAGTACAAGAAAATCAGGAAGCAACCGAAACTCAAGCATAACTATAATTTAAAATAAAAATAAAAAATATCTCTTTTAAAGAGGTATTTTTTATTTTAGTAAAAAATTTGTAACATAAATTTTACTTAAATTGCAAGATTTTATAAAAACCTTTATAATTAGAAATGTAATCATAAGGGATAGCAGTCCCGTGTTTTTGAAAGAAGGAGTTTATTATGGAAGATTTAAAAGTTGCAATCGGGTCAGATCACGGTGGATTTCTTTACAAAGAAAAAGTTATTGAATATTTAAAAGCCAGAAATATTCCATTTATTGATTTAGGTACACATACAAGAGAGGCATGCGATTATCCGGAAATTGCTCGAGCTGTTGCAGAAAGAGTGATTTCAGGAAAATCAAACCGCGGAATTCTTATCTGCGGAACAGGAATAGGTATGTCAATAGCAGCCAATAAAGTTCGCGGCATCAGAGCTGCACTTTGCGGAGATACATATTCCGCAAGAGTTTCACGCGCACACAACAATGCAAACATTCTTTGCATAGGTGAACGTGTAATCGGTGAACATTTAGCACTTGATATTGTTGATATCTGGCTTAAAACAGGTTTTGAAGGCGGAAGACATAAACGTCGCGTAGATATAATAGAATAAGGTAGGACAACTTTGGAACAATTAAATTCACATAAACTAGCATGCATAATTGCTGCAATGCTTGATGACAAGCTCGGAAAAGATATTTCAATACTAAACATAAGTCATGTATCGTCACTTGCCGACTATTTTGTAATAGTTACAGGCGACTCGACACCACATGTCAAAGCACTTATGGAAACGGTTAAAGAACGGACGAAAAAAGAACTCTCAAGACCTCCAATGAGGTTTGAAAACGATACCAAAAATCGTTGGAACCTACTTGATTATGGGGATGTTGTTGTTCATATTCTCCACAAAGACGAACGTGAAACTTATGCAATAGAAAAATTCTGGAGCAACGCATTCAGCATTCCCGAAAGCGAATGGAGAGAAGAATCCAAAGAATTCTCTAAATACAACCAATAACAATCTAAAAGCCTGATTTGAGTCAGGCTTTTTTATAAATTCATAGCAGCAAATTTTGAATTATTTACTTCAATGTACCAATTTCAGACTTTTTCAGCAAGATTACCGTACTAGTTCCGCTTTTTATCCTGTTACATTTCGCAACAGATTTACAAATAAAAAGTTGTAAGGTAAAATTGTAACAGAAAGAGTGAGATTATGGAAAATAAAGATTTAAATAAACAAATTGAAGAAGCTATTTTAAAAATGGCAAAAGACCCGCAAAACGCTGAAAATTATCATGTCCTTTCAAGATTATATCTCGAACAACAGGATTATGATAAGGTTATGTCGGTACTTGAGAGCTTATTAACTATAGCACCTGACGATGTTGAAGCGTTAGTCGGCATGGGAACAATGTGGTTTTACGAACGTGATTTCAGAAAATCGCTTTCCTATTACAACAAAGCGTTGGAAATTAACCCGAAAAACTATCTTATTTATTACAACATAGGTAATGTTTTTGCCGAATGGAAAAACTTCTCAAAAGCTTTATTTTACTATAACAGAGCAATTGATTTATACTCATCAAACCCTGAAATTTACAACGCAATAGCACTTCTATATCAAGATTTTGAAGAATACGTAGAAGCAAGAGCATATTACGAAAAAGCTCTTTCGCTTGACCCTGAAAACATTACTGCACTTGTCGATATGGGTAATGTTTGTTTCAAATTGTTTGATTATGCAACAGCTCTTGAGTTATATAAAAGGGTTTTTGCTCTCAATCCTGACAACAAAATCGTTGCAATATGTATCGGTAACACTCTTACGCTAATGAAAGAACGTGAAAAAGCTTATTCATATTTTGAAAAAGCTTTAAAAATGGAAGGCGACAACTATAAAGCCTACATTTGTTATTCAATAGCGCTTTCTGAATTCAAAGAAAACGACATCGCAATAGAAATGTACAAACGTGCAATTGAAACAAATCCAAAAGCAATTAACGCATACCAGCTTCTTGCAAACCTTTATACAAACCTTGGAAGACTTGATGATGCAATGGCGTTGTATAAAAAAGCATTGCAAATTTCATCGAATGACGCACAAACTTACATGCTTCTCGGAAACGCCCACTATCTGAAAGGCGAAATAGAAAAAGCTATCGCTTCATACAGAGCGGCAATTAAAATCGAACCTGATAATGACGAACATAAACTTGTTTATATACAGGTTATGGATGAATACATTGACAAAAAGCGCAATGGGGAAATAGAAAGCGTTTAAAAATATGCAAAGTCGACAAATATCTTTAATTGAACGAATTGTTGCTGCTGCAACCTATCTTACGATGGGTTTTGCAGGTTTTATCTGGCTGATTATTGGACTTATAAGACATTCTCAGCTCACAAGATTTTTGCAGTACCATATTTTTCAGTCAATATTTATCTCACTTGCATATGTTTTATTATGCTATATTTTAGGTTTTATTTTGAACATCTTGAGCTTTATTCCGTTTATAAATGTTCTTGCGGCTCAAATTGCGCTATTTTTTAATGCGCCGGTCATATTCGGATTTTCGATTATTCAAACCGCAATATACGTTCTGCTTTTCTACCTTGCCGGTGGCTCTATGGTGGGGAAATTCGCAAGAATTCCATGGGTGTCTGACATAATTGTACAAAATGTAAGATAGCAATTTTAACTCTTGACACAATTTCAAGTGTACCTTTTAGTATCAAAAAGAAAACCCTGCGAGGTGAAACGCAGGGATTGTGCTTTGAAAGAATAAGATAACTTATAGATTATGGAGCTTGAGATATCACCAGAGCATTTGAGATTGGAATTCCGCCTTTGATATGCGGATTATTAACAATTTTTCCATCAACATACATAACAGTTGAGCCGCCACCGTCAAGATTAATTGCACCAACACATCCGATTGATTTCATGAAATTGGCAAGTTCCATTAATGTCATTCCGATGGAACTTCCTTCCCTGCCGTCTACCGTGACTAAAATAAAACTATCGGAAGAGGTATAACCGACCGCTGTACGCGGGTTTCTTCCACCTATTGCACCAAGTTTTTGAGCCGTCATGTCAACAAAAACTTCGCCGTCTTTTACAAGATAAGGCCCGCCACTTATAATATGTTTGACATTTTTCCATTCCGGAGTTGTTTTTACATTAAGTTCAACAGTTTTATCTTTCAGCAAAGGCATTAAAAGCTTTTTAGGACCGGAAATAACATAACCGTTTTTAGGAATATCGAGCGGGTTTGCGGAGGCTTTTTCAATTCTGCCATCCGCAACCCTCAAACTCATACCATACTTCGGAGCATAGGGAGAAGTTTTACCCCATTCCGGAGTATAAACTAAAACATATGTTGAAAGCATTCTCGGCTGATTTATATTGTCAACTTTAACTTTTACACCGCTTCCTGTGACAGTCGCATTTAACTGAACCCTTGCAACGTCAAACCCATCGTCAAAAATTCCAAACGCAACTCTGTCATAAACAGGTCCAGTGTAGATTTTCCCATCAATCATAAGGGTTCCGAGAGGGATACCGGTCTGCGGCTTAAAATACGTTCCATTAATCGCTACAATCGCATTTTTTTCTTTTGCAATTGTAGAAATTGTTTTTTTATTTTTTAGAGAATTCATACCTGAAAGTGCGGGAGTAAGTTCAAGATTTCCCGCGACTTTCAGATCAACTTCAACAAGATTTATTCTGACAGGTTTTCCATTGTAGGTTTTTGTAAGCTTAATATGTTTAACGCCGTCAGCCACATCATTAATAATCGCATGGGGATATTTTTGCTTAATTCGGTTTTCAAATTCCTGTTTTCTCGCTTCTGGAGAGATTTCTGCTAAAACCTTCTCTTTCAATGCTTCAAAATTAACTGTACCCTCAATATGATGAGCAAGTCTTACATCTTTAGCCTCAAGCGGAGTCGCAATTATTGCCCCATGAAGCCATAATACACTTACCATAACCGCAAATGTTAAAATCCGCTCGGTTATTTTTGCGAAAATTTTATTGCGCATTAGAATAAGTGTATCCATAGATTTACCTCAAACTTGAGAAGTACGGATACCTTTTTTATTTAAGAGTGGTGTGGGGAATAACACTCATCAAGGGGTGTAAAAACTATCCACTTTAAGGGCTTTTAACGCCCCTCTACTATTATTGTAACATATTTTTACAATTATCTCAAGTGTTGTCCAATTAAAGGTTTAACAATTCTAAATAGAGGTAATTTTACACTTATTAAAGGATTAATCTAAATCAACAGGTTCTCTTAATATTTTATCTATTGCTTCGCGGGCAGTAAAGACAAGAGCTTCAGGAACATTATCAATAGTAGTAAACTGCCTTAAAACATCAACAACACGTTTGAATGAACGAACTAAATCCCCTTCACCGATATCCATTTGTTCAGCAACAGACTCCCATTCAGCACCTTCAACCCAGAGTTCAATAAGGGAAGAAAAATATGGATTTATATAGCAAGGAGCTTCAACTGTATATTGACATTGAACTTTTTCAACCTTGCGACGAATATTTCTGATTAAATTAAGAGTTTTTCTTACAGGTTCAGAGAATGGAATATACGGAATTTCTAACCTTAAATCCTCCGTAGTAATTGCGCATATAACCCCAGCAAGTTGCGAAGGTGTAAGATTATCCAAAATACCTGAAAATACTATTTCAGCAAGGAAAAGTTCATTTTCAGAACGTATTTGAGATGTTGTAACTCCGTTGGGTGTCGGATAATCATCTTTTAAATATCCAAATTCCATCAAAACACTTCTGTGCGCAAGAAAATTATTCCAGAAAATATCGCGCTGTCGCTCAATTTCCTTTTCCAGACGTTTTTGTTTGACGTTAATACGCTCAATAACTTCAATATTTTTAGAATGTTTTTTATAAAGTTTACATGTATCACAATGAAAATCATGCATTTTGGCAAGCATTGCTTTTGTTTCACGACCAAATTTTACAGCCTCCGGTGAAAGTGGACGATTTTTAGCTTTCTCCTGCTTACAAATTTTCTTGTAAGTCTGACGATTTTGAACATAGATATGACGCAGCTTGTCATATTCAAAAAGCTTGCCATCATTATACTTGTATGGACAAACGAAATTTCGCTCCACAATTTCTCTATTATTAAGTTCTATTTGCTTCAAAATCGGCTGTAAACGGGATCCTGAAGAAAAATATCCAAAACTTTTTAGAATAAGCTCTTTTGCTTCATCTAGGCTAAAACGTTGAAGGAGATTCAAAACCATAGAATAACTCGGCGAAAAACGACTTTCAAGCGGATTAGCATCACTCAAAACAAGCTCTGCTACTTCTTCTGGCGACTGGAAGGGAGTCCCAACAACCGTAACAAACCCGACTTCATCCATTCCGCGACGTCCCGCACGTCCGGACATTTGCAGAAATTCACTTGCCGTAAGCATCCTGTGCCCGCTATCCGTACGTTTGCTTGTCGAACTAATAACAGTAGAGCGTGCAGGCATGTTAATTCCTGCGGCAAGGGTTTCCGTAGCAAAAACAACTTTTATAAGCCCTTGTTGGAAAAGTTTTTCAACAAGGATTTTCCACGAGGGTAAAAGTCCTGCATGATGTGAGGCAACTCCACAAAGAAGGTATTCAATATGTTTGTTATTATAAAGATAAGGATTTTCCGCGATATACTCATCTATAAATTGCCTTATCTGAGCACGTTCACACGGTGTAACAAGTTCCAATCCGGCACATTTTTCCATTTGCTCATCGCATTTTCTACGAGAAAATGTGAAATAAATTGCCGGAAGCATATCATTGTGTTCCAAATTTCTAACAATTTCTTTTACATATGACTTCTGTTTCATTTTTCCGTACGCAAACTGTTTACGCTCCGGTTTTATTTTGTTATTCAATGCTCCTGATGGGGTTAATAATGGTAAAAGTTTTGTTGGCTGAGAACTGTCAAAATAATAAAATCTCAACGGAACAGGACGGAAATCCGTGTTAACAAGTTCTGTTTTTGAGTGAACTGTATTAATCCAGTCGGTAAGCTCCTGAGAATTAGCAACTGTCGCTGAAAGCGCAATAATCTGCACATTTGTCGGACAATAAATTATACTTTCTTCCCAAACTGTACCGCGCTGCTCATCGTTCATATAATGAACTTCATCTAGAACAACATATTTTACATCTTTCATATTATCCGCAACGGCGCCAAAATTAGTTCCGTAAAGCATGTTTCTGAAAACTTCCGTTGTCATAACAACAATTTGCGCATTTCGATTTATGGAAGTGTCTCCGGTCAAAAGTCCAACTTTGTCTGACCCATATTTCTCACCAAAATCATAGAACTTTTGGTTTGAAAGTGCTTTCAAAGGAGTAGTATAAAAAACTCTTGTACCTTCTTCTAAAGCTCTATGAATTGCGTGCTGTGCAATAACGGTTTTTCCGGCACCGGTCGGGGCACAGACAACAACACTCTTGCCTTCATTTATAAAATTACATGCATCTTTTTGAAAATCATCCAGTTCAAACGGAAATTCAAACATTCCTACTCCTTAAACAAGCTATATATATGACTATTATGCCCTAAAAATCTTAATTTGTAAAATATTGTTACATAAACTAGCAAAAAATATTTTTACAAATTTTAATAGGGAATAGGAGAAATAATAATGCAAGTAAACAATAATCTTAATACAAATAATACAGCTTTTGGAGCAAGACTCCGAGTAAAACCTGAACACATAGATCATGTTATGAATACAATCGACAGCAGATGTGATATGAAAGGTTTAAAAAGAATTTATAATGCATTAAAAACCGGAGAAACAGGACTTGGCAAAGATGAAGTTGTTTTCATCGAGCCTGTTCTGCAACGCGGAAAAAGAAAACTTGATCCTGAATGTGGCTTTATGAAGGCAAAAATCGGAGAATGGGACTATACCAACGATGTAATTCCAACGTTTTCATTCTGGAGCTTGCCCCACTATTTTGAAAAAATACAAAGACTTACAAAAGAAAAATTTATGGATGCATCAACCAGATTAACAGCTCGTGCTGATGAATTGGTAGAACAAAGTGACAGAATGTACGACAGAATACTCGGAATAGAAAAATTCGGTTCAAGAAAACCTTGTCCGGAACGCGACAACTTGCTTGACGGGATTTTTTCAATTCTATCGAAAAAAGATTAAAACATAAAGGAGAATATTATGCATATAAATGTGAATTGTAACCAACCAAAAGCTCAAAGCTTTGGCGCAATACACTCAAGTGATACAGTGAACAAAATAATAAAAAGCAGAATAAAAACTTATGCCGAGTTTGAAAAATTAGACCAAATTGTAGAAAAAGCAAAAGACAATAATCTTGTAGACATCAATCTTTTACCTTGCATGGATGACACAATTTGTGCTAACATTTTTGCGAAAGACGATGTATCAAGTTTTTTCACAAGAAGAAGTGAAAACTTCTTCACAAAAACTTTTGGAGGCGGTATTGTAGGATTTATTGAAAAATGTTCAAATATAGCAGATAAAGCCGCTATAAAAGTACAAAAAGCCAAAGATATTGCTGACAGCGAAGTATTTAACAAATTGAAGTAATAAAAAAGCTCCCAATCGGGAGCTTTTCTTTTCACAATGCCGATAAATTAACTAAAATCACAACAACTACAGTATTAGCTAATCTTGTCAAATCCTGTATATTTTCTGAGAACTTCCGGAATAATAATTGTTCCGTCCTCTTGCTGATAATTTTCAACAATTGCGGCAAATGTTCTGCCAACCGCAAGCCCTGAACCATTGATTGTATGAACAAATCTGGTTTTGCCGGTTTCTTTGTCACGGTACCTGATATTTGCACGTCTTGCCTGATAATCACCAAAGTTTGAACAGCTTGAAATTTCTTTATAAGCATTGTAAGACGGCATCCAAACTTCCAAATCCCAACACTTGTTAGCTGAAAATCCGATATCACCGGTAGAAAGAGCTTCTCTGCGATATGGAAGTTCAAGTAATTGAAGCATTTTTTCAGCATCTTGAGTTAATTTTTCGTGCTCATCTTTGCTTGTTTCAGGAGTACAAAGTTTTACAAGTTCAACTTTATTAAACTGGTGAACTCTGATAAGCCCTCTTGTGTCACGTCCTGCCGAACCAGACTCACGTCTAAAACATGGAGTGTAAGCTGTCATGTATTTAGGCAAATCATCTTCCGATAAAATTTCACCGGAATAAATATTGGTAACAGGAACTTCTGCCGTCGGAATTAAGTACAAATCTTCATCAACGCATTTGTACATATCCTCTTTAAATTTTGGCAACTGACCTGTACCTGTCATTGTAGCAGCATTTGCCATAAACGGCGGCAAAATTTCTTCGTAACCTTGTTCTTGAGTGTGATAATCAAGAAAGAAATTAATAATTGCACGTTCAAGCTTTGCACCTTTACCACGGTACAAAGTAAATCTGCTTTGAGAAATTTTTACACCGCGTTCAAAGTCAACAAGATTTTTTTCTTCGCACAAATCCCAATGAGCTTTAAATTCAAAATCGAATTTTCTCGGCTCACCCCATTTATAAACTTCTACATTATCATCTTCCGAAAGACCTATTGGAGTGGTTTCATCAGGAATATTCGGAGTATGAAGTAAAATACCTTTTTGTTTATTATCGAGTTCTGTTTGTTTATCTTCTAATGCTTTGATCTCATCACCAAGCTTACGAACATCCTCTTGAACAGCATCTGTATTTTCGCCATTCTTTTTCATCATCCCGATTTTTTGGGACTCAGCCTTTCTTTTTGCTCTTAATTCATCAGCCTGAGTCTGAATTTTTCGTCTTTCTTCATCAATCTTAATAACTTCATCAATTGAGAGTTCAGGATTTCTGCGTTTTAAAAGTTCGTTAATCTTATCTGGATTTTCGCGAATTAATTTGATATCAAGCATTTTAGACCTCTTTCATCTTATTTTTAACAGCATTGATATTATAATTTAAATAAACATTTTTATCAAGAAAATTTTTACCGATTTTAGAACAAAAAGAGGGGTTGCATTATAACAAAAATAGTGCATAATGTAGATAAGGAGAACGTGTGTATGTTTGAAGAAATTATCGCAAAACTTGAAAGCACTAATAACAAAAAGGCTGCTCAAGGAATGTCAAACCCTATTTTGAGTACATATCAGCCCGCAAAAAATGATTTTCTCGACAAACTCACGCAACGTGCAGTCGCAATGTTTGAAAAAAATTGTGATATTAAAAACTTTTCAAGACTTGCAATTTCCGATATGAACGATTTTTCCGCAGAAGAAATAGCTCATGAGCTTGACCGCAAAGGGATTACTGACCCATTCGAAGACGAAAAACTTGCAGAACTTGCAAATAATGAAAAATTTCTAAAAGATCTTGGCTTGATTTAGGTTATACCAAATAATTTTTGGAATTTTAACTCTACCGACTAGATTTTGCTAATAACATTATTTTTGTAAATTTTCAATCACAGCATCAGCAAATTCTTTAGTTCCGAGATTTCCACCTAAATCCGCCGTGCATTCGCCACTCTCAAGAGTCTTAAACAAGGCTTTTTCAATTTTTTCAGCACAAGCGAATTCACCTATATATTTGAGCATTTCAATTGCTGAGAGTAAGAGCGCTGTAGGATTCGCTTTATTTTGTCCTTTTATGTCCGGTGCTGAACCATGAACAGGTTCAAATACAGCACAACCAAGCCCGATATTTGCCCCTTGCGCGACTCCCAATCCTCCAATTAAACCTGCACACAAATCTGAAACGATATCTCCATATAGATTTGGAAGTACCAGAACATCAAATTGTTCAGGATTTTGAACAAGCTGCATACACAAGTTATCAACTAAAATTTCGCGAGTTTTAATTTGAGGATATTCTTTTGACACATTTCTAAAACAATCCAAAAACAAACCATCTGAAAGCTTCATTATATTAGCTTTTGTAACAACACAAACTTCTTTGCGACAGTTATTCACTGCATAATCAAACGCGAATTTTGCGATGCGTTCAGAAGCTTTTCGAGTAATAATCTTTATACTTTCAGACGTATTTTCATCCACTTTACGTTCAATTCCGGCATACAAATCTTCTGTATTTTCGCGAACAACCACAATATCGACATTTTCAAAACGCGTTTTTATATTAGGAAGATTTTTACACGGGCGAAGGTTTGCGTATAAATCAAGTTCTTTTCGAAGCTGAACATTAACAGATCTGAAACCTTTTCCGATAGGAGTTGTAACAGGAGCTTTAAGGGCAACTTTATTTTTTCTTATTGAATCTAAAACCCTTTTTGGAAGCGGAGTACCTTCCGTCGCAATAACATCTTCTCCGGCAGTCTGAACATCCCAATTTATCTCAACACCGGAAGCTTTTATTATTCTTACCACAGCATCCGAAATTTCCGGTCCAATACCATCTCCATTAATAAGCGTTAAATTATGCATAAAATCCTCCAATGCACTAATTATACAACCCGAAAAATTTTATGCAAACATTTTAAATTGTTAAAATAACTTTACAAATTTAAAGATTTTGTCAATTTTAACTAATAAATTTTCTTTATATAAGTAAGGTTAGGTAGAAAAATTAAGGTAGGTTTTAGTATGACTATTGCATCAACTGCATGGAGATACACAAAGGCAATGCCGGGATTTATTTTTGGCACACAATCTGAACTTATGGGTGAAACTTTGAGAAAAAGTTACAAAGTTCAGGGTTGGAAGAAAATGGGAAACCAGATTACAGACGCCTTTGAAAAAGGTGTCACAACCCACGAAGCCGCAGTCAAGAAAAACGGCGGATTTTTTAAAAATATGTGGAAAGATTTGACAAGCATATTTCCTGACACAAAAAACAAATGGAAAGCAGCTGGCAAACTTGCTGACATAAAGAATAAAAGTGCAGCCGGAAAATTCTGGACACAGTTTAAATCACTGGGTAAAGTTTTCGGAAAACGAATGCCATTAATAGGAGCAGCGCTCACTCTTGCATTTGAACTTCCAAATATTGTGAAGGCAACATGGAATGACGGACTTCTTGCAGGCGGTTGGGAAACTGCAAAAACAGGTGTAAGACTTGGTACAGGTGCTATCGGAGGTGCAATAGGCTCTGCATTAATTCCAATTCCGTTTGTCGGAGCTATTGTCGGTTATGCGGTAGGTGACTTTATTGGAAAATTAGTTGTAGGAAAATCCTATTCAGAAAAACAAGTGGCAAAGGAAGAGCAAAAAACAGCTCAGACTCAGTTTAATAATATTGATACGTCAAAAATTCCTTTTGGCGGAAATTTACCTAATGATGAAGAAATGCAAAAATTACAAGATGCTTATCTTAAATCAATTAATCCGGAACAACCTCAGTTTATGGGTTACACAGCACCGGAAGCTCAAACAAAATCCCCAAATTTTAGTACCCTTGGGTAATTTCTAACTCCAAATCAACCCCTGTATCCAAGGTAAAGTGCTAAGTTTACAAAACTTAGCACTTTGTTTTCTGAAAAGCAATAAATCAAATAAAAAATACTTTATATAATTACACGGGAAAAATTTAGGGGAATAATATGACAAGCACAATTAACAATGATGTAAAATTGCTTACGAGATATGCTCTGGGATATGAAAAAGAAAAGGAATATTCCATTGCACCTGAGCAGTTGCCACAAACAATTGCTATCGAAAAAACTATCAGAGGAACTGTTTCAATATTTCCCGACCTTAAACATCCCAAAAAATATATTCAAAATCAAAAAGCTATTGAGCAAACATTAAAGGGAAGCAATTTTAAAGAAACATATGGAAACTTTCAACATAACATGGAGCTTCAAAGACTTGAAAGACGTTTCAGACCTATGACGGCACCGACAGCTCCCGCAGGCGGAACAGTTGATCCAAAATTAATGCGAGAATTTCAAAAGTCACAGCATTATGACAAAGTAAGACAACTTATTGATGAAGCAAAAACATTAAAAGGTAAAGATTACACAAATAAAGTAAAAGAAATCTACAAAGAAATAGCAAATGCAGATTTAAAAGTTCATCAAGAACTGACAAAAGGTTCGCTTAAACCAACAACAAAACGCGGGAAACTCTGGAATGGAGTAAAAAAATACTCCGGAGTTAATGCTGCGCAAGAAATGGGGAAAAAAGCACTTACAAAATCTGCTGCACTAAGAAGTATGAGCAAATTTGCCAGAGGTAATGCGGTTGCAGCAGCAAGTATTGATGTCGCGATGTCCGTGCCTGAAATTATACAAACAAAAGAATTCTTTGATCAAATTGATGAGGACGGAAATTATATTGAGGACCAATACGATGAAAACGGCAACCTTATCCAAAAGGGTTCCGGAAAAGAAAAACTCGGCAACGAAAAAGCATTGAAACAAACAGGACGAGTCCTCTCAGTATCAGGAACTCAAATCGCGGCATTTGCAGTAGGTGCAAAGATCGGTACAGCAGCATTTGCAGCAGCATGGGCTGCTAAAGGTGCAGCATTGGGTTCAGTCGCCCCCGGAGTCGGAAATTTAATCGGCGGAATTGTAGGATTTGCAGTCGGACTTGGTGTAAGTTATTTCGCAGGCAAAGCTGCACAAAAAGTTGTCGGCAAATCAGAAATTGAGCAATTCCAAGATAAACAGGTTGAAAAATATAGCGAAAACGCTCTTAAAGATGCAAATGTATTGTCAGATGTTACTCAAGCCGCAGCTACAAGATACCAAAACGAAGTCGAAGCAAACGGAGGCAAAGACACAGAAGAAACCGCTAAAATTGCAACATCATTTGACAAGGTTCTAAAAGCTTACAACAATAATGAAATTGGCACAACTAATGCCAATGAAGTTCAATCCGAACAAAAACCGGCTGCAAATACAAGCGCAACTGAACAAACTTCTGCAACTCCATCTACTACGGCAGAAGCACCTGCTGCCAACACAGAAGTTCAAACTCAGAAATCAAGTACTGCAAGCTCAGACACTTCAACAAACGCAAATGCTGCAGCAAACACAGATAAAAAAGCGAAAGAAAAATTAGATATGACAATTAAAAAACTCGACATATTTATAAAATTTCTCAGCAGTCTTAACTCTCCTTGCACCTCATCATATAACAACACAATGAATTTCAACCCTTATATGATGGGAATGGGCACAGGATTTATGTCTTTAGCTTAAAAATAATACCGGTAACAACACTATGAAATTATAGTGTTGTTACGTTAAAATCACGTTCTGAAATTGAAGCTGTGCATTCCAAAACACTGTTAAGGAATTTTTCAATAGCGCATTCCATCGCAGAAATTTCGGTTTTCAAGTTTGCATAATCTTCTTCTCGTCTCTCTAAAAGTGCGTTTTCAAAAATTTCGTCACGGTACATATTTACATACTCCAAATTAACTTTACAAATACTTATACGGATATCTTTCCCAAAACTTTAAAATTTTAAATATTATTGTTACAAAATTTATTATTAGAAGAAAAAACAATTATTTTAAAGTAGAATATACTTAATATAGTTTTTATTTTATTAGTAAGGGTAAGATATGCAGACGGATTTTCAGCTTACAAGCTATAATTATTATTCCAGCAGACGCGATATGGAAGTTATCTCAACAATAGTAGATGCACTTAAAAAGATTTTGGAGGAAGACAAACTCCAACCTCAGCCCCTGTTCCTTAAAACATCAGATAATCTTATTCTTAATATTGCAAGAATGGTTGTTCAAGAGAAGAAAAAAACTTTTCTTATCGGAATTACAGGAGAAAGTGCCTCCGGGAAAACAGTTTTTGTCGATAACACAATAAAAGCCTGTGTTAAAGAAAAAAAAGAAGGAATTTACACTGTAATTCGTTGTGACGACTACTACAAAGATACTTCAAAAGAACTCAAAGAAGCGGGAAGCTACGAAGAACTGTTTAAGACCGGTTTCAGTTTTGATACCCCTGACGTTATAGATCTTGAATTAATGAAACAGCACCTGCTTAAACTTAAACAGGGTAAGGAAATTAAATCTCCTCACTACAATTTTGTAACATGTGAAAGCAATCCGGACGGAGATTTAAAAAAGCCGGCGAAGGTTATTCTTACGGAGGGTTTGTATGTACTTAATGAAGAAGTTAGAGATATTATGGATGTAAAAGTTTACGTCTTTACACCACTTGATGTCATAAAAACCCGCTGGTACAAACGCGCTGCGCTCCGTGGAAAAACCGGTGCTGCGGCAGATTTACAATTTGCAGACGTCAATAAAACCGCACAAGAATATATCCGTCCTGCCTATCAAATTTCGGATGCTGTTATTAACGGAATGGTAAGTCAGGAATATATCCAACAGATTACTGATAAAATATTTAAAACATTACAAGAAATCGAATATTAAAAAAGCGGGGAATATAAATTCCCGCTTTTCTAGTCTCTTACGCCTTCCTGACTATTTAGTATTCGTAGTAATACGTTGTATTACAGTTTGAACAGGTTTGTCTCGGAAATGTTTTTGTGCATCTGTCGCATTTTTTTACTTGAATTTTTGCTTTACAAGGGTCACAATCTTTTTTCTTTTCTACTTTACAAGGGTTACAGTTTTTAAAACCTGTAAACGGATTCAAACTAAATGAACTTGAATTGTGACCTATACCGATATAAGGAAGCGGATTTAACTGACTTACTTCCCACGCATTTGCACTTGTTGTAGGAATAAAAAACAATCCAAGTAAGGCAAGTGTCATAAATAACTTTTTCATACTATTAAAACTCCTTTACATTAAATTTTACGGATTTAGCATCCACATTTTCATTTTAGAATTTTTGAAAAAGATTTAAATGCACATTTGGACTACAGAACTGCCTATTTAGGCTAACTATATAAGCTAATTTTTAGACAAAAAAAGAGCCTGACATAAAACCAGACTCTTTTTGCAAAGTTAAAATTGGCTATTGTTTTGAAACAGCAGCATCATCAAGCAAGATTATATAAATATCTTCACCTGCTTTAGCGTGGTATTTCAAACCTGGAGTAACAAGACCTGTAATCAAACCAACACCTGCACCAACAGGAGCACCGATAGCAACACCGGTTCCAACCTTTTGAGGGTCAGGAATAAATGAAAGACCAACACCTGCGCCAGTGCCGACTGCAGCACCTGTTGCAGTGTAAAGCAATAATTTACCAGCTGTCATCCAAGGTCCTTCTTTTAACTCATAATTTTTATAGAAAGGTTTAGCATTAATATCAGAAACATTTCCATCAGGAGTTACAACTTCAGTAATCTGAACGTAAACTCTTGCATTCTTGTTAAACCATTTTTCTTTTTCAATACTTAGAACAGTTCCGCAGAATTTTGATCCTGCCGGAATAACAAGAGTACCTTCTTCTGTGTAAATAGGTTCTTCTGCAACAAAGTAAACTGAATCACCAGAAGCAGCTAATTCAGATTTGAAGGCATCCGTAAATGCAACTTCCAAAACATTACCTTCTTTGATAATATTGGCATTTTCCAATACATAAACCTCATTATTAGGAGCATTTTTCTTAACTGCTAAATGTTCTACAGCTTCACCTTTGTATTGATCTTTAACCAAGTTAAGTTTTGCTCTTAATTTGGCAAGAAGGACAGCAGCTTCTGCCCTTGTTAAAACATCGTTTGGACGAAGTTCTGCTTCATTCGGATAATTTACATAAATTCCGTATTCAATAGTTTTTGCATAAACTTGTTCTGCCCAAGCCGGAATTGATTTGTAATCACTAAAATTAGCCAAAACAGAAGTATCAGCAGCCTTATCTTTTGTAATATGACTAATAACTGATTGTGTTTCAGCTCTTGTCATTAATTTAGAAGCCTTGAAAGTTCCGTCAGGATAACCATATACAAGACCTAACTGCTGTGAGCGCAAAATGTTTTCGTAATTAGCATCACTTTCAGTTACATCCGAAAACTGATTTCTAATAGAAACATTCAAGTTGTCGTTTGAAAGCACTTTCAACAAAGATTTAACAAAACAAACTCTTGAAACTTTGTCATTCGGTCTGAAATTATTATCTGCATCAAGTCCCATAATGTTATGAGAAACTACATCAACAATTTCAGCTCCAGCCCAATAATTTGAGCTTACATCAGCGATTTCAGCAGAGAATGCCGGAACTACAGTAAACGCAGCAAGGCAAATTGCCGTAACCATACATCCAAATAAATTTTTCATAAATCAATTCCTCATTCTTAGTAGTAAACTATTCTTATTTATGATATAAAGTATGTTGTAATTATAGATAAAATAGAAATTTTTGTAAAGCCCCGCTAATTTTATGATAGTTATATAGTTGTAAACAGAGAACAAATGGAGAAAAAAAGATTATGAACGCTTTTAACATGACAAAAATTGTAGCTACACTTGGACCGGCATCAAGTTCGAAAGAAATGATTCGGACATTATTCAAGACCGGAGTTACCATGTTCAGAATAAATTCATCTCACGGAGACGTGGATATTCATAAACAAAATCTTACTTGGATAAGAGAAATCGAAAATGAAGAAAATGTTCTCATTCCGGTACTTTTAGACCTTCAAGGTCCTAAAATAAGAATAGGAAATCTTGACAACCCTATTGAACTTTCAAAAGGTGATATTTTAAAATTCAGACATCAGGAGACATTAACCGATGACATCATACCGGTAGATTACAAAGGCATGGCAGACGATGTACACCCTGGAGAACTTATTCTAATTGATGATGGCAAAATTCAGTTTGAAGTTCAAAGCGTTCAAGACAAAATAATATACGCAAAAGCTTTAACAACAGGACTTCTAAAACAAAGAAAGGGAATAAATATTCCCGGTTCAACAGGAAGTATTGATGTATTAACAGAAAGAGATCTTAAATTTGTAGAATTTGCAGCAAATAATGATATTGATTATTTGGGTCTTTCATTTGTAAGAAAAGCTGAAGATGTTTTACAGTTGAGAGAAATTCTTAAATCTCACAACAACAGCACAATAAAAATAATTTCCAAAATTGAAAAACCGCAAGCGGTAGAAAACATAGACAAAATTATAGATGTTTCTGACGGGATTATGGTAGCCAGAGGAGATCTCGGAATAGAAATTTCTACGGAAAAAGTTCCAATTGTTCAGAAAACTATCATCAGAAAAGCATGCGGAAAAAGTAAAGTCGTAATCGTTGCTACACAAATGTTGGAAAGCATGATAGAAAACCCAATTCCAACACGTGCCGAAACCAGTGACGTAGCAAACGCAATTCTAGATGGAACGGATGCTATCATGCTTTCCGGAGAAACAGCAGCAGGGGCATATCCGGTTGAAGCAGTAGCAATGATGCGAAAAATTGCTGATGAGGTAGAGAATTCCCAATTTATGAGAAAAAATAAATTTCCGAGAAAAATGGTAGAAGAGGAAAAAGACAGTCAGGCAATGGCAATTGGCATGTCCATTGCTGACATGTCAAAGAAAATGGATATAAAAGCCGTTGTAACCATTACCGCAAGCGGATTTACCGCAAAATTTCTTTCGGAAGGAAGACTGAGCGTACCTATTTACGCATGCTGCCCCAAAAAAGAAATTTGCAGATACATTAAGCTTTATCGCGGAGTTTTCCCTATTACAATTGATATAGAAGGGAAAATTGACCGTCCAACTTTACAACAAGTAGACAAATTTTTGATTAATGAATTGAAATTCTCTCAAGGAGATTCTGTAATATTCACAGGCTCCGTTCCAGAGCTACTTAGCGGAGGAACAAATTTCATCAAAGTTCATCAAATTGAGAAAGAATAATTACCAAATAAAAAGCCCCTTTTAAGGGGCTAACTTTTTTTAGGAAGGAAGGAATTTTCTCTCTCTTATTTAACGGATAATCTCTCTTTTAATATCTCTCGTGATATTTAAAGTTGTCTTGTATATATAAAGTATATATAAGATATCGAATTTCAGAGTTCCAGGATTTTGTTACATAAATTAATATTTAATGAAAAATAATACTAAATAACTACTTGCAATATAAAAACAAATGATTTAAAATTAGATAGGTAAGACATGGTTTTTGGGTGTTCGTGGGGAATGCTCAGGTTAGTGAGGGTAAATGTTAGTTTCAACTATTGCAAGATTCAATGCGACAAAGGCGATGAATAACGCATCGTATGGGCTCATGCAAAATTACAGTCAAATGAGTAATGCTATATCAAACAACACATTTGGGGGTGAAAATAGTCTTACAATGTTGCATGAAATGGACAAAAAACTTAGTCTTGATTTGGCATCAAACAGTTTTTTGTACAAATTGGCAAGTCTACAAGAAAAATGGGCAAAAAAGCATCAAGAACAAGGAATTGCCAAAAATTCATTAAACGTTCTTGCTTAAACGGAATGAAAAATTGAACACTAATTTACAGCTTTTCGGTATTACTGCTGAAAAGCTGTTTAATTACATAAACAGACAACACCGCGGGAATGACAGAAACTACAAGAAGCACCGGTATTATCCCCTTAGCCTGAGCCACAAAACCAATTGCAGACATTGCAATGGCAACTATCCCCCAAGAAAAACCATTGATAAATCCACCCATTATACTTTTATATTGAGGAAGAACACTTTGTGCCATAACCATCATTACAGGCTGTGCAAGCATTGTTAAAAAGCCTATTAAAACAAAAATTATTTCAGCAAAGATTGGTATTTTACTATAGGTAAAAGCGAAAATTAGCATCAATGGAAGAGTCGAGACCATCGAAACAGAAAACACTTTTGGAGTTCCTATCTTCTTCTCTAGACTTCTGCTCAGAATAGATCCAATACCGCCGGCAAAAATAAACGCAAATAGGATGCAACCAATTTTAAACGGTTCATACCCCATACTCTGCCATAAAAACGGAAGAAGAATCAAACATGAAGTTGTAACAAGCGTTTTTAGCATTGCCATGAGAATAAGAATTCTTAATTTTTTATTCTTACAAATATCAATAAATGCCTCAGAAAGTTTCAAATCTTTATTTTCAGAAGGTGCGACCGGAATTTTAGGAACAAAACGAAACATCAAAAAAGCAACAAGCACTCCTAAAAGGCACAAAACAGGCATGTGAGCTAATCCCCAATACTGTGCAACTGCTGCTGACAATAATGGACCCAACGAGAAACCAATTGAACCAAGTGCAATAAAAATTCCCATGGTTTTGGCGACATCGTTATCGGCGAATTTGACAACAAGTCCTAGAGCCTGTGGATGAAAAAAACTTGAGCCTAAACTTCCCAAAATTATGCACAGAATTAAAATAAAAATTTCAGTAGATGCCGGCGCAACAGAGATGAATATAGAAGTAAAAATTAATCCCCAGAATATAAAGACTCTTTTAGGTATATTATCAGCCCAAAACCCAAATATCGGCTGCAAAAGAGAAGCACAAATATGCGACATACTTAATACTACAGTTGCAAATGCCATAGACATCGAAAGCTTTGCCGCGATAAAAGGCATGATCGGATTCAACATACCTGTATAAATATCATTTACAAGATGAGCACTACAAAGCCAAAGTATAGGATTCTTTTTCAATTTAAAATTCTTCATACTAAAAAATTATAAATCAAAACAAGCAAAAATCAATTATACTGCTTTTTATACCTAAGCACAAGAAATAAACTAAATACACATGTAAAAACAAAAACAAACAACGAAACGATTTGTGCAATATGAAGGTCACCTATATTCATTGCACTATCAAGTCTTATACCTTCTATAAAAAATCTTATCACGGAATACAAAGCCAAATATAAGCAAAACGTAATTCCCTCAAATTTTACCCCAAAATTTTTAATAACAAAAACAAGCAGAATAAACAGCAGAAAGTCAAAAACGCTCTCATACAAAAAAGCAGGATGGAAATATTCATACCCCTCAAACCCGTCCGGACGTGAATTTAAAGGGATATAAAGTTTTAAAAATCCATCATAAGGAAGCCCAAAAGCCTCATTGTTAAAAAAATTTCCCCATCTGCCAAAGCTTTGCGCTAACACAGTTCCAACGGAAAAAACATCAAGAAGCTTTAGTAAAGAGATTTTATACTTTACAGAAGCTATATACAAGCCAATAATGCCTGCAATTATTCCACCATGAACAGACAATCCGCCCTCCCTTAGCATAAAAATTCCCAGCGGATTATTTAAATAGTCTCCAAAATTTACAACACAGTAGTAAAGCCTGGCTCCAATAATTCCAATAATTACCACAAAAGGCGATACATCCCAGATAACATCCACGCGCCCGTCATTATAAATTTTTCCGTAAAGAAACCTTGCCATACAAACGGCTAAAAGACAGGCAAAAGCAAGAATTATTCCGTAAAAATAAACAGGAAAGCCAAAAACTCTAAATGCAACATCCCCCGGCGAACTTAAAATCATAGATTAACCCGCAGAAGATTGAAGCTTTGACGAGTTATTCAAAAATTCATCATCACTTAAAGTTTTAATTTTTTCTTTTACTTCAGCTTCATCCGAAAGATTTTCTCCTCTTTCCAGATAAGTTTGGTAATTTTTAATTGCATCATTCATCAGATTTACAATGGTTTCGGCGGTTTGAGGATTATAAGAAAGCTTATCAACTTTTTCAAATTCTTCCTCAGTTACTTTAACAGTAAGCCCCTCTTCTGTAATTTTCAATTTACCTTTTGCCAGATCTGTTGCATAATCCTCTTCTGCAACGGCTAACGAATAATAAGCATCTGCAAAAGAAGGATTTAGCTCAATTGCCTTAAGATATGACGATATAGCATTTTTGTAATCTTCTGATTGTGTGTACGCCACAGCCAAGTTATAATGTGTTTCAAACACCGTATCGTCGAGATCTACACTTGACTTCAAACGTTCTATGGCATTTTGATAATCCCCTTGTTCTATATAAGATTTAGCTTTGTTATTAAGCTCTTGAACAGCAAACTTGTTAATACATGCAGTTGATACAACCGATATAAACAGCACACTAACCAACAAAAGCGCTTTTTTCATATATAAATCATCCTCTTAATATTAACTGTTGTAAATGTAATTATAAAATAAGCATAAATATTTGGCAAATTTTATAAATTTAAGTTACAATTAACATATAGAAATTAAACCGTCCATGTAAACTATTTTTATCTTGAACGATTTAATACAGAATAATAATGTTTCGACAACACAGGAGATGCAGCATGTCTGAAGAAAAAGTAATACAATTAGGCGGCAAACGCGAACACGCATCAAAACAAAAAAACGATAACTCCGAAAAATATCAGGAACACGAACCGGTATACTGTAGTTTTTGCGGTCGTCCTAACACGCAAGTGTTAAAGATGGTTAAAGGTCCGGGAGTAAACATTTGTTCGGAATGCGCTATGATTGCAGTGCAATATTTGATACTGAATGATAGAATGCCATCTGCAGATGCTCAACAGATTTTGGATGCTTTCTGGGGGAAAGCCAGAAGATGAATGAAATTAACAAACAGTTAAATCCATTTGAACTAAAAAATTTAATACTGAATATCATCAATAAATTCAGTAATCTTAAAGATGTCTCGGAACTAAAAAATCTTAATGTAGATATTCTTGATGCACAATCTGACAAAAGAACTATCTTAAAGATTCTCTATCGAGAGCTCTGCAATGCCAACAAAGGGAATGAGTATATTTTGAGAATTTTACTTGAAAGATATTCTGACAAAGAAGATTTGACAACACATTTATGGGGATTATTAAAAAATAACAGAGTATCTAATGAAACCAAAATTGTTGCACTTAACTTTCTTAGAGACATTGATTCTAACTGGTCTTACAGTGAATGCGCAAACTACATTCAAAATGAAGACGAACTGATAGACCATGACACCCAGCTTCTTTTGTCCAACGCGATAATTAATCCTGAAGTCCAAATTGATTTTTTGGATTTTGTAAATTCACTAAACACTAAAGACAAAATAACTTTACTTGAATCGCTTGGAAATGACTACTCGGAAGATGCATTGGCGAATATTCTCTCGCCGGTATTTCTTTCAAACCCGTACTCGGAAGAAGGAAGAAAAGCTCTGGAACTTCTCGGTGAAAGTCGTTCACAACTTGCATACCACGCACTTGATGACGCTTTAAAATACGCAAGAGAGGATATAAAACCATTAATCAGAAAAAACCTTTCTAAACTCAAACTTGCAGGAATTAGGGAAGACAATACGCAGAAATTCTATAAAAAGCTTTTAAGAGAAACAAAGCCGTATGAATTTTGTCTTACATATCCGGATGGACACGGAAATCAGGCACTTATTTTCACAAGGGAAAAAGATGATGAAAGAATTCAGTTTGTAGCAGTCGTTATTGATGATTACAGCGGAATAAAGGACTGTTTTGGTTTTAATGATATTTCAAAATTTGAATGCGACAAAATTATTGAAAGATTTTATCAGGATGAACCTATTCTTAAGATTTCACCGGAAGCACTAAAAACCATTTTGATAAATGCCGAAAAATTATCGGATAAATTTCCATACGAGTACATTTGTTGGAAAAACTTGCTTGCTGATATTGAACCGGTAAACACAAATATAATCGAGTTTGTGAAAAACACTATCAGTCTAAGGGAAATAACTCGGAATGAACTTGAAAAAATTTACAATGACGAATTCATGCAGCACTGGTTTTTAGATAGCAACTACAGTGACGAAATTGCCGAATTGTTTGATATTTTAAACGTCAAATTTTTAAATCAAGAATATAAACTTGATATAGATAGTGTTATAAACAAATCACTTGATAAAATCTTTTATCCGGAAGAATTTAAAATTTGGAGTGAAAGGCTTGTAATGTGCGCTTTCTTAAAAATTTTGACAAATAAAATGCTGGAAGCGGAACGTATTTTCGGACTTTACAACAGCGAAGAAATGAAAAAAGAATTCTTCAAAAATATAATCAGAAGAAGTATTTATGAATACTATTTTTCACTCAAATATAATACCGAACTTAATAACGGAAAATTTAGTATTAATGAACTTGATTATATAATAAAAATTATTGAAAGCAGGTGGGTTCATAATGTATAAAGTCATGGCGCTTGATATTGGAACAAAAAGAATAGGAGTGGCTCTGAGCGACTTTCTTTTAATGATTGCGAACGGGCATTCCTGCATTGCAAGACAACCTGAAAGCAAAGCTCTTGAAGAAATTCTAAAAATTGCAAAAGAAAACAGAGTTCAAAAAATTGTTGTTGGAATTCCATTCAATATGGATGGCTCACAAGGTTTCCAGGCAGATGACTGCAGAAGTTTTGCCTCAAAAATAAAAGGTTACGAAATCATCTTTGAAGATGAACGATTAACCTCAGATACAGCAGAAGAAAATTTACGAAATAAAAAAATAGATTTTAAAAAAAACAAAGGACTGGTTGATATTGAAAGTGCTTGTATTATACTTGAACAATATCTAAGTAGAAATCAGTAGACAATTTACAAAAATAAAGGAGAATCAAAATGGAATACGAAGAAAACTCATTAATCGAAACAGTTGACGAAGAAGGCAATGTAATCAACTTTGAACTCTATGACTTGATTGAAGTTGATGGTCAGGAATATGCACTTTTACTTCCGGCAGACACAGAAGAAGAAGACAGCGAAGAAGCTGAAATTATTCTTATGAGAGCCACAAAAGATGGTGAAGAATACATCTTTGAAACAATTGAAGACGAAGATGAATTTAACAAAGTGGAAGAATACATCAAAACACTTGAAGATGAAGAAGACGAGGACGAATAATTGTTAGAAAAGTTTACGGAAAAGGCAATAAATGTAGTCAGTACTGCCCAAAGATGCGCAAATGAAATGCACTCTGCAAACATAGTTTCCGAGCATCTTTTGCTTGCACTTTTTATTGAGGCAAAAGGGATACCGCAAAAAATCTTTAAAAGTTATCACATTGAATATAAAGATTTGCTTGCAGAAGTTACCCGAAGCCTGAATATCGAAAAGAATATCAGCACGGATAAAGTGCCTGTGTTTAGTCTACACCTTAAGGAACTTTTAAAAAATGCTCTTGACATGGCAAACAAATCAGGAAACCCGACAATACTTTACGAACATTTATTCCTTTCCATCGTAAACGACAGAAAATCTAACAACGTTAGAATTTTGGAAAAATTAGGATTTGATGTTGTTAAATCTAAAATTCTTCTTGAAAAACTGGTTCAGAGAAAAACTAAAGGTTTATATCATCCGGAAATTGATGATTCAAAAGAACTTGAACCTAATAATTCGGCTAAGACGGACGCAATATTTGACAGCGAAGAATCACTAAAGGTTTTTGAACGCGCAGTTGCTAAACTTTCAGCGTCCAATTACGAAATTTTGGGAACAGAACAAATAATTTCATCTATCTTGGAAGATAAAAATTCTGAGTTAGCACAAATACTTTCCGATTACGGAATTACAGCAGAAAAATTTGAGGAAAAACTCTCCGGAATTCAATCAAGGCAAGCCGAATACGAAAACCGTCAGATTATTTTTACTCCAAACGCTTTCAGGACAATGAATCTTGCACTGCAGACAGCGAAAGAATTAGGTTCATCCGTAGTACTTCCGGAGCATATTGTTCTTGGAGTTTTGAAAGCCAAAAAAGGAATTGCATACGATATTTTAAGAGAATTAAAAATAAATGACGATGATGTCGCACATTCAATTATTAAACCAATTGAAAAACAAATGCCGGAAACATTAACAATACTGAGACTCGCTAAAGAAGAAGCGCGAAGACTGGGCAGGAATATTGTCGGAACAGAAATGTTTTTGCTGGGAATAATCGGAGAAGCACAGGGGCTTGGCGCACAAGTTTTGAACGAACTTGAAATAAACATTAAAGATGCGAGAAAAGAAGTCGAACGGATTATCGGATTTGGCAACGAATATTTTGACACGGAAATAGTTTTTACAAAACGAGCCAAAAGAGTTCTTGAAAAAGCATGGGAACTTGCGAAATCCGAAAATAAGACAAGGATTGGCTCTGAACACATGCTTCAGGCACTAACCTCTGAACCAAGCTGTCTTGCAATGAAAACACTGGAGCAACTCGGGGTTGATGCTGTCGAAATTAAAGAAGGGATAAAAATCCACAAAAGATTAACATCTTTAAGCAACTTGTAATGGACGACATTAAAAACAAAGTAGTATATTTTCTTGATAAATATAATCTTCTAAATACAAATGAACCAGTTTTGCTTGCATTTTCGGGAGGTTACGATTCAATGTGCCTTTTGGATATATGTAAAAAGCTTGCACTGAATATTACTGCCATCCATTTAAACCATAATTGGCGCGGGGAAGAAAGTAAAAATGAAGAAGAAAATTGTCGTAGATTTTGTACCGAAAAAGGGATAAACTTTTACTCGGAAACACTTCCTTCCGATGTAGCCCAAACAGAAACCGCGGCAAGAACAGCAAGATATGAATTTTTCAAAAAATGCGCCGATAAATTTAGTTCAAAAGCAGTTCTTACTGCTCACAATGCAAATGATAACGCGGAAACACTTATTTACAGAATTACAAAAGGTACCGGCATTGCAGGACTTTCCGGAATAAACGAAGTTCGTGAGATATATTACCGTCCGCTTCTTTGTGTAAAAAGGGAAGATATTGAAAAATACTGTCTTAAAAACAACTTAACACCAAACTCAGACAGTTCAAACAATAATACAAAATACAAAAGAAACTTAATTCGACACGAAGTTTTGCCTGTTCTTAGAAAAATTAATGCAGAAACGGTTAAATCGATTAATTCCCTTTCTGAACTCGCGATAATGGACAACGAAATTGTTGAGCTTTATCTAAAAAGTCTTGACAAACCTTACTCAACGAAAAATTTTATAACTTACCCTATCTCTGTAAAATCAAGACTTTGCTATAATTTATTCATAGAAAACAAGCTTGATTACGATAGAGAAAAAATTTTACGCGTAATAAATTTTATTGAAAAAAATAGAGACTCTAAAAGTGGCAAAATTCTGTCTCTAAACTCAAATTTGCACTTATTCGTGAGCGAAAAAGAAATTGAAATAGTAAAAATTCCGATCAAAGATAAAACCGAAGCCAAGATTTCAAAATGTGGAAAATACGAATTCGAAGATAAAATTTTTATAATTGAAGAATTTAGAGAAAAAATAACCGACTTTCCAAACGATAGAGAGCGTATTGCATATGTAAATCTGAATGGAATAAAAGAGCTTTCAATTCGCTACCGAAATGATGGTGATAGAATTAAACCGCTTGGTTGCAACGGCACGCAAAAATTAAAAAAATACTTGAATGAAAAAAAAATTCCGCAACACAAAAAAGATAAACTGTTACTTCTAGCCAGTAACAAGGAAGTGTTGTGGATTCCAACTATAGGCTTGAGCGATAAAATAAAAGTTGTCACAACACCCACACATGTGTTAAAATTAACTGACAAATAAGGAGAGGTTATGAACATTAAAGAAAGTGATTTGAAAGTTCTATTCAGCGAAGAACAAATTCAAGCTAAAATAAAAGAGCTTGCTACACAAATAAATGAATTTTATAAAGGCGAAGAAATTTATGCAATATGTGTGCTAAAGGGAGCAGTCATGTTTGCTGTTGATCTAGTAAAACAATTTAACATGCCTCTTAAAATGGAGTTCATAAGACTTTCCAGCTACGGAACAGGGATGGTTTCAAGCGGAAAAGTTAATGCCGTAGACATATCACTTCCGGATTTAAACGGAAAAAATGTTCTTATTATTGAAGATATCGTAGATAAAGGATTAACTGCAAAATTTCTACTTGATTTTTTGCACTGCAATTTCAAAACAAAATCAACAAAATTTTGCTCATTGCTCGATAAAAAATGTACGAGAGCTGTCGATGTAGAACCTGATTACTACGGATTTGATGTTGATGACAAATTTTTAATCGGCTACGGTCTTGATTATGAGGGTTATTTCAGAAATCTGACATACATTGGCTATCTTGAAAATATTCCGGAGTAAAATGTGAACGATTACGAGAAAGATACGTTAGCAAAGCTTGAAATATTTTTTAATGGAGAAATCAAGACACCTGATGATATATTTTTAACTCTGGAGAAAATTTTCGGGAAACTGCAAAGTTGTATATATTTTGTCACTCCGGAAAATTTAAAATGCAAATATTCATCTAAAAATTCCAATTTTAAAGACGTTCAACTTAGTGCAAAACAGTCAAAAAGAATTTTTAATACAAGTACAGAACTGGATTTAAAGTTATTTAGTGCTAAATCAACTGTTAATGCCGAAAGATTAATTATTCAGAATACAATTTACGGAATAGTTTTAATTCAGTCAGAGAAACTTTTTTCTGAACACGAAAAAAGAATATTCAAAACCTGCGCGCGTATAATTTCGAACATACTTAAGGACATAGAACTTACCAACGTCATAAAAATGCAAACACAAGCTTTGCAGAAAGGTCTCATTGAAACAGCAAAAACAAACGAAATTATAAAAAATCAGAACAAAAAAATTATTGAGGCAGACAAAATAAAAAATCAATTTCTTTCGCATGTTTCACACGAACTTAGAACACCACTAAACTCAATTATAGGATTTTCAGAACTTCTTCAAAATCCAAAACTTGGAAAACTTAATATAAAACAGACTGAATTCGTCAAAGATATTCAAAATGCCGGAATCCATTTACTCGGGATGATTAACGAAATTCTTGATATTTCAAAAATTGAGTCAGGGACTATGAAACTTAATTTAAGAAATTTTGAACTTGCGAATTGTATTGAAGAAACACTTAATATCCTAAAACCTCTCTACGAAAAAAAGAATATAGACATAAAAAAAGATTTAAAGAACATAGACATTACAGCAGATTACCAAAAAATTCAGCAAATTCTTTTTAATATAATAAATAATGCAATAAAATTCTCACCAGAAAAAGATTCTATAACCATCTCAACCAATAAAACAAAAAAGTTTGTTGAAATAAAAATAAAAGATAATGGTTGCGGAATCGCAAAAATAAACCACAAAAAAATATTTAAAAAATTTGAACAAATAAATTCAACAAAAAACTCAACCGGCCTCGGACTTACAATTACTAAAGAACTAATAAAAATGCACAACGGGAAAATTTCTCTCAAAAGCGAATTAGATAAAGGGGCTGAATTTATAATAAAACTACCCGTGTCAAATGAGGTTGATTATATAAAAAATATATGCTAAAATAGAAGCAGGATATTAAAAGATAGGAGTTTGGTGATGGCTTCAATAATGGATGCTCTTGATGAAACAATGCAAGAACCGCAAGCAAAATTAAAGTTAGCAATATTTACACTTCCGGTATTTGCAGCAGTATTTTTCTTAAAAGGCGGGAAAATGGACATGTTTTACTTATTTCTTGTTCCCGCAGTGATAGTCTTGCTCGGCATTTTAACCCGCGTTTGCTATAACGTAATGCAATGCAAAGAAGTAAGATTACCGACTTGGAATCCGTTTACTTTAATATTTGACACAATCAGAGCGGGAATTGCATTACTTCCAGCAGCAATAATTAACGGAGCTATAGTATATTATTTAACAACAAAAGCCTTCACGATGATTTCTGTTGAATGGGTTGCGAAGGCTGCAACTTATATCACATATGCTGTTTTTGTTTCAATTATAGTTACAGTATTTATGCTATACGCAAAACGTTTTAAAATGGGCGATACTTGGGATATTGGAGCTATTTCTAACTCATGTATTGACGTATTAATTCAATTAATCTGGATGTGCGTACAGGTTTTATTTCTTGATGCGTTGATATTTGGAAGTTTAACATATTTGTTTTACGTATTTATAGACAAATCCCTCAGCAATTGGATGCTTCTATATGTTTGGTCAATGTGCGGAGTATTCAGCACAATGCTTATAGGAAACTATCTTGGACAACTTAACCACGAAGCTCTACACTCTTCCGAGGAAATTAACAAAGAAAAACAACTCAAAAAAGAACTTGCCGCTGCCAAAAAAGAGGCTCGAAATTTTCGAAATCCGATGGATTGGAATGCTGACGACGAAGATTAAGAACAAAGTTCTCTGAGTTTTTTCAATTTGTCTCGAATTTCAGCTGCTCGCTCAAAATCAAGAACTTTAGCAGCTTTGTGCATATCTTTTTCAAGCTTGTCAATCAGTTTTGGCAAGTCTTTTTTATCAATACCAGCCTCTACCATTTCCTCCGCGACAATATCCTCCAAGTCTCTGTAACTTGCAACCAGAGAAAGTAAATTATTTTCAATAGGTTTCTTAATCGTTTGCGGGACAATACCATATTTGTTGTTATGCGCTATTTGAATTTCGCGCCTCCTGTTAGTTTCATCAATAGCATTTTGCATACTCTCCGTCATCCTATCGGCATACATAATTACCTCTCCACAGGCATTTCTTGCCGCACGTCCGATTGTCTGAATTAAACTGGTTTCGCTTCTCAAAAAACCCTCTTTGTCTGCATCCATTATGGCAACAAGAGAAACTTCAGGAATATCAAGTCCTTCTCGTAGAAGATTTACTCCGATAAGAACATCAAATTCGCCAAGTCTCAAATCTCTGAGGATTTCAACTCTTTCAAGAGATTGAATTTCTGAATGCAGATAACGAACCTTAATCCCTTCTTGTAGAAAAAAATCTGTTAAATCTTCTGCCATTTTTTTTGTCAAAGTAGTGATTAAAACTCGTTCATCTTTTGCTGTCCGCTTTTTAATCTCAAATTTCAAGTCACTTATCTGAGTATCAATTGGACGAACCTGTATTTTCGGGTCAACAAGTCCCGTTGGTCTGATGATCTGCTCAACCATTTTAGACGAAGTTTGACGTTCAAATTCACCCGGTGTCGCAGAAATATAAATTTTTTGTCCGACTTTCGCAAAAAATTCATCATTTGTAAGCGGACGGTTATCCTTCGCACATGGCAACCTAAAACCGTAATTAACCAGAGTATCTTTTCTTGCAGCATCACCATGCGACATTCCTTTTAACTGTGGAAGAGTTACATGGGACTCATCGACCACCGTCAAAAACTCACCCTGAAAATAATCCAGAAGGGTTGCCGGCGGACTCCCCGGAGACCGACGCTCAATAATTCTGGAGTAATTTTCTATTCCGGAGCAATAACCCATTTCCTTAATCATCTCAATATCATATTTTACCCGCTGCGCAAGTCTTTGGGCTTCAACAATTTTATTTTCAGCTTCAAGTTCACTAAGACGAGATGAAAGTTCTTGCCGTATTAAATAAAGAGTCTCTTCAATATTATCATCGGAAGAAAGATAATGGACAGCAGGATAAATAACTACACTTTCCGGAGTTTCTAATATTTCTCCCGAAACATTGTCAATTCTTACGATTTTTTCAATCTCATCACCAAAGAAATAAATTCTTGTTACAACTTTCTCATAAGCAGGCATGATTTCAACAATGTCACCGCGAACTCTAAATGTTGCGCGCTCCAATACTAAATCATTGCGACTGTATTGAACATTAACAAGGTGTTTTAATAAATCGTCACGTTCGACTTCATCTCCTACATTTAATTCGACGGAACCCCTAAAATAATTTTCAGGCAAACCCAAACCATAAATACAACTGACAGAAGCGACTATAATCACATCATTTCTTTCGTATAAACTTCTTGTTGTATTGTGCCTGAGTCGGTCAATTTCATCATTTATTGAAGCCGACTTTTCAATATAAGTATCGGTTCTTGGAATATATGCCTCCGGCTGATAATAATCGTAATAACTTATAAAGTATTCAACAGCGTTATCTGGAAAAAGTTCCTTGAATTCATTATATAATTGTGCTGCGAGAGTCTTGTTATGTGCAATTATCAAAGTCGGTTTTTGAATTTTTTCAATAACATTTGCAATAGTAAACGTTTTACCGGATCCGGTAATACCAAGCAAAGTCTGCGTATCGTTCCCATCATTAAGACCTTTCACCAAAGCATCAATTGCTTTTGGCTGATCTCCTGCCGGTGAATATTTCGAATTAATTTTAAATTCTCTGTATTGCATATCAAAATTTTATCGCAAATATATAACTTTTCCATAGCAAAAAACTTTATTCTTGTGTGTTGTATAATTATAAAACAGATAGTTATTAGGAAAAGACATGCCGGCAGAAATTCAACCGGTCTGCAATAGCAACAAAATTCAACATAACAAGACCGGAAACAAGTATAAAGATCCACTCAATAACTGGGTTTTAAAGAGCCTTTCATACACAAATGAGCTTGGTGCCTGCGTAAATGAGATTGCACCAAAGGTAACTTATGCTCTTTGGATGCCGACATTTATGTACCTTGGGGCAGACATTTATGACAAATATAAAAACGACAAAACCGAATATTCCCCAAGCAGCAAACGAGGATTACAAGAAGCAATAACACAAGGATTAACGTCGTTTATTTTACCGTCAGGTGCAACTATTCTCGGACAAAAAATCACATCTCCGATAGGAAAATTTATAAGCGGGAAACTTTCAATCAATGCCAGAGAAACCGTTTATGAACACACGAGAAAAACCCTTGAACAATGCATTAACGAAAATATGTCTAACAAAGAACAATTTATCAAACTGCTAAAAACCTCTCTACAAAACAAAATTCATAAACAGGAACACGATAAAAAACAAAATAAATTTCTTATTTTTGAAAAGCTCTACAGCTACATGATTGGAAACTACGCGGCAGCAGATGCAGATAGAACAAAACTTATGGAGTTTGCGCAAAAAAATGCAGAAACGCTTTTTGAGTTGAAAGAAAATTTGGAAAATGGAACAAATAAAAATAAAATACCTAAAAGTATACTAAAACAATATGAAAAAGCAAAACCCTTAATGAAAGAACTTTATGGAGAAGATTACACTCTACAAGCGCTAAAAGCAGCTCTTATAAAGCACCAAAGCAAATTAATATTCCAAAACAAACTCATTAAAACTCTTGGTGGTATCGCTTCGCTTATAATCCTTATAAATCCGATTAACAAACTTGTGAATAAAATTCTTATGCCAAAATACATTGATCCAAGCATGGACAAGATTGCAAACAGGCTAAAAGAAAGTAATCTTCTAAGACTTCACGTCAAAAGATTCAATGAATACGGTATCAGTAAACCTACTCCTTCAATCGAGAACGAAATGACTTCAACACCGGTTTTTGAAGCGTCTTCTCCAATTCAAGCTGAGCCGCAGGAAGAACCTCTGCCGTTAGAGCATTCTGAGGTAATTCCGGATTTTGAGAATATTCCTCAGGAAGATCAAGAACAAAAACTCCGTCTACAAACTTCACAATCTCATTCATCACAAGAGGAACTGTCTTAGTTGCAGTTATTTCCATAACAGAATCAATTCTAAATCCTCCACCTTTAACAGGCTCGATATGAACTGCAAAATCATATACTGAAGAAAATTTAAGCTTAGCCTGTTTTTCCGTACACTTTGAAAAAATCATGGAAGAATTTATAAATTTTGCACTAACATCCTGTATTGTTCGTGCTCTAACACCGGTTATAAGTCCCCTGTCAGTGTTTGAAACTTTCGAATAAAACGACGAAAATTTACGATTATCTGAGATATCCGAAGTTACATAATTCGTATTCAAACCAAAAACCGAATCTAAAAGGAATTCATAATCCAATTCATCAAGAGATGAAACTGAAAAGGACACCACATTATCCATTGCGGGTCTGTATAAACCACTATCTTCAACAATTGCCGTTCTTGACGAATTATCAAGTGAGTTGTGAAGAATTTGAATAAATTCACAAATCCCAGACTGAGTATCTCCGGTAATAATTATATTTTTTCTTTGCGCCAAAAGTTTCTTAAAGAAGACTGCAACCTCAGTGGTAATATGCCCTAATTGAGGCAAATCATCCAAATCTTCACTTATATCTTTTATCTTCTTTATAATTATCATATTATCAGAGACGGGAGGTCTTAAAATCGTAATAAACAATTTGTTCTGTCGTACTCTTGTTATAGGAGAATTCTTAACAAATCTCGCAGTAATGTCAGCAAATTCATTCGCACTTAAAACACTTAAAGTTTTCTTAAAATCGTCATATTCTTGAATATAAACTGAACCGTAAGAATTAACCATAACCGAACTTACTTCCGGCTTTGCAAGATATCTGTCTAAAATACCAAATCCGTTGTTTGTTTTTAAAAATTCCTCAGCCAAAGCCTTCTTTTCTAAATCAGTCATTTCAACATCAACAAATTCTGTCTCTAGTCTATTCTCAAGAAAATTCAAAACAAGTTCAAATTGTTTTGCATAATCATACTCATTCCAAACAGGGATTGATGAAACCTTTTTAGAAAGTGCCTCCATCAAAAAGTCGCTGAACTGGACATGTTCAACTAAATCAATATCTTCAATTATATCTTTTTTAAAAGATTTCAATCTGGTACTTAAAGTCATTTATCCCCTCAAAATATCGCCGTCAATATCAGAATTTGTATATTTCTTTAATAGCTTATTTCTGTAAACGATATCCGAAACAGACATCGCAAACTCTTTATAACTCACAGCCACATTAGATTCCGGATTAATTTCTGCCGCAGAAACTCCCTTATTAATCGCAGCGACCATTGTAAAATAATTATTTGGAATTTTCCAGTATACTTCACGTCTCAAAACATTCTCAACATCCTCAACTTTTATATCATCATTTTCCATATAACGATTAATAACTATTTTTGTTTTGGACTTTTCATAACCCAATTTATCAAACAAATCAAGAATTCTTTGACAATTACGAAGCGCCGGAAGATTAACTATTGTCGGAAGAAAGATTAAATCTGAATTATCAAGAGCTGCAACCGTTTTTCCGTCAAACGTAGAATCAGTATCAATTAAGACATAAGAAAATGTCGTTTTCAGTATATCAAGCAGCTTTGTAATTTGCAATTTAGTGATATTTTCTGCTTGTTTAAAATAAGGAGGATCTGCCAACACGTATAAACTTGTATCTTTATATCGTTCAAGCGTATTCACAAGAAATTCACCGTTAATTTTGTTTAAGTTTTGCAACATATAAGAGATATTAAAAGAAGGCTTAATATCAAGAAAAGAAGTTATATCCCCAAGCTGAAAATTCAAATCAACCAGAGCAACATTTTCCTTTGTAATTTTTGCCAATTCAAGCGCAAGATTTGAAGCAATTGAGGTCTTTCCGATACCTCCTTTATTTGAAAACACTGAAAGCATTCTGCATTTACTAACAGAAGGCTTGTCGTCCGTAAAGCAATTATATATTTTAGCCAAAACGTCAAAACATTCACTTTTTAACACGGGGGCAGAAAGAAAATCTTTAGCACCAGCACGCATTGATTTTACAATCACATCCACCGACGGAGAATCTGAAATGCCAACAATTTTGCAAGATGGACATGCCGAATAAACATTCTGGATAAAATCGTAATATTTTTGAGAATTTGAAGACACGTCAACAAACAGCAACGATTTAGTCATACTGGACAAAATATTAAAAATTTCTGACAAATCATAGACATCATCAATACACGAGAATTTACCAAATTCTTTCAGGTAAAGCGCCAGAACATTTTTAGTTTGTTCCGAATCGGTCAGTATAATCGTTGAAATTTCTTCTGTCATAAAAACCTCAATTCTACACTATTGATTTTACCACAGTGCAAAATATTGGGCAAAAGTTTACAAAACTACTCAGAATACAAAAAACATTTCACAGAATGTCCATTATCAAATGTCGTTACAATAGGACTATCTTCTGTGCATATATTCATACATTCACGGCATCTTGTATGAAACTTGCAACCTGACGGGAGGTTAGTCGGCGACGGCAAATCACCTTTTAGAATTATTTTTTCTTTCGCTTTTGCAATATCAGGAACTGAGCTCAAAAGCGCCTGTGTATAAGGATGTTTCGGAGTATTAAAAACGTCATCAGTTTTACCAATTTCAACAATTTCACCAAGATACATAATTGCGACTCTATCCGCGAGATATTTAATAACCCCCATATCGTGCGTGATTAACATAAATGTAAGGTTATAAATTTCGCGCAACTCTTTCAATAAATTGAGTATTTGAGCCTGAATACTTACATCAAGCGCACTTACCGGTTCATCGGCAATTATAAATTCGGGATTTAAAACAAGAGCTCGTGCAATAGCAATTCGTTGACGCTGTCCACCTGAAAATTCATGAGGATAAAAGTTTAAACACTCCTCATCCAAACCAACTTTACATACTGTATCAGATATAATTTTATCAATTTTGGAGTTTGAAAAGTTTGTATTAATTTTAAGTGGCTCTTTAAGAGAGTCATATATTTTCATCTTCGGGTCAAGACTGGAGTAAGGATTTTGAAAAATCATCTGAACTTTTTTCCTGAAATTTTTAAGTCCACACTTATCCATAGCAAGAGTGTTTTCACCGTCAAAAATAATTTTTCCAATAGAAGGTGTTTCAAGCTTTATAACAGATTTGGCAAGAGTTGATTTTCCACAACCGGATTCTCCTGCAATAGCAAGAATTTCTCCGCGTTTTATTTCAAGATTAACTCCGTTAACAGCCTTAACAGTTTGTAATCCGCCAAAAACGCCCTTACTTGTGAGGTATTCAACATGAAGATTTCTAATTTCAACAAGATTATCACTCATAAAATGAGTTTAGCGTATTTTTTTGCATAATGCAATTGCTAACCTGATGAAATTAATTTACTCCAAACATTTTTGCCGCATTTTGTTCAATACTGTCAACACGCTTCAAAACTTTATCAATATCATCTGTACTTTTGAATGATTCCGGCTGAACGATTGAATCAGGAGAAGGAATATATTTTGCATTAGAAGTTACATTAGGAATTCCACAATCCGGAGACGGGATGTATGTTCTCACTGGTTTTTGGGCAACAGGATTAGTTTTAAGTTTTTCTGTTGCATCTTTTATCAACGGTTTTCTGACTAAAGTTTCACTTGTTTGCTGAGTTTTTGGCTCATTCGGATTTACAAGTGTTGCACTTTGAGCCGGAGTTTTAATATCTTCTTTTGTAGGAAGCGTTGCACTTTGCCCTTTATTTACATATTGATTGATCAAATTTGTATTCGATTGAGGAATTTTTGTAGTAGTAGCACTCTGTGATGACTGCTGAGCAATTGCAGCTTTTTTCAGTGCTTCTTCAAGAGCTTTTTGTTCTCCCGCATTTGGAGTTTTTGGTTCTTTTGACTCTTCCGCATCTTCATCAAGAACTGATTTAGTAGGTTTGCCGACTAACTTATGAACACCTTTTGTTGTAAGTTTTGCAAGGAACGGAGATATTATCATCATCGGAATTGCAATTCTTAACGGAACTCCGGCAAGGTTTTTAAAGAAGTTACCTGATTTTCTTAACAAATTCAGATTATATTTTGACGCAGAACGTCTTGCAAGTTTTGTTTCGTTACCAATATTTATGAAACTACCAACTTTTTTCAGAAGTTTTGTAACAGGATTTTTAACGTTAGCTTTAAGCATATCTTTCAATGCCTTGCTTCTTGCTTTATAAGCACTTTTATCACTAAGCAATCCGGCTTTAACATCCGCATTGAATTGTTTAAGAGCATCTCTGTATGCATTTACCTGAGCAGTGGTCATACCAGCATATTTCAAGCCCCCGACTTTGTGCATAGCCATAATACCAAACGGTAATGCCATAAAGTAGGTAAAATCGTTAACAAATCTTTCTGCTAAAGTTTTTCCTTTTTCACCCCAAGGCGCTTTTATTGTGTGAACAGCCATATCCGCAAAGATAAATGCCTGCATAGCTACAGCAATTTTACCGCCAGCCCACCTGTTTGTACAACCTTCGGTCAGCCAGCCAACACTTTTTGCCAAAAATCTGCCAAGTCCTGTTTTATTACCTTTTCCAAGAGTTGCCTTATATTTATTAAGATATTCTTTTAAAGTAGTTATTCTACCGATTAAGTGGTTGTTTATTCCGCCTAAAGACCCGTTTCTTCTGCATATTCCAACTTTTAAATCAGCATTTTTTGTAGCTCGTTCAAGCGCTTCCATTACCTCATCTGAATGTTGAAGAATATCTTTGCTTATTCTCTTATAGTCTGCAACAGATTTAAAACCTAAATTTCTTACTTTTCTGGCATGCGCAATTTTTTCAAGCCCGACCGAACCTCTCGTCTTTGCAACATGGTCAATAAAATCAGGTTTGTATCCAAGAAGTTCCAATTCTTTCTTCTGAATCAACAAAGACTTCTGCGCATAAGTTTTACCTTTAAGGGTTTGCGAGAACGCATCAATGTCGGCTTGTTTCATTCCATAGTTTTCAAGCCTTTGCGTATTAATACTCTTGCCAGTTACCCACGATAACTTATTTGAATTTTTATTTATTGGCTCTAGATATTCATCAAAAACCTGCTTCATATCCATTGCAAGGTAACCATGAAGTCCTTTACTCGGAGTTTTAGCAAAAGCCCATTCTGGACTTGTTGAATGGTTGGCAAACGAATATGCTATATCACTTTTTTTAGTTAAATTTTGACCTAACTTGCTCCCCTTACCCAAAAGATTGTTAAAAAATCTACCAACAGCAGTTCCGTTAAATTTAGTCGCAATTTTGTCACCCCAGTTACCAGCTCTGCCAAATGCGGTTTTATTATAATCTTGCGCACAATTTCTGTTAAAGACATCCATCCCTTGCGCAATTCCATACCAAATAGCTGTTCCTACACCTGCTTTTAACAAAGTGTCCTGCTGCTCATCAGAGGCTGAAGCCTTAACTCTGTTTGCAAGATAAGTGTTATCTGCACTTTGTTTAAGCTTTTCAACATCAACAGGAACTCCTTGTCCTGCCTGCATTGCTATTTGTTGCTGTTGATTAATGCTACTAACCATTCGTTAACCTAATTATTACCCCTTATATCTACATAAAAACATTTCTCTTCTCAAAATTGCCTGTTTTTTGACAATTATTACGTAATTGTAAAGTTATGTAACAAATATAATCAAATGTGAAATTATGCAACTTATATATACTTTATATATACACAAGGCAAAACTAAAGAAGAGAGGCAAACAATATGGCAGTTGCAAACTTAAAAAAAATTGATGACAAATTGAAAGATATGTATCAAGACAAAGTTACAACTAATCAAACTGTATACGAAGACCGCTCAGAAGTACTTCTTGCACAGATGAACTTTATTGCAATTGCCAATAAACGTGCCTTAAATCTTGCATAAACGAATTTTAACCAATACTTACTATAAATTTTAACTCCAATTAATTTTCCCCTACAAATTTTGTACCTGAATTTTTCCCAAAATTCAGGTTTTTTTTTGAAAAGCATCCATGCATATATAAATTCTTTTTTATGCTAGAATTTTGATATGGAAAGAAAAATTGTCACGACAAACAGAAAAGCATTTCATGATTACACAATTTTTGACAAATATGTAGCCGGAATTGTACTGACCGGAACTGAAATTAAATCAATACGCAAGAACGCAATCAATTTAAAAGATTCTTTTTGCAAAATTGAAAACAATGAAATTTTTCTCTATAACTGCCACATTTCACCTTATGAACAAGGGAACCGATTTAATCATCAGGCAGAGAGGACAAGAAAACTTCTTTTAACAAAAAAAGAAATTCTTAAAATGCACTCAAAAGTTAAACAGGACGGATATTCCATTATTCCGCTGGAAATTTTTCTGACACACGGATTTGCAAAAGTCGAAATAGGACTTGCAAAAGGTAAAAAACTTCACGACAAGCGTGACGACATCGCCCAAAAAGACCAAAAACGAGAAATGGACAGAGCATCCAAAATTAGATATTAAAATACAAATTTCTTCACAATATGCACAAGACACAGATCTTTTGAAAGCCGACAAGAGGATAAATGGGGGTAAAACAGACCGATAATGAAAGTTATTCTTTTAGGAAAAGGGAAAATGCTTGCAAATATGATTGAAAGTGCGATTTCTACAGGAGTCGAAATTGCAGGAGTTCTTAGATATGAAAGGAATACGCTTTCACCTTTCAAATTATTCTGGCATGATTTATTCAAAACCTCACATGACTTGACTCTTATAAAAAAATATAAGCTTCCGGAAATTAAATGTAAATCAGCAAATAGCGAAGAATTTAAAACTTACGTCTTAAAAACCAATGCGGATATAATTCTGGTAGGAACCTGGCGGGAAAAGATTAAAAAAGAAATATTTTCAATGCCCAAAATCGGAACCGTAAACATTCATCCGTCACTACTTCCAAGATACAGAGGACCGAACCCGTATTCACAAGTGATTATGCGCGGAGAGAAAAAAAGCGGGGTAACAATTCACTTAATGGATGAAAATTTTGACACCGGTGCAATTTTAATTCAAAAAGAAATTGAAATTCTTCCAAACGACACGGCAAAAGAGCTTCGGGAAAGAATATTCTCTGCTGTCAGGGATTTAACAGGAGAATTTCTGAAAAGAATACAGACTGAGGTATTAATTCCAATAAAACAGAATGAAACTCGCGCAAGTTATTTCGGGCATCTGGATGAAAATCTTAAAATGCTGGATTTTAAAAACAAAACAGCAGAAGAGCTTTATGCCGCAGTAAGAGCATTTCATCCGTGGCTTCCATGCTATATCACTGTCGGAAACGAGTTTTTCACGGTTAATCCATATAATTTCAAGATTATCAACAACCATACGTATCCCAAAATTGCAGGTGAAATAGTTGATAAAGATATAAAAAAACGCTCATTGACAATTATTAGCAAAGATGGAAGAGCAATCAGAGCCAACGAATTGAGAATTTACGGAATATTCAAAAAACCTTTTACAAAATTTTTCATAAAAAAAATCAAAACCAACTACTTGCGAAAAGGTTAAAAGGTGCTATAATAAGGATATGTATGGATGTTCAATTTTGTTCCTACATTTATTTTAATAGGGAGAGTTGACTCTCAATGGCATTGAAGTATACCCGCCGATTTTATCGCCAGCGGGAAACGGATTAGTCAAGGCGCTCACCCACCTGCGAGCTCAGCAGGTAACAAAATCACATTCATGCATATAGCGCCCGACTTGAATATGTCGGGCGCTATATTAAATTATTATTAATTTAATTTTGAGAATTAGGGTTACCCATTAAAAGTTTTAAAACTTCTCTCAACATTTTTATCCAAAACATTTTTAATGCTGTCGTATTCGGTTTGTAGCGCGTTGTGCTCCGTATCCAATTTCTTCAAATCTGTGTCATACTGCTTGTCTTTTACTTCTATCTCTTTCAGTACACGATTGTATTCCACTTCTGCTTTCGCTATCGCTGTCTCATCTTTGGTTTCGGTTATGTCCTGGGCATTCGTAAATATTATGGATGTCCAAGATGCGTTCTTAATCCCCTGTTCGCTGCTTGAAATATCCTTAAACTGAACCTGCTCTAAAGTTATTAAGCCGTTTTCGATAGCGTATTTAAGGTATTCGGCGCTGTTCATATCTCCGTCTTTTAGAACTGCCCAACTCTGCTCTGTCGTCGACTTTGATGCCCAGCCCGCATCTGGGTCATATGCCCCGTTATCACCAAACCCTCCTTTAAAGTTGCTTACTCCGTTCATTCGGTTCCAAAGGTTTACGTACCACTGTGCCTCGTCTAGATCTGTTGCTACTCGAACTGTCTTTGGTATATATTTTTCGATTGATGTATCTTCTACCGGCTCTTTCGCCTGCCAATCCGCATAATCCGCATTGTACTGTTCTTCGTCGAAAACTTCTATTTCTTCGGTTGACAACTGTTTCAAATCATGTTCAACAAAATAAAAGAATTTTTGTAAGCTTTCTGGTGTAGCGGTTCCGCCGGTGGCTGAGCCATCATATTCTCCATGAACTTCCCAAAGCAAGTCTACGGCTCTTTGGTACAATGTCATATTGGGATCAGACGCAGGTCCACCAACTGTGACTTCACTGCCATTTATTATTGCGGTTTCGGTTCCACCGGGAATTACATCGCCGGAACAATAATTTTCTTTCAGGGCTTCTGTAATCGGGTCAAATGTATCCCTGTCATGCTTCGCTGAATTCCAAGACCAACTGATGTCGTTGCCACCAAAGACTTCAAATGTCTGTCCTGAGCTTGTAGTATGAGTGCCTGTTCCGATTGCGTCGGCTAACACGTGCATATAACAGCAACTACCGCCGATTGCTCCGCCTAGACATCCACCTGAAGCGATAAAACTTTGGTACAAATTGTTATCATCTTTTGTTACGGTTTGCGTCTCCCAATATTTTTCATCATCTTTGCTTGGTTCTTTAGTTTTCCATTCAGCTAGTTCATCCTGATATTTGCCCTGATAATCTGTCCAGACAGGGTTTACGTATTCAATCGTAACACCTTCACTGATATCCGCGAGAACTCCGTATTTGTCAAGAAATTCTTCAAGGGTATTGGAATTTTGATAATTTGCAGCGTCTCGTTCAGACACAAGTATTTGACCGGCGGAATTTATTAACCCGTACTGATTTTTAAGTTCACCATATTGCGTTAAAGCCGCTCCGGTAAGGCTTTGGCTGACTAAATCTCCGGAAGAATTGTAATTATTAAAGAGATATTGGGTTTTGCTCAATGCTTTTACGTAAGCATCACTTGCATCCTGCGTATCGTCGGACAGACGAATTTTCGCATTGGAAATGTTTTGTGATTGAAGTTCAATATGATTCAATCGCGTTGTTATAGATAGTAATCTTGCCTGTGATGCCGCCATTCCCATTCGCTTGGTCCCTTTCTTGTATGGGATACGGATAAATTAGTTAAAACTTTAAATTTTAACCAATTTTGTTACATTAATTTACAAAAATAAGGAATACTGCTATAATCAGAGTATGAGACTGTGCATTTTTTCGGGAACATTCAATCCAATACACAACGGACATATTTACATGGCGGAATATATTTTAAAGAACTTTGATGTAAAAAAAATTCTTTTTATACCGGCATTTATACCTCCACAAAAAGAAAATCATCCTGAATTAATTGCGCACAGATATAAAATGGTTGAACTTGCCACTAAAACACATCCAAATTTTGAGGTTTCAGACATTGAATACAAGTTGGGCGGAAAATCATATTCTTACCTTACAATACAAGAGCTTTACAAGAAATACAACATTGAAGGAAAAATCAACTTTGTGATTGGAACGGATGCTTTTAGAAATCTGGATAGTTGGTATGAGAGTGAAAAGCTTCGTCAGATAGTTGATTTCATCGTTTTTGCAAGAGAAAATGAATTTTCAAAAGATAACTATAACTTTATGAAGGGAAAAGGATACAATTTCAAATTTACGGAAATGAAATTTAACGACATATCTTCAACAGAAATAAGAAACAGAATAAAAAAAGGACTACCAATCTCCGGACTTGTACCGGAAAACATAGAAAGGTACATTACAGAAAATGATTTATACAAATATTAGTGAACAAAAAATTTTGGAATGGCTAAAAGATAATCTTAACGAAGAAAGGTATATCCATTCAATAGGAACTGCAGAATGCGCAAGGGAACTTTCATTAAAATACGACCTAAACTGCGATAAAGCTTACACCGCAGGTCTGTTACATGATTGCGCTAAATGTTTTTCAAAAGAAAAGCTAAAAGAACTTATAGACAAAAACTTAGATGTTGACCCCTGCGAAATGCTTAACTACAAGACATTGCATGCTCCAGTAAGCGCATATATTGCAGAAAAAGAATTCGGAGTTAATGATCCGGAAATTCTTTCAGCTATCAGGTGGCATACTCTGGGAAAACTTAACATGAGCGAATTTGAGAAAATAATCTTTCTTGCCGACAAAATTGAACCTAATACACGCGATGAAAAATACCGAAATGAGATACTTGACATTTTAGAAGAGCCTAACGGACTTAATCTCGCGCTATTAAGATGCTACAGAGAAACAATTAAAAGCCTTGCAAAGCGCGAATTGAAGATTTGTCAGATAACTATAGACATTTACAATTATTTACTTGATTTAAAAAATGTTTCAGATACTTAACGAACAATTCAAATACAGGCATGTTCATGGTATCATCAGGTAAAAGAGGAAGATTTTAAATGAAAGTACTGGAAATTAAGAATAATTTAGTTAAGATATCAAATGAAAATGGCAATAAACTAATCCTTGGCGGATTTGTCGTGATAGAGGATGATAAAACCCCTTACGTCGGGCAAATAGTCAGCCTCAAAGCCGACAACGGCATAAGTTATGCAATCGCAAGACTTGTATTCACTTTTGACGAAGAAGGCATTGTAAAAAATTACGATGGAACAATCCCGGCTCTGAATGCTGAGGTGTCAACATTAGCGCCGGCAGATTTGCTTGATATTCTTCCTGTAAAAACACCAATAAAATTAGGAAATCTTGCGCAACAGGATTTTGTTCTTAATGTAGACATTTCACTTCTTCAGAACAATCTTCTTATCTGTTCTGATAGCGCTAAAAACACTTCAACTATTGTAATGAATTTTGCGAAACAGCTTGAAAATAATGCAGAAAGTTCAATAATCTTTGATATTGACGGCAAATTTAACAATGAAAAAAGATTTGTATTCGGTGAAAACTTTAAAATGCCACTAAATTTTGAGAGTATTAACTTTATCTATGCAAATGACCTTAATGACATTGATGCGACCAGTAAAGCAGTTATTCAGGACATATTTCTGGAAGTTCAGGAATATACAAGGACAATTCCTGAAAAATTCATACCGTTTGATACGTTCATTGACGTAGTTGAACAACAGTACAAAGAATCAAATATTCCTGAGTTGGCACTGTTAAAAAATAAACTTCTCAAGTACAGAGAAGAAAAGGTTTTTGCACAGTCAAAATACGAAATATTAAGCCTAAACGAATACATCAAAGACAATTACACCGTAATCCTTGATATTTCGAAAGCCGAAGCAAAACTTCAAAAAGAAATCATTACATACGTATACTCAGTTATTGAAGAGATGGGTAATCAGATTACTACATTCGTAAAAATCAACGATGATAACAGTGATAAAAAGCTGATTAAAATGCTACTTTCCCAAAAATCTGCGAATACAAATATTATCTGTAATCATAATTACAAATACGCATATGAATTAAAGGAACAAGCAGATAACCTTATTTTATTTACACCGGAGACAACACGTCACGATTTTGCTTCATACAACACATTTCTAAACAAGCTAAATCACGACGAATTCATTGTTTGGGGAAAAGTAACACAAAGAATACCTTTGATAGTTGAACTTCTTCCGCTTATAATAAAAAAAGAAGAACCTATAGTAATCACGATGGATAAACCTCTTTTGACAGAAGAAGCTTTAACGGTTGAGGACTCAAAAGAAGAACTTGCACAAGAGCTGGAAGTCCAAGATTCAAATGCAGATGCGGAAAATTCGGAGTCAGCACCTAAAGAAGCCGAAAAGGAAGATTTTACAGAAAACGAAGACACCTACACCGACTTATCTGACGATATTGACAGAGGTAAATCAGAAGAAGAAGACTACTCTGCGTTGAATGAAGGATCCTCTTTTGAAGAATTACCGGAAGAAGATGACTTTGACAGAGAACTTAATAACGAAATAGAAGAATCTCTTGAAGAAAGAGAGGCATCGACCAATGATTTTTTTACGGAGACTAAACTTCAGGATACCACTGAAGTTGAAGATTCTAATGAAGAGACCTTAGCGTTTGAAGATATTCCTGAAGTCGAGACTTCAAGAATACAGGAAAGCATTTCAGCTGTAGAAATGCCGGTTGGAGAAAATACTAAATACGAGGAAATTCCAAATGAAATTCCTGAGCTAACATTTGATAATTCACAGATTGAAGAAGAAATTTCTGTGAATAAACCCGAATCAGACAATATAGTTATTAACGAAACAGTTCTCCCGGACTCAGATGAGACAGAAATCACATCTGTTTCTTCCGAAGAAATTCAAGAAGAACCTTTTGCGGAAGAAGATTATGACGAAGAATATATCGAAGATGATAATTATGTTTCCGAAACTCCGTTAGAGCTTAATGAAGAACTTATTAATGAAGAGTCTCTGGAACTTGAAGAAACAGCATTAGACGAAACTTCAGAGGAAGAACTTGTATTGCCGGATCCCTCAATAGATGAACGTATCGAGCAAGATTTGCCTGATGTCGAGACAATATTTGAAGAATTACCACCGGATGTTGAATTAACTCCATACGAAAATACATTGGTTCAAGAACCGGCACAATTGATGCCAGATGACGATGAGTTAAGGGAGCAGGTGGCAAAAGAGATTGACGAAAATTTTATCTACAATAAAATAGAAGAAGATACCCTTTTAGAGGAAGATTCTTTGACAGAAGATGATCTAAACTTTATTGATGGCATAAATAGTGAGGATGAACAACAGGACCCCCAAAACGAAAAAGAGGCTCCAATACAAGAAGCTGAAAGTGATGACATTCCTGTTTATGCGGCAAAAGCACCTGTTACAAATCAAAAATTTGAAGCCGGTGATCGCGTTGCCCACCCAAAATACGGAGAAGGGGTTGTTGAAAAAATGATAAAATACGGAGACAAGACTCTTTGTTCTATAAATTTTGCTAATATAGGCAGAAGGCTTCTTGATCCGGCAATCTCTGAAATTACAATTCTCTAAATATGACAAGTAAAACAATCAAATAATGCAGACTAAAACGAGGTAAAAATGGCTGTAAAACGAGTTTTAAAATATGGAGAAAAAACTTTACGTGAACAATCAAAAGAAGTTCACAAGATTTCTAAAAAAATAACTGAATTAGTTCAGGATCTACTTGATACAATGTATGCCCAAAACGGAGTAGGACTTGCTGCACCACAGATTGGAGTTAACTTAAGGGTATTTGTTATAGATGTTTCTGCTAATAACGAACCGTTAAATCCCATTGTTTTTATTAATCCCAAAATCATAAAAAAATCAGGAGCAGTTGAAAGTGAAGAAGGATGTTTGAGTTTTCCTCAGGCATATTCAAAGGTTAAGCGCTACAAATATGTTATGGTTAAGGCTCTTGATGATAAAGGACGTTCTTTTGTCATAGAAGCAGATGAAGGCTCCCTTCTCGCTCGTGCAATCCAACATGAAAATGACCACTTGAATGGAATTTTGTTTATTGATCACTGCATAAACAGATTTGAGACAGAAGCAATACTTGAGCAGTATAATCTTCCACCACTTGATCCGACAAAATTACTAAACGAACAAGAATTAGACAAAGAATTGGAGCAGAAAAAGCGAAATGATTAAAGTAGTATTTTTTGGAACCCCAAAAATTGCGGTAAAATCACTTGAATATCTTTTAAAATGCGACGGAATTGAAATTCAAGCCGTAGTAACCCAACCAGACAAACCGGCAGGCAGAGGTAACAAGCTAACAATGCCACCAATAAAGGAATTTGCAGTTTCTCATAATTTACCGGTATTTCAACCAAAATCAATACGAAAAGAACCGGAGATTCAAGAAGAATTAAAAAAGCTCAATCCGGATTTCTTTGTAACTTTTGCTTTTGGGCAAATTTTATCACAGGAAGTTTTGAACATACCAAAGTATGAAACAATAAATCTTCACGCGTCACTTCTCCCAAAATACAGAGGCGCAAATCCAATTCAACGCGCAATTATAAATGGCGACAAAGAAACAGGTATTTGTACAATGATTACTGAACTTGGACTCGATTGCGGAGATGTTTGCTTAAGAAAAATCATTCCAATTACTGAATCAATGAATTGCGAAGAACTTTTTGAAAAAGTAAGTGATCTTTCACCTGAGCTACTGGAAAAAACACTTAAAGGAATAGTCGCCGGTGAAATAAAACCAATTTCACAAGGTGAAGATGGCATTTGTATGGCGAATAAACTCACTAAAGAGGAAACTCTAATAGACTGGACAAAACCTGCATGGCAAATTCATAACCTTGTACGTGGTATTTACAAATTTCCAAGCGCATATTTTATGTACGACGGAAAAATTGTAAAAGTACTGGAAACAAAAGTATCACAAGAAGTTTCAGACATTACCCCCGGGAAAATAATACAAGCAACAAAAGACGGAGTTAATATGGCATGCCAAAACAGCGTCCTAACGCTTATTAAAGTAAAACCCGAAGGCAAAGGTGAAATGCTCGCACGTGACTGGTATAACGGACTAAAAAAAAGGTGATTTTATGATTACAAAAGGTATCAGAGGTGCTATAACGCTTAGTCAAAATTCTCCGGAAGCAATCAGGGAAGCTACGCTTGAACTTCTAGAAAAAATGCTTAAAGAAAATTCAATTACCTCATCAAATATTTCTCACGTAATATTTACAACCACAGAAGATATTAATGCAGCGTTTCCTGCGAAATTTGCAAGAACCGAAATTGATGGATTTGAAGATATTGCAATGATGTGCTTTCACGAGTTAAACGTTAAAAATTCATTAAGAATGTGTCTTAGGATATTGATTGTCGTAAATTGCGAAGAAAGATTTAAGCCGAAATTTGTCTATTTAAAAGATGCAGCAAATTTAAGAAAATAGTCCCGCAACGATTTATCCAAAATTAAAAAGTCTTTACTATCTAACAGAAAGAAATTTGTGAACTTGTGGAATTAACCTAACTTTCGGATATTGTTTTAAGAATTTTTCCATTATTTGAACTGCAAAAACCGAAGTAATTGTCATATCATCACCGTTCATTTTTGGTTGCAAAATCAGCGGGATATCATATTTTTTGGCAAGCGAAACACAATTTTCAATCTCATCATCAGTAATATTAGAATCAAAAACAATTTTTGCAAAATGCTCAACACGACTAGATATAGCAAAAAATTTATCGTGTTTTTCAAACGCATTTATCATTCCCGTAGAACTCTGTAGTTTTATATCAGCAGCAACATAATCAACATAATCAATAATTCGTTCAAGTTCTTCCGGCAATGTAGCATTCGTTTCAAGATAAATCTTAAGGTAGTTACTTTTTAATATAGGAAGAAAATTTTCAAGGAAATCAACAGAAAGTAGCGGTTCTCCGCCGGTTAATGAAATTGAATGGATCGTCCTTAAAGAAAATTGTTTCACAGTATCCGCAAGCTCTTCCGGAGAATATTCATCCGCATCACCACCGAAATCGGTATCACAATAACGACACCTTAAATTACAGTCGCAAAATCTGACAAATAATTGTTTTGTCCCCATATAAGGACCTTCGCCCTGAATAGAAGCAAAAATTTCTTTAATTTTTGCGGAGGTGCCATTTAAAATATTCTCATCATTAATCATTTAGAAAATTCTTCCTTATACTTTCACCCGAAAGATTGCGCAACTTCTTATACAATTCAAGCTCTTTGGCGCTTATCTTGTCGGGAATTTGAATTCTAACCGTTACAATTATATCACCAACAAGATTATTTTTTTGCAAACCTTTTGAAGAAATTCGAAATACCTGACCTGACTTTGTCTGCTGAGGAAGAGTTAACGTATAAGCTCCATCCAGAGACGGAACCGCGATATCTCCTCCAAGTACAGCCTCAAACGGAGATATCGGAAGTTCAACAAGTAAATCGTTTCCGTCTACTTTAAATAAGGAATCCGAAGTGACAGTAATTTTCAAATATAAATCACCATTTTTACCTCCATTTATTCCTTTTTTCCCCTCACCTGACAAACGCAATTTTGCCCCGTTCTTTACCTGCGCAGGAATTGTAACATCAATTTTTTGACGTTCTGAAATTTCTCCAACACCATTACAGACAGGACATTTTGCATTATTAATAAACTTTCTGCCTTTGCAATGCTCGCAACATTTTGTATGCAAAACATTTACTATTTTATGAGTACCACGTATTGCCTCTCTTAAAGTCACAGCAACATCTACATAAATATCATCGCCCTTTTCAGCTTTTGGTGGTATTTTTTTCTTTTTTGCCTGTTGCGAAAATCCGTCAATTAAATCATTTATACGCTCTGAGAAAGACTTTTCAATTGTCGTGTTATTTTGAGTTTTTGCATTATTTGAACTTTTTGTTTTTGATTGCTCATCATTTTTTGATTTATCTGTCTCTTTTTGTGTATACTTAACATTTTCTGACTTTTTGTAACCTTTCCGATACGTTTCATTCTTGGACATTGAAGCATTTTGATGATAAGTAGATTTAAAAAATCCGTTCAAAATATCATACTTATTTCGTAAATTTTCATCTGATAAAGTCTCGTAAGCCTCCGTAATATCTCTGAAAAGCTCTTCACCCTCAGGATTTACATCAGGGTGATATTTTCTAACCAAGCGCCTATAAACAGCCTTAAGCTCCGTTAATTCAACATCCGGGGTAACTCCCAGAATACTATAATAATTTTTAGCGTTTTTCAACATACCACAGTATTAATGATAATATTTTATTAATCAAGTTAATCTGAAAATTTACAGATATCAGATCTGTACTTTTTCCCGCTAAAAGTTATAACTTCTATATTCTCGTATAACAATTCCCTTGCCCGAGTCAATGTGGATGATGTTTTTGTAAGCACAATAGCTCTGCCTCCGGTTGTATGATATTCAAAAAACTCATTCCTTTTGGTCGCGAAGTGATTTACAAAAATATCATCATCTAAAAGTTCTAAACCGCTAATCAAAGAAGCTTTTATCTTTCCACTTGAAAGAACACAAGACACAGAAGCTTTATCGGAAATATTTATACTATCATAATCATCTGCAAACGATCCATTCGCACATGCCTCAAAAAGAGTATACAAATTTTCATCAACAAGATTCAAAACAGCTTGACAATCGTGATCCGAAAGAAAAGATTTTAATTCCAATACGGAATATTTTCCATCAGGAGTCAGAACACCTTCAACCCCAAGAATTCCAAGATACGGAGTTTCTCTTCTCGCTAATCCTGCGATTATCGGTTCTACAACATTCTTCAACAATTGTTTTTGAATATCATAGGACAACTTATAATTCGGACAAAAAGCCCCCATCCCCGGAGTTAGAATACCACCATTACCATCTTCCATAAGCTTGTAATTAGCACACGATGTTAACGGAAGATAATGATAACCGTCCGTTACAACATAAAAAACGAATTCTTCTCCATATACATAATCTTCTAAAAGAATTTTGGAATGCCCTGACAAAAACAAATCTTCTACAAAAACAGTAGCAGTTCTTGCTGTATTACATATCTGTCTGTCTGCGCAAATCGAAGATTCATCGGCTCTAATTACAAGAGGAAACGAAGATTTATTGACGTAATCAATAGCCAATTGAGCCTTTTCAAAAATACCAAATCTTGGTGTAGGAATTCTAAGTTTGTAAAAGAGTTTTTTCCCTGCGGATTTTGACACAATTGCATTTGCGCTCATTGCCGACGGTGCAAAAATCAATTGCCCGTTCTGTTGAAATAATGAAGATATATCCTCTTTAACAGTTTTTTCATCTGGAGCTATTGTTAAATCAATCGCATTTTCCATAGCAAAATTAAGCAACCCTGAGATATCATCTACTCTTATATCTACAATCTCACAAAATTCTGCCATCCTATCATTTCCGGGCGCTACATAGACTTTTTCAACAAAATCATACCCTGCGAAAACTTTAGCTAACGCATTTTCTTTTGCCGAACTTCCAACAATTAAGATTTTTTTCTTCTCATTTTCCATAAATCAATTATAAAGAATTAAAATTTTATTGCAAGCGGATTTACACAATGTTGCTAATATAAAAAGAGGATTTTATTAAGATATATAAACAAATTTTAAAATATATGCTATAATTATGACAGTTAAGAAAAAATCATTAAATATGTCAACGGTAAGTAAGTGAGGTTAACGTAGAATGGCAAGTTTAGTAAATCTTTTATCAAATGTATTCACCCCGCAACAGTCACAGTCTGTTTCGGCACCAACCGTTGTAACAACTTCTTCAAATCCTTTTAGTAACAATCCTTTTGTCAACTATAACGGGAACAGATTTTCTGCGGCAACATATGCCAAAAATCAACCAGTAAGAGGCGGATATTTTGCAGGATATTATAATGGCAAACAAAATATTGTTGGTCAAAGATTATTTATTGAAGTCTAAATGTCTCTGTATTCATAGTTTGTTTAGGTCAAATAAACATCGTTTGTAAACGTGTATCTGTAATATACATAGAAGAATGCAACAAAACAGATAGAGTAAGTAACAAGAGCAACAATGCTGATTGTTATTAGCTGTATTTGCGAGACAAACAATAAGTGTTCACTAGAAAAAACAGGAATAAAAAAGTTAAAAACTACATAAGGCAAAATTAAAATTTGCCAAATTAACCTTTTCCCTAAACGCAAATTGTAAGCATATCCGATACAAATTGCAGCATTAAGCAGATTAGATAAAATTACTGCATAATCAAACCCTTTAAGTTCCGATTTATTCGTATAAATAAGTAGATACACAAAGTTCACGAAGAAATAGGCGGCAGAATAGGTTAAAAAGAGCTTCCAATAAGGTTTATTGACGAGCTTTAATTCATCATATCGCTTCTTATACCTAAAATAAGAACATATAACAGGGAGATTTAATAAAGAATAAATTAAAATATAAACTATTAATGCCAAAAGAATAGCATTTAATCTTAATGTAGCATCAAGCACATCTTCTCCTGCCGCAAGTTTTAACTGCGCCATACTCTGAGGAAGACTCAAATAAACGGAAAAAGCACACAAAGCCAAAGCAACAGTCATCAATAGAGCAAATATTATATTACAAACCTTCCGTGAATAGATTTTTTTACCCCACCCAAGCGCGTAAAAAAAACCTCCTACGAATATTGAACCAAGTGTTAAAACACATCCAATTCCAAGATTTAGCTCAGTTAATTGATATGCAGACATCAAACCGCCAAAATTCAAATATGCCAAAACACAACAATAAATAACAAAAATCAATTTCCAAATATTGCACCTTTTAATCCACGATTTAGTAATCTCAATATATTTATTCATATTCGCACCTTTTTATAATCTTCTAGACAGGAACAGCTTGTTTTTTAAATTGCATTTCGTACAAAGTTCTGTATTGTCCATTTTCAATCTTCATTAATTCTTCATGACTTCCCAGTTCAACAAGATTTCCTTCGTTTATAACTGCTATTCTGTCAGCATTCACAATTGTAGAAAGTCTATGGGCGATAACAAATACAGTTTTATCAACCATTAAATTTTCAATGGCTTTTTGAACAATAGCTTCTGATTTATTATCAAGAGCCGATGTCGCTTCATCCAAAATTACAATAGGAGCATTTTTAATAAATGCTCTTGCAATAGCTACACGCTGTTTTTGTCCTCCGGAAAGGAGAATTCCGCGCTCACCTATTTGAGTATCCAAACCATCTTTTAAAGTCGATACAAACTCATCCAAATATGCCATTTTCAAAGCACATTTCACTTCTTCTTCCGTTGCATTCTGTTTTCCTAGCATAATATTTTCTCTAATCGTACCGGAAAATAAGAAATTATCTTGAAAAACAACTGCAATATTTTCTCGTAAAGAACTTAGAGTAAAGTTTTTAATATTGACACCATTAATTGCAATTACTCCGCTTTTTACATCGTAAAATCTTGGTATTAAACTTACAATCGTTGACTTTCCACCACCTGAATTTCCGACAAGTGCAATCGTTTCTCCGCGTTTTACGTCAAGATTAATGTTTTTAAGAACAGGTTTCCCCTTTACATATTCAAAGCAAACTTTATCAAATTTTATTCCGCTATCCAAATTTTTAAGCTCTACAGGATTTTCAATTTCTCTAATCACAGGTTTAGCTTCCAACATTTGGAACACACGTTCTATTGCCATAAACGAAAATTGAACAGCATTAAAGTTGTTACCGAGATTTTTAATAGGAGTGTACAACATAATTAACGCAGTGATAAATGAAACAAAATTACCACTTGTAATCTGTTTTGTCAAAATTAAATGAGAACCGTATCCGATAGCCGCACCTATACCAATAGAAACAATTACATGCATCATCGGAGAAAGCCAAGATGTTCTCTGAATCATTTTAATTTTTAGTGAGAATAATTCGCCAAGCAACTTTTTGAACTTTTTCTCCTGATATTGAGCAAGATTATAAGAAGTAATTGTTTTATTTCCGGAATAACTTTCATTAAAAGCAGTAATAATAGTAGCTCCTGCCGCAACTGATTTATCCATAACAGCTTTTATTAATTTTCTTATTTTTGCAAGCGGTAAAAATGCAGCACCAAGAACAACAACCGCAATCAAAGCAAGTTTCCATGAATTGTAAAATAGCACCGCTACTAGTGAAATTGAAGAAAAAAGTCTTGAAACAAAAACTTTTATATTATCCAAAAGTCCGGCACAAGCCGTATCTGCATCAGAATTAAATCTAAAGACAATATCTCCTGATTTTCTTCTATCAAAAAAGGATGTTTCAAACGACAGAAGCTTATTATATAAAGCCATCTTCAAATCATTTGTAATTTTATTACCAACCCATGTATTAAGGTAAGTCGCCATATAATTCAAAAATCCTTGAATAACAGTAAATGCAACAATTCCAAAAGGAATATACCAAGGAGACTGCACTGTTTTTTCAACCATAACCAAATCCATATAAGGCTTCAGAGCAAGCGCAATAACCGCATCCAAGGCACCAATTGGAATACAAATTATTACGGCAAGAGTAGCTCTGAACCAATACGGTTTCACATAAGGCAATATACGTGAATAATTTATATATGCCTGTGAGTTTTTTATTTTTTCAACTATTAAATTAAATTTCATAACACTTTCCCAATCATCGTTGTTTCTCATATTACTTTAATATAAATATTAAAATTTTTCACTTAGATTATTTCAAAAAAGATTTTTTCAATAGCATTTTTTAACGTTATTTGAGGCTCCCATTTTGCATCTCCATAAAAAGATGAGGAATCCATCAAACATAACTTGTCAGGTTTTTCACAAGTATTAACAGTGATGTCAATTTTCATATTTTTACCAGAAAATAATTCTCTAATTACGCTTGCAATATATTCTAAATTTTCATTGCAATTAGACTTAACCCCAAAATTATAAACAGGCTTCCACATTTCAGGATTAGAATTTGCAATAAATTTATACAATCCTTTTGCTGCGTCATCAATGTGCATAAAACCAAAAACATTTTTATCATTTTGAACCGTAATAGCATATTTTTCAAATGCAAACTTTATCATTTTATTAATTACGCGCTCAGGAAACTCATTTCCAATTAAAGACGCAAGCCTTATATTTGCAAATTTAATATTAGAATTTTTAGCAACAGCAAGCCCTAAATGTTCACACGAATATTTTGTCAGAGCATAAATATCGGAAGGTGAAGCCTCAAGTTCAGTTGATGGATGGTTTCTGTAATTACCATAAATCGATTGGGATGAAATATTAACAAAATTTTTCACTCCTTTTTCAATCGAGGTATTTAAAAGTTTTTCAAAAAAATTCATTGCACTGAACATGTCCACAGCCTCGTAATTGCGAGGAAATGCACAATGTAAAACATAATCAATGTTTTTAAGAACATCTGTATTTAAAAGAGAGTCGTTTGATATATATTTAACTTCTTTTTTGGCATTGCGACATGTTTCAGGACATCTTGTAGAAGCATATATTTCAAAATTGTCATCTGTTAAGAATTCGTCAATAACTTTTTTGGCAAGAGCTCCGTTTGCCCCTGTAATTAATATTTTTTGCATAATTAGCCCTTTCAATAATATCAAGCAGTTTTCTTTTATTTTATAAAATTACTCTTTAATATTATAATTAATAATCATATTTTCACCTGTAGATGAAGTTATTTTTAAAATATTTTTAATGTTATTCTGTATCTCGAAATAATGAGTTTCGCTATCGGGAACAACAAAAATTCTCACACCGATTTGAGCAAGTTTACCCCAGACATTATCCGGTAAAGTATCACCGGTCTCATAACTGCAAAATATTTCAACAATACCATCATCTTTTAATAATTCGTCTATGCCTGAAATTTCCTTTATAGTCCCAGGTTTTATTAATACACTTATATTATAAGATTTTTTGAATTTATAAGGATTTATTTTCTCAAGTTCATTACAGTTTGTCATTTTCCCATTCAGCGCAAAATTAATCATCATTGCTAACGGATTATAATTTTGAATTGCATCAGTCAGAATATATTCAAGACTTCCTGTCAACCTAAATCCGGGTTCATAAGGTATTATTCTGCCATCATCATCTACAAAACACTGAATAAACATCATTCCGTTATTTATATTCAAATCTTTAAATAATTTCTCAAATTTAGGATGTAATTCTTTTGCAAAAATTTCAGACATTTTTGAAGGGAAAGTATAGCCTGTAGGAAGTTTTATAAACCCATCCTTAACCGGCGCAATATGACGGTCTGCCATAATTGTAAAATAAGGCTTTCCGTCCGCAAAAACGTAGAAAACGGTAGCCTCTTTACAATCAAGATATTTCTCAATAAGGTATTTTTTCGATTTGGAAAATTCTAAAGCATACTCAATTCCTTTTTTAAGTTCATCTTCATTATTACAAATAGAAATTCCTCTTGCGCCCGAATTATCAACAGGCTTAACAATTACCGGATACGAAATATCGTCTACAGAAAAATATTCTTCGACACAAGGGATTTCATATTTTTTTAAATATTCTTTAAAGATTTGTTTTTCCACAGAAAATTTCAATTGTTCATCCGAAGTTATGTAGCAAGGGAGTCCGGCTCTTTCACAAATTTCTTTGTAATACGGCATCATTGAATCCATAAAACCTGTTAAAATACCATCAATTTCTTTATCTTTAATCAATTGAAGAATTTTATCAACATCAACAGTACTGATTAAATAACTTTCATCAGCAATTTTCTTTGCAGGTGAATTTTCATAATAATCAATTGCAACAACTTTAGCCCCATATTTATGAGCAGTATCTACAACCTGACATAAGAGTTTTGTTGCACCCAAAATCAAAAGTTTTTTGCCTTGCCAGTTATAATTCATACTAAATATCTCCATTCGTATAATAATTTATAATATCCAAAACTTGCATCATATCACGGGAATTATATCTCTGATCTATCGGGAGCGGAATAAGATATTTTTGAAAGACCCCTTCTTGATACTCTTCGGGCAATGAATTCCAATATGTTGCAACATAAATTTTATTTTTTATCAAAATTTTCTTTAAATCATCATTTTCAATCAGATATGGATAAACCATTGGAACATCCAAATCATCTAAATTTAATGCTAATTGATTAGAGGAGGCAAGTTTTGAATGCAAAAATTTAAAATTATCAAGTCTTCTTTGCTTTGCAGCCTCAGTATCTATACTATTAAATATTGCCATTGTTAAATTAGACATGAATTTTATATCTTCATTTTTTAATGAGTCATCGTTTAAACAAAACTCTTCATATCCCGCTTGTGCGCCAATATCAATCCTTTTTAAAAGATGAGAAAATCTTTCATAAGAAATATCTTTCTCAAATTGTTCATCAAGTCTTTTATCGCAGAATAAAAATGCGCCATCAGAAACTCCGAAAAATTTCCTGACAGAATTAAACGAAGCAATTCCAAATTTTGGCATATAAAAAGCCTGAGCATTATCTATAATTAAATTTTTATATTTCTCCGACAATTTTTTAACATTCTTTGCACAAACGCCAAAATAATTTGTATATAAAATATAAGCATCATCAGGGAATTCCTGTGTAGGATAGAAATTCTCATCAATATGATAAAATTTAATCTTACAATTTTCTTTTTGAACTGACTGCCAAACAACAGGACATGTATAAAAAGGTAAATAAATTTCTTTTATTTCAAAGACACGAATTACATATCTTAAACAATTTCTTGCATCATTCAACGCTACAGCATCAAACTTATTTTCATAACTCAAATCTGCTATCTCTAAACCTAGATATCCACCTATATCTTTAGCATTTTGCTTCATCTCAAACTTTTAAAAACCTCTCCTCAAACAGATTTATAATTCATTATTATAGCAAAAACATACTACAAATATAGAAATTATTACATTATATTAACTCATACTTAGTGAGAAGTTCTCTTACTTCTTCAGGTGAATTAAACATTAAGACGTCAATTATAGATAAGTTTGGAACAAATTCATTTTTAAATTGTTTATATTTAATTTCATTTGTTTTTATAAAATACAGATCAATACCATTTTTCTTAAACTCTTCTTTATTGTACAATTCCTGCCCGCCAATGGCATTAATATATCGGGTGGTTTTTAAACATTTACAAATATCAATAACTCTATCCTGTGCGTGTAACCCCTGAGTTTGCACAATATCTGATGATATTAGAATTTCAGTATCCAACCCTAAATATTCACAAATTATCTTAAATTGATGATACAAGAACAAATGAAGTCTACATTCTTCTTGCATTAGAATATTATTCAATAGAGGCAAAACATCATCTTTATATTTAGCCTTTGCATAAGCCAATTCAAACGATTTTAGTAATTTCTGTTTTTGCTTTATATTATCGGTAACTGAAATTTCATTAATCAGTTTATTTGGAGAAGAGTCAATTAACGGAAGTGTAAACAAATGAGACGAACCATTTATCAAAATATTATTCCTATTAATCCAGCCGCCTTTGATATAATTTACATCATCATACAAAACAAAAGTATCTACCGAATTAATAAGTTGCCAATAACCAATATAAGGAAACAAATACGGCTGCATTATTGCTACTTTTTTCATATACACTATCCCTCCTAAGCACAAAGACGGAAATCTTCATTTGAAGATTTCCGTCTTTTATTCAATCTAACAACTTTATCAGTATCTAAATCGCCGAAACCCAGTAGGGATAATGTTTTTAACCTACCCCCCCCCGAAACGCAGTCATAGTCAGCAATTAAGGCATAATCATCCATCATTTCCAAGATTTTTTCAGGAGAATTAAACATCATTACATCAATGATAGAAAGACCTGTTTCAATATTTTCGGGTCCCCTTCTCTGTGGATAAGGCATGACATTCACTTTTTGGAAACACAATTTTACACCTGCATCCTCATATTTTTTAGGATTAAAGAATTCCATACCACCTGGCGGATTCCAATATTCCTGATATCCGGCAGCCTTGCAAATATTTAAAGCCCATTCATCCGGCGCATTAGCAGGTTCAATCTCCAAATTCATTTTAGAGAAAATCTCACAGTTAAATGGAATTTCAAGATAATCACACACTGCCTTCATTGTCGAATAATTCAATTCAACAATACTATCGGTTTCGATATCCAAACCTTTTTTCACTACTTCAATAGTTTGTTTATAAAAAGGGGATTTTTTCTTATAGTGCTGTAATTGTGCAAGTAAATGATCTTTCCAATTTTCATTGTTGTTAATTTTCACATCTTGGATTAAAGTTTGCATGTCATGTTTTACGAGCGGAACGGAAATATATTGCCAACCCAAATCAGGTTTTAGAATTCTGTTCCTTTCAATCCATCCATGCCTTATGAACTGAACAACATCAAACAGAATAAACTTGTCCGTATTTTTAATCAGGCTAAAATACCCGATATACGGGAAAAAGTACGGTTGCATAATAGCTACTTTTGTCATAATCATCCCTTCTTAGTAGTATATGCTGATTATACAACAAAAATGAAATAGCATAAAAACAACTAACAAAATCAAACTTGATATCGTGAAATTTTATCTAAGTATGCACATTCAGTTTTACTAAAATATCCATGACCATTTTCAATAGTTTTAAAGACAGCATACTTATTTTTGCACAACTCACACATATATGAATAGCGAAGAAGAAAGATCCATAAAGACCAACCTATACGCTTACCAAAAATCAACTTTAAGAACTTTAAATTTTTTGTTCCAGCCATTTTTGAGAAAAATCTATCATGCCTATAATTCAAATACTTATTAATAGCATAAAAAGAATATTTTGTTGAATACCTTGATTCTATATTACCTAATTTTGAAAAAACACCTTTACCAGTAAAGTTATATACAGACATTATTTCATCATGAAAATAACAAGGTCCTTTATCTAAATGTGCATAATAAATAAAGATATCACGTTTCCGATTTTTCACAAACTCCTTGTTCCAATCAATTACATTTCTATGAATTCTGGAAGACAAATGTAAATAAATATAATTGTCAAACGAAATTGTATTATTAATATTTTTAGAAAAGCCTAAATGTCCATGGACATACGAATATCTATTGTTTGTTAAAAAGTTTTTAAAAAGAGTATCGCTTGCCCAAATTGTATAATTTTGATTTACCTCCAAGAAATCAACAGCTTTTTCTATTTTGTCATTACCTAGCCAATAATCATCTCCATCCAATATCGCAAAATACTTCGTTTTTATTGTTTTGTAGAAAGAAGACAAATGCTTTAGCTTTGTATTTCTAGGCATCGGAACATATTCTATTTTTTCAGGATAGCGTTTAGCGTATTCAAGACAAATTTCTCCTGTCTTATCTTTGGAACAATCATCCAATATCTTTATCAAATATTCATAATGTGTATCTTGATTTAGTACACTCTCAATTGCTCTCTCTATAGTTTTTGCGTGATTATAGGTTGTGATATAAACAGTTAAAATATAATTCTTATTTTTTCTGAATTCTTTTAACTCATCCAAAATCTTTTTCTTTTCCAGAAATTCTTTTTCCAGTTTTTCCTCTTGTTTTTTGATATAGAATTTAATTTTCTCTTTATTCTTAATTGTTAATTTTATACACCCCAATCTATATTTTCTATAAAACTTGTTCTTTTGAACATTGTTTATATTGTGTACACTAAAAAAATTGTTAAATTTTCTCTTTGTACTCATTAATACACCTCCTCTTCTATGCAGCAAAGCGCACTTCTTCAAATGAAGAAGTGCGCTTTGCTAAAACTGTGCAAGGCCTCAAAGCCTGTCTATAAGAGCTTTTAAGAGCCCCCCCCCCCCGCAAATGCAGTCATAGTGCCGCTTTTGAAGGTTTTATCATTTTCAAAAAATTCCGACCACTGTTTTACCTTTGTTTCATCTTTCATGCGTTCCTTCAAAAGTTTCACGCTGAGGGCAGTTTCATCCTTATCCATGTGACAAAACTCTTCAAAACTCATGTTCGGAATATCATAAGTATCATAATATCTAATGCCCAATGGATTGTACTTTTTATAAACAGATGTATCACTTTTTACAAAAACTTTATGTCCTAAGCTACAAATGAAAGACGCATTACCGTTACCTTGCTGACGGTTCTGGTTTGAAATATAAATATCAACCGATGCTAAATGATTTGCATAATCCTCTCTTGACATAAATTCAATTATAGGATTAAATTTGGAGCCAAAAATTTCATAGCCCTTCTTCATAATTTTCAATTTAGCATCATCATCGCCAACAGTTTTGTAAGACAATATGGTCGATATTTTGATATTTTCGTCTTTAAACTTTGACAAAATATCCAACATTTCCAGAGTAGTTACATCTGCAGAATTATTAATCTGAATATGCACATAATCTTTCGGATCTTGTTCAACAAGCATAGTTTCATCCATATCATGCGGATATGTTATATCAAAATATTCTTTACAAGAACCATAACGAGTTTCATAAACCTCTTTATCAAAAGCCGTCAAAATACCGGCAACATTTGACCTAACATAATTTTCTTTTTTATTGTTTGGCGCAGAATATAAATCTCCGCCCCAGATAAACCAATATGTCTTAGCCAACAACTTTTTATTTAAAAATAATTGGTTAACCAAACCGCTATCAAATAAACCATGTATTATAATTTTCTTTGTTTTATCAAGATTTATATTATCAACAGGACAAAAATATACGTTATTTACACCCACCAACTTCATCTTAGTTCTGCTGAACATTACCTTTGGAAAAATAAAACAATGCTCATCATTGGGAAAATATTTATTTACAAAATTTATAACATTTATTGAATGAAGTCCATTGTTCATAACATGGACATACTTATATTTAGCAATCAACGGCTGATGTTTTCTGTAAGGAAAAATCGTTGCATCTTTTTCGTTACGAACTTTGAGCTTTACACCCATGCATTGCATTACTAAATGTGATTTTTCCTGCTTTATAGAAAAAATTTTCATAACACACTCCTAATAATATTACAAATACGACTCACCTCATCAAAAGCCAAGTCCGGATACAACGGTAAACACGCTATTCTTGAGCATACATCTTCCGATATCGGACAAGAAAGGGAATTTTCTATATATGACAAAGTATTTAAGCTCGGATAAAAATATCTTCTTGGATAAATTCCATTTGCATTTAATTCTTCAAATACCGCAAGAAGTTCTTTTTCATCTTTAAAAAGAACAGGATAATATGCCCAGTTATATTCCAAACCATCCTGCATTTTAGGACGCACTACAAAACCCGAAAGTTCTCGGTCATACAACTCGGAAATCATTCTCCTTTTTTCTATAACCTCTGCTATATACGGAAAATTGGCAAGCCCCATCGCTGCATTGAATTCAGATTGTTTTGCATTAATTCCGAGACAAAAATGTTCGTTTCCGTTTATACCAAACCGTTTTATTAAATCTAATCTGTCTGAAACTTCCTTATCTTTTACAACACAAGCCCCACCTTCGATTGTGTGATAAACTTTTGTAGCATGAAAAGAACAAGTTGAAATATCTCCGTAACTTAAAAGAGATTTCCCTTTAAATTTAGCGCCAAACGCATGAGCTGCATCATAAATAACTCTCAAACCATATTTATCAGCAATTTTTTGAATCTTCTCAACATTGCAAGCGTATCCGAAAACATGTACAGCCATAATCGCTTTTGTTTCAGGAGTAATTGCAGCCTCAATTTTGTCAACATCAATAGTATAATTATCTGGTTCAATGTCTACAAATACGGGTTTACAGCGTTCCCAAAGAATTGAAGAGGTTGTCGCTACAAACGAAAAAGGTGTAGTTATAATCTCTCCGCCGTCTATACCCAAAGCTTTCAACGCGATTTGAATTGCTACAGTTCCGTTAGTTACGTAATGAAAATTTTCAACACCCAAATACTCTGACAACTTAGCCTCAAGTTCCTTCAATAAAGGTCCCTGATTTGTTAACTGCCCGTTTGCATATATTTGAGCAACATACGCGTTATACTCCTCAATTGGAGGCATAAACGACTTCGTCACAAAAATTTTTTCTTTCAATCCCGCATTCATTACTGCACAAGTTTCCTTACATAATCATAATATTCATTATTCTTTTTATCTTTAATATTTGATAAAATTTTCTTTTTAGACAAGAATTTCATCCTAAAAGCAACTTCTTCCAAACAAGCAATCTTTATACCTTGGTTTTCTTCAATAGTCTGAACATATTGACCTGCCTGAAGAAGAGAATGATGAGTTCCTGTATCAAGCCACGCAAAACCTCTACCAAGCTTTTCCATTTTTAAGTTATTGTTTTTAAAATAAATATTGTTCAAATCCGTAATTTCCAACTCACCACGCGCAGAAGGTTTTAAATTTTTAGCATAATTAACAACATTGTTATCGTAAATATACAACCCTGTAACCGCATAATTTGATTTTGGATTTGTTGGTTTTTCAACAAGAGAAATAATATTATCCTCAGAATCAAACTCAACAATTCCAAATCTTTCGGGAGTTTTTACAGGATATGCAAAGATACAGGCACCACCTTCTCTTTCAATAGATTTTGTTCTAAATTTAAGAGTTCCGGAAAATCTTGGACCAAAGAAAATATTATCCCCTAAAATTAACGTCACACAATCATTTCCTATAAAATCTTCACCAATAATAAAAGCCTCAGCGAGCCCGTTTGGAGCTTTTTGCACGGCATAGGAAAGATTAATCCCGAAACCTGCACCATCACCTAAAAGTTTCTTAAAATCATTTACATCATTTTCTGTTGTAATAATTAGTATATCCTTTATTCCTGCAAGCATCAACACAGAGAGCGGATAATAAATCATCGGTTTGTCAAAAACCGGCAACAACTGTTTTGAAGTTACCAATGTCGTCGGATATAACCTTGTTCCGGAACCTCCTGCTAAAATTATCCCTTTCATACAGCCACACCATTCTTTCTGTTTTCAATATCTTTTATCCAAGCTTGATTTTTTAAATACCAGTCTATCGTAAGCTTTATTCCTTCCTCAAAAGTTAATGAAGGTTTCCAACCAAGTTCGGATGAAATTTTGTCATTAGAAATTGCATAACGTCTGTCATGTCCGAGACGGTCTTCAACATACTTGATAGAAGTTTCATCTTTGCCCATTGCATTAAGAATAATTTTTGTAATTTCAAGATTTGTCTTTTCGTTATGACCTCCGATATTGTAAACCTCGCCCACACGACCTTTGGTAAGTACAGTGTAAATAGCTTCGCAATGGTCGTAAACGTAAAGCCAATCTCTAACATTTAATCCGTCACCATATACGGGGACTTTTTCTCCCTTTAGCAATTGCGAGATAAAGAACGGGATAAGCTTTTCCGGATACTGATACGGTCCGTAATTATTTGAACATCTTGTTATCAAACAAGGCATTTTATAAGTTTCAAAATACGCTCTGACAAGCATATCAGCAGAAGCTTTTGAGGCTGAATAAGGACTGTTCGGAGCAAGTGGTGTTGTTTCGTAGAAATATCCGTCTTTACCAAGAGTTCCGTAGACTTCATCCGTTGATACCTGTAAATATCTTTCCACCCCAATTTCTTTTGATGATTGAAGTAAATTCAATGTGCCTTGAACGTTAGTTTCTATAAAAATTTCAGGACCGGTTATGGACCTGTCAACATGAGATTCTGCTGCAAAATTAACCACACAGTCAACCTGAGAAATCAACTCTCGCACGAGCTTTTTATCACAAATATTACCATGCACAAAAGTGTAATCAGGATTGTTTTTTACATCATCTAGATTTTTAATATTACCCGCATAAGTAAGTGCATCAAGGTTTATGACATTGTGTCCAAGATGTTTGTTTAAAATATGACGAATAAAGCAACTTCCAATAAAGCCGGCTCCACCGGTTACAAGTAATCTCATGCGTAATCCTTTTCCCTTACTAACTCCAAACTAATTCGTTTATGTCTGCTTAACGGGAATGCTAAACGAAACAAACACTTTTTCTTTCTTTTTACTACAAAATCACTGTAGAATTTATTTAAAACATTTTTGTATGCAGTTTCTAAATTTTTACCGGAAGTCAAGTATCTTAACCGAAGATAACTAAAAAATGTTAAACTTAAACGAGAGGTAAAAAAGCCCGCAAGCATGTAATTGTATTTCCAATTCAAAGCTTTATTAAGACGATATATACAATTTGCGCTCTTATAATACTGCTCATAAGGACCTGCAGAGGAATAAATGCCTTTACCTGACACATTATAAACTGACATAACTTCATCAATATAATACAAATTACCCTTTGTCAAATAATAAAAATTGGATGCTATATCCGAAATAAGAAGAATTGAGTCATTAATTTCATTCCAGTCTATGCAGGAAGTTCTATAAAGTCTTGACGAAATATGAGGTTCTATATATTTACCATGCTCAATCTTTTTAGGTAAGCTGAATTTCTTAGTTTTTTTAACTTTAAGATATTCATCTTTAAAATTATGCTCCTTGTAATCCATTAGCGTATTATGCGCACAAAAAGAACAATCCGGATTGTTTTCCAATATATCAACCTGTATTTGAAGTTTATCATCTCTGGACCAGTAATCGTCAGTCTCTAAAATACTAAAATATTTTGTATTAACTGATTTTATAGCCTCATAAATATTTCGCGTAGCGCCGACATTTTTATCTCTGATAACTAACTCAACATTAGGGTAAGTTGCATATTTTCTTACTATATCCGAGGTTCCGTCAGTTGAACAATCATCACAAACCACGATTTTATACGGAAAGGTGGTTTTTTGCGAAAGTACACTTGAAATAGCCTTTTCAAAGGTATTTATATGATTATATGTTGATAATAAAACTGTAACCAAATATTCACTCATTAAAACTTAAACCTCTAAATCAGTACTATCTCGCTAAGCAACTCCATTATCTAACAAATCATGAATATGAATTACTCCAATTGGGACATCACCTTCCACAACGAACATATTAGTAATTTTCTTATCATGCATAATTTTCAAAACTTCAGCAGCCATAACATCTTTTGACACAGTTTTGGGATTTCTGGTCATAACATTAAGAGCTTTTTCCTCAAGAATTTTTTCACTTAGGCATCTCCTCAAATCACCGTCAGTAATAAGTCCTGTCAACTTACCATTTTTATTTACAAGACCGACACAACCGAGACGTTTAGAAGTCATTTCAAGAAGAACATTTTTCATATTTGCATGTTCCTCTAATAGAGGCATATCCTGACCGACATGCATTAAATCCGAAACTCGTTGGAGAATTGAACCTAGCTTACCACCGGGATGTCTCATATTAAAATCCGATTTCGTAAACCCTTTTCTCTCAATCATGCAGGCAGTCAAAATATCACCCAAAACAAGGGTAGCCGTTGTTGAACTTGTTGGTGCAAGCCCCAACGGACAAGCTTCACCGTTATTAGGAAGTAGTAATACCACATCGCCGGCTTTTCCCAGAGAGCTGTCCGGATTTTTTGTAATTGCTATTAGCTTTATCCCAAAGCGTTTTGAATAATTAAGAATATCAATTAACTCTCTTGACTCGCCGCTGTTTGAAATAGCAATAATGACGTCATCTTCGGTAATCATTCCTAAATCACCATGACTGGCTTCCGCGGGATGGACAAAAAATGAAGGTGTTCCGGTTGAAGCAAGCGATGCCGCAATTTTTCTGCCTATATGACCCGACTTACCCATGCCTGTAATGATAATCCTGCCTTTAGCACTTTCCATCATATCAAGAGCGTCAGTCAAACAACTGTTTAAAGAGCTTTTAAGCTCATTTATAGCTTCAACTTCTCTTTCAATTGTTTTGGTCGCGCAATTAATATCCAACTTTTGCCTAACTCCTGTTTCATCATCAACTAACATCATATAACATCATCCTATACTCATTTGAAAATAAGCCTCTCAGACTAGAATAACACTATAATCCATATTGTAAAGTAGTTATTAAGTTATTTATCGAAAAACTGAAATAATATTAATATGCAAACCTACAAAATATTATTTTTGAACTTTTTCGTCAATTTAACTTTAACAATATCATATCACTAAGTTAAAGTTAGTCAAGTAGCCAATAGAACAAAATAACACTTTATTAACTATTAAAGTTAAACCTAATATCATAGTAAATAAAGCAGGAGGGTCTGTATGGCAATTGAACTGAGAGAGAAATTAGGCAGACGTATTCAAAAATTGAGAAAAGAAAAAGGCTTAAGTCAGGAGAAATTTTCAGAACTCGTCGGCATATCACCAAGTGCAATGAGTTCTATAGAAACAGGTAAATCCTTCATGTCCTTTGCAAATCTAGAAAAAACTATGGAGATTTTGGATATAAAGCCACACAATTTATTTACGTTTGACAATAATGATGTTTTGTATACAGACTTAATCAAAAAGATTGAAAACGTCAAAGACAATCAGGAAATTTTATTTATTCTGTCACTACTGACAGATGTTTTGAGTAATAAATCTCAGTAAATACATTCATTAAAGCTTTAAAGCTTTAAAGCTTTAATGATTTAAAAATTTAGACTTTCTGCTTTCAAAATAATTATCAATTCTTTCCGAAAAAAAGGTAGAAAACATTGGAAGAATACCATAATAAATAAACGCAAAAATTAGGGCGGGTCTTAGAATATTAATACCTTCGACATATTTCGGCAATTTAGGATTACCTTTGTTCGCAATTGAGAATTTTTCAATAAAAGATGCTGTTTTTGATTTTATTGCCCTATCAATAGCGTAACCTCCGGCAAGAGTAACTCCGGTTGCTATAAGATTATTGTAAATAAGCGGTTTTTTACGCTCTTCAGCTATCTTTGAACTTTTTTGAATTTGGTGTGCAGAAGCACCCGTCAAAAGAATATCTGTTGCAGCAGTAATATGTTTTGCAACATTTTTGTCATCATTTTTAAACTTATTAACGAATTTTTGGAACCATTCAACATCAAGAATTTTCCCGATAGCTTTTGGTGTAATATCGGAAAATCTTCCTGTAAAAGTCATACCATTTTTGCCGGCAAGGTCTTTTTCCGAAGTTTTTTTCAAATTCTTAGCCGGAGGAAACAAGTTATCCATAACTACAGGAATAAGGGCAACAGTAAGCATTGATTTCGGGATTGCACTCATAAAACCTGCACCCAACTTTAGTATCTGTGTTGCGAACTTATAATTTTTAGAACTGGGTTTTAAAGTATCAATTGTCTTATTTTTTAAAAATTTTTCAGGCTTATTGTCAATTTTTTTCACTGCATATTCAATCGGGAGAGCAACAGATTCTACAATTGCGAACTTAATTAATCCGGAAGAAACAGAATTCGCACACGCATACTGTTTATTTTCTTTCTCAACATTAGGAGTAGAATAAATGGCAAGCGGTCTTACGCCAAGAGACATAACAAGCGAAGTTCCTGCAGCAAAAGAGGTTCCGTGCTCGGAAATATGTTCCAAACCTTTAAGAAAAAGTTTGTTATTCAACGCTCCTGTAAAATTATTTCGACTGTTATTTTGAATTCGCATATTATCCCTGCCACTTAATAGTAGACTACACACAAAGAAAAAAGTAAAATACTAGCCGAAAATTTAATTTTATAATATAATAGACCCCAATGGATTTAGTTAAATTTGTAAAATCGGAACTTTGCGGTTGGGGTAAGTATGAGCGAATTATATTTCCGCTCATAATTCTGTCAATAATTATTATTTCGATAGTACTTAATGACAGCAAATTTGCACTTATCTCCGCTATTTGCGGAATTTCATATACAATACTGGCAGGAAAAGGAAAAATTTCCTGCTATTTATTCGGTCTTACTGGAACAATGTGTTACGCTTGGATTTCTTGGCAGAACCACCTGTGGGGCAACCTTTTACTTTATATGCTTTACTATTTTCCTATGCAAATAATCGGTATTTTTAAATGGAAAGAACATCTTAACACCAAAACCGGAGAAATTATAAAAACTCAAACAAAACATAGAACTGAATACTTTTTACTAACAGCGATTGCTGCTGCAATTTTCGCATACATATTACATATTCTAAACGATGCAAACCCTGTTATAGATTCAATTACAACAACATTTTCAATCACAGGGTTAATATTTACAATAAAAAGAGCCGTTGAGCAATGGTATTTGTGGGTAATTGTAAACGTACTTTCAACAATAATGTGGATTGAAGCATATCTTAACGGGTCAAATTGTTTTGCAACGATATTAATGTGGGGTACATATTTTATATTAGCAATTTATTTTCTTTACTCATGGAAAAAAGAACTTAAAGAAGATAACGTTTTGTAAAATTTCTGTTACAAAATCAGAATTATTTTAAAGATTAAACCCGAAAATTCCGTTAGCTTGTGTGGAGGATTACTCATGCAAGTATCTAACTCAAACTTAATGCAGTATACAATGGTAAAAAAAGCACTCATTAACAAAGATGAAGGCAAAGTTCAGGATATTTGCGTAGAAAACATTGCAACTTCAGATATAAAAAAAGTGAGCAATGTAAATTACGCATTACCCAATTCAACAGCCAATGATATAAGCAATGTGCTTTCAAATGAAGCTTTACAAAATACCATTGATAAAATACTTGTACCTCCGGAAAAATTTGACACTCCTATAATAAAAACAATGAAAACCACCTATAAAGACTTATCTGAAGGTACAATATCGAATATCAAACAAATAATATATGACCTTCACCATAAAAAGAAACCGACCGGTATTGGAGATGACGACGATGATAACTCAGGAGGAGTTGGCGGAGACGGAAGTGGCGGAATTGGAGGAGATGATGATGACGATTCTCAAACAGAAATTGATCCGCCGGATCCGACGAAACAATCATTTCTTAATGATTTTAATGACACAACAACAATGTTTGAATACATTAACGGAATAGATTCAACCGTGACTGCAGAAAGCGGCATTACAAGAGCACAGCTTGTTGCATTAACCCAACGCGACGACTGGGAAGACAGCAACTATGACTTTTTCGGATCTTTAAACCGCGTGTTTAATATAATTGATACAGATTCAAACGGAACGCTTTCTTATGCCGAAATAAAAGCCTTTATCGGCGAAGAAATAGGTGCAAATGTTAACACATATAAAAATAAAGTGAACACATATGCTAATCAGCTTGAAGCCCAATATCAACAAATGACAGACAAACAAAAGCTTGAATTTGCACTGGAAAGAACAGAAGAATATCTTACCGCTGCCGGCTTAACCGATCAACTTGCCGCACTAAACAGGTTAAAACAAGGCACAGACCTTTATTGCGATGTAAGTGTCGGACAAATCGGATTTAGAGATTTAAATAAAGAAAACACCTCAGAATACATTACGCTAGGTTCTTATACATATCTTGCAGCAACAATAGAGTATGAAATTAACGGAAACACTTATTCAGTTGCAGTATGGGGTGGCGATACCGATGAAGCCGCTGATTCCAATGGCGACAGAGATTTTGGAATAACACTTGATATCTCGCTTTTAGATGGAACTTGGTATAACCTCGTTGACGTTCTTGTTCATGAACTTACCCACGCAACAGCCTCATCATGGTATAATACAGATTATGTGAACGGGAACATTTATTACCCGACAGGAACACAAGTAAAGAAGTTATATGACGCGGGAATAATAAGCGCTTCAGATTATAATACATATGCAGCAAAAGCGAATGCCGGAACATTAACTGATGATGAGTGTAATTATTTGTGGTATCTTGCCTGCTGTGCTTGGGGTGAATATGCAGCATATCAAGTTGATGCAGACTATGTTGACAGCATTGCGGGAGATGTTTACGATGCAGGAAAAATGACAACTGCCGTTAACGGTCCTAATGAAAAACAAACAATAATAAATCACATCGAAGCCGGATATAACTCAGATGATTACACAGAACCAATGCCAAATTATAAATGGTGGAGTTATGCGTAGTTACTTTAATGTGGCATAATCTATACTTACGAAAAAAAGTTAAAATAAATTGGCAACGAAAATAGTAGCAACCATACCGCATCTATACACATATTTTACTAAAAAATCGTAGGAAGAGGGTGGTTTGAGAGCTTGCAGAAAATAAAGCTATCACCGATACCTGAGATACCAACAATAGCTTCAAAAATTAAAAAACAACAGGGGAGTATAGTATAGCCCCAAGTAAGGGGTACTAACTTGGGGATTATCCCCTGCGAAGATATTATCACGCATGTTTTATATTTTGTCAAGATAAGAAAAGCTAGCTAGCGACGGATTCATAAAGGACTCTTTAACCCATGTAATTTTTTATGGTAGAATTATATAAAAAGAGGAGGTTATGATGATTTTAGTCACAGGTGGAGCCGGTTATATTGGAAGTCATTGTGTTTTGGCATTGCTAAACAAAGGATTTGAAGTCCTAATATTTGATAATCTTTCTACAGGACATATTGAAACTGTCAATAAACTCAAAAAACTCGGAAAAGTTGACTTTCTAAAAGGCGATTTACAAAACAAATCCGATATTCAAAAAGCTTTTGAAAACCCGATTGATGCGGTAATTCATTTTGCAGCATTTTCGCAAGTTGCAGAAAGCGTCACAAACCCTGAAAAATACTATTTTAACAATCTTTACGGAACACTGAACCTTCTATCCGCAATGCGCGAAAATAATATAAAAAAAATAGTATTTTCATCAACTGCCGCAACTTACGGGGAACCTGTTTACACACCTATAGACGAAAACCATCCGCAAAACCCGATTAACCCCTACGGACAAACTAAATTAATGATAGAAAAAATTATGGATGACTATGATAAGGCATACGGAATAAAATCCGTAAGACTCAGGTATTTTAATGTTGCAGGAGCTGATTCAAACGCAAGAATTGGAGAATGGCACGAACCGGAAACTCACCTTATTCCAAACATTCTAAAATCTACCTTCGGCATAGGCAAAGTTTTTGAAATGTACGGCGAAAATTACAAAACAAAAGACGGAACTTGCGTAAGAGATTATATTAACGTTGAAGATCTTGCACAGGCTCATATTCTGGCACTTGAATATTTAAACAACGGCGGAAAAACTGACTTTTTCAACCTTGGAACAAATGAAGGAAATACAGTTAAAGAAGTATTCAAAGCTTGCGAAGAAATAGTACAAAAAGAAATTCAGGTAAGAGTAATGCCTCCTCGGGAAGGCGATCCTGCAATTCTTGTTGCTGATAACCGAAAAGCTCGGACTGGACTGGACTGGATACCCACAAAGGATCTTGAATACAGTATTAGTAAAGCTTATGAATGGGAAAAACTTTTGAAAAAGGATTGTTAATGAGAAAAATTTTAACTGTTTTAATTATCCTTTTACTACAGAACGCTGTTTTTGCAATAGAGGATATCGTAAAAGTTAATTTGGATGAAGCAATTAATGTTGCACTGGAAAACAACATTGATCTTAAAGCTGCCTGGCTAAATGTCCAAATCGCCAAAAACGATACCAAAGTTGCAAACAGACTTCAGAACCCCTCTATTGAAGGATTTTACTTTTTAGGCGCAGCAGGCTGGAATGAGCCAAAGCAATGGGGTTTAAGTCAAAATATTGAAATTGCAAAACGCGGGGCGAGAAAAAATCTTGCAAATGCTAACCTAAAACTTGCCGAAAAAAACACCGAATATACAACATTTGATTTAAAAATGGATGTCAGAGAAGCATACATAAACCTTGTTGCAGCAAAATCAGTCCTGAACACCCTTGAACAGCAACAAACTCTTCAGGAAGAACTTTTAAAAATAGCCTCAAACAGAGTAAAGACTGGGAAAGTTCCGGAAATTGATGCAATTCAGGCTGAAATTGCATTAAATCAGATTATTACGCAGGTTAATACGGCAAAAGTTAATGTAAAACAAGCCCTTTCAAGTTTTAACAAAGTGATTAACGCACAAAACAATATAACATACGACTCAAATGACAAAATTTTTGCAGAAGAAAATAATTATGCAGAAATGCTTACCCCGCCACCAACGGAAAAATTTCCGAATATTTCAACAATGATGAATGAAGCAATAGCAAACAGATTTGATATTCAACTTGCAAAACAGGAAACCGACATTGCACAAAAGAGCCTAAAAGTCATATCAAGACAACGAATTCCTGATCTTGCATTGAATGGAGGATATGCTTATCAGGTAGGAGCGCATTCCGATGACGGAAGATTTCACAGCGGAGCATATGTAGGGGCAAATATCGTAAACATTCCGGTATTGTACAATTATTCACCGGAAATTAAAAATGCAAAACTGAAAGTTGAACAGGCAAAATTAAATTATGAATCAACAAAAAATAAAGCAATAAAAGACATAACTGCCGCATATGAAAAATTTTTAACGGCAGCGGACAACCTTAATCACTACGAATCAAAAATTGTTACAAGCTCTGAAAAACTCATTGATATTTCCAAAAAAAGCTATGAAAACGGAAAGTCTGATATCACAGCGCTGATAATTATGAAACAATCTTACAAATCAATCATAGTCGGCTACACATACGCACTTGCGGACTATTACAATAGCTGGACAAACTTTTTAAGAGAAATTAATGATGAAGATTTTGTATTAAATATTAAAGAAGAAACTCTCTAAGATATTGCAAAACCTAAATATTTATGAAAAAATTTTGCAAAAGGAACAAGAAAATATGGGACGAATTAATGTATGTATAGCTTGTGATGACAATTACGCAAAATATGCGGCAGTCGTTGTGGCATCAATTTTAAAGAACGCAAAAGAGGAAGACAATCTTTATTTTTACATCTTAGATGGCGGAGTAACAGAGGAAAACAAAGAAAAAACTTACACACTAAAATCAATAAAAAACTGTGAAATTAATTTTGTAAAAATCAATAACGATATGTTCACAGATTACATGAATGTCAGAACTCACGGTTACATATCATTACCCACGTTTTACCGTCTAAAAGCCGCAAGTCTTCTTCCTGATGTTGATAAGATAATCTACTTTGACTGCGATATGGTAATTAATTCAAGTCTTTCCGAACTTTTTAACTTTCCACTGAATAACCATCCTATAGGCGGAGTAAGTGACATCAAAAAAAGAATGGTCAAAAAAAATCCTACATATGTGAATGCGGGGATGCTTGTTATGGATTTGAAAAAATTCAGAGAAGACAATATTGAACAAAAATTTCTTGAATGGACAAAAGAACATTTTGACGAAATAAAAGTCGGAGACCAGCAAATTATAAACGAGACTTTAATCGGTGATATAGAACTTTTGCCATCAACATGGAATGTTCAAAGCAGCAATTTTACAAACCGTTCAAGTTACGTCAGATGCCCGAGTATAATTCATTATGTCGGAAACAAAAAGCCTTGGAAAAGTGGAAGCTGGAACTACTTTAAAAATCTTTTCAGAGAATACCGTGAACTTACACCATGGGCTGTAAATGAAACACAAGATGAAATAAGAAAAGACAATTTTAAAGGGATGCTCGGATATCTTAAATATCGTCCATTGTTTTTTCTCCGCCCAAGATTTTATAGAGCACTCTGGTTCACGTACATACAAAAAATAAATTAAGAATTGTTAACATAGCCTAAAATATATACGCAATTTTCCAATATAAAAATACTTTATTAAGACAAGGGATATTGATTGGGGAATAATTATGAATTTAAGTGTTGACAGAGTAAAAGAAGTCAAGAATACTACACAAGCATCCGAGAAAAAACAAGTTTCCAATAAAAATGTTGGCATTTTTAAATTTCAGTCTGCGCCTCTGGCAGATTCACTTGTTACTAAAAGCTTATTGAACGATGAAACAAAAGGAATTGTACTGACAACAACAGGTAAACTTGGAATTTCAAATTGGAAGCCCGTAATCTTAAAAACTAACCACGATGCAATTAAAGCCTCTCAAACTCATCTTATTGATCTGATGAGATATTACGAAGGTGATAATAACTACTACTATGAAGCTTTTACAAATTCTTATAAAGATGGCTATAATAACACAACAAACGGGTTCGGCAGACTGTCAAAACATGTTACAACTCAAGAAGAAGCTTATAAAGATATGTGCAACGAACTTGAGAATCGTTCAAATGAATTAAAAAGAAATCTTAAAGATACTTATGATAAACTTCCAACATCTATAAAAGAAGGCTTAATTGACCTTAATTATAACAAAGGTTTGTCAAAAATCACAAAGAACAAAAAGTTAATGGAAGCTTTGAAAAGCGGAAACTACGCAACTGCAATCGCTGAAATGAAGTACGTATATTCAGGAAAAAGCAATGCAAAACAAACAAAAAATGATGAAGATGCAGGGTTATACAGAAGAAGTATCAGCCGAATGATTCTTGCCTCACGCGACTTAAAAGGGAATGAACTTGCAAAAGCAAAAAAAGAAATTGACAAAACGTACAAAGAAGCCCTTGCTTGCTATAAAAAGAAAAATCAAAGCAGTGACGAACTCACAAAGATATATGAACAATTCACTACCGGCAAAATTTCAGGTACCCCCAAAAGTGCCGAATCTTTTAAATACAAAGTTGACAAAAATGTCAAAAGTATCTGGTCCGTAGGTCAAACTTTGAAGAAAGAACTTAATATCACCGACAAAAAAGAATATGAATCATTTTATAATAAACTTTTAAGAATCAACAAACTTTCCTCAGACGGCAAAAATTTCAAAGCCGGCATGGAATTAAAAGTTCCATATCTTGATGTTATACGCAAAGAAGCTGGAATTCAGCCGGAAAGTCAGGTTGAAACAGTCTCCAATGTCAAAAATGATACAATCACAGAAGAAAAACAAGATATTAAACAAACAATAAACGAAGAAGCAAAAATGGAAGAAACTGAAGACGAAAAACCCGGATTTTTCACTCGTCTTTGGAATGGCATAAAAGCCATTGGAAATTGGATATTGGGATTATTCGGATTTAATAGGAATGAAGAAAAAGAAGAAGAATTAACTTCATTCCAAAAAATATTAAAGGATCCTTCTACTCAAATAAAAAAAGACGGAGAATTTCAAGTAATTACAAGCAAATATACAGTTCAAAAAGGTGACGGAATCTGGCGTCTTTCAAAAACTTATCATTTGGATGAAAAAGAATTTTGCGAAGATAACGAAATTACAGACCCTAATAAAATCCAAATCGGTCAAATATTAACTATGAAAAAATTAGGCTACGAAATAAAAGAAAATGAAACCATCAAAAATGTCGCCGACAAGTTAGGTTTGGACGAATTTCTTCTTAAAGATTTAAATAACATTGAAGACGATAAAATCGAAGCCGGAAAGATTATCGAAATTCCGGGATTTATCTACAAAGTAAAAAAAGGAGATTCTCTTTATAAAATTTCAAAACAGGTCGGAGTAAGCATTGATGATTTAAAATCAATTAACGGATTAACAAATAACGACATCTATCCGAATCAAACAATTAAAGTAATATACAATAATGTAGATTACGCAATTCCTGAAAGCAGTAAAAAAACAACTATTGACACAAAAACAAAAACAGTAACTGAAATTATTGATATGTCTAAGCAAGATCCGGATTTAAAAACACGTCCTCACTTGAAAAAGACTAAAAGAAACGGGAAAATCGTTGCAACCCGCGAAGTTTTTAATCCGACAAAAAGCGGTAAACTAAGCGGAAAAACAATTATAGTAAATGCAGGTCACGGCTACAAACTTTCAGGACTTGAAGATCGCGGAACAATCGGGGCAAAATATAATTTCCCTGATGAGTGGCTTATCAACTATGATAACTCAATGAAAGTTATAAAAAAGCTTCAGGCACAAGGCGCTAAAGTAATCTATCTGCAAGGAAACGAAAGTAAAAAAAGTCAAGGATTAGCTCTTATTTCAAACGCAATTGAAGAAAAACAAAATAAAGCCGATATGTTTATTTCAATTCACGTAAATTCATCCCAAAACGAAAAACAAGTAGACAGAATGGAAATTTTTCATCATCCAAATTCATCTAAAGGTAACGAATTTGCAAATATAATTGATAAAAATATGGAAAACTATATTCATGCAAAAGACAAAAATTATAAAATTGAAACAAAAGAAGGCGATAAACAAGTATTAAGGACTTTTAACAGTATTTCAAAAGATACAGCTCCTGCAATCCTATGGGAAGTTGCATTCATCAACTCAAAAGAAGGAAGAGAAAGACTCTCAAATACTGATTTGATGAACAAATACGCCGATATTATGTGCGAATCCGTAATTCAATATTTTAACTAAAATATTAAGGATTTAGACTTTAATATTTTCTAAAAATGAGTTACAATATAAATAGGAAGTATTTATGTCGGAATCTGCACAAAATCATTGCAAAAAAGAAATTCTAACCAGTTGCGACTGGAGAGATTGCTATTCGTACAATTTTTATTCGGCAGGAGTCAACATCAGTTGTCTTTCCGATTTATATGCAATCCAAAATACTACTGTCCAAAATTCCTCAAAGCTCAGAAAATTGTTTGCCTACAAACTTCCTTGCATGTATTGCGGTGTAACAATGATTGATCCCAAACTCTTAAGCAGTTGGAGAAAAGGTAAAATTTTCAACCGCCCGGCACCTGCCGTATTTAATATACTTGAACAATATAAAGATTGTTTTTGCGCGGGAACAATGGAAGCGGAAACTTTTAAAATTCTTTATGAACGTTCAAAAATCCATCCGAATAAGAATTTTAAGGAACTCCTTATTGAAATAAGACCTATTTATGCAAGACAGTTAAGAAAAGCGCAAACCCCAATTTTTCACGAAATTGTTGAAGTATCAAAAGATTTGCCGGACTGGTACAAAGACCGCTTAAAATCAATAGTTGCCGAGGCAGAAAAAAAGCTCAATGAACGCCCCGTTTTAATACCTTTTTCATCATATGAATTCAAATACAAACTCTGCAAAATTAAAGACGATATCCACACCGGACAAAATATCAAAGCTCAAAAAGTTATGAATAAACTGGTAAAAGAATCCAATCGTCTTGCAAATACAACAAATAAAAACACGATTAACAAACAAAAACAAATTATACGTTTTCTTGAACAGATATTAAGGAAATCTGTCCTCAAAAATAACCTACAACTAAAAGAACTAATAGAAATTTCAAAATCAAAACTTAACAACAAAGAAATTATAGTTCCATTTACCAGAAAATCGTTTATATACGATGTTGTAAGAACTATTGAGGACTATCCTGACAGCAATATTCAGGACAAAATAATTTCAATAGCGCAAAAGCTTCCAACATCGCAGGAATCTCTCTCCGCATATATTCTAAAAATCTCAACCGAACCCTCAGACAAAATCGGTTTCAGGTTAATCTGGCCATCCCTTGCGTCAATAGAACATCTTCTTCCACGCTCTTGCGGAGGAAAAGATATTATGGAAAACTTTGGTGTTGCAACCACACGAGAAAACTCCGAAAGAAAAAGTATTGATTTCACAGATCAGCTAGAACGTCGCCCAAATGCCGCTCAAAACTGTCAAAAATACGTTAATCGCCTCATTGAACTTTATCACAACGGCACTTTTGAGTTATTTGGGATTAGCCCTAAATATGTAACAGACTTTGCAAATACAATATACACGCTATCAAACAAAAAACTAAAACTTGATACCTCAAGACTTTATGCCGTCACAAAATGTTGAAAAATTTTAATATACAAATATATTTCATGATTTATAATAAAAGTAAAATAAGGAGAAAATAAGGAGAAAATCATGAGTATATTTGAAGCAGGTATGATGGCATGTTTTGGAGTAAGCTGGCCTATTGCCGCATACAAAACATATAAAGCAAAATGTGTTCACGGCAAGAGTTTTGCATTCTCTTGTTTAATTATGTTAGGGTATATATTTGGGATAATCCATAAACTATTTTTCTACAACGATTGGGTTATCTGGCTGTATTTATTTAATATGCTGTGTCTTGGCATTGATATGTTTTTGTATTTAAAATACAAAAACAACCCGCCATGTCAGGACAAATTAGAAAAATTGGTTGAATAATCTACATTTATCTTTTTAGCAATCTTTTGCCAGAAATTATGAACAAATTTTGACAGAGAATTATCATTGATGAGCTGCTGCTCAATATTGGAAGTAGCAGCAAATTCAAGAGGAGTCAGCGGATTTTCTTTAGCGTTTTTAATTTTGGCAGGAGCGCCGTATACATTGCCAACCCTTTCATGTATTATTTTTTCAACTTTTGTTAAGACAAAAAATTTTGCCTTATTTTGAAGATTTATTACAATTATAAAATTTTAAAGCAACAAATCCACTTTACGGATTTTATAAATCCTATGAAAATCCAAACGCTCGTATATAATCCGCCAAAACTTCAAATCAAAAATTCAAAAAATCCGGCAGATTACTTTAAAGTTATGAAAATGTATTCTGTTGAAAGAAAAGAAAAATTTCCTAACATTTCGGCTTTTATATATTCTCTAGATTCAATACTGTCAGGCTGTGGCTTGAGAGCTGTAAAAGATGAATGCGGAAACCTCCTTACCGCATACACATACAGACTTAGAAAAAACAAACTTGAGCAAAAAAGTATGTACATTGATGCGCTAGCCAGAGACAGAAGCAAAAATACAAAACCCATTATGCACCAAATCTACTCAGATATGAAAAGCATCGCCATAAAGAAAAATGCTGAAGAATTAACATGTCTTTCTGCAGCAAAAGATAAAGCTCTAAGAGCAAAATACGAAAAACTGGGCTTCAAAATAGATCCTAAAGTAGATATATTAAAAGGTTACATTATGAGAAGTCCTGTAAAAAATTTTCTAAATTCAAAATGGTTTCAAAATGAACAATACAAAGGATTTTTTGAGATTGACAGCATATTAAGAATACATTAGCCACTTGCCTAATAGACAAAGATTTTATTCGCAAATAAAATTAATGTCAGTACAACAGCGTAATTTAGCATAAGCATCTATCATTTGCTATAAGCACGCAACAGGTTAATGAATTCAAGTTGAAAAAGATTTTATTGTTTATATTAATTTTATGTAACATGTTAAATTCACGGGCAATCGCCGAAAGTCTTAATTTTAACGACTTTTTAACAGCTGTTTTATACAACTCATACAACTTAAAAATATCAAAAATAGAGCAAGCAATTACGAATAAAAGCATAAAAGAAGCACAATCCGGATACTATCCAACAATAAACGCATTTGCGACGGGAGAGAGATACAACAACCTTGCAGGCGGAAACACTCAAATCACAGCTATTGGCAACGAAATTTTATTAAACAGAAGTTACTATCAGGATATGGCAGCATTAGGACTTTCTTATAACGTTTTTGACTTTGGTATAAGACGCAGACAAATTGACATAGCAAAAGCTGACAACATACAAAAAGAAATTCTTTTACTAAAGAACACCAGAGATTTAAAACACGTTGCAATAGATTTATATGGCGAAACTCTTAATTTATACAAAATATTACAAATAAAATCAGAGATTTTGATACTTCAAAAAGAATTAATAAAAAATAATGAGAGATTACGTAAAGCCGGAGAAATTTCAGAAATAGAGCTTTTAAACAGACAAATTGAAGCTTCAGAAACCAAAACAGAAATAGATGAGATAAAAAACAACCTTGCAAAAAAATTATCGGAAGTTTCATTTTACACAAAAACAAACTACAATATTGAAAATTTAATTATTGAAAATTTTCCTCAAGAGATTGTAAATACGGATATTTCAGAGGAAACTATAAAATTATCAGCACAAATGATTTCATTTTTAACGGAAAAATCTTTTGAAGCACGGGCGGCAGATTTGGAGATATTGAAAAAGAAAAAGGAATATGAAATTCAAAAAAAAGCGAACTATCCTAAAATACGGTTTGATACACGATATAATTTTTACGGATCAGATCCGAATAATTTCTTTAATGGAATTGAAGATATCTCACAGAGGAGTTTTACAATCCGACTTTCGGCAACGATGGTATTTTTTGATGGCTTCAAGAATGTGAATACAATTGACAAAAAGGAATTAGAAATTAAAAAGGCAAAAATTGATAAAGAAAGGCAAATTGCGGAATTAAAGAAAAAATATGAACAAATTCAACAGGACTCACATTACGCATTAATTCAAGCTGAAAACAATGCAGCAACACTTTCTCTGGTAAACAAAAATCTGGAGAATTTAAAACGCTTAAATTCAAACGGACTTGCGGCGCGGGAAGATTGTATCAAACAGCAGATAGAGTTATTGAAGAAGAAACAGACACTTGAACAGAATCAAATAAAAATTTTCACAGCCCGATATAAACTAAAAATGTTAACTATCGAGCAAGAAAAAATATAGACAAATACAAATTTAAAGGTATAGTTAAATTATTGTACGTATACAAATAGTTTATGGGAATGGAAAATAATGTATCTTTAGATGAAATAGGAGATGTTATATTTACATATATTCAGTCAAACAGCGACGATTTTATAATAAATGCAGAAGAAAATAGTGATAGATATTATATGGATGATTTATCTTTTGGCAATTTAATTAAGGATACATTAACACTTGGTATTAAAATTGGATTAGACAAAATGGAATTATCCAGAGCATTATTATTTGCAACACCTATGACAACAACTCTGGCAGCGAGTTTTATTTCTGCCGAGGGGGCGAAACAGGTATCTTACTCGGACCCGCTGATTCTTGACCTCGACGGTGACGGCATTGAAACCACCACCGTCGAAAACGGTGTCTATTTCGACCACGGCGTCGATGGCTTTAAAGAGCTTTCAGCTTGGGTCGGTGAAGACGACGGTATCCTCGTCCTCGACAAAAACAACAACGGTATAATCGACGACGGCTCCGAAATTTCAAGAGGAAAAATTGCAGCATAAGTATAGCCGTTTGACTAATAGACAAATGAAAATTCTGGTGTATCATTAATGTATTAATGTTTACAAATAGTTTGGAGTATATATGAAAAAAAAGATTTTAACTACAACAATTTAAATATTATTAATAAGCTTAATAATATTTAACTATTATTATAACAAAGATTCTGCTTCAATAGAAACGCTAACTGATATCAAAATGGAAGATAATGTTACAATCTCAAGTATTAAAACTAACGACAATAATAAACTATTTTTGTTAACAGATAATAATAACTCAAAACTGCTTAACACTAAAACTTTAGACATAAAATCAATTTCTGCAGGAAATTTAAAAGGCTCTTTTCAAAATATAATAAATTTGGAATATACACCAAATAAGATTTTAAACGTTAAACTCGTTAAAGCTAAGGATAGCGATATATGTGGAGTTGATATCTTTGATGTTAAAGAAAACAAGTGGAAATTTTTAAAAACAAAACTTATTACACGTAGATTAGCAGATGAATTACCATTTTTTGATATTATTTATTCAGAAAATACACCATTTTTATTTGTCTGGGGCGGCATTAATTATAACACAAACAAATTTGAAAATTCTTTAGAAATTATAGATATACTAAATGATAAGCTTATTGCTAAAAAAGAAATAAATTTTAGCGGTGGAAGTTTTGCGGCTACTGATATTAATAATAATTGCAACAATAATCTTTGTTATTTAATTGGAGCAAAACCTTTAAATAATGAAATTTTAACTGATTTAAACATTAATAATTTCACAATAAAACATATAGGTTTTACTACAAACACTCCCAAACTAATTACTTATAGAAGGGGAATTAAAAATACTCTTTCAAGCTCACTTGATTCACCGGCTACACTTTTGGCTGATATAAAGAATAACAAATTAACGGAACTTGTATTTCCTAATGATATTTATAAAGAGTTGGAAATAAATAATATTGAAATTCCTCAAAAATTACAAAAGTATAAATTGGTAAGTATAATTCCGCTAAATTATATCTCTCAATATATATTAATGGCTTTTGAAAATAGCGACGGCAAACAAGTTTTAGCATTATTTAACTGTAATAAGGACTTAAAAAATGATAATGCCGAAAAGCGTTTTAAAATTATAAAAAATGTAAATTCAAAGATAAATTTACAAAATATAACATACTTAGAGAAAAATGATAAAAAACACATATTTTTGTTTATAAACGATAATAAAATTTTTAAAATGGAACTAAACTAAGAAAGGGTAAAGTTATGTCAATAGTTGATCAATTAAGAAACGAAGCTATACAAATTTTTTACGAAAAATACAGTGCAGGTAATTTTTCAACCTCATATTCTTATCCTGATTTAGAAAATGCATTTGTACATTCATATGTTGCAGCTAAACTAACATATGACTATGGAGCTGATATAACTTTAAAGCTTGGTTATTTAAAAGAAATCGCAACTAAGAGTATTGAAATTAAAAATTTTGGAAGTAGACAAAATGCTTTTTTAGATACAAATAAAGATCTATGGAACAATGATGCAGGTGTTAATTATGCTCTGCAAGGAATTAGCGAAGGTAAAGATATTAATATAGTTGCAGATAGAATATTTGAAAGTATAATGAGCCAAGATCCTGATTTTATAATAGATTACAAAAATGATCCGAGAAGATGGGATCCTTCAGCTAATGAAAATAACTTATGGGAAAAACTATATCCTAAAATGTTGGAAGGTCAATTATTAACAAGTATCCCTCAATCATATCTTAATACTGTTTTGGGCTGCACTATTGCTTCTCCTGGAGTGAATCCAGTATTTTCAGCATCTATCACCGGTATATTCACCGCTGCAGAGGGGGCGAAACAGGTATCTTACTCAGACCCGCTGATTCTTGACCTCGACGGTGACGGCATTGAAACCACCACCGTCGAAAACGGCGTTTATTTCGACCACGCAGTCGACGGCTTTAAAGAGCTTTCCGCTTGGGTCGGTGAAGACGACGGTATCCTCGTCCTCGACAAAAACAACAACGGTTCTATCGACGACGGCTCTGAAATTTCAAAAGGAAAAATTGCAGCATAAGTATAGCCGTTTGACTAATAGACAAATGAAAATTTTTGGGTATTGTTAAAATATTATAGGTGTACGAATAGTTGAGGTAAAAAAGTGTCAAAAAAGAAATTATGTATTCTTTGGTTTATAATAGTTATTTGTTTTACTACGTTTCAACAAATAAAATATCGTTATACAAAAGTTGATAATATTTCGACAGTAAAATATGAGCAAAACAATGACGTTTTAACATTAAAAGATGGAAATAATTTAATTTTAAAAAACAATTATTTAAAATTAAATAGTAAAAAAAATATAAATATAACATTTGATACATTCACTCTAATTTTTGGGCTGATTTTAGGAATAATAAGTTGTTTATTAAGCTTTATATTAGCCTATTTTCTTTATAAAAATTACATTAAAAAAATTAAATACAAATATCCAAATGATGAAATACTATATTCCTATACTCCATTACGGAATATATTAACATTTTGCCAATTTTTTATAGGAGGTTTTATTGGTTCGTATTTATTGCCATTTTATCTTTTTAAAAATGTCACACAAATAAAAATGGTTAACTCTGATACTTTATTTATATATACAATTTTAAGTGCTGTAGTTTTTGTTGGTTTTATTTTTCTATCTGCATATACTCTACTTTTAACCGATAAAAGATTAATGTTTATAGGTTCCTGCAAAATTCTTACCAAAGATGTAGAATGGTTGTTATCTGATATAAATGAAGTACAAATTTCAAAATCATGGGTCGCTTTGTTAAAAAAAGATAATGATAAAATATTTCCGAATGGATGGCGAGTTAATAATGAGTGTTACGCAATACTTAAAAAATATATAAAAAAGGAGGACTAAACAATGACGACGAGTATGGCTGAAGATACGCAGCAGACAAATAGACTTTATGGTGGAATCTATGTTAATACCAATCCAAATGCAAATCCTCCAGAGTTTCATATTCCTGAGACTACACCTGAAGAAATTACAGTTTCTTCCATTGGAGCAGTCAGCAGTACATGTATTGACGCTGGGAAATTTTTAATTGAACAGGGAAAAGGTGCAACAAAACTTTTAAAAATTTCATTGGCCTCTTTGTCTAGCGTTCCTTTTGTTGCATTAGATATTGCAATGAGTTATAAAGAAGAAGGTATTGTACAAGCTACAGTTACGGCGGTAGCGGCAGAAGGGATCACTATTGCTGTTGGTATTGGAATAGTTGCACTAGCTTCTGCGGCTTCAATACCATTAACTTTAAGTACCGTTGTACTTTTAGGTTTGGGATTAGGAATTTTTAATTATCAAACAGGTAAAGCCCTTGACGGAATATATGACTACCTTGAAGAGCAGTTTGAATATAATTATAACGAAGATACAAGCATATTAACTTTAGATATGAGTTTTACAGAGATAGGTGATATAAAAACTATTATAAATCCACTTATGTGCTCAATTGAAGATAGTGAAGCTTTAAAAGGTATAGTTATAAATCAAGATGTAAATGGAGAAGAAAATACATACATCGTAAAACCCGGAGACACGGTATGGGGTATTGGTCAAAAATATGGTTTAACTCCCGAAGAAATGAAAGAGTTAAACCCCTGGCTTGCCGACAGATTTTCCGAGGATGGCAAATTTGCCCTGATTCGACCTGGAGAAAATTTAATAATTCCGGGTGGTAAGTCGCAAATGGCGCAAGAGCTAGCAGACACCTTTACCGCTGCAGAGGGGGCGAAACAGGTATCTTACTCAGACCCGCTGATTCTTGACCTCGACGGTGACGGCATAGAAACCACCACCCTTGAAAACGGTGTCTATTTCGACCACGCAGTCGATGGCTTTAAAGAGCTTTCCGCTTGGGTCGGTGAAGACGACGGTATGCTCGTTCTCGACAAAAACCAAAACGGCATAATCGACGACGGCTCCGAAATCTTCGGCGACAATTACATCAAACTCGACGGCTCTAAAGCCACCTCCGGCTTCGACGCACTCTCGGATTTCGACATCAACGGCGATGGAAAAATTACATCTGACGAGTTCGGCGACATCCGCATCCTAAAAGGCGACGGCTCCCTTCTTACCCTTCAAGATGCAGGCATTCAATCTATCAACTTGTCTTTCACCAACAAAAACAACAAAAAAGATGACGTCGGAAATATCCAAAAATCCGCCGGAACTTTCCTTAAAACCGACGGCTCTACCGGAACACTCGGCGATTTCCTCTTCGCTTACAACTCCATAAACACCATCCCTACAGATTGGGTTGAAGTCCCAGAAGATATCGCTCAACTCCCTGACATCCCAGGCATGGGCAACGTTCACTCCCTCCATCAGGCTATGACGAAAAATCCTGAACTTAAACTCTTAATTCAATCTTTCACCTCCGCTCCTGACATTAAAACAAGACTAGATTCTGTCAAACAAATTATCTACAAATGGGCTGACGTCGATGACATCGCAACTGACTCCAGAGGACCTAACTACAACGGCAAAGACCTCGCTGCGCTCGAAAAATTCGTCGGGAGAAACTTCGTCGGTATGAATTCCGGAAACCATCAGATTTCACCGGATCCCATACCTAATGCCGCAAATATCCTCGCCAATTGCTTTACTATGCTACAAGAATATATCTTCGCTGAACTTGAAGCTCAAACCGTCCTGAAACCGCTTTTTGAAATGCTCAATTTCTCATATGACCAAACTTCCGACAAGTTCCTTTACGACATCTCTCCCGTTCAAAATTACATCGACAACGCCATTTCGGCTAATCCTACCAATGGAAAATCGCTTCTGTTAGATTTCGCCAAAACTTTTGTTAATCTCGGGCTTGTGGAAAACAGCAATTATTCTGACTTCAAGGAGCATTTTACCGCTCTGAGCAAAGAATACGAACTCTTATTATCTTCTATAGATAAAGTTAACATCTATGGCTCTGACGAAGATGACATTATTGACGGCAGTACCGAGCAGGATGCCGTCTTCGCTTATGCTGGCAACGACACAATCTCCACTCGTCAGGGGGATGACATTGTTTATGCCGGCGACGGTGACGATAACATTGACACCTGCAAAGGCAACGACATTATCTTCGGCGAAAACGGTAACGATACCATTGATGCTGGGGACGGGGATGATTACATCGATGGCGGAGACGGCAACGATACTATTTTCAGCGGCAAAGGAGATGATACTATTATCGGGGGCAAAGGCGACGACTACATGGAAGATGTTAAGTGGGGCGGTAACGATACGTATATTTTCAACTTAGGCGACGGAAATGATACTATCATAAACTGGCATGGCGACGACAAAATCGTTTTTGGTGAGGGTATTTCTTCCGCTAATCTCAAGTTTATTGGGGACAATATGGATATTATTATAAAATTTAACGATTCGCCAAACGACTCTATTAGAATTGTCAATTTCGCTCAATATGAGGACTACCGCATTGAAACTTTTGAATTCGCGGACGGCTCCGTTTTGACTGCGAACGACGTTATACAAAACATTGTTGTCGAGGGTACTTATTCTGACGACATTATTTACGGAACCACTCTGGCTGACACGATTTATGGGTTTGACGGGGATGACAAAATCTATTCTAAAGGAGGGGCTGACAAGATCTTTGCAGGTGCCGGTAATGACGTTATCTACAACTCCAACGGAAACGATTTTATCGATCCGGGGGATGGCGATGACAAGGTTTACACTTCTAGTAAATTCGACGAAACTATTTTAGGAAGCAAGGGTAACGATTATTTTGAAGATACTGACGGCGGTAATGAAACATATATTTTTAGTGCCGGGGACGGGATTGACACTATTTACAACAAGTTCGGGGATAACGACACGGTTAGGTTTGACTCCTCTGTTAATAAAAATAACATTGCATTGTTTGTGGATAATTCGAATTATTTACACATTGATTACGGGTCTTCTGCAGGTGCGGATGTTGTTAAAATCAAAGCGCAACAAGCTGAAGCCTGCGCAATTGAAAATTTCGAGTTCGTTGACTCTGACGGAAACATTTCGACTGTTACCAACTTGCGACTTAACCAAATTATTCAGGATATGAACGCGTTTGCGGCCGATAACGATTTCGTCATTTCTTCGGTTGCTGATGTCAAAAACAATCCCGAGTTGCTCAACCTTATCGCTAACTCTATCGCTGCATGAGGACTTAATTAGTGCAAACTGGTTTAATTGCTTTTAACATTATTTCAAAGATTAATGGAATTGACATTGACATCCGGGCAATAGTAAGAGAATATAGTCTATCTGCCGACGAAATTGAGATAAAAGAACTGCTTCTTATTATGAAGCGGTTCGATTTTAAAGCAAAAGTTAAAACTATTAATATAGAAATACTTGCAGAATCATATCCGCTACCAGCGATTATAATTCAAAGAAACAAGCTGTATTCAGTTCTTTTAAAAATTGACAAACAGAAAAAACGAGCACTAATATTTTCGATAGAAGAAAATACGACAAAAGATATTTCTTTCGAAGAATTAAACGAGCTCTGTGAAAATAATTTCATTATACTTTATCACAAACTTATAAATTCACAGATTAAATTTGGCTTTAAATGGTTTTTCAAAGAAATACTAAATTACAAACAAGTCATTGCAGAAGTATTGATCGGTTCTTTTATAATTCAACTTTTCGGTCTCATAACTCCTCTATTCACGCAAGTCATTTTGGACAAAGTTATTGTTCACAGAAGTCTTATAACCCTTGATGTTCTCGCTTTTGCATTTGTTGCAGTGATGATTTTTGAACTACTTTTAAACTTTGCAAGGAAATATATTTTTCTTCACACGACCTGCAAAATTGATGCTAAACTTGGGGCAAAACTCTTCAAGCATTTATTTTCTCTACCATTTACGTATTTTGAAAACAGAAAAGTCGGGAATATTATAACAAGAGTTCGCGAACTTGATCAAATTAGAGAGTTTATAACAAGTAAAACAATTTCTGTTATTTTAGATTTATTTTTCTCATTTGTGTTTATAATAATGATGTTTCTGTACAGTCCAAAATTAACTTTTCTTGTAATAGGATTTATTGCAATCATAGCCATTCTTTATCTAGTTATAACTCCGGAATTAAGAGAACGGCTTGAAAACAAATTTCAGATGGGAGCAAAGTCAAATTCATACCTTGTGGAAGCCGTGACCGGAATTCAGACCGTAAAATCACTTGCTATTGAAGGAAGTATGCAAAAGAAATGGGAAGATAGTCTTGCCAAATACATAAGTTCCACATTCAGACTATCTAATATGAGTAATATTTCAGGTGCACTTTCAAATATGTTTCAAAAAGCAATGACGATTGCAATCTTGTATTTCGGAGTTAAACTCGTTATTGAAAACAAATTAACAATCGGTCAATTAATTGCATTTCAAATGTTTTCAAACCAATTCTCGGCACCGGTTCTTAGACTTGTAAATTTATGGAACGAATTTCAGCAATGCCTTTTAGGAATAGACCGACTTGGTGATATTTTAAATTGTCCCGCAGAAATTCAGTCAAGTAAAAGTATTACTCTTCCCGTTATTCAAGGTGCTGTCAGATTTGACAATATCTGCTTTAAATATTCGATTAACACACCTTATGTTATAAACAATTTTCAATTCACTGTTTCTCCGGGTATGAGTATCGGGATAGTAGGAAAAAGTGGAAGTGGCAAAAGCACAATTACAAAACTTATTCAAAGGCTATATCTTCCAAACGAAGGAACTATTTACATTGATGGAATTGACGTAAGACAGATGAACCCGACTTGGCTTAGGTATAACATCGGAGTTGTATTGCAGGAAAATTATCTTTTTGCCGGCACAATAAGGGAAAATATTTCAATTGCAAAACCCGATGCACCTATTGAACATATAATTCACGCGTCAAAAATGGCTGGAGCTCATGAATTTATTTCGGAATTTTCTGAAGGCTACGAAACAATTATCGGCGAACGTGGTTCCAGTCTTTCCGGCGGACAAAAACAAAGGATTGCAATTGCAAGAGCTTTGATTACGAACCCGAAAATTTTTATTATGGATGAAGCAACCTCTGCACTTGATTATGAATCGGAAAGAATAATTTTAGACAATATGAACAAAATTACGAAAGGAAGAACAACTTTTATAATTGCACACAGACTTTCTGCCGTTAAAAACTGCGATGTGATACTTGTAATGGATAAAGGTAAAATCATTGAAGCAGGATGCCACAAGAATTTGATAAAAAAAGAAAAAAGTTACTATAGATTTTTATACAGCCAACAGGAGTTTTCAAGTGTTAACTAAGATTAAAAAACACATTCTTAATAGCATAAAACAGATAAATGATTCATATGAATTTAAGCCTCTTCTGAGCGAAATTGAGGAATCTCCGGTAAGTCCACTCGGCAGATACACATTTTGGACAATTATTTCTTTACTCATAATAACTTTTTTCTGGCTATTTATAGGGAAAATAGATATCGTAATTAACGCAAGAGGAATAATAATTCCCGAAGGAGAGGCAAAAATTATCCAACCACTTGAAACAGGAGTTGTAAAAGAAATTCTCGTGAAAGAAGGTGATTTTGTTCAAAAAAATCAACTTCTTATTCATATTGATACTTCTGCAACCGATGCCCAAATAAAAGCCCTAAGCCGAAATCTTGCTCAAACAAAAATTGAAGCAAAACGTTTAAAATCTGGCGGAGAATTGTCAGATTTTCTAAAGATTTCGAACGACGAACAAAATGAAGAAAAAGAAATTCAGGAAAAACTATACAAAGAAAGTCTAGAGTCACTAAACAACGAAATTTTAGCAAAAAACAACCAAATAAAACAATTGAATATGCAAATAAATTCAGCTTTGGCTCAAAAAAGAGATTATGAATTTCAGTTAAAAAACGCAAACGAACGAGTGAATAAATTGGAAGAAGTACTTGATATAATTGAATATAACAAGTACAGAGACGCGACAGAAAAAGCAAACAGTATTAAAGAATCAGTAATAAGAATTGAAGCGGACATAAAACGTTTTCAAACTCAAATAAAAGAAATTGAAAACTATATCGCAAAATTAAAGTCGGATTTTAAAGCACAAAATTTAACAACTTTATCTGAAACGCAAAAAAGAATAAACGAACTTTCTGCAAACATAGAATCAATCGAATTCAGTAATAAAAATCAAAAAATCACAGCGCCTTGTGATGGATATATTGATAAATTATTCATCCATACCATAGGTGGGATTGTGACTCCGGCACAGGCTATTATAGCGCTTACACCCGCAAACGCACCGGTTATAATTAAAGCAAAAGTTTTAAATAGAGATATTGGTTTTATAAAAAAGGGAATGCCTGTCTCGATAAAAATTGACACCTATGATTTTCAAAAATACGGAATTTTGAAAGGAACTGTAAAATCAATTTCGAAAAACAGCATTGATGACGAACAACTCGGACCTGTATATGAAATTTATATTATACCCAATGAAAACACGCTTTTAATAAACGGAAAAGAAGAAAAAATTTCAACCGGTATGACATTGAACGCTGAAATAGAAATCGGCGAAAGACGAATTATCGAATTTTTCATTTACCCACTTATCAAATATCTGGATGAAGGAATCAGCGTAAGATAATAAGTACTTTAAATATTATTGCCCAAACAGCATTTACAGAAATGAAAAATATTTTCACAATAACACATTACTATTTTTTTTGCGCGATGTATAATTCTATTAATACAGATATATTTAAAATGGATGTTAACGGAGTTAAAAAAATGGATTTTGCAAACGATAAAACTTTTAAGGCAATAATAGAAGAATTCAAACAGTTTCCACAAGTTAGAGCCATAGCTATAGCAGGTTCCAATAAAGCTAAAACCGCAGATAAAAGATCCGATATTGACATAGATATTTTTGTTGATGAACAAATTCCGGTGAAAGACAGGTTAAAACTGGTAAAAAAATATTCGACTAATTATGAAGTCGGATGCGAATACTTTGGTCCCGGAGACGAATTTTACGTTGACGAAATGAAGCAACAACTGGATATACTATATGCCGATAAAAAATGGATGACAAATAACCTTAAAAATGTATGGCAAAATCACAATGCCTCAAACGGATATACAACTTGCTTTTTATTTACACTGAAAAATTGCGAATCTCTCTACGATAAAGACGGTTGGCTATCAGATATAAAGAAACAATTAAACACACCTTATCCCAAAAAATTAAAACAAAATATAATTAAACGAAACATGATGCTATTGAAAGATAAACCATTTGCTTCATACTATGAACAAATTAAAAATGCTATAGCCAGAGATGATTTTAACAGCATAAACCACAGACTTGCTGCGTTTATGGAAAGCTACTTTGACATCATATTTGCCAATAATGAAATGTTACACCCCGGAGAAAAGAAATTAGTTAAATATGCAAAAGAACGTTGTTCAAGACTTCCTGAAGATTTTGAACAGAACATAAAGAAGGTTCTTACTCAACCGAACAAAAGCACTCTGGAAATACTTGACGATATGGTACTAAAGCTTAAAAAAACACTATGAAAAGAATTCAAAGCACTATCATTTATCCATAAGTAATGCTTACAACCCGCCATACATTTTGGAAAGTGGTTCCTTAGCTTCAGGAGGAAGATACATTTTGTTCGGATTGCAAAATTTTGAGACAAATGGCATTTGCTTAAATCCGAGTTTTTTATAGAACGGCATAGTTTCATTTTTTGATATCAACTCGATATTCCCGTTTAATAAACATTCATCACTTCTACGCTGCGCTATTTGCAAAAGTCTGGTACCAATTTCTTTATATTCTTCTAATCCGGCAGAATAATACGGAGTACGTGGATTTGAGTAATTTCTAAGTTCATCAACAAATATATGTCCGCAATCTTTTTCTGTTCCCCACTCAGATTTTCTGATTTTTAAATTTATTTCACCGATAATTTTACCGACACAGTCTTTTAGTTTATAGTTTTCACCGAGACTTGAAACACACTTTTCCACATCTAAGAATACCGGCTCACCATCGGCTTTTAAAACACGCACTTTTCCAATAATGCCATTTGCCATCATTCCAACATTATAATGTTTGATTGTTTCAATAGGACAAAATCCGGTAAAAGACTGCTTAGCAGATATCCTAACCGGTGTATTCGAAAAATAATTTGCAGTAACATTTTGTATTTCCATACTACTATAAAAACATTTACAAACAATTTTTTGCCAATTTTAGAAAATATTATAAAAAAACATAATAAATATTTACAACAATATTAAAAATTCAACTTAACCTCTGGAAATTTTATTATTCCTAAATATATGCGAAATTGAATCTTGTTTTTGCACAGTATTTTTTTCTCTACGCGCCTTCTTTTGAGGATTGGTTTCATTTAAATTAGGTAATTTAACCATTGACCAAATTTTTGCAGGACTAAGATTTTCTTTTTCAGAGATTTTGGAAGCAGCTTTACTTGCGCAAATATATGCAACAAAATAATCTAATTGTTGCTCTCCTCTTAAATTTTTAAATTTATTAAGAGTCATAGTTTGACTAACACCATCCATACCCGAAACATCAGGATGATCAGCTGCATATTTTTTAGCCGCATTTAACCCATCTTGAGATAATTGGAATAATCCGTAAAAAGTAGGAACTCTCTTCACATAACCTATTTCTCTTGGATTAAGTTGCGACTCTCCGGCAAACATCGCAAGCATTTCGTCCATAGCCTGTTCTTTTTTTGATGAATAATGATTTTTATCCCAATCTTTATCACTTATTTTGATATTTAGAATATCTATAACATCATACAGTTTTAAGAAAAATTCTTGTTTTAATGAAGAGTTCTTGAAAGTGCCACACCATTTTTCCTGCATTTTTTTACAGATTGATAACCTCTTCTGAGCAGGCTCATCTAATTTTAACTCACGCGTATTAAACATTAATTCATTTTCAAGAAGCGGACGTGCAACACGAGTGTTATCAGATTTAGCAATAATTTCCTGCTGAAATATACTGGAGGGAGTTGATACTTTCTTATTTAAATCTAAACTTTTCTGCTCAAATAAACTTATCTCATCTAAAGAATCCGTTTTTTCTAATTTTCCATCATTATTAATATCGCAACTTTTTGCGATTATTTGCATTATGCCATTTAATTTACTAATATCAATCGGTTCTGACATATTACCTACGTACGTCCTTTCTACTTACACATCGGCATAAATTAAAAAAACTTTAACATTTTAAAAAAAATAATTACAAATTGTTACATTATATAGAGGATGCGAAAGAACACAAAAATTGACAAATTTTGGAAGTTTTTCCGCATTCGAGTTTAGAATTTTATTACAAACACTTGCTAAAAATTATTCAGTGATATAAGATGGTATTAGTCGAAATAGAACTATCAAGTTTGGAATCTTGAACAAATAGAAAGAGGTTAAAAATGAAAGACGGAATCCATCCAGATTATAAGAAAATGACAATCAAATGTGTTTGCGGAAACGAAATTGAAACAGGTTCTGTTATGGATAACATCACTGTTGAAATTTGCAACAACTGCCACCCGTTCTATACTGGTCAGCAGAAAATCCTTGACTCTGAAGGTAGAGTTGAAAGATTTAACAAACGTTACGGCAAAAAACAAGCGTAGCCACTTGTTCCGTAATTTGAGTGTCGTAAAAATTTTAAGACACTTTTTTGTAACAAAAATTTTAAATAATACCACTCCTAGTTTCAGGTGTGGTATTATTTTTCTAGGTTAATGTACCGGCAAGTTATTGTCGGTAAGTGTATAACAAGCCTTAGGGAGAGGGAATATGATGGAAGGAAATAATCAGCCGGTAGTTAATTTAATCTCAAAGCCGGAAAATATGTTGAAAACAGTTTATACTGCATGCAGAACGTGTTATAGTGCGGATTACCCGATTAACATTTATAACAGTACTGACGACAAAGAAAAAATGCTCAAACTTATTGAGAGAGTAATTTCATCCGGTCACTATTCCACAATTGAGCATATTCAAGTAAGTTTTGCGATATCAAATGTTTCAAGAGCTTGCACACACCAACTTGTAAGGCACCGTCATATGTCTTTTTCACAAAAATCCCAAAGATATGTTAAAGAAAAAGGACAGTTTGATTATATTATTCCTCCGACAATAGAAAAAAATCCAGAATTAAAAGAAAAATATATTGCGTTCATGGGAAAAATTTCCGAACAGTATCAGGAATTTGTAGAGGCTGGAATTCCTGCCGAAGACGCAAGATTTGTGCTTCCAAATGCTGCCGCAAGTTCACTTGTTGTTAGTATGAATTTGAGAGAACTTATCCATGTCGCAAACCTTAGACTTTGCACTCGCGCGCAGTATGAAATAAGAACTCTTGTCAGGAAAATGTGCGAAGCATTGATTGCTGAAGAAGCGTGGCTGAAACCTTATCTCGTTCCAAAGTGCGAACGTCTGGGTTTTTGTGATGAGGACAAATCCTGCGGCAGAAAAAGCCGTTTAATCCGTGATATTGAGGGCTGATGTAACCTATGGAATTGTTGATAAATCCCATTATTATATCTGTAATATTGCTGTGCGTACTTTGTTTGTGCAGAGTTAATGTACTTCTTGCACTTATTGTTTCCGCATTAGTTGCAGGGAAAACTGCCGGAATGCATGCCGGTAACATTATGGATGTTTTTATAAACGGAATGGGGCAGAATAGTGAAACAGCTTTGAGTTACATTCTTCTTGGAACTTTTGCAGCAGCAATGGCGCATACGGGACTCGCAGATGTTCTTGCCAAAAGGATTGCTTTATTAATTAAAAACAATAAATTTATGCTTTTACTTGTACTTACATTGCTGGCATGTGCTTCCCAGAACTTAATTCCTGTACATATTGCATTTATCCCTGTTATAATTCCTCCTTTAATCAGTCTGATGAACAGGTTAAAACTAGACAGACGCTCTGTTGCATGCGCACTGGTGTTTGGATTGGTAACTCCTTATATTGTATTTCCGGCAGGTTTTGGGTTAATTTTCCAAAGACTTCTTGCTGATAACATGACCTTAAATGGAATAAGTGTCGCCGTGGGGGATGTTTGGAAAGCGGTTTGGATTTTGGGAGTCGGGCTTTTTTGCGGACTATTGTGGGCTATTTTTATATCTTACAGAAGCCCTAGAGAATATGCAGATATTCCGTTCAGAGAGGAAAAACGGCGTTCTTTGCGCTTTACAGGAAGTCATTATATAACTTTATTTGCGGCAATAGCTACACTGCTGGTTCAACTTTGGACAAAATCTTTGCCGCTTGGTGCTTTAATCGGGTTAAGTATAATTTTTGGAACGCGCGCAATTAATCCTGAAAAAATGGATGCCTTGATTAATGAAGGTATCGGACTGATGGGATACGTTGCATTTGTAATGCTTGTGGCTGCGGGTTTTGCCGGAGTTTTAAAATCTACAGGAGGAATAGAAGTTCTTGTACATGGTGTTTTACCCCTAATGATGGGCTCAAAGATTGTTGCAGCATTTATGATGCTTTTAATTGGGTTGTTTATAACCATCGGCATTGGAACTTCGTTCGGTACAATTCCGATATTGGCAGTTCTGTTTGTGCCGGTGTTTATTAATTTGGGATTCAATCCGATGGAAGCAATTGCCGTTTTTGCTGCCGCTGCAGCTCTTGGGGATGCCGGCTCACCCGCTTCCGGAACTACTCTCGGTCCAACTGCCGGATTGAATGTCGACGGGCAGCATGATCACGTTAAAGATACCTGTATTCCAACATTTTTGCATTACAATATTCCTCTGATAATATTTGCAATACTCGCTGTGCTAATTTTTTAGCGAAAATTTTTTATTTATATTATAATTACATTGTTATGATGAATCTGGAAAATGTACTAGAAAGAATTAGGGAAATATTGGATGATGAAACTCTTGAGCAGCTTAAAGATGAGTTGGCAAGTTTTCATAGCGCCGATCTTGCCGATATTTTTCAGGAGTTAAAACCTGAAGAAAGACTTGTTTGCTTTAAACTTCTTGATATTGAAAAAGCCGCTGAAATGATGGAGTATATTTCACCACAAATGCAAGTCGAACTTTTGGGCGATATAGATCAGGAAGTCGCCTCAAAAATACTTTTGAAACTTCCTCACGATGCTGCTGCAGATGTTTTGGGAGATATGGAAGAAGATGAAAGTGAGACTTATTTAGATAAGCTTCCTCACAAATTTTCGGAAGAAGTAAGAGAACTTCTTACCTATAACGAAGACACTGCGGGTGGTATTATGAACCCAATTGTCCTTACCGTGAATTCAGATATGACTATTTCAGAAGTTTTGAATTATATAAGAGTTAAGGCAGAGACAGATAATCTTGAACTTTATTATATATACGTGGTTGATAAACAAAATCATTTATTGGGTGTTGTTTCGCTTAGAAAACTTCTTACTTCTCCTGCTAACAAAAAGATTGAAGATATAATGATTTCTGATATTGTTAAGCTTCATGTTGATGATTACAGTGATTATATTATTGATGAATTTATGAAATATCAATATAATGCTCTTCCTGTAGTTGATCTTTATAACAGGCTTAAGGGAATGATTACCTGGGATGATGTACATGATTTGTTTGAAGAAGAAACCACTGAAGAGATCTATCAGTCTTCCGGTATTTCGACAGAAGTCGTTGATGAAGATGAAATTCTTTCCGGTAATGTTTTAAATGCTATTAGAGCAAGAACTCCGTGGTTATTTATAACTCTGCTGGGCGAGTTTGTTGCTGTAAATGTTGCTCATTATTTTGATCATACAATTGCAGCATTGCCGGTTGTTGCGATATTTATGCCTCTACTTGCAGGTTTAGGCGGAAATATTGGAACCCAAAGTATTACGCTTATGGTTCGAGGACTTTCTACTGGTCAGGTTACTATGAGTTTAGCTTTCTATCACATAGTTAGGGAGATGATTGTCGGAATGATTATCGGCAGTATTTTTGGTCTGCTTGTTACTCTCGTTACTTTCGGATGGCAGCACTCAATTGAACTCGGCGTTGTAGTGGGCATCGCAATGATGATTAATATGACGATGGCGACAGTTATTGGTACATTTACACCATTTGCGCTTAAGTCGATGAAAATTGACCCTGCAATTGCTTCAGGTCCGGTTATTGCAACAACAATTGATGTACTCGGACTTGTTGTGTATTTCACGCTGGTGTCAACTTTTCTTATAAAAGTTTTTTAGATGAAAATCATCAAATTATTGTATATGCAAACTTAAAATATATTATATGATATTATCATAATATTTTACATTGAGGATATTAATTAATGAACACTGATACAAATAAAGGACCTAAAAGAAACACTTCTGATAATGCTATTGAAGATAAATACTTAAAAAGAGCAAAACTTTTAAGACGTGAAAGTTCTGCGTTTTTAAGAACAATGACTGTCATTACGATTTTTATAATTGGTGCCGCGCTAAGCTTTTTTGTACTTGCAGACAACCAGAAGTTTCTTGAAGAACATCTTGGTAAAGACAACTTTTTGACCAAGTTTTCAACTAATTTGTCAAAAGACAATGACACAAAAGAGAAAGCAGAATTTACACTTCCTTTTGGGAACAGAAGAAAAAATATTCTACTTCTCGGGGTTGATTCAAACGGTGAGGGTACCAATCCGTGGGAAGGCACTAGAACTGATACAATTATTTTGATGAATATTGATCCTAAAACAAAGTCCTTAAATGCCTTATCCATTCCTCGAGATAGTAAAGTTTATTTACCGGGAGACCATGGAGTTCAAAAAATTAATGCTGCCCATGCAATCGGTGGAATTGGTATGACAATTAGGACGATTGAAGAGACCTTGGGTGTTAAAATCGACAGGTATATCATGGTTCATGATGATGCCGTGAAAGAAATTGTTAATGCCATTGGCGGTGTCGATATTTATGTTGAAAAAAATATGCACTATAATGACTTTACCGGTAAATTATTTATAAATTTACAAAAAGGTAAAAATCATTTAGACGGGAATCAGGTTGTAGGTTATTTGAGATTTCGACATGATGCGATGGGAGATATAGGTAGAACTCAGCGTCAACAATGGTTCTTGCGCGGGATGATGGAAGCTTTCAAAAAAACCGAGACAATTGCAAAACTCCCCGAAGTTATTTCCGTGGCAAATAAGTATATTAAAACAAACATGACATTTTATGAATTGACGCAATATGCAGGATTGGTAAAACATTTAGACATGGATAAAATTGAAATTGCAATGCTTCCTGGGGCGCCGAATAAAAAAGGATATATTAGCTACTGGATTTTAGACCCTGAAAAAACGCAAGATGTTGTTAATCGTTTGATTTACAGAGAAAAAATAGCTCCTGAAACTATTACTGATCTAAAAGCCGGTATTATGTATTCAAAAGGATATGAAAGTGAAGCCGAACTTGTTAAAGAACAATTAAAATCTATGGGAATAACTGTTTCTTGCTCAGGAGAGGTCAACAAAACTCACACGCAATTCATTGCTCATTCTAAAAAAGTTACAAACGAATATTATAATTGGCTCAAAAAGAAAACACCGTCCTTGATAGGTTTCCAGTTTGTTTACGAACCTATCGATTACTATTGCAGCGGCACTGATTTTACTGTTGTAATTGCAGGAAAATAGTAGACAATTTGTAATAAATATGTTAGCATTATCGAGAGGAGGGTGTAAATAATGGCTAATTTGGCTGATGGCAAAATCTTTGTAGATTTAAATGGAGGTAGTATGGATACAAATCTATTATTGCAGGTTGTGTTTGGTGTAATTGTTGTAGTTTTGTTATGGATTATTGTGTCATATAACAGCTTAGTCGGTAAAAGGAATAAGGTTAAAGAATCGTTTGCAAGTATTGATGTGCAATTAAAAAAACGATACGATTTAATTCCAAATATATTAACAATTGCAAAAAAATACATGGAACATGAAAGAGGCTTGATTGAAAATATAACGGCATTAAGGGCACAAGCAGTAAGCATTCCTGACGGAGTTGAGAACATCGGAAACAAGCTTCAATTAGATGGTCAAGTTTCACGAGGGATGGGACAGTTGATGGTCAACATGGAAAACTACCCTGAAATTAAGGCTAATGAAACAATGATACAATCAATGCGTACTTATAATGAAGTTGAAGAACATATTGCTGCAGCAAGACGTTTTTATAATTCAGCAGTACTTGATATGAATAATGCTTGTGAACTTTTCCCTAGCAACATTGTAGCAGGCATGTTTAATTTTAAACAGGTACCATTCTTCAAAGTTGAAGATGAAAAAGAACGAGAAAGCGTAGATGCATCGCAATTTTTGTAAGTTGAATTAACAAATAAGTGAAGAGTTGCTTGCGAAAAAGCAACTCTTTTAGTATTATTGAGATTATCGCACGGCATTTATCTCAAGCGGTAAGTTGAACATTTATAAAACTTGTATAAAAAATAAAAAAGCGGTCTTGTACAATATAGTTCCGATGTATAAGACAGGACTTCGTAAAGAAAGCAGAAAGCTAGAGTAAATAATCGTTCCAGAGCGAAAAAGCATTCCAAGCGGTAAGTTGAACATTTATAAAATTTGTATAAAAATTAAAAAAGCGGTCTTGTACAATATAGTTCCGATGTATAAGACAGGACTTCGTCCTGTGCCTGTAGCTCAGTTGGATAGAGCGTTTCCCTCCGAAGGAAAAGGTCGTGCGTTCGAATCGCATCAGGCACATATGTATAGAAAACAATTCAAGACAATAGAAAATTAAAAAGCCTGATAGCGAAGAGAACGCCAAACTGCGTTCGAGCGCGAACGAGCTGAGAACGAAGGCTTTGCGACGAAATGGCATTTGCCAATGTAGGAGCAAAACCGAAGACAGGTTAAACCTAAACTCTAAAGTTTAAAATTTAATTTTGAGTACCCTTTTTTGCAATCAGGGAGTTTAGTATTGGTAATATTTTCATATTAGCAGAGTATCGTTCTTCCAAGTAAGCATTTTGTTCTGCCGTTAAATTTCTTTGGCATGCTTCTTTAAATTTTGAATATGATTTTATTCTTGGGAAAAAGAACGCTATTCTCTTTATGTACGCGTCAAATTCAGTTGCTAGTTCTTTGTCCAATTCTAAATTTTTAAGAAGTTTTTTCACAGAATCAAAAGACTTAAACATACATAAATTTTTATCAGATTTTGAATGCAACATTGATTTGTCATGAATTAGATAATTATACAAATTTTTATCAAGATAACCAATATTTTCAGCGTTTAGGGTCGCTCCAAAAACAAAAACGTGGTCTTCAGCAAGGCTACAATTTGTAAAATGTAAGTTATTTTTTGCTATAAAATCATTTTTATAAAATTTGTTCCACGCTGCCGGAAAAAGCCCCCCAAAAACTTTTGATTTTATGTCGCGCCAGTTGAAAGTTTCTGACTCATTAATATCATAAACATTTTTTAATATTTCTTTTAAGTTGAAATTTCCCAATAAATTTCCACTTTCCCCAACTTTATTAAAATTAAATACAACAACATCACAATTTTGTTTTTTTGATTTTTGATATAACAAATCAAGTGCTTCAGGTTCAAACCAATCGTCAGGATCTAAAAATGCCACGTATTCTCCTTTCGCGTTTTTCAACCCGTTATTTCTGGCGCACCCTGCCCCTTGATTTTTTTGATCAATTATTTTTACACGATTATCCTTGGCGGCAAGCTCTTTTAATATATTTAAAGAATTATCCTTAGAACCGTCATTTACACAAATAAATTCTGCGTCTTTTAATGTTTGTTTTTGCAATGACGAAATCGCTTTATTCAAATATTTTTCCTGATTGTAAATTGCCAAAATCACCGAAACCTTAACTTTCGGATTAATAATTTTGCCGTTAAAAGATGGAGACCCGAATAAAATTTGTGAATTTAAACCAGAGACTTTTGATACTTGCATTTTAACTCCTCGTTTCTATATTTTTGAATTACATGTTATACAAAAATCGTAAATTTTTTTTTTGCTATTTCACTTAAATATTTTTTACATATTAGCAAAAAAATAAATGGATAGTTTTCGTAACAAAAAAAAGTTTAAAAAACAAAGTAAATCCTTATGTTGAAAATAAGAATGTTATCGCAGCATTGGAGAAAGTTGACAATTATATAGCCACAAATTTCTTCAGCGTAGATACATTTTTAATGGCTGCAAGTATTTTTTCCGGATTGATAATCTTGAGAAAGAATTCTACACCTATATAGGAAATATAATCGATATATTAATCAAAAAATTATTTAAAATTATAATTTTTGTAAATAAATATTAAGAAACACTTTTATATTTATTTATTTCATTTAGAATATAGATGTAGTGTTCAATAGGAGTATGTGTTCTGATGAAAATTTGCGCAGCCGATTATCTTTTGTCTTGCAATTATTATGGTGTAGGGCAACACAAAAACAAGACATCTCTTTCGGTTGCAACACCTTTTAAACATAAAGAAGCCGATATTCAACTTGCTCCACTCATTCAAGCTAATTATGCCAAGGGCTTAATATCGTTTAAGGCTAATCTCGGGCTTGATTTTTGTGATGCGGATTTGTCAAACCGATCTTTCAAAAATCAGCAGCTTGACTGCTCTATATTTACGCGTACAAATCTTGAAAATGTAAATTTTGAGAATACTTATTTGCATAAATCTTACTTCAACGGAGCGTTTATGCCATATGTAAAAATGAATGAAAAAACGGATTGTTCACATTGCAATTTTAATAATGCGTGGTTGTGCAATTCTAAACTAAATTCTGCCAATATGTATAAGTCTAATTTTATAGGTGCAAATCTTTCAGGTGCTGATATTAACAATGCAAATATGAAAAATGCCGTTTTTGACTATACTACGGAATTTCCAAACGGATTTAATCCAGAGGAAGCCGGAATGATCGAAATAAAAAAACGTAAAAATTTGTCTAATTTTGATTTCAATAAAATGTCCCTTAGGTACAATGATCTGTCTGAAATAAATTTTAGTAACTCTAATTTTGAAAAGGCAGATTTAAGAGATACCGATTTTTCAAAATCAAATTTGCAAAAAGCAAATCTGAAAAATGCATGTCTCAAAAAAGCTAATTTGAGAGAAACAAATCTTAAAGGGATAGATTATGACGCATTTACTGATTTTGAAGACGCACAATTTAATGCCAAAACAGTACTGCCAAACGGACTTTTAGCCACAAAAACAACTATACCGAACAATGCTACATGGGTGAATGAATAATGCTAATTTCTAATAGAGTAAATACAAATTTAACTTTTAAAGCTGGAAAGACAACTATTTACAGTGATTTTGACGGAACATATATGCCCTACAGTCATTCATCAATTTGCTCGGATGAAAAAAATTTCCCTCGTGAAAATTTTCATCAGACTTTTAGTGAAATGGCAAGATTTTTTGATACCGGCAAAGAAAATACTGAACTTGTAATTACAACCGGACGAAATATACACAAATTTGAAGCTTTTTTAAATCATATACGGAGACACAATGAAACAATTCCGCTTCCCGAAAAAGTAATAATAAGCAATGGTGGAGATATTTATCAACTAAAAAACAATAAAACTTTTTTTGAAACGCAGTCCCCTCTTCAAGCAACAAATGATAATATATTTAACAACAATAAACTAAATGACCTTAAACACAGAAGCTATTGGAATCCGGATACGATAAAAAACAGAATAATTAATTTCTTCAAAAATAAAGGATTTGACGTTTTTGACTCCCCTGTTAACGAATTCAGCGACAGTTACCCGCATACGATTTCAGAAGAATTAAATAATAGAAATTACAACCACAACAGTTCAATGTTTGCATCAATACAAGATGACGGAAAAACGGGATTTTATATAGCATTAAACAAAGATATCTCGTCAAATTCCCGTTGGTTTGAAAACTTAAAAGGTGATTTATACAGGGATCTTTCGGATCAAATATGCACAATAATTGCAAAAACGCACGATTCAGAATGCGGAAAAGGAACTTCGTTCAGGATTTTACCAAAAGTTAATCAGCGACCACTTGACAAATTATATGATACAAAAAAAGCTATAGAAGAAATTATAAAGCAAAATTCAAATGATTTGGTAATTATAGCAGGTGATGATGTTAATGATATGAGAATGTTAAATCCGTTCAGCTACGTTCCACTTGCAGATCACAGCCTTAAGTCGATTTCTGAAAATATAGTTGAACTTGAAGATGTGATATATCATCAAAAAATGTATACTCAGAAAAATCCGTCAGATCTTATAGCCGCAGAAAAATTAAAAGTTAATAAAGAGCTGTTAGCAATTAAGATAGATGAATTTAATAAGAAAATATCAGACAATCCAAAATTAAGACAAAAAATTGCTGATTTGCCATTCTATTCAATTGTAATTCAAAGAAAAGATAAAATATGTCCTATTTCAGAAGAAATTAGTGAAGCATTCAAAGACTTACAAAAAGTTGTTGTAGCACCTCCAAATAAATTGTTAATGTCAATAAAGGACGGGATTAAGCAACAGGCAAAGAGCAACAATAATTTTCTAAACGGATTAAGTATTGCAATGTTAAAACTGCTCCATTTAGAAAGTTCTCAAAGTTCTGCACCCTTACAAACTTCAAACAAACTTGTACACAAGACAGGTAAAACCCCAATAATAGTTGCGACTGCTGCAACCGCAGTATCGGCTGCAGCCGGTTATTCTCTCTATAAAAACAAAAACGACAAAACGAAAGAGGCTGCACAATGAAAATTTTACCTCTAAAACAAATCTCTTTCACCGCAGGAAAAACCACATTATATAGTGATTTCGACGGTACATTTTATCCCTATCCGCAAAACTTCAATTTCCAAAACAACGAATCTAAATCAAATGCTGATAAATATTTTTCAAAATTTAATATCTTAAAAAAGGATTTTGATAAGAATTTGGATATTAAATTAACAACAGGTAGAACTTTTGGAGAAATAAAAGACATCTTTCAAAAAGCCGGAAATAGTGGAATTGCCCTGACAATGCCATCTTCTATAATAACAAAAAACGGCGGAGACGAATTTTTTAACAATAGTACATGCTCAACATTTCCATTTGACAAGAATTCTGTAAATAGAGAAAAAAGAATTAATATTGAAAAAATCTCAAACGGCTGGGATGGACCAAAGATTCAAGCCCAATTAATTGATATTCTCGCGGATAAAGAATTTAAAATAGTGTCAGCGCCAACAAACGGTCCCATAGAAGATTACGGGAATTTAACATCTCAAAACATAATTAAACAAAATAAAAATACAGATATCGCATTAATGAGACAGGATGGAATGTTAGGGTTTAATATAACTTTTAATCTTGCAAACAAACATCCAAAAGTAATAAATGATATAAAAAATGAAATAAAAACTCATTTGCAAAACAACAATATTCACTCTATCGTTATAGAAACAGAGTCTGATTTTGACGCAAAAGGATTTCCATCTTTAACCGTATTACCTGTAGTTTATGGCGCGGCATTGACCAAAACATACGATATTTCAAAAGCTTTAGAAGCTGCGAAAAAAGAAAATGATTTGGTTATAGTTGCCGGTGACGGCGGAAATGATAAAGAAGCTCTAAATCCGGCAAGTTATGTAACCAGACCGAATGACAAATATTTTCCGCGTTATATAGAAAATAGTGAAACCAAAACCTACAAAGAGGACAATCGCTTTTATGTTAATTCAAAACTTGACGGGAAAATCAAACGTGCATATTTTGCACAATATTTAAACTCCTTAAAAGACTACATCCAAACAAATCCTGAATACAAACAAGAACTTGCAAAATTACCGTTAAAATCAATTGTAATAGGCGATACCCACGAAAGTCTGAATAATCTGGTTGACACTTATAAAAATGCGGGATTATCCGATAAAATTCTTCAAATTCCAAGAGGGGCTTTACCGGAAGGAGTTAGAACCGCAATAAACAGTTACAAATCAGAAAATAAATATTTTGAAACTTCACTGAATACTTCAAATAAAAATTTAATAAATGATACAAATATTGAATATCATGAAAATCAAGTTATCCTAAAAAACATTAACAATCTAAACCAAGACACAATAACCCCCCGTTACAATCCGACAAATAGAGATTTAAAAATTCAAAACTGCATAATTACTGTGAAAAATTTGGACGATAACTCCAAGTATTTAAAAATTAAAGATAATAACAACCAAACAATCGCTACGGTAAAGGTAAAAAGCTCAGATGAAATACCGCAAATCAACTTGCACACAGGTAATTATAAACCCACAATAGAGTTGAATGATAAAGATTGCACCGTTTTACTAAGTGAAGATTCATATATAAAAAGTCCCAACTTTGTTATTGCTACAGGTAAATACGTAGATAAAGCACGTAGCAATATCAGTTTTGGTCAGCTGTATGTAACAGAAGCATATAAAGCTTCAAGTATCCAGAATGCCGTTAATGAATATTTCATACAAGAAAAATTTAATGATGTATCTAATGGCAAATATAAAGATCAATTAAAAAATGAATATTCAATGGTTGGTCTGGCGGCTGGATATGGTTCAAGACTTTCTATAATTTCAGACAATACAGACGATGCAAAACCTGCAACACCATTTATTACAAATAAATACAGATTAATTGATTTTTCAGTCTTAAACCCCGGTATCAAAGCAGGCATTATAAAACCAAACTCCATAAATTCTAACGAAAGCGGAACTTTTGATACTATAAATAAAAAGATATTATCAGGAAAAGACGCTAATTTAATGTATTTGAGAGAAACTGAAGAAAAACCAATTGGTACCGGAGGAAGTTTCTTTTCCGCGCTAAAAAACAATGTGGTAAAAACGGATAAACCCTTAGTTTTAGCGACAGGTGACTTATATACAAACTTAGACTTGTCATACGCGTTGAAAGAATTTGAAAACAAGAATGCAGGATTGCTTGTTGTTTATAAACAAATCGGAGAAAATGATATAACAAAACTTCCTATAATCAAACTTGACAAATATGAAGGAACAAATTACGTAAAACAATTTTGTCACTTGCCTAACAATAAAGATGAAGAAGGTTATATAAGAGGATTATCTCTTCAAGACAACCCAAACAGATATGCGACAACTACAAGTATTTACATTATGCATCCAAAAGTTTTGGAAATATTGAAACAAATCTCAGGAGAAGGCAATCAAAGCTTTGGCAGTTATTTACCGATATTATTGCAAATTTTAAACGGTAAAGGAAAAGACCAAATAACTGCCGACGATAGAATATTAACGAAACTTAGAGAAATGGATTTAATAGATAATCAAAACATCTCAAAAGGATTAAGGGATGACAACGGTCATCATCTTACAATGATAGCGGATATTGCAAAAAGAGAAGACGGTAAAGCTGCTGTTGCGGAAGATGTCGGAACCTATAAAAGATATCTGGAACAAGCAAGAAAAACATCTGCAAACAAATTTGGAGAATATGATTATTTTCCTAAAGATTATTTGTCAGAAATAAAAAATCTCGTAGATCAGAACACAGGAATCGTGTTCACTGATGGCGATGCAAAAAATAATTTTAAAAAGTTCAAAACTAAACAAAATATTGAAGAAATATATGGTGATGTACTAATAACAAACAATAAGGATAAATTATGATAGTTAATCCGGTTTTAATGAATTTCAATCCAACATATGGTCTTACAAAAAAGCATTCAGACAGATTTTGCTATAACATTCGATTTGGCAGTAAAGTTATTCAAGTAATCTACGGCGAAAATAATTCCTATTTAAACGATAAGATTGATGAATTTGAAAGAACAAAATCAAATGCAACACCAATCGGACAAGGTAAGTTTGCAACAGTTTACAAATTTAATAACAGTAATGAAGTTATAAAATCAAGTAATACAGATACCTTTACAAATGAAGCAAAGTCTCTGTATACATTGCCAAAGGATTTAAAAAACACTCAGAAATTAATTTCCTACGTAAAAACTCAAGATGGAAATTATCACATGATTTCAACATTTCAAAATGGCGAAAATCCACATCCGAACAGTACGAAATGGACAAACAGCCATTTTCACTGTCTAATGGACAATATTTACAAGCTTGATAGGTCCGGAATTAATCATATGGATTTAAACAGAAAGAATTGTCTTTTGGAAGCTGGGGGAAAAGTAAGTTTTATTGATTATCAATGGGCAGAACAGTTTGATATACTGGAACAAAACCCCAAAATGTTACGAACAAAATTCGAGTTACCTTCAAATCTTTTAATTTTTGAGAAAGCTGGTTTAACAAGCTATCTGGCTAAAACAAATAATTCCGCTCATGGCAGAGAAACACTAAAATCATACTTGAAAAATAAAGCAGACTTTCTGGAACGTCAAAGAAATTATATTCTTTCAAAGACTGAAAATAACCTATGGCTACCCGAAAATATTGAGAATGCAGTTAAGTACGCCAAAATTTGTTCAGAAGTATATAGAAATCCTAACGATAAAATAATTGATTTAGAATCAAAAAAACTTCAATTTTTGTACAGCCATAGACAAATTTCAACGCTCATTGATTCCAATTTGGAAAGAGATGCGCAAATTCTTTCGGTACCAACACTTTACCTATATACAATTGAAAACGTAAAAGATTTCATTAAATCTGCAAAAGAGCTGGAACTCAAAGCCACAGACAAAACTCAAAAAGCTTACGCACAATCGCAACAGGAATATGGAAACTTTTATTTACAGCAATTTAAAAATTGGAGTATGGGTACATTTGAGTGGATATTGAGAAATGCCAAAGGGGAAACTTCTTATCCGGATGATGACCTAAATTCCGCAATGCTTAACATATCGGAAAATATTGACCCATTCTTAGACTCGTTGTTGGGTCAAGATTACTCTAATTACAGTTCCGGATATGGTATGTTTTCTAAAACATATGCAGTTAATGCTCACAGCTACAATGGTTTAAATATGGAACAATTATTCGCAAAAGCGATAGAAAAACAGGCAATAGCGCTATCCGGAGGTAGAAATGCGCTTGCTCTGAATTATATCTTGCATTCTATCAATCTGGCAAAAATAATAGAGAAAAAAGAGCTCGGATATTTTTACAATTGCAGTTACGAAGATTTTATAAAAGAACAGACTACGTTAGCAAACAAAATATTTAAGGGAGAAATTAATGGCAACGGTTAATAGTCCAACATTAATGACATCTTTTTATAAAAACAGGTTTCCACAAATCCAAAACAGTCTAACTCAACAAAATACAGTCAATCTAGCAGCAGTTCAATTACCGAGTTATGATACATTTAGTAAGACAAAGGAAATTTCCAAAGACTCAGACCGTGAAAAAAGTAATACACCTCAAATTATCACAATAGCAATCGGTCTAACAGTTGTTGGAGGAGCAATCTATAAAATAGTAAAATCCGGAAAGTTAAAATCAAACTTATCTGCAAATTCGCAAATTCAGCCTGAACATTCTTATAGACAATCGTTGGCTAACGGTGTCAGTAAACTTATAGGGAAAAAAGTGTCTGATGCTTCCTTGTCATCAGTTTTAACAAAAGAAGAATTTTTAAAAATTTTACCAACCCTGAAAAAAGAAAATTTTGTTGCGAATAAAGAAAACATAAGAAATGGAATATTTAGAGCTGACTTACATTCGCATACCACTCATTCCGACGGAAAAATATCTGTGACAGAATTTTTGGACGAAGTTAGCAAGTATTCAGAACAAGTTTTCAAGAAAACCGGAAACAATGTTATCTTTTCAATTACTGACCATGATACAATGGAAGGATGCAGAGAGGCTCTCTGTATAATTGCGCAATACCCGGAAAAGTTCAAACATGTCCGATTTATTACAGGTTCTGAACTAAGTTTTATGCACAAAACCACAGAACCAAACAATAATCCCATAGAAACATCAGAAGTACTTGTATTTGGATTTAATCCGTTTGCTGAAAAAGTTTCAAATTTCTTTGAAAAAATTAAAAATAAGCGCGAAAGTATGGTGAGAGATTTTATCTCAGATTTGTCAGCTCTTTATCCGGATACAAAATTTTCTCAAGAAGAGCTTTTTAAATTTTATCAAAATTGCAACAAAGCAAATTTTCACTGGAAATTAAATCATTACGGACAAACAAAAAGAACATTATCCCTGACCGCTAAAAGCAAGAATTTAAATCCGGAAAAATACTATGCAGAAGAAATGACAAAAGCAGGTACTCAAACTTCGCTTGGACAAATGAAGGAGCTTGGATTTATTGAAAACTGGATAAATGAAGACCCTGCAATCACAAATATTCGTCAAAAATATACTCCAACAGAAAAAAATAACATGTTATTTGCACATGGAGAAAATAATTATAATGAAATAATCACGGCATTCAATGATCAAGACTCAGTTTTAGGTTTTGCACACCCGTACTATATATCTGAGCGAGTGAATATACACAAAATTCCAGAAATGGTTGATAACATGATATCACAATCTAACGGCTTACTTAAATTGACAGAAAGTCACCATCAGGCATACAAAAACGACAAAAAAAAGATTCTCACAAAAGATATAACTCAAATAAACAAACTTATGGAAAGCTACGGACTCATACCACTTGGCGGACTTGACAATCACTGTAAAACTTGGTTACGATAAGGGATTGAAAAATCTTGATTTTTTGCATGATATCTGCAAAAATAATTATAGGAATTTTGAATGTTTTCGAATAAAATAAATCTTTTAAAGGCATTTGCCATATTACTTGTTGTGTCAGGACATCTTGAGTTTTCCATACTCGGAATGTTTCCTCCTTATTCCTATACTCAAAATCACTATATCATATAATGGCAAACCACCTTTTGGTAATGTATCTGATTACTGCAATATTTTTCAAAATCCACGGAATTCCAATTGCTGAACGTGCTGAACACGATATCTATTAGATTTATAACCCGGTTCAAACTACATATTTATACTTTGTTCTTACAATGATTATCACAACATACTCCGGTTTTATTCTCCAACAAATTAAAACAAAATTATTTCCAAATAAAATTTAACTCTAAAAATTTTTAAATTCATATTTACATTATTTTTTTTTTATGTATAATGTAGGTGTTGCTATTCCCGAATCGTCTAGTGGCAGGACGGAAGATTCTGGCTCTTCTAACGGTGGT
>CAZCIW010000002.1:0-36773 GCA_964499135.1 uncultured Muribaculaceae bacterium
TGAGCTAAGCATTTTGAATATTGTTTAATATCTGAGAAAAGTTCATCAGGATTAACATTTAATTGTTCCTTTATTTGTTGCACTTTATCAGGGCAAACTTCTTTAAATTTTGCATATAATTTAATATTGTTTTTAAAAGTCGGCAAATTTTCGTCTATCAAACGATATGCAATAGCTGTATGTTTTTCTTCATTAACATACATATTTGCTCTTGTTTGATGATAACCAACAAAATATGTAGAAAATTTGTTAAATTCTTCTATTCTTGCGATTGCTTCTTCATCATCTTGATAAAGTTCTTTCGCATATTTAGAAAGAATTTTTTCGCCTAACATATCTTTATAACGTTTGTCTTTCGTAAATGTTTCCGAAACAATTTTACGCAAACTTGTTTTTATTTTTTCAAGTTTTTTGCTATTCAAATCTTTATCGGAGATAACAATTAAATATTCTTCAAGTTTTTCTTCAAATGAAATCTTGTCAATTTTTTCCAAACATTCATCAATAAATTTTTTATGAACTTCATCACAATATTTTTTCACAAACGGATAGGCATTTGATTTCCTTTCATCATTTTCCAACACATATTTCTCAAAATACTCTTTAGTTTTTCCGATAGGTTGAAGTTCAAATTTCAATGTTTTTGATAATTGACATAAATTAATCATTTCAGAATATAAATTGTTCATGCACTTCTTTCCGGTTTATTAATTGCTTTAACGCGTACCATTTGCACGCTTAAATTCTAATTATGATTTAAATAGCTTAACACAAATGTACATTTTACACAATTTCTTTGTTTAATCTGCACTTTTTGTATAAATATTAAGATATATTATCAGGTCATATTAGGTCTAATTGGGTATAGCTATGCTAGAAAATCTTAATATTAAAATTAACAATCAAATGCTTTCAATAATTTCTGAAATTGATGAGTTCAAAGGAAGTTGGAAACTTTTGGGAAAAATGGTCTCGAAATATTAAGAGCATTGCCTTATACAAGAAAAGAATGGGATAGACTCGCTAAAAATATAAAAGAGAATATTCTGAAGGTTTTGTAACCTAAGAGATCTTTCAAAAATTGAAGCCGGAGATGTTATGATTGCCGATGGTCACGTCCATAATTTTTTAAGTAATAAATCCGTTTATAGGTAAGTCAACCAGAGCTAACATTCCTCTTTCAAGTTGTTTTGCAATAGCATCATAATACGCTTGAGATCTTTTAGGCTGAGCCACATTTTTAATTATGCTAGGTATACTTTTTATCATACTAATTCTTTCATCTAAATATTTCACTACACATTTATATAAAGTATTTTTCTTTTCAAAAATTGCTTAATTGTTACGAAATGAATAGTATAAGTTGACATATTGTACTGTATACGGTACAATACAATTATGAATGATTATGAAATTGAATATCTAATCTTGCCCAATGGTAAAGCACCAATTATTGAATGGTTAAATTCCTTAGACAGCATTACCAGAAAACGTATAAATCAAAGAATACTTAGAATTGAATATGGAAATTTCGGAGATTGTAAAAGGTTATCCGAAGATATATCTGAATTACGTTTTACTTTTGGTAAAGGCTATAGGGTTTATTATACAGAAGAAAATAATAAAATAAGAAAATAATTTTATTAATTAATGGTGGTAATAAATCAAAACAATCAAAAGATATAGAAAAAGCACAAGAACTTCTTGAACAATGGAGAATTAAAAAATGACAAAATCAAAATCTTTTAACGAATATATTTTAGATGACTTAAAGACAGATGAAGATATAAAAGAATGGATAAATATTGGGTTTGAAGAATTTTTGCAAGACAATGATTTGAATGCGTTTGTAAAAGCTCTAGAATACGCAGTAAGAGCAAAAGATTCTATATTGGGTATGTCTAAAAAAACAGGTATTTCAAGAAGTAATCTCTATGCAATTTTTAATGGTGAACAACAGCCTCAATTAGCTACTGCTCTAAAAATTATTAAAGAATTAGGTTATACGGTTCAAGTTGCATAAAATACTCAAACTTGCTGTTTAAAATCATCAAACCGACTGTCTTTTTACAATAATTCCAATAAAATCTATGTTAGAAAATTATAAATTTCAATTTGCCGAAAAAATGTAACTACTTAACAACTTTATTAAGTCCATGTGGTTTGTCTACATTACGCTTTAATTTTTTAGCGATTTCTAATGCCAAAAGTTGACAAATTATTACAAGACAAAACGATTTTACAACACTGCATTCGCAATTTATATTAATACTGAAATTTGATTTAACTTTTTCATTTGAATTCCCGACTATACAAAGAGTTGGGTTGTAGTCTTCCTGAATTTTATTCAGGTTCTTTATTGCGCTATAACTCAAATCATCAAGTGAAATATGTACCTGTGCAATTTTATTATTCAAGATTGCAACATGCCCGTGCATAAATTCACCGAGAATATTGGAATATACAATTATATATGAAGTTTCTTTTATTTTTAAAGAGGCTTCTTTAGCAATTGCATAAGATATTCCATCTGCTGTCACAACAAGATTTTTAAACTCGGAAAGCGATTTCGCAACATCTTTCACTTTCTCATGAAGTTCAAATGTCTTTGACACAAATAAAGGTAATGTCTTCAAATGTTTAATATTTGATGTGATATCGACCCCTTTAAGTTTCGCATATTTCAGCACTAATAAAGTGCAGCAAAGCATTTGCGCAGTCAGAGATTTCGTTGCTGCAATACTTTTTTCTTCACCGGCGCAGCAGTCAATTCTGTAATCAGAAGCAAGCCAGATTGTTGACTCTTTTCTGTTTGTGATGCAAAGCGTCCTCATTCCGAACTCTTTTGCTTTGATCAAAGCACTATTTGTATCGGAAGTTTCGCCTGATTGGGTAATAAAAATATACAAAATATCTTTTTCACTGGGAACAACCGATTTGAGCAAAAATTCGCTTGAATAAATCGCTCGCGCTTCAATATTTGCAATGTTACCAAACAAATCCGCAGCAAACCTTGCGCAATGATATGACGAACCTGAAGCTACAAAAACTATTTTTTTTACATCTGTAGGAATATCAATCAGAATTTCATTATTTTTATCTATGTACATGGAAAGAAGATTTTCAAGAACAGATGCCTGCTCAAAAATTTCTTCTTCCATACTAGATTTCTTTTCTTCACTGTCATTAAAAAACATTTTTATCACCAATTACAGATTTTGCCCTCCAAAAAGAAAAGGAGGGCATATCAATTAAAAACTTAACCAAGAAGCTCTTTTACTAGCTCGTTAACAGATTTTGGATTAGCTCTGCCTTTTGTTTCTTTCATAACCTGTCCTACAAAGAAGCCCAAAAGTTGAACTTTTCCGCCACGATATTTTTCAACCTGCTCTGGATTTGAGTCAATAACTTTTTGTACTATCGTCTTAATTGCACTTTCATCAGAGATTTGGCTCAAACCTCTGCTTTCAACGATAGATGAAGCTTTATCCCCGGTTTTCATCATATCAATAATGATTTGTTTCCCAATATTATTTGAAATTGTGTTATTTTCAATCAAGGAAATTAGTTCTGCAAGATTTTCCGGAGTAAGTTTAGTGTCAGAAATCTCGAGATGTTCTTCTTTAAGGTAAGCTGCAATTTCTCCCATAATAAAGTTTACGGCAATTTTAGGAGTAGCACCGAGTTTCAAAACATTATCAAAGAATAATGCAAGTCCCATCTGTTCAACAATTACGCTGGCATCGTATTCGCTTAAGCCTAATCCCATGTATCTTTGACGTTTTTCTTCAGGAAGTTCCGGCATCTTATCTTTTATTGATTGAACCCATTCTCTAGAAATTTCCAAAGGCATTAAATCCGGTTCCGGAAAATATCTGTAATCATGTGCATCTTCTTTGCCGCGCATTGATTTTGTTTCTCGAGCGTTGTCGTCCCATAATCTTGTTTCCTGAACAACCTCTCCGCCTTCTTCAACAATTTCAATTTGTCTGTCGATTTCATATTCAATTGCTCTTTGAAGTGCTGAAAAACTATTCACGTTTTTAATTTCGGCACGGGTTCCAAAAACCTTTGACCCTTTAGGCATGATTGAAATATTTGCATCACACCTCATAGAACCTTCTTCAAGGTTTCCATCACAAACACCGATATAGCGAACAATATTTCTAAGTTCTTCCATGTACATTCTGGCTTCATCGGAGGATCTCATATCAGGTTCTGAAACAATTTCAAGAAGTGGCGTTCCCGCGCGATTTAAATCTACCAGAGAATAACTTGAACCGGCAATACCTGCAGCTCCTGCATGAACGAGCTTTCCTGCATCTTCTTCCAAATGTGCGCGGGTAATACCTATTCTTTTTCCTTTAATATCAATATGACCATTTACACATATAGGCTCATCATATTGAGAAATCTGATAACCTTTTGGCAAATCTGGATAAAAATATTGTTTTCTATCAAATTTACAACGAGATGGAATTTCGCAATTAAGAGCAAGTCCCGTAAGAATCCCCATATTTACAACTTCTTTATTCAAAACCGGCAGAACTCCGGGCATACCCAATGTAATCGGGCAAGTTTGAGTATTCGGCTCCTTACCGAATTCCGTACCGTCCGGGGCGAAAATTTTTGATTTGGTCTTCAACTGAGCGTGAACTTCCAAACCAATCACAACTTCATACTTATCTCTTAAGCTTTCCATAAATTCTCCTTATATATCGACTTTATTAATTGAGTTATATTTTTCTTTTTAAATGTGTGTAAAAATACAACACTTCTGCTTCTATATTAGCACAAACAAAGTGTTACTCGGCAACAACTCTTGCTGGAAAATTATTCTTCAGCAAATCTTGCGCTGCTTCAAAAGCTTTGTCTTGTGAACCATAAGACCCTGCCTGTAAAGTGTATATTCCATTTACATGTTTTACAAAAGTGGTCAGATTTAACCCTGCTTCTGCGAGAATTGTTTTGGCGACCTCTGCTTGTGCTGCGGAATCATAACTTCCAATATAAACTTTGTAAGTTCTCTCCGACATGGTCGGTACCGGTACAGGTGCTGTTGATGTCGGTTTTGTAGCAATTTGCTCATTCGACGAAACTTGAGGTACCGGAGCTGCGACAGTTTTTTTAGAAGAGTCCGGATTATTTGCATGTTTCTCATTTATTTCTTTTATTTGCTCTTTGACTGAGTTTGGAATTAGCGAATCATTCTTCGTATCAAGTACAATTGGGGGTTCTTCTTTTTGTTGCAACGGTTCCATATCCTTATCTTTTTTGTTTGGAATTTTTACTTTTTCATCCAATTCGTAAGAAAATCCCGAATCAATAGCTCCGGTAAAATTATTGTCTTCTTCTTGAATTTTTTTCAATCTTTCATCGATATTGCCTCTTGTATCATTTTCTGCCTCATTAACGACCTCCGGAGTATCTCCGATAGCTATATCGACTTTTGGTGATAACAGCTTAGCAATACCTAAAAATGCCAGAAGTAAAATAAAAAATGTTGAAACAAAAATCACGAAACTTTGATGAGGTTTTTTCGCCAATCTTTTTTTATATTCTCTGTAGCTTATATGATCCGGTTTTATTACCTGTTTTGCAGATTCTTCCATTGTTATACTCCTCTGACTTTAGTGCTTGCTAGAACAATATCTTCAAGTTCTTTTGTATAATTTTTCATTATTTCATTTGCAAAAGTATCAATATCTGAAATTCCTAAATCATTTTCAAGTCCGCAGGCTTTTACGGGTGCTCCTGTGGAATCTATGTTGATTCCGGTGTGAATAAGAATAGATGTTAATGACTTTGTTGCAATTGAAACAGTTAACTTTTTATCGTTGATAAATAAATCATCACCGTTTCTTCTGACATTAAAACCTCGGTTCTCAAGAGCTTCTTTTATTACACAAACTAACAAACGTTGTCTAAAAACACCTTCAACCAAATTTACATTGAACTGCTCTGTAATAAAACTCAGCATTTTTTTGCTATAAATAGGTTCATTATTAATAACATCTTCAATGTCAACCATTTCGGATAATTTAACTTCGCATTCACCAACGAACCCGACGATGGCATCTCCTTGGATTTTGAAATTTTTGTAAATCCAGTGCGGACATAACTGATAGCCTTCATATTTTATTTCATTTTCTATTAACTCGTATTTCATTTCTACTCTCTTTGTAATATCAAAAAAGTTTTTGTAACAACTCTATATTGTTATTATACAACAAAGCACTTTTTAGTCTTGTGCATGATTCACAAATTCCGCAATGTTTTTCGCCTTTATTATAACAACTGTGAACAAGTTCAAGCGGAATCAAATTATCAATAGCAAGTTTCACTATATCATTTTTATTGAAATTTATCAATGGCGCCAGAACTTTCGGACATTTTCGTGTTGAAAATTCAAACTCGCGGTTAATTCTTTCTACAAATTCTTTTGTATTATCCGGAAAAGTTTGAGCCTCTTCTTTATTTGCTCCAATGATTATATAATCATAGTCTTCGCTATCAGCAAAGCTTGCAGCAATATTCAAAAACAGCCCGTTACGATTTGGAACCCATACATTTTTTGCACTTTCTACTGCATTTGCAAGTCTGTCACCTGACGGTATTTCATTATCAGAGACCAATGCCGTATGAGTTATTTCTCTCAAAAAATCCAACTTTATAACTTTATGTTTTAAATTATAAAAGTTGCAAATTTTTTCAGAAGCTTGAATTTCAGCTTTTCCTGATTTTTGTCCGTAGTCAAACGTTAAGGCAAGTTCAACCCCATATTTTTCTCTTGTCAATCCAAGACTCACAAGTGAATCCAGCCCACCTGAAAGTAAAATTACTGACTTAATCATCTAATTCCTCTTTGAATTTTTCGGCAAAGGCTGCATCTTCATCTGTTTCATAATCATCAATCATTGCGACCGCTTCCATCTTCAAAACATCTGAATAAATCGGCTCCCTAATGACTTCATCAAGAACAGAACGTCCGTGAAGGTTGTACAATGCAACAAGCGCATTTTTCTTGACTTCATCATCATCATCCAAAAGGCAATTTTTAATAACATCGAAACTTTCCGGATGTTCACTATCCATTATTGCCTCAATTGCATTTATCCTTATTTGCGCAGAAGGATCCATCAAAGTCATTTTTAGAGCATTAAAAACTCGTTCATTATCATTCAAACGGAGTTTCCCAAGTGCTTCTATTACACGTTCCTTCAAAAAAGTAAACTTATCAATCAAACCTCGTTTTGTTTCCAGAATACTTACAAGAGGATCTACTGCTCGCATATCACCTAGCATCCCAAGAGCCGAGACTGCAGATTCTCTCAAATAAACGGATTTTTCTTCCTCATCTTTAACAACATCTATTAATGGTGCTACAGCATACCTGTCACCAATTCTACCCAAAGCATCAGCGCACGCAAACCTTACTTTATAATTTTCGTCTTTGTTGTTAAGACAATACAAAAGCGGAGTAACTGCAGACGTATCACGATAATTCGAAATTGCCTTTGCGCACATTACTCGCAAATTTATGAAACTCTCTTTTACACCAATGTCAACTGTTTCTATATTTTTTAACAAAAGAGTATCCACTAAAACTGCAAGAGTAGAATGATTTCTGAATCTATCTGCTAATGTAATAATGCAAGATAAAATTTCAGGGCTTTTGGAGTTTTTAAGGAGATAATTATATATTTTTATCAAATCTTCTCTCTCAAACTTGTCATCCAGTCCCGATACGCGCTTAACCACTCCTTCTACGTCAGAGGTATCAAACAAATTATATTCTTCGGCAATTGCTTCTAAATTTAACTCGTTATCTTCCGCCATACCTTACTCCTATTCCCCTTCTTATAATATTATTACTACTATAAAAAGGTTTTTATTTCAAGTTATTCATAATTTTTTACTGAATTAACAAAACCTGTATCCTAGATACCATGTTACCATTTACACTATATACTTATTTGATGAAGCTATTGTAAAAAAGCCCTGATAAATTCAGGGCTTTTGGTTATCCGTTTAATTTAGCTTCTTTTTCTTTTTTATAAGTCAGATATTTGTCACCTAACTTGTTTGCAACCGGAGTTACTGCAACCGGTACAATGTATCTGTAAATTAACGTAAAAATCAAAAGTTTCTTCGCCAAATCCATACCTTTTAGACGGTTTACAAATTTTTTATCATGAAGAATATCAGCAGCATAATCAATTAAATCGATTTTGTTTTTGCCTTGTTTCTTCAAATCTCTATTTATATCATCAAGTTTTTTGATTATATCTTTATCTTTTGTGTATAACTCGGCATATTTGTTAGTAACTTTTTTCCATTTTCCGACCAACGCGCCATCCAGTCCGTAAGCTCCGGCAGTTGAAACTCCGAATGTCAGAAGTTGGTTAAGCATTAAAATTTTCTTCCGGTCTCCTGACATTTGTTCTTCCGGAATTTTAGATGTTCTATACATATACATTCCGGAACCTGTTGCGGCACCGATTGTAAGAATATGGTTTGTGATTAATTTGCTCTTTTCAAATTTGTTTGCGAATTTTCCAACAAGAGATGTATTCATTCCTCTTGCAACGAAATTCTTAGCCAGCCATTCCGTCATACCATCCCATGCTTGTTCAAATGGTTGGAAAAATTTTGATTTTGTAGTCATTGTATCAACAATTGCACTAGCAGAATTTTGCATACCTGTGAAGTTTTGCGGTTTCGGCTTACAGCATTGCGGGTTGTTATTTTGAAGTGTTCTGTAATTTTGTCTGCTGTTTTGAGTATTTAATGAAACTAACATTACTTAACACCTCCTTTTACTGCGCTAAATGCGGAACTGTTTAAAGAAGCTTTAGCGAACTGCTTTTCTGTATTTTTATTTTCTACTTCCTGTGTTTGCGGAGATGGCGTTTTTGAATTTTTAGGCTTCTTCTCTATCCCGAAAACGTATTTCAATATTGGAGGAATAAGGGCAATTGTGATAATTGAACGCGGAATTCCGATTACAATATCAGGCCCCATCTTCATTAAGGTTTCAACATTCTTGAATTTCGCGGTCTTAGAAAGACCTTTTGCTTTCAAATCTCCCAGATAAGATTCTGCTTTCTTTCCGAGATATTTTGCAGGATTGTTTTTAACTTTTTTCATAGCCGCATCGAAAGGACTCATTACGATTGTTGCCGAAATAAATCCGATAATTGCCGAAGAAAAAGAGTGAGCAGCTGCGTTTATTTTGTCTTCCTTGTTTTTATCATCCCCCGGAAGAGCCAAAATTGTTGCTGGTCTGAGAATTCCTGCAAGTACTAACGAGAACAATGCATTGCAGGAAATCGGGTGTCCCTCTGCATATTCTAATATTCTTCCGAATGTTTTGCTTGTGAGGATTTTGTCACCCAAATTTTTAGCGGCAACCTCACTCGCTTTCTGCGCCGGATTACCGCTAAAATTCACATTATATCCTCTTGTCGTATTTTTCTTGTCACACACACTCGTACCTGTTCGCTCCTTGAACATCTGCGAGTCCTTGTGAACCTCCGAATAACCCGATAAATACGGGTTTTTATTGTTGAGTAAATTAATTTTCATGTTCCACCAATTTTTAATGTAATGTCTTGTACACTTATTCTAAATCAAAAAATATTTTTTTTTGCCCAAATTTTTAAAAAAGTTTACAATTCCGTTAATATATTTTTGTGAAACAGTCTCAAATTCAATAAGCACACAGGAATATAAAAATTTGTGTGCTTAACATTTAGTGTACGATTTACACCTTATATATTCTACATATCTAATGCAATATCAAGAGCCGGAGCCTTTGCCACAATTGCACTTGAGGAAATTATATCAACACCGCAAGAAGCAATTGAGTTAACAGTTGAGAGATTTACATTTCCGCTGGCTTCAACAATTGCGTCATGGTTAATAAGAGAAACGGCTTTTTTCATTTCCGCAGTCGTCATGTTATCAAGCATAATGATATCAACTTTGCAACCGACAGCTTCAACCACTTGTTCTAAGGTATCGCATTCGACCTCAATTTTGTGAGCATGAGACAGATTTTTACGAATTTTTTCAACAGCTTTTGTTATTGAACCGGCAAGACGAATATGGTTATCCTTAATCATTGCGCAATCAGAAAGATTAAATCTGTGAAGAGCTCCACCGCCTGTTTTGACGGCATGTTTTTCAAACATTCTAAAATTCGGAGTTGTCTTTCTTGTGTCAACAATTTTTGCATTATAGGGCGCAATTGCATCCTGATATTTTCTTGTTTCTGTTGCGATTCCACTCATTCTTTGAATATAATTAAGCGAAAGTCTTTCACCCATAAGAAGTTCTTTTGCCGGACCTGAAAGTGTTGCAAGCCTGTCACCTTTTTTAATCAAATCACCGTCTTTAAAATGAAATTCTATTTTTATATCGTCTGAAAGAAGTTTGTAGACGGTTTTAAAAACTTCCACTCCGCAAAGAACTCCATCATTTCTTGTATTTAAATAACCTTCAAGTCTGTCTGTGTCCTCTGCAAGATTTTCAGTAGCTATGTCTCCAAATCCGATGTCCTCAATTAGAGCCGCTTTTACATGATCTTCCATAATAAATTTATTCAACAATTTTCTATTCTCCTCTTTTTTATTAAACTTCCAACGCAAGCATTTCGCATCTTACAGCATCACAAATCATTAACCTAGCGCAATGTTGTTGCTTCAAAAATTTTTTAGCTTCCTGAATTGAAGATTTAGTAAGGCAGTTGTGAATTCCTTCCTCATCAATTTCCGGATAATCTGTTCTGAAATGTGCTCCTCGTGATTCTTTGCGCCTCAATGCGGATGTTACTATCATTTCAGCAACGAGCAACATATTTTTAAACTCATATTCTTCTTTTGAAAGACATATATCTGTTCTGTGAAATTCTGCTTTTAACTCGTCAATTTTAATTAATGCATTGGAAAGGGTGTCAGAATTTCTAATAATTCCGGCACCTTCCCACATGATATTTTGCAACCTTTTTCTCATCATTGAAACATCAATTTCTTCAAGATAAATTTCATCGGAATATTTTTCAATAGTTTCAAGTATACTCGAGTCTATTTGTTTTGGAGTTTGAAGCTCAATATTTTTCAGATAATCTGCAACTTCATAAGCACAGACAACACATTCCAGAAGGGAGTTACTTGCCAGTCTGTTTCCGCCATGCAAACCTGTAGATGCTGTTTCCCCAATTGCATAAAGATTTTTAATAGAAGTTTCTCCGTTGAGGTTTGTCTTAATTCCGCCCATCATATAATGTGCAGCTGGTGCAACCGGTATAAAATCTTTTGCAATATCAATACCATGTTCCAAACATTTTTTCGAAATGGTCGGGAAACGTTTTGCAAGTTTATCTTTGTCTATACAAGTGGCATTCAAATATACACAATCTGTGTTTTTGGTTTTCATTTCATTATAATTTGCACGAGTCACAATATCTCTTGGCGCAAGTTCACGTTTCTCATGGTATTTTGCCATAAATTCAATTCCGTCATTGTCCACAAGCTTTGCGCCTTCACCTCTTACAGCTTCTGATATTAAGAACCTGTTTTCATCTCCGTCAATTGCAAGTGCCGTTGGATGAAATTGAACAAATTCCATATCCTGAACTACCGCACCGGCATTATAAGCAAGTGCCATTCCGTCTCCTGTTGCACCTATCGGATTGGTTGTATATTTATATAACTGTCCGGTACCACCTGTCGCAAGAATTACTGCTGATGAATATATAATTTCATATTGATGTGTCAAATTATTAAAGACTATAATACCTTTGCATTCACCATTATTATTTACAAGAATTTCAACTACTGAAGTATCTTCGTAGATATCAATATTCTTATTTTCTCTAACTTTTTCTGTTAATGCGATCTGCATCATTCTGCCGGTGGCATCCCCTCCGGAGTGAAGAACTCTTCTTACACTGTGAGCAGCTTCAAGAGTAAATGTTAAATTATCGTCTTCATCTCTGTCAAATTCAACTCCGCAATCAAGTAAATCTTCAACTACTTTATCAGAACTTTCTGAAATAAATTTTACAGTATTAAGTTCACTTAAGCCGGCACCGGCTTTCATTGTATCGCTTATGTGAGACTCTGTAGAATCATCCTTATTTGATTTTATCACCGCAACCATACCACCCTGAGCATAACGGGAGTTGCTTTCTCCAAGCGCAGATTTTGTAACCAGTAAAATTCCGTCGGGTAAATTTGCCTGTTGTTCTATTTTTAGTGCAGCATATAATCCTGAAATTCCGCTGCCTACAACTATTGCTGAATATTTAGAATATTTCATCGATATATCCCTTATTTTCTATCCATAATATTTTAACTTAAAGAGTTTTTTTTTTCTACCTTGAAAAGTAAATTTTTTATTAAATTTTTTTAATGGTTTTTGTGCTATGTTTTGTTCAATCCTTTTAGTAAATTAAGACCCAAGATTAATAAGTTCAAACAAATTTTTTTTTTGCGTAATTTTAATAGTGTGTAAAGTAGAAAACAGATAAAATAGGTTTAAAATTAAACAGTTAAATTATTATTTTCTAAATTATGTGCATAGTTTGCAAGGGCTTTGAATACAAATGGATGCAGCCTACCCTCTTTTACATCAGAGTAAATTATTGTTAATGCCTGTTGAGGGGTCATACAATCTTTGTAAACTCGTTTTTCCGTAAGTGCTGAATATTTATCTGCCATAGTTAAAATTTGTAAATCCAAATCCGCACGAAAATCATTATTCACGAACGGATAACCGCTTCTTTTTGCATTCTGATGATGATGACGGATTAAATGCAGAGTTTTTGGATTAAGATTTGTATTTTTTAAAATTTCATACCCGAGTTCAGAATGTTTGTGCATAACTTTTGTTTCATATTCATTCAACTTTCCGTTTTTATTCAAAATTTCCGGAGGAATAAGAATTTTGCCTATGTCATGAAGATATGCAGCTTCTTTCAATGTTTGAATATCCACTTTTGACTTCAAAGAAAACGGTAGATTTTCAGTGATGCCGATAACAGTATTTTGAACATCTGTACAATGATTATCCAGAAGAGGTTTTAAATCAGTAAAATTTGGTTTTACCGGAGTTCCTGTTTCTGCCAGTATCGCTGTAATTTTGGGATTTGAATTTATTAATTTTGTGAGTACAATTTCGTTTGTAAAACGTGCAGGGTTCAAACTTTCGAAACGATCGTTTCCAATCTGTCCGAATGTCGGGATTTTCGGACGTGGAAAATTTGTAATATTCGGATTTAAACCGCACGCATGCAGAGCCGGATTAAAATCTAGTCCCATTAATTTTCACACACTGTTAAAACTACACTACTATAGTTATATAAAGAAAAATTTTTAATAAAAATTGCCAATTTGTTAAATTATTTTAATCAAAAATTTATTAACGTGATACAATGAAATAATGAGAGAAATTAAAAATGTAATTATTTGCGGAATAGGTGCAATTGGAAGTATATATGCAAATATAATATCAAATTTCGATAATGAAAATTTAAAAATACTTGTCGATGAAAAAAGGTTTAAAAAATATTTACAAAATCAGATTTTCTATAACGGAGAGCCTCTGAATTTAAATTATATTCTTCCATCTGCCACGAATTTTAAGGCAGACTTAGTTTTAATTGCAACAAAAAATGACGGGCTTACTGATGCTTGCAAAAATCTCAAAAATTTTATTTATGAAGATACTATAATCCTTTCGCTTTTAAATGGAATTGAAAGCGAAGAAGTTATCTCTAAAAAATTTGGAAGAGAGAAAGTTCTCAATTCATATATTATTTGTCACAGTGCAATGAGAGAAGGTTCAAATATTACCCACGATGGTGTGAATACGATTTACTTCGGAGCTATCAACAAAACTCAGGAGCAGAAAGTTAAAATTACGGAAAATTATTTCAAAAAATCAGGAATAAATTATTTCATTCCAAAAGATATTATATATTCGCAATGGAAAAAATTTGCGCTTAACTCCTGCGCAAACCCGCTTACGGCAATTTTTGGATTTAAATTCAATGAAGCCTTAAACAATGAAAAATTTATGAAGCTTGCAAAAGAAGTTATAAAAGAAGTTCAACAAATTGCAAAGGCAGAAGGTGTAAAAAATAGCGAAAATATTTTAAAAGATACCATAGATTCGCTTCACACAATGCTTCCTGAAGGTAAGACCTCAATGCTACAAGACATTGAAGCCGGACGCAAAACCGAAATTGATATCTTTGCAGGAAAAATTATTCAACTTGGTAAACAACATTCAATCTCAACCCCATACAACAAAATTATTAAGGAAATGATTGAAGTAATAGAACAACACAACTTGCAATCATAAGTTCCTGATTAATCTTGCATATTGTTATAATACTCTAAAGATTGTTGTTTTCTTGTTTGAATTTCTTTTACAAGTTCATCGACACGTTTTTCAACATTTTCTTGTTTTACCGAAGATTTGCTGAAATTTGCAGATGTAGTTGTTCTAAAAACCGGTACCATTATAATAAAAATAACAGCAATAATTACAAGTGCCAATAACATTGAAATAGCGCCAAACGCAGGTTTCATTACAATTTATTCCTCTTAATAAAAGCTATTACTGCTTCATTGACTGTTTTCGGTGTATTTAAAACATCATCAGGATTGTTGCTCGGAAAAAGTGATTTGTTTACGAAAAATTTGTTGTAAATCCAAAGTCCGATGAATAACGCTACTGCTGAAAATGCTACTCCAAGCATTGCAATTACAAATTTCGCAATAATCTCATTGTTGATATTTTTTGAAGTTTGACCAACCGCATCAGCAGCCATTGGAGCTGCAGTTTGAACAGCTTCCGGTTCACAAAATCCACTCTGAGCCGCAATTACCAGAATTGCGGCACTCAAAGCTAATATTGATAAAGTTTTAAAAAGTTTTCTATTCTTCAACTTTTTCCTCACTTGATTTCTTTGCTCTACCTCTTTTTGAAGTTCCTCTGTTTGGTCTTCTTGTCTTTTTCGGCGCTTCTTCAGGTTGAACTTCTTCTATTGGTGTATCAGCAGGGGTAACAGACGTAATTGCTGGTTCAGAGTCTTCCACTACCGAAGAAACTACTTGAACTGCTGATGCCGCCAAAGCTTCTGCTTCAGCCTTTTTATTACGTTTACCGCGAACTTTTTTTGTTTTCTTTTCAGGCTTTGAGCTTTTTTCTTCTTTTACCGGTTCTGTGTTTGTAGCCTCTGAAACTATTTCTGTCGGAGTTTCTTCCGCAGTCTTAATTTCTGTTATTTCGGCTTCAAGCACCGGCTTAACCTCTTCCATTGGTTTTAGAACGGTTTCAGCTGTCGGAATATCTTGATTTTCCTTAATCTCAGCTTGAATTTCGGTATTTAAATCACGTTCTTCTCGGTTGAATTTTTTGTTACGCCTGTTATTACGTTGTTTTTTGTTATTTTCCCGTTTTTCAACTTCTTGAATAGCACTTTGTGAAGGATTTTCAACTTCAATAGAAACCGGAGTGGCAGATTCTAATATTTCAACCGGAGCCTGCGGATTTTGGGACTGGTTTCTATTATTCTTGTTGTTATTTTTCTTAAAGTTATTTACAGGAAGTTTCAATTTTGCAGCTTTCGCTCTGTATTCCCCTTCTGCTGTTGGAGTAGCAAAGTTGAAATCTATCATTGAATAACCGCTTCCTTGACAGTGTGGGCATTTTTTTGTAAAAATTTCAGACAAACTTTGTCCCTGTCTATGACGCGTAAGCTCAACCAATCCAAGATCTGATAGTTGACCAACTTGCGGTTTTGCCTTATCCGGTTCAAGTGCAATCTCCAACTCCTCCATAATAGCGAGCTTATCAGCACGAGAAAGCATATCTATAAAGTCTACGATAATCATTCCGCCAATATTTCTTAATCTTAACTGGCGCGCAATTTCATGAACTGCCTCTATATTAGTTTTTAAAATTGTTTCATCTTGAGTTGAAGAGCTCGTAAACTTACCGCTGTTAACGTCAATCACAGTTAAAGCCTCAGTCTGTTGAATAAACAAATAACCGCCCGATGGCATATTAACTTTAATATTTAATGCAGCTTTTATTTCTTTATGAATATCCATCGCCACGAGCAACGGTTCCGTTCCTTTGTACAAAGTGACATCTATGTTCTTATTCATGTGCCAATTTTGAAGAATATTCTGAACTCTGTTCATAGCAAAAGCCGTATCTACTATAATTTCTGTTGTATCTTCAGTACAAGCTTCACGAATAACCCTATATAACAAATCTTGATCTCTATACACAAGATTTGGAGGAGTCATTGTCTCGGCAGCCGTAATGATGTTGTTCCATTTTTCAAGAAGGATTTCTAAATCTTCCTGAATATCTGCTTCGCTTTGTCCTTCGGCTTCTGTCCTGATAATTACACCAACACCGACAGGTTTGATTAAGTTCATAATAGCCTTTAATCTTGCGCGTTCTTTAGAGTTCTCAATTTTTTTGGAAATACTTACACCAGGTTCATTGGGCATTAAAACAAGAAATCTTCCCGGAAGACTTATTTCTGTTGTAACTCGAGGTCCTTTGTGTCCTGTGGGTTCTTTTACAACCTGAACAATTAATTTCTGTTTCGGTGAAAGTTTCTCCTTCAAACTTCCTTTTCCCATAACATCTTGGGCATGCAAAAATCCCATTTTATCGGTTCCAACATTCACAAACGCAGCATCAATACTTGGCAGAATATTATCGACCGTAGCAAGATAAACATCTCCAAGAAGGACTTCTCCTCTGTGAATAAAGAAATCCGTAACTTTTTTACCTTCCAAAACTGCAGCAATATTATCGCGCTCGGCAATAACTATCTTTTTAGGAGCTGCCTGATTCGCATTGTTGTTTTTGTAGTTCATAAAAAATCCTTTATTTAAACCTCTAACTCTTTACCAAATTCGTCAAAAAACCTTGTTCTTGTTATGTCAAACTTTACATTTGGCGAAATTAACTCCATCAATACATCCGCTCTGAGAGACTGGATGCCACCTTCAAGGTTCTGACCGGTTTTTAATACTATGAACAGACTGTTATCGTCAAATCTGTGTGATTTTATTGACTTTTTAATGTCTGTTTTTTTAATTAAACCTTTTTTGTTTTTCTTCTCAATAAAAATTTCCGGAGAAGCTAAAACTCTGTTCGTATTATACTTCAAATCTTCAAAATCGTAAAGTGTGTCATTGAAAATTTTTACTTCGTATTCCGCCCAACAAACAGTAGTATCAATTGATTTTGAGGATTTTTCAATTTTTACAATACTTATTATTTCGCACCCTTGAGGCATTACTTTCTCCAACTTTAGTTTAAGTTCCGAGGGTACAAGATTATCATAAGTCTCAATATCAACCAGTTCACATTTACTCTGAGCAAACAGAGGCAGTGCAACTCCCATTGAAACCTTCATTGACGGATTAAATCCTTGTGAAAACGCGATATCAACTCCGCTTCTTGAAAGTGCTTTAAAAAATGTATTCTGCCAATCCAAATGAGAAAAATACCTCAAAATGCCTGTTTTTGTAAGTTTTATTCGGTATTTAAAAACTTCTCTTTTATCGGTTTCATGCACACTAGGATTAATTGGTTCAAAATTGAGCGTTTGAGCTATCTCTGAAGCCTTGTAAGGCTTTGCGAGAACTTTTTTTGTCTTCAAATTTTTACAAACACCACAATTTACGCATCCTTTTTCACATGTAGGAACGACATGCTCTAAATTACAGTCGGAGATTGATAAGGCTGTTTTATATTCATTTTTAAACCACTCTTTATCCACTCCTATATTTATAAAATCCCAAGGAAGTGGCGCGTCAATATTATAAGTTTTTTCTGAAAGCTCTTGAAGTGAAATCTCGAGTTCTTCAGCGGTTTCATGCCAGATATTTTTGTCAAAATATTCACCCCACGCATCCAGATAACAGCCTTTTTTATAAAGTGCTTCAATGTATTTACAAAGGGTTTCATCTCCACGTGTCAAAGCAGCCTCAATTCTTGAAACATATTTTTCGTGATAATTAACTTTTACTCCTTTTAGGTGTGCGATTTTCTCTTTTAGGTAATTAATATGTTCGGTGACTTTATCCAAATTCATCTGACCGTGCCATTGGAAGGGGGTAAAAGGTTTCGGTACGAAAATTGAAAGTGTACAGGTTATATCCAGCCCGTGATTTAAACCTTTTTCTTTTTTTAAAAGTCTTGCGCGATACTTAATCCTATTCAAAAGTTCTGCCATTTCATCCATATCTTCCAAAGTTTCTGTCGGAAGTCCGCAGATAAAATAAAATTTAACCCTCGACCAGCCGTTTTCGTACAATGTCAGAACCGCATTAAAAATCTGTTCGTCCGTGATGTTCTTTTTTATCACATCACGTAGTCTTTGTGAACCGGCTTCGGGTGCAAGTGTCATAGTGGATTTTCTAACACTCTGAACCAGATTGGCAAGTTCCAGACTAAATCCGTCAATTCGTTGGCTTGGAAGTGATACAGAAACTTTTTTCTCGTTAAAGTCGACTGCCAATTCTTTTATTACTTCATTTATGTTTGAGTAATCGTTTGAAGAAAGCGAAAGAAGCGAATATTCGTCATATCCGGTATTTTTTACAAGTTCTTTTGCAATTTTAATTATATCTTCCGCACTTCTTTCGCGTATTGGAAGATTTACATGCCCAGGTTGACAAAAACGGCACATTCTTCCACATCCGCGTCGTATTTCAACAATTGCTCTGTCGTGTACAGAAGATGAAAACGGTATAGGATAAGCTTTTAATGCAGAGTCATATACAAGCTGAGAAATTCTTTTTGTAACATTTCCACCAATACTTGCAGACCAACGTCCTGAATTTTTACCCTCACAAAGTGCCTTAATTCTTTCTTTGCGTGGAAGCCCTTTCGTTTTTTCAAGAATTTCGCAAACTTCAACAATTCCTTCTTCTCCGTCTCCCATCATAAAAACATCAATAAAATCAGCCATTGGAAGTGGATTGTATGCACACGGTCCACCTGCAAGAATTATAGGATCATTATCAGTTCTTTCGGAGTTTTTATATGGAATTCCAGACATTTCAAGCATTTTTAAAACAGTCGGATATGCAAGTTCGTATTGGAGCGAAAAACCTACAGCATCAAAATTTTTTACAGGCTGTTTGCTTTCAAGCGTATACAAAGGTTCCGGTTTAAAATCACTTTCAGGTGCGTAAACCCTGTCTGCCATGTAATAAGGCTGCTTGTTAACCTGTTCGTATAAAACTCTTAAACCTAAATTACTAATTCCAATTTCATATTTATCTGGAAAAGCGAACGCAAATCTTATTTTTGCACTCTCAAAATCTTTGTTATGAGACAAAAATTCTCCGCCAACATACTGATAAGGTTTTGTACAGTTATAAAGGTTTTCGTGATATTTCCTGAAAAAACAATTCATTTTCTATTTCTTCCTAACTATGTATTTTCGGCATTAGTTGTATTTTTAAGCAAGTCCTTCCGGAAAATATTTTTCTATTTCAATAATTTTCCCATCAAAAGTGTTTTCTTCCTCAAACGACTTTAAAAACTTGTATAATTCAGCGTTCGGAACATCGTAATTATACAAAACAACCTCATCGTCAATCTCTCGCATAACTCTCACTATATAATGGCAGCTTTCTGAATATTTGATTAGATTTTCTGCATTAAATTTGTTTCCGTTCGTGTCCTTGCGAAGCTTCACGTAATTAAATCCCGCATAATATTTTATCTTTTCATTGCCGGATTGAATTTGTGTGTCGTTATGTTTTGAAAATATATTAATAACTTTTTTGTTTATACTGTCACTCATAAAATCAGTTTATATTCTTTCTGGCAGGCATGGCTAATTTGTTAAGAAAGTTAACCCTTATTCTGCTCAATGTATTCAATGATGTCAAGAGCAAGCTGTCTTTGCAGTTCGACAGGTGCGTGTTTTAAATATTCCATCGCATGAGATACCCTGATATTTTTATCATACCACCGTCTCATAATATAGTTGTACTGTTCATCAAGTGACATTTCAAATTCAATGTCTTTGAGTTTATCGATTACATAGTCGGCGCAAACAGTTTGCAAATCTTCATTTGCACCTTCCCACAGTGCAACTGCCCTACTCATTGTCACATCTACGTCATACCAACGTTTAAAATTCATATGGAATTCTCCTAAATTTGTTTGCAATTCATATGTTTTATATTATCATAAATCTTGAAAAATTGTTATAGTTTTAATCGTGTAGTATAATGTTAAATATGAAGAGATTCACAGCTATATTATTAATAAGTTCATTTCTGACAATAAACCTTCCTGTATTGGCATCTCAAACATTTGAGGGACATGCAGAATTCAATGACCGATACCAACAAATGCAGGAAGATTTGTTTACCGGAGAAATTGAAGTTCTTGAGAGAAAAGATATTATAAATATGACAGTTTCTCAGGTGTTAGACGGAAGCATTAATATGGAAGGTGACGAGTTTTTTGCAGAAGTCACTAATGAAGTCTATGGTGATAAAGGCGTAATTATTCCCAAAGGAACACTTGCTCACGGGAAAATTTCTAAATCGGGAGATCCCGGTAAACTAGGGAAAGCAGCATGGCTTGAATTAGATTTTGATTACCTTGTAACTCCTGATGGAAGAGAAATTCCTATTGAAGGAAAAATGTCTACAAAACTTCACCCTGCTGTCGAAACTTCCAAAATCGTCATGCAAGATGTAAGTTACACCCTTGCCGGAGGGGCTGTTGGCGGAATAATAGCTCTTAATTGGCTTGGACTTGAAGCAGCTATTGCCTCTCAAGGTTATACCCTTGCCGGAGGGGCTGCTGTCGGCGGAGTCATTGGACTTGGAATGGCATTGATGAGGAAAGGAAATGAAGTTTTAATCGCTCCCGGGGACGAAATAAGGGTTAAAATAAACACCTCGGTTCCACTTCCCGTCTACAAAGATACAGCTCTTCAGCAGCATGAACTGAATTATCCTGGACTCGACATTAACATCAGCAATATCAAACATGAAGAAGACCCGTTTGGAGAATTAAACACGATTACTTTAACCGTAATGATATCAAACCTTTCAGATAAGAATTTTTCAGGACTTGATATTGCTCTTATTAGTGATTATAATAAGGTTTTCAGACCATCAATTTTCGGTGATACAAAATTGATGTTCAAACATATAAACTCCGGAGATAAAATGGTTGGTAATATCTCATTTTCGGTAGACAACATAAATCACAGCTTCTGGCTTGCATTTATGGATAAACGAAGCGGAAAGCCACTCGCTAAGATTTCAGTAGACAATGCATACAGAAATCTCCCCGAAAAAATTAAGCAGAAAAACCGAAAAATGCACAAAAAGAAAATAAATTTCAAAAAAGAACCAGATGTTTTTGATGAAATTTAAAACAAAGACTTGTAATATAAATATTTTGTGTTACGATGTTAGTAATTATTATTAGTGATAAGAAATGTGAGGAAAAAATGGCTTGCGGCAAACTTGAAATTGATATCTTAAATACAATTTGGAATCTTACTGCCGAATGTGAAGATCTTGATATTTCAATACAGGATGTGGTTGATGAACTTTCATCTAATGGTATTGAAAGAGCTTATACAACAATAAAAACAGTTATGGACAGATTAACATTAAAAAGTATTCTTGTTCGATATAAGGTTGGTAAAAAATTCTTTTATCGTGCGGCGATGAATCGTCGTGAAATGGCGGTAGAGGCAATCAACACTGTTGCTGAGCAATTCTTCAATAAAGATATGCCTTCTATGATAAGATTTATAGAAAAAGAATGCAGTGAGCTTCTTGTCTAATGACCCGTAACTTTAAAGAGCGTGTCATTGCTGCGGAGCTTGTGAGAAAAGTTCTTGTTGGTTATTTGCATGTAAGAGAGGCTTTACTGAGTTTTCCACCTGACTCAAAAGATAAAAGTGTTCAGGCAGCTTTTCATGCTCTTGTTCATTTTGAGGCTGACGAGGATTTGAGAAGGAGAGATATTCTATATAAAGAAGAACAGGACGAATATCTTGAAATGGTTTCCCAAATACTTGAAAGCGGTAAAGATTTGCCGGATAATATAATAAAAAATTACGAAAAATATTATAAAGAAGCAAATATTCCACATTCCGACAACGCTGTCGGAAATATAAAAAGGTTTTTCAGATTTTTAAATTTAGAATAAAAGGAGAAAAAATGAAAAAATTATTAACAGCCATTGCAATTTTAACACTTTGCACAGCATCAGCTTTTGCAGTTCCTAAACAGAGTAAAAATACCGAATTTGTACTGATTCCGACAATGAATTACGAAACAGATCAGCAAAATAGAGCTTGGGTTGGAACATTCCAGCTTGTATGGAATGATTTTGTAGATTATATAATCAAAAAACCGGTTAAATTTGTTGAAGACCCTAATAACAAAATGGTTAAAGAACTTAACAAAAAGAAATTCAAGGAAACAATGCTAAGTTCGAATTCATACTACAAAAATTATGGTGCAGTATCTCCAAAACTAAAAGATGATATTGAAGCAGGGCTTAAGAAAAAATTTAATGAAACAAGCGATATCCTTGATGATTTTGATTGGACTCCGGATATTAACAAATATATTGTTTACGCAATGCTAAAAAAAGATTTTCAATTTGAAGCACCATTTGACAAGCTTGAAGACGGAAGGTTCTCAAAATTCCCGACAAAGGTTAAGTATTTCGGAATTGACAAGCATTCTAACAGTGAGTTAAGAGATAATGTAAAAATTCTTTTCTACTACTCTTCAAATGACTACGGTGTTGAATTAAAAACAAAAAGTAAAGACATCGTTTATCTCTACAAAACTACTGACAACAAGAATTTCGAAAAATTATACAGAGATATGATGATTAAAAGAAATTCCTACATGGATTATCGCGAATTCGGGCAGAAAGATGAACTCAAAGTGCCAGATATAAATCTTTACAAAATTCAATCATACGATGAACTTACAGGAAAAGAAATACAAGGCAAAAACATGTACATCTCAGATGCAATACAGACTCTTGAATTTAAAATGAATAATGAGGGTGTTAAATTAAAAAGCGAAGCCGCTATTGCAACAATGAAATGTTCGCTGGAGCCACAAAGAAAAGAAAAACCGAGAAAATTTTATTTTGATGATACCTTCGTTCTATTTTTGCAAGAAAACGATAAAAAACAACCTTATTTCGCACTCAGAGTATATGATGCGGCGCTCATAAACAAAACAGGAAAATCAGAGAAAGAAAAAACTGAAAAATAATAGAAAAAGCGTCTTAAATGACGCTTTTTTTGTGTTACAATTCACATATGGCAAAAGTAAAATCGAAATGGATATGTTCACAATGTGGATACGAAACCGCAGGGTATCTTGGAAAATGTCCGTCCTGTGGAAGTTGGGGGACAATAAATGAAGAAGTTCAATTCAGTGAAAAACTTCCAAATGCGTCCGCGAACGAATTTATAAATACGGAAAACCCAAAACTTCTCAAAGAAATAGAAGTTGATGAAAGTGTTCGTGTAAGTACAAATATTCCCGAATTTGACAGAATTCTCGGAGGAGGATTTGTACAAGGTTCATTAATTCTTCTTGCAGGGGATCCCGGAATTGGAAAGTCAACAATTACTCTTCAAACTTGTGGTGAGCTTTCAAGAGCGGGGAAAAAAGTTTTGTACATCTCGGCGGAAGAAAGCGCAAACCAGCTTAAGCTAAGGGCAGATAGACTTCAAATTAATTCTGATAGTCTCTATATTTACCCTCAAACGAACATGGAAAATATAAAAACCCAAATAGAAGAAATATTGCCGGATTTTGTTGTAATAGACAGTATTCAGGCAATATATTCAAACAATGTTGCAAGTACGGCAGGAAGTGTTTCTCAGATAAGAGAATGCTGTAATATATTGATGCACATTGCAAAAAACAAAAATATAACAACCATAGTAATCGGTCATGTAACAAAAGAAGGTAGTATTGCAGGTCCAAAAGTTCTTGAGCATATGGTAGATACTGTAATCTATTTTGAAGGCGACAAGTACAAGTCATTCAGAATGCTACGTTCAATGAAAAATCGTTTCGGAAACACTTCGGAAGTCGGGATTTTTGAAATGCGGCAAAATGGTCTTAGTTGCATTACAAACCCTAATGAACTTTTTTTGAACGAACGTTCGCAAGGGGCAATTCCGGGAAGCGCTATTATCGTAACAAATGAAGGAACTCGTCCGCTCCTCGTTGAAATCCAAGCATTAGTCGGAACAACACCTTATGCAACACCAAGACGGGTTACTAACGGGGTTGATTTAAGCAGGCTTCATCAAATTCTTGCGGTGTTGGAAAAACGTGTTGGATTAAATCTTTCAAAACAAGATGTTTATGTAAATGTTACTGGTGGAATTGATGTTGACGAACCAAGTGCAGATTTGGGAATTGCAATAGCTGTTGCAACTTGTGCGCGCGATGTGGTTGTTGACAGTCAAACTGTAATTATTGGGGAAATAGGACTTTCCGGAGAAATTCATCCTGTTAACAATATAGAAAAACGTTTAAATGAAGCAATTACATCAGGTTTTAAAAAAGCAATAATTCCGTATGCAAATGATGTTCCCTCTGATGTAAAAAAAATTCAGATTGTTAAAGTTAAACGTTTGATGGATGCAATTACCGCTTGTATTTCAATTGAAAAATAAGAAAATAATAAATTATCAAAATATTGAATTTGATTTATGTAAAGTTTATGTAAAGACACTAAAATACTGTGGTATCATAATATTAAGGGTAATTAAGAAGGAGAAAAGAATATGATACCTATTTTAGATTCAAAACGTCAATATGCACAGATTGGTGCAGAAGTTGAAAAAGCTGTTTGTGAAGTTTTACGTTCCGGTTCATACATTTTAGGCCCGAACTCAAAAGCTTTTGAACAGGAAATGGCAGATTTTTATGGATGCAAATACACTGTAGGTTTAAACTCAGGGACAGATGCGCTTCATATTGCCCTCAGAGCTCTTGATATTGGTGCAGGAGATGAAGTTATTACAGTTGCGTTTACATTTGTGGCTACAACTGAAGCCATTGGCATTGTTGGTGCTAAACCTGTTTTTGTTGATATTGATCCTGATACCTTTAATATTGACGCCTCTAAAATAGAAGCCGCAATCACTCCTAAAACAAAAGCAATTATTCCTGTTCATCTTTATGGACAACCTTGCGATATGGACGTTATTATGGATGTTGCTAAACGTCACAATCTCCACGTAATTGAAGATTGCTGTCAGGCTGTAGGCGCACTTTACAAAGGGAAAATGGTCGGAACTTTCGGCGACTTTGGTTGCTTAAGCTTCTATCCAACCAAAAATCTTGGTGGTATGGGAGATGGCGGTCTGTTGATGACTAATAGTGAAGCGCTTAAAAACAGAGCTGTTGCTCTTAGAAATCACGGCGGTGCAATCCGTTATTACCACGATGAAATCGGTGTAAACAGCCGTCTTGATGAAGTTCAGGCTGCAATTTTAAGAGTAAAACTTCCTCATATCAAAGAATGGAACGAAAAAAGACGTGAACACGCTTATTATTACAACGAACTGTTAAAAGATTGTAAGGATGTTCAAACTCCTGTTGAGTTAGATGACACATACTGTGTTTACCACCAGTACACAGTAAAAATTCCTAATCGCGATGCTGTTCACAAAATGCTTCAGGAAAACGGCATAGGTGCTATGTTATATTACCCTGTACCGCTTCACTTACAGAAGGTTCACAGCTATCTTGGAGTTGGAAAAGGTTCATTGCCTCATACTGAAAAAGATACAGAACTTGTGGTTTCTCTTCCGATGTTCCCTGAATTAACAAGAGAAGAACAAGAAACTGTTGCCAAAACTCTCATTAGCTGTATAGAAAAATCAAAAACTGCTGTTGGTGTGTAAAGAAAAATAAACAAAGAAGCGCGGGATTTTGTTACAAAATCCCGCGCTTCTTATTATATCAACACTATTTATCGAAAGATTAACTATTTCTAGTCTTCGTTTTCGCATAAAGAATTCAAAAATTTCGATTTTTCGATATGATTACTGTATGCAGATGTTGAAGCTTGTACAATATTTGTAAGTCCGGTAGCCAAAGTCAATACAGCCAACCCGAAACCTAAAGAAGATGCCACTCCCATAAACAATTTGCTTTTTACCAGTTTATTTAATACGGGTGTTTTTGCAACGCTATCAGTAATCCAACCAGAGAAAGCTTTTGCCATTTTCCCGAACTTGCCGAACAAAGACTTTGTTTGCTTGACGGGTTTATTTGCAAGTTTGATATTATCGACTACTTCTTGTGATAAATACCCCATTTTCTTAGACGCGCCGAACATCCTAAAACCGGCTTTATTTCCTGCCGCAGCAACTGCACTGGTGCCGACAGCAGCCTCGCCAACTCGTTTTTTCCTTCTTTCTATGTCTGCATCAGAATAATTATCTTTTGCGCAAAATGATATTGGAGAAATTTTCATTTGTCTTACTCCATTCCATTTAAACTTTCGTCGTTGAATAACTTCTCTTCGACTTCTTTAGTTTTAGCATCTTTTTCTCTTGCTTCCATTAAGGTAACTGCACCTGTGGAAATCCCACCGGCAACTCCTAACGTACCGGCTGTTGCATCTTTGTAATTTATTTTTCTAAGTTTATCGCTTATTGCAACGACACCATCCGCAAATTTAGAGAAAATCTTATCCACAAAACCGGTTACAGATTTAACAACTTTATTGCCTGTTATTTTATCACTGTATTTCTTAATTGTTTTTGCAAAACTTGTATTTTTGAAGGCATCAAATTTCTTTTCGACTTTATTCATGTTTTTGGTATAAGTTTTAGATTTTTTAACTTTTGCCAACTGCTCGGATGCGAACGTAGTTACAATACCTAAACCTTTTTTAGTCGGAGTTGAGATATTTTTACTAAAACTTTTTACAACTTTTTGAATAGTATTTGAGTTATACATTTTTTGGAATGTATTCATAATATACTTTGCACTATAGTCAGTCGCCATTCCGCCAAGAACACCTGCGGCAAAAACCGCTCCGAACTTTATAACATTTTTTACAGGTTTTGGAATTTGAGATTCTTTATCCTTAATCATTTCTTCAAATTCACGTTTCTGTTCCATCCAAGATGAACGTTCTTCTTCATATTCTTGCTTAATTCTGTCAATTTCGGAAAACTGAACTTCGTCTTGTGCTTGTTCATTATCTGACGTATAATTGGCACGATTTCTTTCTCCGAATGTTGTATTAAACCTTGCTTTTGAGTTAATTCCTGAATGAATTGTTAACATATTTTCTCCGTTTCACTGTAAACTTTTGCTGGTAGTTTAACAGTTGTAAATATATTTTTTTGCTGTTTTAAATAATTTATTTTAATAAAAATTTACATTCCAGATGCAAATTTATTATCGCATATTAGGTTTGTTTTGTAAATATATTTGTGAACTTTTTAGAACCTTGACAAGTCCCGCGTATTAAAAAAGTTTTATCAATATTATTCAAACATTCAAACTTTTTGTTAAGCCATAGTGGAGCAATCAGAGCACTGCTCATACCGTTACCGGCAAGGCGGTGAATTGTAGTTTCCGCCGGAAGGTATTCAAGAAAATCACACACGGTTGCAATATACTCATCTTCGCTCATAAAATTAATTTCACCATTTTTATACATATCTGCAAGTTTTGTATTTTTAAGCGCGCACAGCTGATGTATTTTTACTCCGTCAACTTTGAGTTCTGCAAGTTTTTGAGCGGTTTTCATAATCTCATCGTGTCCTTCCCATAACCCGAAAATTACGTGCACGCAAACTTTAATTCCTTTTTCTTTAGTTTTTTCATAAGCTTTTAAAAAGCAATCAAAGTTATGTCCGCGGTTTATTTTTAAAAGAGTTTTGTCATGAATAGTTTGTAAGCCGTATTCTATCCATGTTTCATAATCTTGAGTGTAAGATGAAATTAGTTTTAACTTTTCATCATCAACACAATCTGGTCTTGTTCCAATTGAAATTCCGATTATTTTCTCATCGCATAATGCAGAATTGTAAATTTTTTCAAGCTCTGCGACTGGTTTATAGGTATTTGAAAATGCCTGAAAATATGACATAAATTTTTCAGCTTTAAAGCGTTTTGAAAGAGTGTCAATACCAACTTGAACCTGTTCTTCTATGGACAAAAGATTTGAATGAGCCTGAGAAAAACTCCCGCCGTCATCACAAAAAATACATCCGCCGGTAGAAATAGTTCCATCTCGATTTGGACACGAAAAACCGGCATCAAGAGTTATTTTGTAAACCTTGACGCCGAATTTGTTTTTTAAATATGCGCTAAACTGATTATATCGTTTGTCAGTACCGATGAAAAGCATTATTTTTCGTCTTCGTTTTCTCCGACAATCGGATAAACGTAATGTTCACCGCAATTAGGGCAAACAACTTCCTGCTGTTTTCCATCTTCAAGTTTTGCAACTTCAAATAAAGTTTTGCAACCTGATTGAACACATCTTATAGCCCATGTAGGTCTGATTAATCTTGCCATAGAATTTACCTCTCTATTCTAATCAACACAAACAGTTTAACATCAGTATGCCTTTTGTGCAAGTTTTTAAACAAATAAATACCTCCTTAAAAAATTTCACCCCTCAATAGGGGAATTTAACTAAAAAAAACTTGCCTTATAATGAAACTTAACGGAGGAATTTCAATGCAAAAAGGACTGATAATCTTTTCTATATTGGTCATTACTGTACTGGCATGTGTCGATACAATTACGAGAATTATAGAACTTAACAACCTCTCATCCCTTACACCAAGTCAGATAGAAATCAAAAAAGACATACAAAAGTCATCAGGTAATGGATTACAAGAAAAAAAGGACAATATTTCTAATCAATTTGCCTACCCAAAATCGCATCAACCAAGTCAAACCAGACAAAATATGCCACAGAAATTCAATAATCAATTCAAAGAACAGAACCGGCTGCAATCTTTACAGCCCTATAATCCGTAAATAATTTCGCCGAAATCACTTTCGTTAATTCCTTTAATTCCATCAGCCGGTGTTGTAAAAACCCGCTCCTGATTTGAACTCGGAGGAGCATCCGGAATATTCATTCTAAAATAGCTTACCGGTGAGGCATTTTCAAGACTTTTGGGAGAAATAACAGGTTCGGATGTCTTTGGGAAAAACCTTAATGTAACATTTTGTGCTATACTCCGTGCAACTATTGCCTTACTGTAAAGAGAAAGCTGTTCCAGTTTTGCGGAAGCTTCGGATGGACTTTTCGCCTTAAATTCGTTGTTTTGATTTCCCAGTTTTTTCTTATAACTTCCACTCCACATAACAATCCCGTTAACTGTATCTACAAGGACAGCGTTTGTTTCGAGTTCATACGGATATACAACTCCGAATGCACTGGAGAAATCCAAAATTTCCCACACTCCGCGACGTAAATTGCTTTTTTTTGTGGTGACGTTTGAGGAAATAAGCAAAACCGATTTCATTCCAAACATTTCTGAAATTGATTTTACTGCCTGCATGTCAAGACTATTTGATTTACCATATTTAGAAAGTGCTGATGCTGCAGTCGTTTTAAGCGACAAATTTTCGTTCATTTTTGCGCGGATTCTTTCCAAAGGAAGCGCCGAAATAGAGAAATTGGTGCCAAAATTATCAATTATATCGTTAGCAATAATATTAGACATCTCATCGTAACAGTAATAATTATTGCATACATTGTTTATATCGGTCGGAAGAACCAACACTTCAAATGAAACCGCAGATGCCCTATGCGGAAATGATATCAAAATAACAAACAAAAATAACTTTAATAAAAATCTCATACCGTAATTATATCACAGAATTTCTCATTCATGTAACGGATTATTTTTAAGAACAAACAGATTAAAATAGTTAATACAGAGGAGAGTATATATGGACTATCAACTTTTAATGGAAAAAGCAAAATTCGCAGCTAAAAATTCTTACTCGCCATATTCAAATTTTCCTGTTGGAGCTTGCGTATATGGAGCAAGCGGAAATTATTATTATGGCTGTAATTTTGAAAACGCGAGTTTCGGTTTAACTATTTGTGCAGAAAGAAATGCCATTGGAAATGCTATCGCAAACGGAGAAAAAGAAATAACAGCCATTGCAATTTATTCTCCGAAACGTGATAATTGTTATCCTTGTGGCGCTTGTAGACAAGTTATCTCAGAATTCTCGTCAGCTGAAGGTATTGATGTTATTACGGAAGAGAACGGTGAGATTAAAATAAAAAATTTTAACGAACTTCTTCCTGAAAGATTTAGTCTTTAAACAATGTATATTCTGGAACTTTTAGTTAAATTTTTTCAAAAAGATAAAGTTGAAAATTTAATAGAAAAATATGAAAAAGAAAGAGCTGTTGATCCTCTAAACGAAAAATTTGAACAGGAAGAGGATAGTGAGGTCTGTGAACATATTTTTATGCCGATTGACAGTACAAAGGAAATTTTTGCCTGCTCAAAATGCGGACTCATTATAACAAAGGAAATTTACGAAAAAAGAAACTTTTTTAAAGATAAATAACCTTTAAACTTTTTCTTGCATTCACTGTATATTTTTATTACAATGAAGACATAAACCGTAAATTATTTTATGTAAAAAGGGGATATAAAATGGCAATAGAAAGACAACGAGTTATAGAACAAGATAAAATAAAAAGGCGTTCTAATTTTGATCCTGTTGAAAGCAATCTTACTCCGGAACAGGTTAAGTTAGAAGCTTCAAGATGTTTGAACTGTAAGAATCCGCAGTGCGTAAAAGGGTGCCCTGTGAATATTCAAATTCCGAATTTTATTCAGGCAATTAAAGAAGAAAATCTTGAAAAAGCCGGAGAAATTATTCGTCAGACAAGTATGTTACCATCTGTATGCGGAAGAGTTTGTCCTCAGGAAAGACAGTGCGAAGGAAAATGCGTGTTAGGTATAAAAGGTTCACCTGTCGCAATTGGAGCTCTTGAAAGATATGTTGGAGATAATACTCGTGCAGACATGCCTGAAATTAAACCTTCAGGTAAAAAAGTCGCGGTTGTAGGCTCCGGCTGCGCTGGAATTACTGCTGCCGCAGATTTAAGAAAAGAAGGTCATGAAGTCGTCGTATTTGAAGCTCTTCACAAACTTGGTGGAGTGCTAAGGTACGGAATTCCTCCTTTCAGACTTCCAAGAACTGTTCTTGACAGAGAAATTACAAACCTTAAAGCTATGGGAGTTAAATTTCATACAAACGTAATTGTAGGTAAATCAATTACCCTTAAACAATTGAAAGAAGATGGATTTGATGCAATATTTATTTGCTCCGGTGCAGGATTGCCGAAAATGCTTAACGTTCCTGGAGAAAATCTTAATGGAGTTTTCTCAGCAAACGAATTCTTAACCCGTGTAAATTTAATGCAGGCAGGTCAACCTGATAGCCCAACTCCATTGAGAGTCGGTAGAAAAGCTGCAATTTTCGGTGGTGGCAATGTTGCTATGGATGCAGCAAGAACGGCGGTTCGTGTAGGTTTTGAAGAAGTGTACATTATTTATAGAAGAACAGAAAAAGAACTTCCTGCGCGTTTGGAAGAAATCCGTCACGCAAAAGAAGAAGGTGTAGTGTTCAAATTCTTATACGCACCAAAAGAAATTTTAGGTGAAGAAGGTTACGTAAAAGCAGTTGATCTTGAGGTTATGGAGCTTGGCGAACCTGATGAGAGCGGAAGATGCAAACCTGTCTCAACAGGTAAAACTGAAACCGTTGAGCTTGATACGGTAATCGTTGCCCTTGGTACCGGTCCAAACCCGATTATTCAGCGTTCTGCTGAAGCTGAAGGGCTTGAAATTATCACCGATAAACGTGGTTACATTACTGTTGACGGTGAAACACGCTGTACAAATATTCCAACTGTGTTTGCAGGTGGTGACGTTGCGCCTGTTGGTGAATCAAATGCAATTAATGCAATGGGTGCAGGCAAAAAAGCGGCTAAAGCAATTAACGAAATGTTGAAATAAATCTTTGACGATATTTTACGTAAAAATAGCTCAACAAGAGGTACAGACAATGAAAAGAAAAACAGGTTCTTATGTAAATAAAATTCTGATTTTAATTACGGTTATGAACCTGTTTTCTTGTTGTGCGAAATCTTTAGAACTTGATTTATCTGTTGACGAAGAAATAAGGAAAAATTATACTCCTACAAAACAAGAACAACAGGAACTTCCTCCACTTCCTGAATTTGGAGATTACAAAACTCCGCAAACCTCGTCGCAGCAACAAACACTCACCTCACCACCCAAAACAACGGTAACGACTCCGCAAAATTCTTTAACAAGTGTAAATAAAGTTAATAAAACTCTTCCTGGAAGTGAAGTTACAGAAGATGACTTTACTGCAATAAAAATAAAGAGATGGACAAAACTCAAATTAAAGTCGAACTCTGTCGTTTCTGATTATTTAAAAGAAGGAGCGCGTGTTAAATTTACAACAACAGAGCCTGTTTACCAAAAATATGTAACAATCCCCTCCGGCACACAGATTACGGCTGTAGTCACAGATTCACATATGCCTCAAATAACCGGAAATGGTGGGCTTGTTGTTTTAAGACTTGAATCGGTAAGTTTCAAAGGCAGAACTTATTCTGCAGGCGGGAAAGTTACAAAGGCAAACCAAAAAAATATCTTCTTTAATAATATAAAAGGAAAACGTAAATACTGGACAAGTGTAGCAGCTCAAGTAGATAAAGGTCAAAAATTCTACGAAAAAACTCGAAAAACATCAACAAATTGGTCAAATAATCCGTTTGGCACCGTATTGTCCCCTATTCCCACAATATTTGGAACAGTTGTTTACGCACTTAACTTTGTCGGTTCTCCTATTCTTGCAATTCCTTGTAAAGGCGGTCGAATATCTATTCCAGCTGGCAGTGAGTTTGAAATAAAACTTCTTGATGACGTCCATTTAAGCCTGTAAGTTTCTTTGTTGACATCACTGTTTTTTTAATAGTAAAATCAACTTATGGATATTGAGTCTAAAACCATAAGAACATTGGAATTCGATAAAATTCAGGAAAAGGTTTCTCATTTCGCAAAAACTTTACAGAGTAAAAAGCTTTCTCTGAATTCAAAGATATATACAGAAATTTCTGAAATAAAAAGAGCGCTAAATTTTACAAAAGAAGCAAAGAAACTGCTTGATTTCGCACTTGATATTCCGATTGGTTTTGTTGCAGACATAAACGAAATTCAAAAAAATGCGCTTATCAGCTACTTGAATGAAGAAGAACTTGTTGATATAGCAAAGACTTTACGTTCTTCAAGACTTGTAAAAAAGTTTTTAACGGAAAATTTCGAAGAAACAGAAATCTCACAATTGAAAGAGCTTTCTGAAAATCTTATTTCTGCAAAAGATCTGGAGGACAAAATTTTAAACACATTTGATGATAATCTTGAAATTAGAAAGGATGCAACTCCAGAGCTTAAGGGATTTTGGGCATCGTTGTTGGACAATGAAAAAAATTTAAAAAACAGAGTTTCTGATCTTTTAAATTCTACAGAATTTTCAAAACATTTACAGGAAAACATTTATACAACTCGTGATGACAGAATTGTTTTTCAGGTAAAAGCACCCTCAAAAAATAAAGTAAAAGGTATTGTCCACGATGTTTCTGCGACGAACAAAACCTTCTACATTGAACCCGAGGCACTTGTTCCTATAAATAATAAAATCCGTGAAATAAAAGCAGAAATTCATGCAGAAGAAGTGAGAATTCTTGTCGAATTATCATTACTAGTAAAAGAAAAAATGACAGATTTGAAAATTTGCGAAAGAGTACTTTCCGAAATTGATTTTCATTTTGCAAAAGCCCGTTATGCGGCAAAAATCGGTGCAATAGAACCTGAGATTACCGACAAAAAAATAGTAGAGTTTGAAAACATGCGCCATCCGCTTTTAATCGGAACTGTTGAAAATATTGTGACAAATGATTTTGAAATTGGAAAATCTTACAAATCACTCGTCATAACCGGCTCAAATACAGGCGGAAAAACAGTTACAATAAAAACTATCGGACTTTTTCTTCTGATGGCGCGTGCGGGTTTTTTTCTCCCTTGTACAATGGCAAAACTTTATCCGTTTAAAAAAGTTTTTGCAGACATAGGTGACGATCAAAGTATTCTTCAAAGTCTTTCGACATTTTCTTCACATATGAAAAATATTATAGAAATAATCGAAAATTCTGATAACGATACGTATGTTTTGCTTGACGAAATATGCGCCGGTACAGACCCGCAAGAAGGTTCTGTTCTGGCAAAAGTCATACTGGAAAATCTTTCTCAAAAAGAAGTTTTCTCCACAATTACAACCCACTATGGAGAATTAAAGGCGCTAGAATATTCAAATTCATATTTTAAAAATGCCTCGGTTGAATTTGATACTAATTCATTAAAACCTACTTACAAACTGCTAATAGGAATTCCGGGACTAAGTAACGCAATTGCAATTTCCGCAAATTTAGGACTTTCGACAGAAATTACAAACAGGGCAAAAGAAATTCTGATAAATCAAAAAGATCCCTCAATTCTTGTTGTAGAAAAACTTCAGGAAACCCAACAGCAGCTAAATGATAATCTTAAAGAAACCGAAATAATAAAAGAAGAAACGGATGAACTTAAGCGTGAATATGAGGAAAATCTCGAGGCAATAAAAAAAGACAAGAAAAAAACAATAAAAAATATTAAAACAAAATTCGATTACGAAATACTTTCCGCAAAAGCTGAGATTAAAGAAATTCTTGACGAAATGCGCCGTGAAAAGTCAGAAAAGATTGCACGTCGTTCATATTCAAGACTTGCAAAACTTGAAAAAGATTACAATGAAAAACTCGACAAATATGATGAGAAAAACCAATACGCACTTGTTGATTTTGAAAAAATTGAAATCGGAGATAAACTTCTGGTTAAAGAACTTCATCAGATAGTTACGGTTTTATCTAAACCCGACAAAAAAGGTAAGATTTTTGTATCTATGGGCAATATAAAAACAAAAATGGATAAAGATAAACTCGCTCCCTATGACAAAAAATATGAAGCAAAACAAAACGGATATTCTTTCACAAGTTTTCAAACATTTGAACTTAAAAGAACCGAGGTTTCAAACAGACTTGATATGAGAGGAAAAACTGTAGAAGATGCACTTGATTCGCTTGAACTTTTTCTTGATCAGGCAAGCCTTGCCGGATTTGCAGAAGTTTCCGTTATTCATGGACATGGAACGGGTGCTCTAAAATCAGCAGTGAGAGATTTTCTAAAAACTTCTCCCTATGTTAAAACATTTCGCCCGGGCTCAGACGGTGAAGGTGGAGACGGGGTTTCAATTATTGACTTAAGGTAAAAAATGTACTATGCTTTTGGCAGGTATTTTATAGAATTATCCGATTTAAAGAGGAAGTGCATTATGTCAATAGAAGATTTAAGAAAAGAGAATGATTTAATTAATTTATTTTGTACACTGGCAGAAATTCCGTCGCCATCAATGAATGAAGAAAAAGTAATTGAATGGCTGGAGAAATACTGCAAAGAAAATAATTTAGACTATCATACAGATAATTATAAAAATGTAATAATTAGAATTCCAGCAAATGATGAAACAAAACCTGCATTGCTTCTTTCATCCCACATGGATGTAATCGGCGACGACAGCCCTGTTGTTACGTATCTTGACGGAGACTTAATAAGAGCAAAAGGAAGAACTCTTGGTGCAGATGACAAAGCCGGACTTGCCAATGCTTTATTTTTTGCAACTAAAATTGCAAAGTCAAATACCCCGCATGGAGAGATAGAACTTGTCTTTACGCGTGATGAAGAGAATGGTGCTTCCGGCATTAGAAATGTTGAATTTGAAAACTTAAATTCCAAATATGTTCTTGTACTTGACAGTGACAGCTTAGGTCAGTTAATGACTTCAGGTGCAAGTTATACAACTGTAAAATTAAATGTTACAAGCTTTAAAGGCGGACATTCCGGAATTGATATTGCAGATAAAACAAGAGAAAATGCGGCAAAACTTATAGCAGATTTAATATCGTCACTTCCGCAGGGAGTTTTCTATTCTGAAAACAATCAGGTCGTAACCTCTTGCAACCTCGGTGGAATTAAAGCAGGAAACGTGAAAGTTACAAATATAATTAATACATCGGCAGAAGCAAGCTATTCGATCAGAAGTTCCAATCGACAAAAAGAAAAAGAACTTAAAGATGAATTTATTTATTGCGTAGAAAAATTCAACGCAAAATATCAAAATCTCGCAAAAGCCGAAATAATTTTTGAAGAACACCTTCCACCATTTGAAAAAGCCGAAGATGATTATATTCCACTTTTATTTGAGGCAGTTGCAAGAAAAATAGGAATAGAGCCGGAAATTTCATCCTTCCATGCCGGAGCAGAAACGCATATCTATGCAAACAGAACAAATTCAAGAGGGGAGAAATTCCTACCATTTCTTGTTGGACTTGCCGATGTAAATAACATGCATTCGGTTGAAGAAAGCGTCGACTACAAGTCAATAATTAAAGGACAAGAACTTTTGACGGAATTTTATAAAGCATACACGTGCTAATATTTTAAAAACAAGAGGGCGCCAATTTTTTGCAAAAAATTGGCGCCC
>CAZCIW010000002.1:36873-154601 GCA_964499135.1 uncultured Muribaculaceae bacterium
TCTGCGCCCTCTGCGCCCTCTGCGCCCTCTGCGCCCTCTGCGCCCTCTGCGCCCTCTGCGCCCTTACGCAGACTCTTTAATCGTCCAAAAATCTTTCTGGAACATAACAAGAAACGGAATTATTTCAAGCCTTCCGACTAACATACAGACAATCATGACAATTTTTGATGCAGGCACCAGAGAATTATATGACCCCATAGGTCCGATTATATTCCCAAATGCAGGTCCAATATTACCAAGTGCGGAAATAGAACCTGTGATTCCGATTGTTGTATTCTGCTCAAATATCGTTATTAATACTGCGCCAATAGCAAAACATAAAAAATAAAAGAATACAAACACAACAGTTTGTGACAAAATTTCCGGAGAAATTGTTGCATTATCTAATTTTACATTAACTACTGCATTCGGATGTAAAATTTTTACAAGTGAATTTTTCATAGTTTTGTAAACCAAAAGCCATCTTGTCATTTTGATACCTGCACCCGCAGAACTTGCACATGAGCCCATAAACATTACCATAAATAAAAGTGCCTGAGAAACAAAATTCCATTTTGTCCAATCTACATTCGCACTTCCTGTCGATGTCGTGATACTTATGACCTGATAAAGTGAATCTGTTAATGCCTGTTTAATCTCATAACCATTTTGCCAGATAAGAGTAATTGCAATCAAAACCGCCATCAAAAGGACAATACCTGTATAAGCTCTAAATTCTTCACTTTTTAATAACAACATGGGTTTCCTTTGCGTGATAACTTTGTACTGAAGCATAAAACTAGCCCCCGCAAAAAACATAAAAAATATAGTTATCCAAGAAACAATATTTGAATGATATCCGGCAATCCCCTCGGGATTTGGCGAAAAACCACCGGCAGATAATGTTGATAACGCTGTACATACCGCCTCAAACCAAGGAATACCTGCAACATGAAGACAAATTGTATCAATGAGTGTAAGCATTGCATAAATTGACCATAATGCAGACGCAGTATTTCTTATTCTCGGAGTAATTTTATCTTCTGTAGGTCCCGGAGTTTCCGCAAAAAACATTTGTCTGCCGGCAACTGCAAACTGTGGCAAAATCGCAATGAATAATACAATAATTCCTAAGCCGCCAAGCCACTGGGTAAATGCCCTCCAAAAGAAAAACGTTTTCGGATAATCAAAATTTGTTAAAATAGTTGCTCCGCAAGTTGTTATTCCGGAATATGCCTCAAACAGTGCATTCAGAGGATGTAAGCCATAGAATAAAAAAGGTACGCTTGCGATTAATCCGAAAATAACCCACGAAAAAACAACTACAAAAAGTGCTTCAGCCTTTTTAATATCGTTCAGACTTTCGATTTTATAAGCATTTTTGACAAATTTTCTAAGTCCGTATCCGATAATTATTGAAGTCAACCCCGCTGTTAGAAATGGATAAATCGAACCGTAATCTTTATATATAATTGCAACTAAAATCGGAACAAGCATAACAAGTCCGATATATTTTAAAATCAAGCCGATAGCATTTGCAAGATAATTTAAACGCATCAAAAATTTCCTTTATCAAAATTTGTCATCATCACCGGTTTTTAAGGCTAAATACTTCTAGTTAACTTTAAAAAATTCTTTAACAGTCTGTGCATCCTCTGCTTTTGTAAAGATAATCAAAACATCTCCAGATCGAAGTTCTGTCAAACCTGTCGGAATTATCACAGAGTTTTTACGTTCTATAACTCCAATTATAGCCCGACACGGAAAACGAAGTTCCATAACTTTTTTACTGTTAAATTCCGGTAAGACCCCAATTTCAAGGACTTCCCCCTGTCCTTGTTCAACTGTTGCAAGAATATCAACATCGTTTTCCTGTAAATCGTTCCTCACCTCATTTAGTGCAGAATTTTTTGCTGAAATAGCGATATCAATACCTACTTTTTCAAAAAGCGGAATATTTAACACTTTGGAAACCCTTGCAATAACACGTTTCACACCTAATTGTTTTGCAAGAAGTGAACAGAGAAGATTTCTTTCATCATTATTTGTAACACTTATCACAACATCGCATGAGCCGATATCTTCCTCATCAAGAAGTTTTAAATCTGTTCCGTCACCGTTAATAATCAATGAGTTTGAAAGCTCTTCAGACATGCAATGACAACGCTCAAGATTTTTTTCTATGATTTTTGTTCTAATTTTCATTGTCTCAAGGCTTTTGGCAAGCATTAAACCTACATTTCCGCCACCGATAATTGCAACATTTTTCACATATTCATTTTCGTGGAAAAATGTTCCCGCCAAAATATCCAGTGAGTGCGAAGTACCCATAAAAATTAACTTGTCTCCTAAAAGAATTTCGGTTTCTCCGTTAGGAATAAACAACTGTCCATTTCTTGTAATTCCGACCATTAAAGTATCTCTGGTAAATCCTACATCTTTGATTTTTTGACCGATAATTGAGAGATTTTCTTTTACTTTATATTCAAGAAGTCTAGCTTTTCCGTCAGAAAAATTTTCAACATCAAGAGCGTGTGCAACTGTTACTATTCTGAAAATTTCTTGTGTAAGAAGTTCTTCAGGCCATATAATATAATCGATGAAAACATCCGTAAAATAATCATCATTTTTTTCATAAGTAAGTGTATTTTTATATTCTTCCTTGCTTACAAAACAAATTGTCCTGACTTTTCCGTAACGTTTTGCAGCTAAACAGGCAACAATATTAACCTCATCCATTCCGGTACAGGCAACAAATATATCCGCCGATTTTATATCTGCACACTGCAAAACTTCTATATCAGAAGCATTCCCTTGAATAAATCTGATATCAAGCTTGTCAAATTGATCTGTTCGGTTTTCTTCTTTATCAATTATTGTAATATCGTGATCTTCAAAGAATTCTGTAGCAAGAAGACAGCCAACTTCTGTTGCACCATAAATAACAATTTTCATAACATTAGAATTTTAGCGTAAAGTTAACTTTTTTACAAGTTTTTATAAAAATTGAAACAATACAAACCGGACTAAGCTATGAATAATTGATAATGCAAAAAATGCAACAATCGGTGAAATGTCTATCATTCCGATAGGGGGAACAAATCTTCTAAACAAATCCAAATATAAATCTGCCGAAAATCTTATGAATTTCCACGGTTGTGCATTCCAGTCCAAATTGGGAATCCAACTCAAAAGGCATCTTGAAATAATCAAAATGTAGATTATTGTAAATATATTATCTACGCCAAATATTAAACCTCTAATCATAGTCGTCCTCTAAAAATTACATTTGTGAACTTTTCTTTGTGTTTGCGCAGTTACAATTATTTCTTTCTGTCGGAATTTTTTCAATCATCTTAAAGAGCAATGACTTGAGATTAGAAAGATTATTGTTAAATACTTCAATAACTTCATGGTGCGATACCGGCGGAACATCTCCAACAAGACCTGCGTCATAATCGGTAATCAGCGAAATATTAACAGGGCACATATCCATTTCTTTAACAAGATAATTTTCAGGGAATGCAGTCATATTAATAACTTCCCATCCTTGATTTGTAAAGAATTTAGATTCTGCTTTTGTTGAAAATCTAGGCCCGTTGATTACAACAACCGTTCCTGTTTCATGAACAGTAATTCCGAGTTCTTTACCTGTTTCAATTGCAAGTTTTCTGAGTTCGGGGCAATAAGTTTCGGCAGCAGACGGATGGGTTACAATCGGGCCTTCGAAAAATGTGGATTTTCTTCCGTCTGTCCAGTCTACAAACTGATCGCAAATAACAAAATCACCCGGTTTAACATGTTTTTGCAAACTTCCGGCAGCACAAGGTGAAATAACTCTTTCTACACCTACTGATTTCATTGCCCAAACATTTGCACGATAATTAAGAAGATGAGGTAAAATAGTATGATTTCTGCCGTGACGTGGCATAAAAGCAACTTTATGTTCTCCGATTGTCCCGATAAAAAGGTTATCACTCGGCATTCCATATGGTGTTTCTACACGAACTTCTTCTATATTATCCAGAAATTTGTAAAACCCGGATCCGCCAAATACACCTATAGTTGCTAATTTTTTATTTTCCATTTTTATCTCCTTAAAAATTTTCTTAAACCTTAGTTAATACTATCATAAAAAAAATGACTGGCAAATAAATCTTATTATGCCTCGGCACAACCAAACTTCGCAAAGCTCAATGAGATATTAATAATATTATTTAAATTTTCGTGATAAAATATTTGTGCAATGGCGGAAGGTCAAATTTATAAAATTCACTCAGATTTTTATTACATCGACGATGGTGTCGATGTCTTTGAATGCAAAGTCAGAGATGTTTTAAAAAAGCAAAAAGAAAAAATTATGGTGGGCGATTTTGTAGAATTTAGTGATGGATTTATAGAAAAAATTATCTCGCGAAAAAATTTTATAAGCCGACCTGCTGTTTCAAATATTGATCAAATCATAATTGTCTCAGCGCTTAAAGAACCTGATTTAAGTTTGTCGCAACTCAATCGATATATTGCACTTGCAAAGTATTATTCAATTCCGCCTGTTTTGTGCTTTAATAAGGATGATTTGAATTTTGAAAAAGAATTAAAAAAACGCATTCATGATATTTATGAAACTACCCTCGGCTACAAAATTATCTACACATCCGCGATTGAACATAACGGAATAAAAGCGTTTGAAAAAATACTAAAAGATAAAACAAGTGTTCTTTGTGGAAATTCCGGGGTTGGCAAATCCAGCCTTGTAAACGCAATCAATCCGGAATTTAACCTCAGAACAAAAGAAGTAAGTGAAAAAACTCAGCGTGGAACCCATACAACACGTCATTGCGAAATCATTAAGCTAAATGACACTTCAAGGATTGTCGATACTCCGGGGTTTAGTAACGTGAAATTCGATTTTATAATGCCTGCAGATGTCGATTTGCTTTTTGATGAAATTGCATCATTCAGAGATGGTTGCAAATATGCTGATTGCTTGCATTTCCACGAAGATGGCTGCAATGTTATAGCTAATCTTGATAAAATAGATGACTCGCGCTATGACAGTTATCTTTCGTTTGTAAACGAAGCAAAAGAATACAAAGAAAAAATCAAATATGAAGGGAAAAAGATTGAGAATTCAAAAAAGACTCTTCATAACCGAGAATTTGTAAAAATAAGTGAGAAAAAACGCCAGAGTGCAAGAAACACTCTAAAACAGAGTTTTAAAAATTTTGATATCAGTGAAGAGGAATAATATAATGGATAAATTAATTCAGATAATAAATAAAAAACTTGATGAATATATGGAAATCGTTTATCCTCACAAATTTTTCAAATCGATGAAATACACAGTAATGCTTCCGGGAAAAAGACTTCGTCCGATAATGTGTTTGGAAACTTGTAAAATGTTTGGCGGTAACATTGAAGATGCTCTCCCTACAGCTTGTGCAATTGAAATGCTCCACGCACAAACTCTAATCCATGATGATTTACCCTGTATGGATAACGATGATTACAGAAGAGGACAGCTCACAAATCATAAGGTTTTCGGAGAGGCAATAGCCGTTCTTGCGGGAGACGCGCTTTTGACGTTCGCACCTCAGATAATTCTTAAAAATTCAAAACATGTGGGCGCTGAAAAATTAATAAAAATTATGGAAGAGTATTTTCAAGCTGCAGGTGCTTACGGTGTAATTGCAGGGCAAGTTGCGGATATAGAAAGTGAGAAAATTTATTCTGCATATCAAGCATTCGATGCCAAAGAAGAATTTACGGAGGAAGATGCGGAACTTCTTCATTTTATCCACCTGCACAAAACCTCAGATCTTTTTAAACTTGCCCTCAGAACAGGGGCAATTATTGGAGGGGTTGAGGAAAAAATATTGGAAGTAATAACTTTATTCGGAGAAAAAATGGGGATTGCATTCCAGATTGCAGACGATATATTAGATGAAGTCTCAACTTTTGAAGAGATGGGAAAAACTCTGGGAAAAGACAAAGCAGCAGGTAAACTGACTTATGTAACATTATATGGACTTGAAAAAGCAAAATCGGATTTGTCAAATCTTGTCGATGAATGTTTTAAAATTTTAAATGAAAATAACTTAAAATCGGAAATTTTCGAAACTATTCTAAATAAAATAAAAAAAGCTGCAATCTAAAAGCTTGATTTTCTGATAAATTTCTTTGTTATTTTTAAGGAATCCTGAATTGGTGGGGTATGATTAAACAGTGCAAATTGAAAACTTTTGTAAAGTAAGTTGCCTTTGAATATGGTTATGTTAGTATTGAGTGTGCGAACGAATTGAAAGAGAGTAGGAATTAATGATTAACAAAATTGTAAATACGGGATATGAAGCAATTGTTTCCGGATTGGCTGCCGCATTTTTAGCACAAGTTTTAAAGTTTATCATATTTACAATTCGCACCAGAAAAATTAATTTTAAAATATTCACGACAACAGGAGGAATGCCAAGTTCACACTCGGCAGGAGTTATGGGATTATCCACTTCGGTCGGATTAGTTGAGGGGTTTGACAGCGCAATATTTGCAGTAGCTATCGGTTATGCGCTTGTAACAATGTATGATGCTGCAGGTGTAAGACGTGCCGCCGGAAAAACCGCAGCATATTTAAATAGAATGATGGCTGATTTTTACGAACACGGAGTTCAGTCTATTGGCGGAAAATTAAAAGAACTTCTCGGTCATACTCCTTTTGAAGTTGTTATGGGAGCAATTTTTGGAGTGTTGTTCGCAATTTTCTTGCATCATTATTTGTTAGGATAAGACAGCCTATTGCCTTTTTTTAATATTCGTGTATAATATTGGTGTTGAGGGTTTATAGCGCAAGGCTATATCCGAGGTTTATACCCTTAGGAAAGAAAGAGATACTCAAAGACAGATGGGTGTTGAGGAATTTAATTACAAGTTTATAAAAGAACACGCAAGTGCCGGAAGCTGGAGGCGCGGATATGAATACCATTTAAAAGATATGGTATTTGATACTTACCCTGAAAAGAATTTTTATATGGGAAAAGTAAAAGGGAATTTTCAAGACTTTTACAAAACAGACTTGATTTTCAAAAAAAATAAAGTCGAAGCACGTTGTAATTGCCCGCTAAAAGAAGAATGGTGCAAACATGCAGTTGCTGTAGCCCTGAAGGCGATTGATGAACATGCTTATGAAGACTGGCTTGAAACAAAATTTGGAATTGAACCCAGTTTTCCTGATGAAAATACTGGACGTTTAGAAGCTCCCAACGGAAATTATGTATTCCATTTTAACCCTAAACGTAAAGCTAATTTTTTCTCTATTCTTGTTATGTCACGCGAAACTGGCAAAGTTGTACGACAAATTGAATCAATACTTAGAGGGTTAATTGAAGCCCAAAAACAAGACAAAAATTTTGAATTGAATAATTCTCAAAAAGTTGAAGTTGCAATTTTTCAACAACTTTTAACAGTTGCAAGACAGGATAAAAAAGCCGGATGGTACGACATTCCAATTACGAAGTTTGGGCCGTTGTTTGGGCTCTTGGCAAAAGCCGACGAAGTTTTGGATGAAAAAACAAAAGACCGCTTAAAATTCACAGATGAAGAGTGGAAATTAAAACTTTTTGTTAATTCAGGTGCACAAGGGGCTATTTTACTCTCTCTCGAATGGATTAGACCGGATAAGGATGATGTCGTTCCTTTTGAAGAAGTCAGATATTTTTCAAGACATTTGAAGTGGGGACGGTACAAAAACTTGATTTTCCCGACAAATATTGCAATTCAGGTTTTGCCTCAAAACCTTATCAAATCTAGTTTTACCGATTTAAAAGATTCTGAAGGTGGAAAGTTTATATATGAAGAACTTCCAAAACTTAGAGAAGTTATGGATGTTGAAATATCGGAAAATATTTCAAAACTTATGTTGGAAGAGCGTCCGCCTTTGAATATTGTAACTCTTGGGATAGATTACGATCAATCACTCAAGGCAACACTTGAATTTGAATATGATGGTGTAAAGGTTCCTTTTTCCAAAACGACAGATAAATCTCCTTACATTACAATTAAAAAAACGGGTGAGGATTTGATTTACTGGATAAAAAGAAATTATCAGCACGAACTCGAAGCCTATCATATGCTTCTTGCCTGCAGATTTGTTCCAATGCAAACAAATAATCTTGCGCTTGAAAAAGAAAACGCAATCGACTTTTACAACTATTACATAAAGCAGGCAGGAGAAGGTTGGAAATTTGAAGAAAAAGATGATATGAATTTCTTCAAACTAATGGAAGAACCATTCAAACTTTGCGCAAAGATTGATTTTAGTGAAGATGCCTCAGATAGCTTTGACATAACTCTTTACGGTCAAGCCGGTGATGAAATTATTCCGTTTAGTGACATTTACGAAACAATTCAAAGTGGCGAAAAGTACAGCCGAATTAGAAGTCTTGGTTTTGTAGAATTTCCTGCACAGAATATTTATGCAATGATGAGAGCCTTCAATTCATTTGATGTTTACAGAAATGCTGATGACAAATTTACCGTAAAGACTTACCGCGCAGGTTTGATTTCGGAGTTAAAAAATCTGGATGTTGAACTTGTTCTGAGTGAAGAATTTGAAAAGTTTTGGACTCAAATGTCTTCATTTTCTACAGCAGACGGGCATGATTTGCCTGAAAATATCAATGCTGAATTTAGAGAATATCAGATTAAAGGTTTTGGCTGGCTCTGGTTTATGTACAAATACGGACTTAATGGAATTTTGGCGGACGATATGGGTTTAGGAAAAACCTTACAGGCTCTTGCTGTTCTTCAAAAGGCAAAAGAAGTTGACGGACCGTCCCCCGCACTTGTTATTTGTCCGACAACGGTCGTATTTAACTGGGAGTCTGAAATCCAAAAATTTGCGCCAACATTGAGTTGCCTGAAACTTTCGGGAGCAGACAGAAAAAGTTTATTCAAAGAAATTCCGAATTATGATGTTGTAATTACGAGTTATGCTCTCGTGCGTCGTGATATTGAAAAACTTCAAAAATATAATTTCAGATACGTTATTCTTGATGAATCGCAAAATATCAAGAATGCACTTTCTCAAACCGCGCAGGCTGTTAAAAAAATTAATGCTGAACATAAACTTGCGCTTTCCGGCACACCTATCGAAAATAAACTTGAAGAATTATGGTCAGTATTTGATTTTCTGATGCCGGGATTTTTGATGAGTATATCAGAATTCAATTTCCGCTACGTAAATCCGATTATGGAACGCGGAGACAAAACTGTTGAAAAACGACTCAAACTTCAAATTTATCCGTTTATTCTTCGTCGTATGAAACGTGATGTCGCGAAAGATTTGCCGGATAAGGTTGAAAATATTGCATACTGCGAACTTACGGATGAACAAAAAGATTTCTATCTTCAAGTTCTTGACAGTACGAAAGAAGAGTTGTTTAAATCAATTGAACAAAATGGACTTGAAAAAAGCAGGCTTTCTATTTTCTCCGCACTTCTCAGGTTACGTCAAATCTGCTGTCACCCGCGTTTATATGATAAGAAAAATGTTAAACATGTCATGTCATCAGGTAAGTTTGAAAAACTTAAAGTTATGCTTGAAGAAATTATTTCAGAAGGTCACAGAGTTCTGTTATTCAGCCAATTCGTTAATATGCTTGACATAGTAAAAGGTTGGCTTGAACGAGAAGGTATTGATTATGAATACTTAACCGGAAAAACAAAAGACCGTCAGGCTGCTGTCGAAAGATTTAATACGAGTAAGGTTCCTATTTTCTTGATAAGCTTAAAAGCAGGTGGTACTGGTTTAAATCTCACCGGAGCAGATTATGTAATCCATTACGATCCATGGTGGAATCCTGCTGTTGAAGATCAGGCAACTGACCGTGCATATCGTATCGGACAAACTAAAAAGGTTTTTGTGTACAGGCTTATTACAAAAAATACAGTTGAAGAAAAAATTCAAAAACTCAAAACAATTAAACGAAATCTTGTTGACAGCGTGATTTCTGTTGACAGAAATATCGTTAAATCACTTACAATGGATGATATAAGAGAAATTTTCTCGGCTGATTAAATCATAAATTCAAGGTAGAAAATAAGAAAGGCAAAATTATGAATAGGTACCAAACTCTTGCAATTTTTGTCACATTAATGATTATTGCTTTGTGTTCTGCCAATTCATATTTCCTTAAAAAAGCTAAAGCCAGACTTGCTCAACAGTCAGCAGCGCAAGAACAGCGTCAGCAGCAAATGAGTCCTAACGAAGTTCCTTTTGAAGAAGAAGAAAACTTGGAAGATATAGATGATTTTGAAAGTTCACAACAGGAAACTCAAAATTTATCCCTCGAAACAGAACCTCAATCACAGTATAATCCCAGAATTCCACAAGCTCATGTTGCACGGCACCACGATATTGAGGAAAGAAACAACAAAGAAAACGAATCCGAGCAACATACAAGTTCCGATAATGTTTTAATACCTTGCGTTGAACCTTACAAAACGGAAAAACTCTGCAGTGATGAAGATAATTTAATCTCTGAACGACAAGATTCGGTAAGTAAAATATTTTTGGGCGCAAGTAACGGTGAAACCGATTTAAAAACTCATATGGAAGCAGATATTACCGGAAGTAATATGACTATAGCTCTTGCTGAAAAAATTTGTACGGATAAGGAAATGCGTTTGCCGGAAGTTTTTGAACTTTACCAAATGTTTAATGCCAAAAAACCCAATTACGGAGAAGAATTTGTCGAAGATTTTTACTGGGCAAAACCGTTTAATGAAAATACTGTAGTATATTGTTATGCTAATTCAAAAAATTGTAGAAGATATGAAGGAATTTCAGACCCGCCAAAATTGTATCGAGTCCGTTGTGTTAAATAAAAATTATTCAATTATGGAACTTTGCTGTTTAGGATTTGGCAATTGACTGCGCATATTGCACTATTACAATATTTCAAGTAACCGGTTAGTGTTTAAAAAGTTTTTGTTTGCAAGTTTCAAAATTCAGCTATTCATACCTTAAGGCATCAATCGGATTTAATAGCGATGCTTTGAATGCCGGATAAAAACCTGCCGCAATTCCAATTAATCCGGAAACCGAAAGTGATAGAATTATTGAAAAACTTGATATAGCGATACTCATTTCCGTGAACATCTTTAATATTTGTGAGCCAAATACTCCAACAAGTACTCCAATCAAACCTCCTGTTACAGAAAGCAAAAAAGATTCTATTAAAAACTGAATTCTGATATCAGATGATGTTGCTCCTATTGCCATACGAATACCAATTTCTTTTGTTCTTTCCGTAACTGAAACAAGCATTATATTCATAATGCCGATACCGCCAACAATAAGCGATACCGAGGCTATTGCACCTAAAAGAAGTGACATTGCCTGTGCTGAAGATTTAATTGTTTCCTGCATTTCAGCCAAATTGCGTATTTCAAAATCATCATCCTGAGTTTTTCCAATGTTATGTCGTCTGCGTAAAATTTCATAAATATCATTCTCAACTGCGGGTAAAACTTCTTCACTGACAGCTTTAACGTTAATCATTTTTACTGTTCCAGGAAAACTTGTTCCGAAAACTTTTTTCTGTGCGGTAGTAATAGGTATAAAAACCAGATCATCCTGATCCATTCCCATCCCGTTTTCACCTTTGCTTTTTAGAAGTCCGACGATCTTAAACGGAACATTCCCAATACGCATAGTTTTATTTATAGGATCCATATCCCCGAAAAGTTCCGTTGCTACGGTGTTACCTACAATTGCGACTTTTGTACTGTGCTTAACATCATCTTCAATAAAATTTCTTCCGCTCACAATTTCATAATTTCTTATAAAAAGATAGGAGGCAGTTGTTCCGGCAATGCTTGTTGACCAATTTTGGTTTCCGTACGTAAGCTGTTTCGATTCTGAAGAATATGGCGCAACTGCAAGAACCCCACCTACATTATTTAAAATAGCTTCCGAGTCTTTTAATGTCAAAGAGGGCTTTGTACCTGATCCCATCCTAACACCTCCGGATGTAGCAGAACTTGAACGCACCATAAGTAAATTACTTCCCATTGATTCCATATCTTTAGAAATCTTTGCGCTTGTTCCGGATCCGACTGAAATCATAATAATTACAGCACTGACCCCTATGATAATTCCGAGAGAAGTAAGCATTGAACGCATTTTGTTAATTTTAAGCGATGTTACCGCCATTTTTAGAATTGATTTTAAATCTATCATTGTTATCCTTTAATATTTTTTAGTACGGGATTGTTGTATGTTCGTTAATGACATCAGAAACAATGTTTCCATCTTTAAATTTTACGACGCGTTTGCAATATTGTGCAATATCGGGTTCGTGAGTTACTAAAATTATTGTCTTTTCCATTTTTTTGTTAAGATTAACGAAAAATTCCATAACCTCAATACTTGTTTTTGTGTCCAAGTTTCCTGTCGGTTCGTCGGCAAGAATAAGTGGCGGATCATTTACTATCGCGCGTGCAATTGCAACACGCTGTTGCTGACCTCCGGACATCTGGTTGGGCATATGGTCTTCCCGTTTTTCAAGCCCGACGATTTTTAAAGCTTTTTTTGCACGTTCTATACGTTCTTCTTCCGGAATTCCTTTGTATATCATTGGAAGTTCGACATTTTCCAACGCAGTTGTTCTTGCAATAAGATTAAACCCTTGAAAAACAAATCCCATTTTAATGTTCCTAATCACAGCAAGTTCATTTGCATTAAGAGAGAGCATATCAATACCGTCCAGGAAATAACTTCCGGAATTCGGTTTATCCAAAGAACCAAGCATGTTCATAAAAGTTGATTTTCCTGAACCGGATGTGCCCATAATCGCGACGAACTCTCCACTCTCAACACTGAGAGAAACATTGTTCAGAGCATTAAAACTGTCTTCACCTGTCTGATATGTTTTTATTACATTTTTAACTTCTATTAAAGGCATTGCTTAATCCTTTTAAATTTAAAACATTCTTGGTCCGCCGGGTTTATTGCCGTTTTTGTTTTTGGAAGATTTTTTACCACTCATACCTGTAATAACTTTATCGTTTTCTTTAATGTCTTTCGCTATAAGTTCAATAAAATTATCATCTGATGCGCCTGTTGTAATATCGTGGCGAACTGGTTTGTTCTCTTCTAAAATCCAAATGCCCTGATTTTTATACTTAGTACCGTCAGTTGAGGGAGTGAATTTTAGTGCCAAATTCGGGCAACATAGCACATCTTCTCTTTTATTAGTTATAATTGAGACATTTGCAGTCATTCCGGGCTTGAGTTTAAGCTCGTTGTTCTCAACATCAACGATAACTGAATAAGTCACAACATTACTTGTATTAGTGGAGGCAAGTCTTACTTGCGTAACTTTTCCTTCAAAAACGCTGTCTGCATATCCGTCAAGAGTATAAGTAACATCTTGTCCTTCTTTAACTCTTCCGATATCAGCTTCTGAGACATTAACTTCGATTTGCATTTTTGTCAAATCCTGTGCAATGGTAAAGAGTTCAGGTGCCTGAAAACTTGCTGCAACAGGCTGACCCAAGTCAATTTCACGTGAAATTACGGTTCCGTCAACCGGAGCAATAATCTTAGTATAGCCGAGATTTGTCATTGCAGTTTTTAGTGTTGCCTGATATTGGGAAATTTGTGCATTTGCTGCATTTATTTGTGCAAGATCTGATTTGTATGTACTTTCCATTTGATCTAACTCGCTTTTTGCTACAAAATTTTTAGCATAGAGATTTTTATATCGCTCATACATTTTTCTGTCATAATCGGTTACTGCCTGAAGTTTTGCAAGATTTGCCTTTGCATTTGCGATTTGCGCCTCATTTTGCTGAACTTGAGCTTCAAAATTTGCAGGATCAATTTGAGCCATAAGCTGTCCTTTTTTAACCTCCGAGTTAAAATCGACATATATTTCTTTAATCAAGCCTGACACTGTTGAACCGACGCTAACTGTATTTACCGGATTAATAGTTCCGGAAGCTTCAACAATTTCTGTTATTGTGCATCGTTTGAGAATTTGGGTTTCGTATTTTACTTTATTCTTGATTATTATGTTTGTGCTAACTCCTGCCACAAGAGCCGCAATAACCAATGTTGCCACTATGTATCTTTTTTTTATAATCATTAATCTTTGTCCTCTATGTTAATTTTAACCGCCGGTTTTAGAGCGATTGCTTCTTCAAGATTTGCTCTTGCTACGTTGTAATTGTAGACCGCCTCTACATATGCCTGTTGAGCATTATTGTAATTGACTTTTGCGTCTTGAAGTTCAATGTAATCACCAATTCCGACAAAATATCGTCCATCTGCAAGCTCCAAGTTTTCAAGAGTTTGCCGAACTTTAACGGCTAATAGCGGAATTTGTTTCTCCAACTGTACCATATCAATATATGCAGATTGAACCTCAAAATAAATATTTTGCTTTAGTAAATCAATTTCATTTTGAGCAAGTTTTACCTGAATTTTTCCGGCTTCAATCTCACTCTTTTTGCCAAGAATGTTAACCGAACTTTTTACGGCGATACCAAGTTTATAAGAGTTTGAATCAGAAGTAGAAACGTATCCGTAGCCGGCATTTCCAGTTATTTCGGGATAGTAATCTCGTTTAATGTACAATAATGACTGTTTCATGGCTTTTAAAGTATTTTCATAAGCCTTTAAATCGGGTCTGTTTTTTACTGCAATATCTACAGATTCTTCAAAAGTATACGGAAATGGCTGAAAATCATAATTCTCTATAACATTAAGTTTCTCAACGGATGATGTTAATGTCGCATTCTCTACATTTGCCGGAAGTTCACTCAAATCCAATTTTTCAGAAATTTTTGTCAGATTGACAGGAATTTCATTCCGCTTGAAGTTGAAGGTTTCGGTTGATTTTATCTCATAATCCGGAGCATATGCAATATACATTGAATTATTCAGCTTGACTATTGTATTTCTATAGGTTTTCACTGATTTAACAAGAGAAACTTTTGAATCACTCAAATATACTTCGGCATTTACAAGATCGATTTTTGACTTAATTCCTTCATCAAAATAAGCTTTTGTTCTTTGATAATTCCTTTCATTAATTTGAACATTTGCCTTGTTAACATCCATTGCCGCTTTTGCAGCCAACACTGCATAATAATTATTTCTTACCGTATATATTGTTTCAAGAACAGTGTTATCAAAATTGAATTCGGATGCAATACGGTTAAATTTTTGCATTCTGATTTTGGAATTTGTTTTCCCAAAGTTCCATATAAGTTGACTTATGGAAGCCTCTGCCGAATAATAATTATTTGTGTTATTCCGTGTATTAGAATGATTATTATTGTAATTCCCGCCGGCACCAACTCCAATTGTTGGAAAATATGCCGATTTTGCCAATGTCTCATTGGTTTTGCTTAATTGCCAATTGTATCTTGACTTTTTAACGGCCGGGCTGTTTTTTAAGGCAATTTCAATACAATCATCAAGCGAAAGTACCATGCCTTTTTGAACCGCAGCAACTTCCGCTGCATCTGCCGATGACAAAGTGGGCAGAAACACAGGTTGAGTCGCGCACAACGAAAGTATCAATGTTGCCATTAGCAATATTTTTATTTTATTTCCTTTACTCAATTGAAATCCTTTAAATAATACGCTACTGTAACAACGATATTAATACTTAATTTGTTCATTTTAATCATTTATTAATATGAAGATTATTAAAAAAGTTTATAAATATGATAGTTATCTTTTACTTCAACTAAACTTTTATCAATAAAGTCCATTGAATTGCGGTAAAACATTAATTGAATATCATTTGAATTGTTGATTTTATGGATTAACTCTTCTTTAATCGGATTTTCAGAATGTTCATCATTATAGCCAAACTCTTTCAAATCCATATTAAGCACTGTTGCCAGCATAAAAAATGACTTTAATGAAGGAATATAACATGCACTTTCTATTCTGGAAATATGCTGATCGCTTAGTTCTACTTTTTCTGCAAGTTCAGCCTGTGTAAGATTCATCTTCTTTCTGTAATATTTTACTCTGTTTGCTATAAATTCTTTATCATCAAATTTCATTTTTTATTACTCCACATAAAAATTTTCACAAGGCTTTATAATTATGCAAATGTATAATTCTGCCTTATTTTTATATGTAAGCGCACAATTAAAAATTTTAGTATGCCGCACGCAGATATTTTTAGAGATAAGTATATGCATATGTATGATTAATTTAAAAACAATTTCTAAATATATGTTTGATTAATAAATGCTTTTACACAAATGTATTTATAAATTATTTTACAAAAGGCAATTTGTTACATAAAAATTTAAACTTAATTCCAAAAACGCACAAAACTTTTCTTTTCTTCGCGTTACTGTACTCATTTTTAAGTGAAAAAATCGTTTTCATACTTTTTTTTAGAAAAAGTTTTAATGCCAATGGAAAAACGGTTTGATAAAATAATTGTTCATGTAATAGGAATAATTTACTTTTATTTTTGGAAATCATGTAAGAAAAAAATGGCAGACAAATTTGTGCTAAATCCGATTTTGTTTGTTTTAATTTTTGTTTTAAAAACAACGCAAACTGCATATATTCAATAATTTCTTGTTTTGAAAAAGACTTAGATGAAAAAAATTTGTCAATAAAACTTAAATTAAAATTGTAATATTCTGCCAAAGTCCAAATGTTTATCTTACTTAAGAGAAAATTAAAGTATTTCGGATAAGTTACCATAATTGAGTTTGATGATACATAACTTTTGTATAAAATTTTATTTAGAATTGCAAATTTATATCCTTTTAAAAGTAATTTACGAAACATCAAACAATCTTCCGCAGGTTTTACATTCTCGTACCTGAGATTGATGTCCTTTCTGAACATCATTGCCGGATGTACAAATTCTTGTTTATTTATTAAATTTAGTAATGTGAGTTCATTAACATGAGAAGAAACTCCTGTTTTTTCCCCAAAAAATTCAACCAAACATGAACACAATGAAACATTTGGATTGTTGTCCATAAAAAGGACTTGTTCTTCAATTCTTGTTGGTAATGAAATATCATCATCATCCATTCTTGCAATATAAAGCCCTTTCGCTTGTTCAATTCCATAATTCAAGCAGTTTATATAGCCTTTAGTTCTAAAATATTTGATACGATTGTCGTTTATCGATGAAATTATTTCAAAATTGTTATTGTCAGAACTTCCGTCCACAATAATTACTTCTAAATCTCTAAATGTTTGATTTAAGAGACTGGAAATAGCTGTAATTAGTTGTCCTTTTGAATGCCTAAAAATTGGCATTACAACACTAACTTTAGGTTTTGTACTCATATTTGTAAAATTTCTCTTTGCGGTAGATAATAACACAAAATAAAATATTTTTTTAAGAATAATTATGTTTTGATGACTATTTAATTAAATTTGTTATCTTAAAAAATTTTTGTGTTATAATTAAGTAGAGATGAAGCGGTATCGTCTAGTGGTTAGGACGGGAGATTCTCATTCTCCAAACAGGGGTTCAATTCCCCTTACCGCCGCCAATTGCTAAATATTTTAAAAATTTCTATTGGTGAATTGAACCCGTCTTCGTTACATGAAGAATGGTTTAACTTCTCGAAAAAATTGATATTTAGTCGGTTTTTCCTCGGCAGAGGCCTTGGTGTCGAAGAGAAAATCTCATATTTTAAACATATTTTATGCGGAAGTAATTCAGTGGTAGAATGCAACCTTCCCAAGGTTGACGTCGCGGGTTCGAGTCCCGTCTTCCGCTGATTAGGCAGTTTCTGGTAGAATTAATAATTTTGAAAATGCTGTTTGATATGTTTAGAATACGCAATCTTTATTTAAATATTTTTTTAAATACTGCTTAGACTCTAATCTTAAAAGTTGTTCTTTTTTATCAATACCGAAGGCGAAACCTGTTAGTTTTCCGCTTTTTGCAATAACCCTATGACAAGGGATAATAAGCAAAATAGGGTTTTTATTGCATGCTGAGCCGACTCCTCTCTGAGATTTAGGTATGCCAATGGCTTCCGCAATTTCTTGATAGGATTTTGTTTCTCCGTAAGGTATTTTTAACAACTCTGCCCAAACTTTTTTCTGAAATTCAGTTCCTTTAGGTAAAATATTTAGTTGAAATTCTGTTCTTTTGCCTAAAAAATATTCGTCAAGTTGTTTAGCAACTTCTGCAAAATATCCAATTCTTTCAGACAAATTTTTACAGGCTTTGACAATCTTAAGTCCTAAAACAAAATTATCTTTAAGCTCAATTTCTAATATTCCAATAGGTGATTTGTAATAAAATTTGTCCATATTAAAAGTTTACAACAAACTTCCGACTAAAATATCAAACTTGCGATACTTTATGTCAAAATTACTGACACACAACAGTCAAACTCGGGATATTTTATGTCAAAATTCCAGATACGCGATAGCGAATGAATATAATAGAGCTAATAAAAAAGAGCCACTTTCATGACTCTTTTTTATGGAGCGGAAGACGAGACTCGAACTCGCAACAACCTGCTTGGAAGGCAGGGACTCTAGCCATTGAGTTACTTCCGCATGGATTGAACTCCATTTAATCCTAATTCAAAAAAAAAAAAAATGCAATATCTTTTTACAGCAAATTTCTATTTATTAAATTACTGGTGATAAATTTTTATAGTATAATACCTCTTATAAATGGAGGGTTTGTTGATGAAAGAATTGTTTGAAAATATTATTGACTATTTTGAAAAGCTTAATAAAGCAATGGAATCAATGCATATGGGATTGATTTTCGGTGCGATTATTAACTTTATTATTATAGTTGTACTGTTTAAAATGGTCGATGTCTTTATGCGAAACGCGAAAGAACATATTCTCTCAAAAGATTCGAAAAATCAGCTTGTCCAATTTTTACCTATTTTGGAGCGTATTATTAAGTTTTTGATAGTATTCTTTATATTTGCAAGCTTTTTGCAAACTCAAGGATATTCGGTAACTTCATTAATTACAGGTTTCGGAATTACTGGTTTAGCTGTCGGTTTTGCTGCAAATTCGACTATTTCCAGCGTTTTTGGTACAATTTCCATTTTTAGCGATAAGGCATACAAAATTGGAGATTATATTATTGTAAACGGTGTTGAAGGAACTGTCGAAGATGTTACTCTTCGCTCGACTAAGTTGCGTTCACTTGATAATTATTTATATATTGTTCCGAACAGTAGTGTTGCGAATGGAAATATTTGTAATGTTTCTGCTGCAAGAAGCAGAAGAATTGATATGACTTTTGGGCTAGTTTACGGAACTTCTGACGAAATGTTGGAACGTGCAATAAAAATTGTTGAAGATGTCCTTTTTCAAAATGAAGACATCTATAATCATAATTTTGTAGTTTTTGTTGATAATCTTTCTGCAAGTTCTATTGATATAAGATGTTTGGCTTATACAAAAGTGCCATCGTACAACTCATTGAAAAAAATTAAATCGGATTTTACTTTGGAAATTATAAAACGATTCAGAGCTGAAGGTCTTGATTTTGCTTTCCCGACAACATCCGTCTATATTGAAAGTAATGGTAATGCGTAATGAATATCAAAGTGATTGCGCTTGGAAAACTAAAAGAAAAGTTTTTAAAAGATGGAATTGACGAATTTCAAAAACGTCTTACACCTTATGCAAATTTTGAAATTATTGAACTTTCTCCTGTTGAAATTCGAGATGAAAGTTTAGTGGAACGCGCCTTGAACGAAGAGGCTCAGAAAATTTTTGCATACATAAAACCACAGTCTTATGTAATAACGCTTGAAATACATGGGAAAATGCTTTCTTCTGAAGAATTTGCCAAAAAGATTAATGATTTGACATTTGATGGTATTAACGAGATTATTTTTGTAATTGGTTCTTCCTGCGGATTGTCAAAATTGGTGTCAGAAAGGGCTGATTTTAAATTAAGTTTTTCGAAAATGACATTTTTACACCAATTTGCAAGGCTAATACTTGTTGAACAGATTTACCGCGCATTTAAGATTATAAAAGGTGAAACCTACCACAAATAATTGGCTTTGTTTAAGAAATTCCTTTAGTTTTGCGCTGTAATTGTTTTTGATATTGGCTTTACGATTATAAAAAAAAATGATATAATTTATTCCGGATATAGGAGAGAGAAAAATGGAAAATTTTGAACTTAATTATTCGCTTGAAGAATTGAAGAAACGTACTCATAAAGATTATCTTGCTACAAAAAAAATGCTTGCGGTTGATGCACCGGAATATTTAAATCTTGAAGAAAATGACAAAATTGCTTTAAAATATCTTGTAAAGGCAGCATATATTATTCAAAAAATCAACATGCAGCTTGACAACAGAAAAAATCTTGCGTTTCAAACGTTTCTGGAAGGTGAGATTAAAAAAGGTAATGAAAGGGCAGAACTTACTAAAATTCTTTTTGATGCCCAAATTGGAATGTGCGCAATCGACAGGGAGACAACTAAAATAAGTCTTGCAAAAGGGGTAAATGAACTTCCGGGTAAAGGTCTTTTTCCTGAAGATTTGACAAAAGAAGAATTTCATCAAATTTTGATAAATATGATTAAAGAAGGAAAACTTAATGAAGTTGCAAAAATTCTTAACCAACGCTCTGTAATTGAGCGAAATGGAGAAGAACTTGTTGCAATTGATTATGTAGAGTATTTTAAGGATGATTTTTTAAATATCGCGGATTTACTTGAAAAAGCTGCTGAAATCTCTACAAATGAAGCTTTCAATGAATATTTAAAACTTCAAGCGAAAGCATTTAGGATTGCAGATCCTATGTTAGATGCATATGCGGATAAAAAATGGGCAGAACTTCAGGATACTCCGTTGGAATTTACTGTTACGCGTGAAAATTATTCTGATGAAATGACAGAAAGTGCAATTGAAAATATCGAATTAAAGAAACTTTTGGAAGAAAATAATATTCAAGTGATTTCAAAAGATTTTTTGGGTGGACGCGTTGGAATTGTTAACAAAAAAGGAACGGAAGCACTTTTGAAGATTAAAGACTTTTTGCCGTTGTTGGCTTCTAATATGCCTTACAACAGTGAATACGAACAGAATATCTCTAAAAATTCGGATGCAAAACAGACAATGGTAGATGTCGATCTCATTGCGGTGACCGGTGATGTCGGTGCATATCGTGCAGGAATTACACTTGCTGAAAACCTTCCAAACGATGACAAATTGTCACTCACAATTGGAGGTGGGAGACGTAATGTTTATCACAGACAGATAAGATTTATTTCTGACAGAGAAAAGCTTCAAAAGCGTCTTGATACAATTCTTGACAAAGAACAGCATAAATATTATTTTGATGAGGCAGACCACTGGTTTACAATCGGTCATGAAAATACGCATTCCCTTGGACCAAACAAGGGAACTGAATCGCTTGGAAAGTACAAAAGCATTATTGAAGAAAATAAAGCTGATATGGGTGCGCTTGCTTTTTTGGATATTTTGGAAGAAAACGGAATGTACACACATGAGCAGGTTTTACAGATTATTGTATCCTTTGCTGCAGATAATTTCTTAAAATCGAAACCTACGCTATCTCAAGCTCATAGGGTTCGTTCGGTTATGCAAAATAAATATTTTATTGAAAACGGCGCAATTGAATTCACAGTTGATGGAAAAATTCATGTTAATATCGACAGGATGATTCCTACGGCTAAAAAAATGCTTTCAGAAATCGTTAGAATTCAAATTGACGGAGATTTTGCAAAAGGAGAAAGATACGTTTTAGATAATTTTAAATGGACAGATGAAATGGAAACTATTTCTCAAAAATTAAAAGAAATAGATAAAAATCTGAACGGTAGAACTGAAGCTCCACTTGCAAAAATGCTCTTAAAAGAAAAATAAGGTAAAACAGAAAGGCGCCAGAACAAAATGTTCCGGCGCCTTTCTGTAACAAAAAATTTATCAGTTTTGTTCCATCTGAAATGCCCACGCAGAGTGGTTATGAATACTTTCAAAAGCTTCGCATTCAACTTCGAATTCTTTAACGATTTTATGATTTCTAAGTTCAATAACAACGTCTCTTAAAACATCTTCAACAAATTTCGGATTTGCGTAAGCCTTTTCTGTAACGAATTTTTCATCTTCGCGTTTCAAAAGCGGATAAAGCGGACAGCTCGCGCAAGATTCCACAAGATTAATCAAATCTTCAAGCCAGACATGTTTGTCTTCGTCGTAAGACACCCGTACTCTTATAAAAGCACGCTGATTGTGTGCTCCGTTTTCGGAAATTTCTTTTGAGCACGGACAAAGCGTTGTTACCGGAACTTCTGCGCCCAGAATGAATTTGTAAGCTCCATCATACATTTGTCCCTTGAAGATACAATCATAACCCATTGGAGCAGAAAGTTTTGTGACTGGAGATTCTTTGTCTATAAAATATTTAAACTTGAATTCAACTTCGCCGTTTTTTGCATCCAGTCTCTTTATAACTTGCTCGAGACACCCTTTAATATCAACTCCGAGAAGGTTCTTATGCTGCCATTCCGTAAGAACCTCAACAAATCTTGACATGTGTGTTCCCTTATAATCTCTCGGAAGTGATACATTAACTTTTGCCTGCGCGCTCACAACTTGGTTGGAACTGTTCTTCCTCTGTACTATAAGAGGTAAATCAAGATGTTTAATTCCGACTTTTTGTATATCTACATTTCTTTCATCTTTAAGATTTTGTATGTCTTTCATTGGTTTCTTTCTATTGTTAATTTTTGTAAATTTCATGAACAAAAAATAGCAATTTTTTGGGAATAATATACTTACTATAAATATATAAAGCTCTCTCTTCTTATTTAAACGGATAGGCCTTGAAACATCAAGGTCTTTTTTTTTATATAAAATAAACGGGCTTGAAATGCCCGTTTGTATATAAAGTTTTTATTTGCTGGCTTTTAAGAGCAAATCTCTAATTCTCAAATACCTGTCAAGTTCTTTTTGAAACTTTGGTGTGTTGTGATAAATTGCGTTATTAATAAGAATTCTGTTATCAAACTTTGGATCCATAATGTATACAGTCGGGAACCCTGTCAAAGCAACATCCTCAACCAATGCTCTGTTTTCCGGAGCCTCTGCGTTAATCATAACAAAATTATACTTTGAATTGTACATCATACTTAAAACTTTGAACTTAGGCATAAATCTTAAACAGTATCCGCACCAGTCAACGTACAAAAGTCCAACCATAGGCTTATCACTTTCTAACGCTTTTTCATATGTGATTCCTATTTTATAATCTGACGGTTTTTCTTCCCTTTTCATTGAACCATTTGCAACAGCAAATCCAACCGCGGAAGTACTGATTATTGCAACTAATATAGCTAAACCGATTATAATTTTCTTTTTCATATATATAATACCCTCCTTTCTGCATTATACATTAAACATACAATATTTAACAATTTAATAAAACTTAACACATGGCTTGAAAAAGTATATACTATAATATATACTAAGTATATAAAGTGTAAGTCTATCTCGTGTAACAAATTAAATAAGGAGTTTAAAAGAGTATGAGCATTAATGAACCTGTCAAAATGAAGAGGGCAAAATCAAATCCTGCAAAAAATGAGGTTTTAATGTATGGTAACGGAGAGTTTACGGATTATCTGAGAGAGATAGCCGCATATCCGATATTATCTTCTGCAGAGGAAACAGAGCTTGCCAAGAGATTAAAAGAAGGAGACTGCGAAGCAAAAAAGCGATTGATTCAGTCAAATTTACGCTTAGTGATTACTATTGCAAAAAAAGTTATTCACAATACATCTTTACCTTTGACCGATTTAATTCAAGAGGGCAATGTAGGTTTGATGATTGCTGCAGAAAAATTTAACTATAAACTCGGATATAAATTCGCGACTTATGCCGGTTGGTGGATTAAACAATCAATGTTTAAGGCGATTTCGGAACAGTCTCACTGCATGAAAATTCCTGTGTATATTCAGGAAACTCTTTCAAAATTCTCTAAAATTAAATCCGAGATGGAAAAAGAATCAAATAATCAGGTTAAAAATCAAGATGTAGCCCAGAAAATGAATATTGAACCGGACAAAATTGAAACATTTCTTTCGGCATATACAAAAACCATTTCTATTGAAAGTGGACTTGAAAGGGCTGATGGTAAGGAACTTAATGTTGCAGATATTTTGGAGGATAAGAGTACATCAGTTTCTGAAAAAGCAGAATATGAAGGATTGAAAAATGATATCGCAATTGTTATATCAACATTAAAAGAAAGAGAGCAGGATGTAGTAAAAATGCGCTACGGACTTGGGAATGCAGCAAAACTTACGCTAGAAGAAATTGGTAATATCTATGGAGTTACAAAAGAATGTATTCGCCAAACAGAAATGCGTGCTATTCAAAAAATGAGAATGTCGACATTATCTCAGGATTTATTATCAGATTACATCAGCTAAGTTTCTCGTGTGTTTTTATATATCTCGTGTTAGTAAAATATATAAACAATTAACCGCCTTAATCGGCGGCTTTTATTTTTAAACGAATTGAAAGTTTCTGTAGAATATAGTGGCGTAACTCCTTCTATGGGCTGTTTTAACCATTATATTCAATATTTGTATTGACAAAATAAAAAAAATAAAATAGTATAAAATGGTGGTAGAATATTCTACCAGAGATTAGGGAGAGAGTAATGAAATTGAGAGTAACCAGAAAACAAGTTGCAATAGTTATATTGTTAATAATTATTGTGCCGATAGTATACAATAAATCAGTAAGTCTGATTGCGGGAATTATTCAAAAACGGGCAATGATGGTGCCTAAAGAAGTTGTAGTTGATAAACCCGGTAGTGAAGAGGTTTTTGTAACAGCAGAAGAGACCGGACGCGTTGAAGCAAAATATTCTGTTGATGTAATTGCGAGAGTTCCTGGTTTTTTGATAAAAAAATTTTTTAAAGAGGGGGATTTTGTAAAAGAAGGTCAGACTATATTCCAGATAGACCCAAGAGAATATCAGATTGAGGTTAATAATGCGACGGCTACCGTAAACCAATACAGTGCACTGTTAAAAAATGCGCAACAGGAACTTGACAGAGCTAATGCTCTCGTAAAAGAAGATTTAATAAGCCGATCTGATGTTGATTCAAATCTCGCTTCAAGGAATCAATATAAGGCTTTGTTGGATGCTGCTCGTCAACAACTTGAACTTGCAAAAGTTAACTTAAGTTATACAAATATAAAATCTCCGATTGATGGTAGAATAGGAAAAGTTAAAATTACCGAAGGCAATTACGTAACTGCAACTTCCGGTTCTCTTGTTAATATTTCAAGTACAAATCCTGTGTATGTGAGTTTTAGCCTAAAAAGTTCGGATTTTGTAAACCTTTTAAGGGCAAGTGAAAAACAACTTAAAGATATTGAAGTACAAGTTCAGTTTTCAGACGGGTTTTCGTACGATAAAACAGGAACTATTGATTTCGTAGATAATCAAATTGATAAAAACTCAGGTTCAATTGCTTTGCGCGCGGTATTTGACAATTCAAAAGGATGGCTTGTTCCGGGTGATTATATGAAAATAAAGTTGGTTGCTCCGAAAAAAATCTCTTATATGACAGTTCCGCAGGCAAGTACAAAAGGCGATGCGATGAGTGGATATTATGTTTGGACAGTTAAAGATAATAAAGCTGTGAGAAAAGATATAAAAGTTTCGGAAAGTATTAATAATAATTGGGTAGTAGAGAGTGGTCTTGATGCTGATGATAGTATTGTTGTTGCTGGTATTCAGAATATCAATGCTGATGGTCAAAGTCTAAAAATTATTGATAATGAAGAGTATATTAAAAATTTGAATGCAGGTAAATAAAAGATGAAAAAGATTTTTGACAAAGATAAACTGTTCTTTTTTATAAGGAAACCACGTTTTGCGCTTGTAATTTCCGTGTGTATAGTTATTCTCGGTGTAATATCAATGCTTTCATTGAAGCAAGAAAATTATCCGGATGTTACTCCGCCTCAGATACGAGTTTCAGCTTCGTACACAGGTGCGAATGCCGAAGTAATTGAGTCTTCAATTGCTACTGTTCTTGAAAACAAGTTGAACGGAGTTGAAGACCTTTCATACATGATTTCAACTTCTTACGATGGCTCTTATTCATTGTCAATGTATTTTAAAGTCGGGTCCGATAAAAATATTAATTTGATGAATGTTCAGAACCGAATTCAACAAGTTCAGTCGCAACTGCCGGAAGAAGTTCAAAGAACCGGTGTTACGGCGGTTAGCAGAACATCAGGTTCCGGGGCTTTAATTTTAAATATTTTTCCTAAATCTGGAGATTGGTCACAACTTGATTTAACAAATTATGGTTCAATTTATGTAAAAGATGAATTAAAACGTGTTGAAGGTGTTGCTGATATTGACGTTTACGGTGCCGGAGACTATTCAATGAGAATATGGTTAGATCCGCAAAAAATGGCAGGATTAAATGTTTCGACAAGTGAGGTAAAAACTGCAATTATTAATCAAAATACACAGGTAACTGCCGGTGCCCTAGGTGCACTACCTACAGATGATAATCAGGCACTTCAATTAACTCTCAAAACGAAAGGGCGTCTTGCAGATGTAAAAGAATTCGAAAACATAATCCTTCGTTCAAATATGGATGGTACAAAGGTTCGTGTAAAAGATATTGCAAGAGTTGAGCTTGGTGCCGCTTCATATTCCAATTTGGGCAAAATTAACGGTAAACCTGCTGCAATGATTATGGTTTCTCAATTATCTGATGCAAACATTCTAAACCTTTCGAAAGCAATTAAATCGAAGGTTGCAGAGTTGAACTCAAGACTTGATAACGGGTTAGAAATCAGAGTTGTAAAAGATGATTCGGATTATATTCATGAATCAATGAAAGAAGTTGAATTCACGATTCTTTTGACCGGTTTAATTGTTATAATAATAATATTCCTATTCTTGGGTGACGGTATGGCAACACTTGTTCCATGCATAACGATCCCTGTATCGTTAATAGGAACTTTTGCGGCATTGAAAGCAATGGATATGAGTATTAATCTTCTTTCTTTGTTTGCTTTGGTTCTGGCAGTTGGCGTTGTTGTTGATGACGCAATTGTTGTTATCGAAAATGTTACCAGACACTTGGAAGAAGGAAAGTCTGCAATTATTGCGACTCAGTTAACTATGGAGGAAGTTGGTTCGTCACTTGTTGCGATGGCAATGGTTTTAATGGCGGTGTTTGTGCCCATTATTTTTATGGGAGGGATGACCGGTGTTATGTATAAACAGTTTGCGGTGTGTATAGCCGTTTCAATTGCAATTTCTGCGGTATGCGCATTATCACTTTCTCCCGCAATGTGTTCTCACTTTTTGGGACAGAAAAAGGTTGAAAAAGAAATTAAATCCTCAATAATTTTGAGAATAAAACATCTGATTGATAGGATAAATAGGCGTACCGGTAAAGTGGTTAAATCTTTTAACGACTTTTTCTCAAAAGTTGAAGATTTTTATATGGAATTTGTTCATAAATTTGTATACAATAAGAAGCTAACCGTTAGTTTTTATGTTTTGTTGGTATTGTTGACATTAATATCATTTAAAACAATTCCGACAGGTTTTATTCCGGATGAAGATCAAGGTATACTTCTTGCAAGTATTACGCTTCCGGACGGTGCATCGCTTTCAAGAACAGATGAAGTTTCTTCAAGATTTATAGATCAGATAAAAGATCTTGAAGGTGTTGACGAAGAAAAAACTCTTATTTTTGGAGGTACAGGTTCTACGAATTCGGCAACAGGCATTATAATACTGGATGATTATGCAGCCAGAAAGATAAAACCGCTGGATTGGATTAAGAGAAAAATTGAAGGACGTCCGACAGATCTTTCTCACGAGGCAATTCTTAACAAAATCGTTCCGATTGCTTCCAACACGAAAGAAGCTTCAATTGCGGTATTTTCACCTCCGGCAATTATGGGTATGAGTATGATGGGTGGATTTGAATTTCAGATGCTTTCTCGTGGTGAATACACTCCTCAGGAACTCGAAAAATGGGCAAATACTTTAATTGCCGCAGCAAATCAAGATCCTTCACTGTCAAGAGTTTATACTACATTTCAGGCAAATGTGCCTCAATATACTCTTGAGATAGATTATGAAAAAGTACTTGCGCAAAGTGTAGATTTGCAAGAGCTTTATTCGACCTTTTCATCTATGCTTGGAACATACTATATAAATGATTTCAACAAATACGACAGAGTTTTTAAAGTTCAGGTTCAGGCAGAAAGTAAATTCAGAAATACAGCGGGAGATCTTTCCGGAATTTATGTCAAAAACACAAATGGAGTGATGGTTCCTGTTTTATCAATGGTGAAATTAAAACAGACCATAGGTACTGCCTCAATTTCAAGATATAATTTGTATCAGTCGGTACAAATTCAAGGACAACAAGCCTCCGGAAAGAGTTCCGGTGATGCAATGAATGCGATGGAAGCTGTCGCAAGAAAAGTTTTACCATCAGATATGACATTTGATTGGTCAGGGACTTCAGCTCAGGAAAGAGAAGCTTCAGGGCAGACTGTAATGATTGTGGCAATGGCATTGGTTTTTGTTTATTTGTTCCTTGTTGCGCTTTATGAAAGCTTTACAATCCCGGTTGCGGTGCTTTTAATTTCACCGATTGCGGCATTGGGTGCTCTTATATTTCAGATGATGATTAATCAATCGTTTGATATTTATTCGCAAGTTGGTATGATAACGCTGATTGGTCTTGCCGCAAAACAGTCCATTCTGATTGTAGAATTTGCAAAAGAAGAACATGAAAAGAACGGACTCCCGATAAAAGAAGCTGCAATGAAAGCTGCAAAACTTCGTTTCAGAGCTATTATGATGACGGAATTGGCATTTATTATTGGGGTATTACCAATGCTTTTTGCCTCAGGAGCAGGTGCAAATTCCAGAATATCCGTAGGTTCTACCGTATTTGGTGGTATGGTTGCAGCTGCAACGATAGGTGCAGTTTTGACACCGGCATTTTACGTTATTGTTCAGGAATTTGTTGACAAATTTCCTAAAAAAGAAATTACCGAAAAAGATTTGGAGCTTATAGAAAAATGAAAAAGATTTTAAGTTTACTGTTAATATGTTCGTTTGTAAGTGCAAATGCTTGCCTTGCTAAAGAAAAAACTGCGGAAGACTCAAATCTTGCGTACAAAGAGCAAAATGAAAAAATTGAAATAGTAAAGACAAAAGAAACGAAAGTCAATATAAAAAGTGAACGAAAAAAATCGGCTGAAAATGCGAAAACAAAAGCGAGATCTTCAAAAGAAGCTGAGGGTATGTATGAAACAAAATTTCCTGTTATAGACAGTAAAATTGAATACGCGGAAATGAACGGTGAAGTAACGCTTGTAGATTGTATAAGACTTGCCATAACACATCATCCGGCAATAATGTCTGCGATAAGTAATGCTGAAATCTATAAATCTAAAGTTGGGCAGGCGTGGTCAAATTATTTTCCGACTCTTGGTGCAGGTGTAAGCTATTCACGAAACGACTCCCTGATGACAATGTCAGGTGGACCGTATTCAAGCATGATGAACAGAAAATACGGGTTATACTATACTCCTACATTGTCTGCTAATATGCTTTTATTTGATTTCGGGAAAACGAAAGCTGATGCAGATCTTGCAAAGAGAAATTTTGAAGCTTCACGATATGATGCAGAAATGAGTATTGAGCAAGTAATTTATAATGTAAAAGTTGCGTACTTTAATATGGTTTTTGCCCAACTTCAAAAGATAGTTTATGAAGATACCGTAAAAGATTACGAACTTCAACTAAAACAGGCAAAAGCATATTATAATATTGGTAAAAAAGCTAAAATTGATGTAACGACAGCAGAATACAATCTCGGAAACGCAAAAGTTAATTTGATTAAAGCGAAGAATACACTTGAGCTTGCTTCGGTACAGCTTGCTAATGCTGTTGGAATTCCAGAGCTTGAAGATGTAATTTTAAAAGATAAATTAAATAATAAAGCTTATGATGTTAATTTTTCTGACTTAATTAAGACCGCAGAAGACGCACGTCCGGCATTATTATCCGCAAAGAAAAAAATGGATGCTGCTGAAATGGGTGTTAGAGCTGCTAAAAGATCTTTTACTCCTGATTTAAAAGGAAATGCTTCATATGACAGAGGTGGTCCTAAAATGGATACGGATTACGGATATCAGTTTGGTGTCCAGTTAAGTTATTCAGGAATTAACCTAATGCTGTTGAAAAAGCAAGTAGATGAAGCAAAAGCAACCTACAGAAAGTATGTTGCTGACTATGAACAACAAAGACAGAATGTTTATCTTGAAGTAAAAAGTGCTTTTATCAATCTGATGAATTCGAGGGATAGTCTTGATGTTTCAAAACTTGCGCTTCAGGAAGCTAAAGAACAGCAGTATCAAGCCTTTAGAAGGTATCAGGTAGGTCTTGGAAATGCAATTGAATTTAAAGATGCTGAAAATACATATCTTAATGCCCAACTAAATTATTATTCAAATCTTCTTGACTATAATGTCAATGCTGCCGAACTAGAGCGTGTAATCGGTGCCCCTGTAAAGGTTTCTGATACTGAACTTGAACCGGAAGTCAGTTTGTAAAGACTAGCGTTTTTAAGATTCTTTATACTATGTTTAAAGTAGACATAAACGGATCAAACAGACCTAATCGTTATGGAAAAGATATATTTGGATTTATATTTTTTCATAAACTTAAACCTAACTATAAAACGACTGTTGGTGTGTAATATAGTTTTATAGCGGGAGGTTTTTAGACCGGTTGAAAAAATGCTTTTAATTGATGGTTGGGGTTCCTCTCATCCCAAAAATTATAACAAGGAATTATGCGGGCGAAAAATTCCTGCAGGCAAATCCGGATACTATTCTTATCTGTGTCCATGTCAGGAGGCGCTGCAACAAAACGGATGGAAATTCCCCAAAAACTATCCGTGGTAAGAACTATCGAAATTTTGTTCTTTACAAATTGTTGAAACAAATGCGCACATCGTCCAGAAGATAAACTGGATTTGAGGTCTGAAAAATACCGTATCAACAAGCCCGTGAACCATTACTGCAAATATTGAAATTACAGCTGCTGAAAGGAAAATAACCTGCGTTGCGTTTGTTGATTTAACAATAATTTTTATGCCGTCAACAATCATTGTAATCAAAAATCCCAAAAATGCGACAAGTGCAAAAATCCCGCTTTCAACTGCAACTTCAAGGAAAATATTATAAGCAGAGAGCGCGTCAAATCCTGTTCTCATGTAAAGTCCGTAAATTTCTCTGAAGTTTTTGTTTCCGACACCTATTCCCAAAAGCCAATTCTCTTTAAACATGTTAAAAGATGACTGATAAACGTTAAATCTGAAAGAATTTGACGAATCCTGCCTCATTGCAAACATCGACAAAACTCTTGCCCTGAGTGAAGTTGAGGCTAATACGGCAGTTGTTGCAAGTGCAACACATCCGCCGACAATTGAAACGTAGAGTGCTTTGTAATTTTTCCAGAGATATTTTGCAGATACAAGAAATATTCCGACCATAATAGTCAGCAGTCCAAGGTATGAACCTCTACAGCCTGTCAAAACAAGTGCTGTAGTTGACATAATTGCCAGAACTCCACCGATAATGCCTGAACGGTATTTCTTGTCTGTAAATAATTTTGCGCAAACCGCGTAAAGTGCCGGAATTCCCGCAACAAAATATCCGCCGAGAAGATTGGGGTTTAAAGGTTTTAATGTTCCATAAACACGCGTCATAACCTGTTCGGGGTTGAGTTTAGAAACATCTTGCCAGGTGGAAATTTCTTCAACATGCGCAAAGTTCTGTAAAAATCCGATTATGCCTTCAAAACTTACGCAAAGCCCGATTGTCAAAAGTGCAGGAAAAATTTTATCCCTGTTATTTTTGAAGAAATGTGCCGCAGAAACATAAAAACCGAGATATGTTACGGTTTTTAAAAATCCTTTGAGGCTCAGTGTGAAAAGAGTTGAGCCGGCAAGGCTTATTATAACTATCATAAAGTATGCAAGAAGCCAGAGCTCAAATTTTGAGGCTTCAAGCTTTTCACCTTTTGTAAATAGTAACTTAATAACCGTCAATCCGGTGACTATCATCGCTATTAAACCGATATATCCCGAGGACATTACAGTTGAAGATACAAACACGGCAAGAATTCCCAAAAAGATAAATTTATCTATGTTTTGGATTAAAATGCTGTTATTATAAATAAATTGTGTATGATTTTGAATAAAATTTAATAATTTATTGAACATTTTCCACTGCACTTAATTGTTGGTCTTTAGCTACTTCTTCCGCACCATTGAGAAGCATAATGTTTGAAACAGTCCCGTTAAGACGGTAGTTAGAACCTTCAAGAGTTATCGGAAGTCCGATTTTAATCTTGTTTCCGCCGACAACAGCGCCGTCTTTGGTAATTTTTGCAGTGTCTGTAAGAGTTACAATAACATCGTAAACATTCGGCATTGAAACATCATCAACAACTATAACAGTTTTTGTATCTTTTGTATTAAAAGCAGGTAGAACAGTTTTTCTTCTGTCGGATTTAACGTTTGTAATTATCAAATCTGAATATGGAACATTCCTGATGCTTATAAAGGTCTTTTCATCAGCCTTTAGTGGAAGTTCTTTGCCTGTATAAGTTATTCCTCTTATTACGACATCAAAAGAAATTTTTGAAACAGCTTCAATACTTCTGTTTGCAGTTTGACGAGAGCCTTTAAAAGTAAAAAGTCCGACTATTACCGATAAAATAAGACCAATAATAATGATATAATCTACAATTCTGAGATTTTTTAACGTATTAAGAAATTTTTCCATAGTTCTCTCCTATAAAATATTTTCTACAGCGCAAAGCAGTTCGCTGATTGTAGTTGTTGCACATCCGAATTGTTTAACAACAAGGCTTGCCGCAATATTCCCGATTAATGCCGCATAAACACTGTCGGCGCCTGCTGCAAGCGCAAGTGTGTAAACCGCTGTTACCGTATCTCCGGCGCCGGTTACATCAAAAACTTCGGATTTGTTGAAAACCGGAATTTTTGTATATTTTTTGTTGGGTTCTGTTACAAACATTCCGTCCGCGCCGCAGGTGATAAGAATCGATTTTGCTTTAGTTTCACGTAGAAGTTTTTCGCCAGCTTTTTTTAAATCCTCGTCATTGTTAATGAAAAAGCCGACGGATTTTTGTGTGTCCGGAAGATTCGGTGTCATTGAAGTGATGTATTTGTAAGTTTCAAGGTTTTTTTGCGCGTCAACAACGACAATTTTTTTATGCTTGTTTGCGATTTCGATTGTTTTTTCGATAACTTTTTTGGTCAAAGTTCCGATGTGGTAGTCGGAAAGAATAACCGCATCAACTTCAGGAATTGCTTTTTTAAGGTTTTCGATAAGAAGAGCTTCGGTCTCTTTTGAAAGTTCTTCTTTAGTCTGGCGGTCAATTCTGACAATCTGCTGCGTTATGGAAGTGGAAATGCTTCCTGAAATTCTTGTTTTTGTTGTTGTTTTTCTTGATTTGTCTTTGACAAGGTATTTATAATCGATGTTTGCTTTTTCAAACGCGCCTGTCAGAAGTCCCGTCTGATAATCATCTCCGCAGACGCCGGCAACCAAAACTTTTCCTCCATTGAGGGTTGAAACGTTATGGGCGGCGTTAGAGGCGGCACCGAGAATTATATCGGTTCGGGTGTGTTGTAAAATGAGAACGGGGGCTTCTCTGGAAATTCTTTCGGTGTCTCCGTACATCATTTCATCAATTGCTAAATCGCCGACAACAAGAATTTTCGGCTCGTTTAATCTTTTAATATATGATATTAATTTCTTTTTATCAAAATCCATAACAATTCTCTTCAAAAATTTTTCTTCCATTTTAACACAAACAAAATTTTTAGCAAAAGTTGGAGTTTTTTTAAATGGAAAATTCTACAGTTAAAAGGTCAAATCGAGTTAAGCATGTCTGGGACTTTGCTGTGTCAGCATTTTGGCAAGGTCTTCCGCCCCGTCAAATCCGCGTGCTTTGATGATTTTTGCCGCAGTTTCCCTGTCATAATCCAGAAGCCTGTGTTCTGCTTCAAGCCCGCCGTTCTGGATATCAAGGATTAAATAACATGATTTCAAGTCCTCACTCATCGGGCGTCCGACGCTTCCGTCATTGATTACTGTCTGTTTTGAGTTGGTCTGATATCCCGCCGGCATGTGCGTGTGCCCGCAAAGGATTAAATCAGCGTCCACGCCTGCAATTATTTCTTCGACTTTTTCTATCGGCATATTCGGGAGAATATCTTCGTTGTTTCTGCGCGGGGAACCGTGTACAAGAAGAATTTTCACACCTTCAATTTCCAATTTTTTTTGGGCGGGAAGATTTTTCAGGTATTTTCTGTTTTCATCTGTGATGATTTTATCGTCATCTTCAAGTGATTTTCCCATTACAGGAAAAACTTTTTTGCAATTTTCTATTAGTTCTTTCGTGCATTCAGCAAGCATTTTATCCGTATTCCCTTGAATAATTGTCCAATCTTTTTGTGAGCGTATAAAATCAACTGTTTTATTCGGCTCTGGACCTGCCATTGCGAGATCTCCAAGACAAAAAATCTTATCACAATTATTGTTCTTAATATCTTCTAAAACTTTTTTTAACGCTGTCATATTTGCGTGAATATCAGAAATTACGGCTATTTTCATTCTTTTTTTTCTCCCTCTGTCGCTTCCGGACTGCAATAACAGTGTATCCTTCGGAATGGCAACTTTTCATTTTTATGCTAACATAAAAATATGATTAAAAGACGAATTTCAAAACAAATTTCAATAGGTGATGTAAAAATAGGCGGAAATGCACCAATAAGCGTTCAATCTATGTGCAACACAGACACGTGCGACGTTAATGCAACTTTATACCAGTTGAACGAATTTGCAGATAAAGGCTGTGAAATTGCGCGTCTTGCCGTTTTAAACAAGGATGCTGCTCTGGCAATAAAAGAAATAGTTAAAAGATCACCGCTTCCGCTTGTTGCGGATATTCATTTTGATTATAAACTTGCAATTGAATGCTTGAATAACGGAATTCACGCACTTCGTCTTAACCCCGGAAACATCGGCAAACGCGAAAACGTCGAAAAAGTTGTTAAGATTGCAAAAATTAATAAAACTCCCATAAGAATAGGTGTGAATGCAGGTTCGCTTGAAAAAGAGCTTTTAGAACGAGATATTTCGCTTTCGGAGAAAATGGTTTTGAGTGCAATGAAACATATTCAAATACTGGAAGATTTGGATTTTGATTTGATAAAGGTTTCGCTAAAATCTTCGGATGTTATGACAACAATTGCGGCTTATCGCTTGATTTCCGAAAAAATCCCCTATGCTTTACATCTGGGGGTGACGGAAGCCGGTACAATGCGGCAAGGATTGATAAAATCTTCAATCGGGCTTGGAACGCTTCTTGCTGAAGGTATTGGAGATACAATAAGAGTTTCTTTGACGGAAAATCCGGTTGAGGAAGTAAGCGCTGGGTTTGATATCCTAAAAGGGTTGGGATTAAGAGAACGCGGTGTTAATTTTGTATCCTGCCCGACTTGCGGAAGAACTAAGATAGATTTGATTTCTCTTGCCAAGCAGGTTGAAGAAAGATTTAAAAATTTACCTTATCCTATAACAATCGCAACTATGGGATGTGTCGTAAATGGACCGGGAGAAGCTCGCCATGCTGATTTTGGAATTGCCGGCGGGGTTGGTGAAGGTCTGATATTTCAAAAAGGTGAGATCGTCGCTAAAGTTTCAGAGGATGAACTTCTTAATAAATTAGAAGAAATTATAAAAAAATCATACAAATAATCCATTATTTTTTTATGTAAAGAATTTATAATACTCTTGTTATTGCCAAAAAATGTATTATAATTATAAATGCAGAGGTGGACTTTATGAAAAAAAATTTGTTATTAATTGCAATCCTATCAGTAATGGCTGTTCCGGCATTTGCAGAATTGACTGTCGATGACGTTACTTCGCGTGATTATCTAAGGAATTACGGATATTCAAATGCCACTATTGATATTTTGGAACTTAAAAAAGGTGCTGTTAACGGAGAAGTCGTTGTTTTACCGGATGATTCGCGGGCACAGGAACAGTGCGGATTTAAACGTTGGGTTCATAAGTGGGCTTCATATTTCGATCCGGCTCTTGATGAAGGTAAATTTTTGAGAGAGGATACTGTATTCTATCCGAGTACGAATGATTTGTAGAAATTTTGCAAAATTTCTGTCTCTGCTGATGTTAATGTTTTTTGTTCAATGTCCGCCATCGTTTTCCGATAGCGGATATTTGAATGCTGAAGAGAATAAGTTGTATCTTTCAACTTTGAATTTTGATACGGTTAGAAAAGAGGCAGATAATTATTTCATAAAAGGCTATGACAGTCCGACCGAAAGTGCGCAGGAAAAATGTTATACTCTCGCAATGCAGAAATACTATATTTTAACGCTTCTTGCTCCCGGAGATTATTACGGATATGTTCAGATGGCAAGAATTCATGACTTGCGGCATGAAGATACTTTAGCAAAAGCCGATTATGCATTTGCCTATAATCTTGATAAATTAAATCCTTATACCAATTTTTATTATGGCGAATTTTACACCAGACGGGCAAGATATCATAAGGCTTTAAAATATTATTTGACCGCATATAATAACGGGTATGAAGAAAATTATGTGACTATAACAAAATTGGCATGGCTTTATGAAAAGCTTGGCGATTTAAAAAAAGCTCAGGAGATGTACGAAAAATCCTATGTAATTGACCCTTCTTCTACGGAATCAGGGATAAAAATTCGATCTTTACAAGATGAAAATTATGAAAATACGGGATATTATCAATTGATCAGGGAATAGACAATGGTTTTTAGAAAATTAATAGTATTGATATGTGTAATATTGTTTGCAGGAGTAAATGTGTTTGCTTTCGATGATTTTGATAACAGCCTTGAAGATATTCCTCCTGTCAGAGAAACTGTTTTGCCGGTATATTCCTGTTATGTGCCTAAAAAATCTGAGATTATTTTTGCCGAATCTTCCAGAACTATTGATGCAATAAATCCAACACATCTGTCGAATAAAATCGGAGGATATCTTCCTGGAGCACGTGGAGTAAATCAACTGGTTATATATACAAGCGATTACAATCAAAGAACAGGAACTAATGAATTTGGAGCTGAAGCCATTGTTGAAGGTAATACGGTTGTTGAATTAAGTGGAGCTGATTCTTACATACCGGAAAACGGTATTGTAATCAGCGGGCATGGAAGTGCTAAAAATTGGATTAATCAAAATATAAAAATAGGTACGAAAGTTTATTTGGATGAATCCCAAAAAATTCTGTATGTTTACACGACGTCGGAAAGTTACCTTTTTGAAGTTGCCAAAAAGATTGAAGAAGCAAAATTAATGGTTGAATATTATAAGGCAAGTAATACGAGTTATGATTTCAGGGTTCCTAATTTTTATATTAAAGAGGCTCAGGAATATCTAAAAAAAGCGGAGAAAGATTCCGAAAATATTCAAAAATATTCCCAACTTGCAATTCAATCTGCAAATACAGCCCTAAAAAGTGTTGTGCCGTATAAGAATAACGAATTAAAAGGGGTTTGGGTAAGACCTGTAGAGACTAAAGATGGTGATATTGAGAATGCAGTAAAGCGTATAAAAGCTGCCGGAATTGATAATATTTTTGTTGAAACTTTTTATCATGGGCGAACTATTTTCCCCAGCAAAACTATGGCTCGATATGGTTTTGTAAAGCAAAATGAGAAGTTTGAAGGAATTGATCCGTTAAAAGTATGGATTAAGTATGCGCATAGAAATAACATTAAAGTGCATATTTGGTTTGAAACTTTTTATGTAGGAATTCAGCGTCCGGAGACAAATCCGGGGAATATTCTTGCGATGAAGCCTGAGTGGGCAAATAAAACTAAGAAAAACTATAATTTAAATGTTCCAACTCCCTCAGCATCAGAGCATAACGGTTTTTTTGTAGACCCTGCAAATCCTGAAGTCCAAAATTTTATGTTGGAATTGCTTGAAGAAATCTTAAATAATTACAAAATTGATGGAATTAATCTGGATTATATCAGATATCCGCATTCTGTCGCCGTAAATGAGTTGAATTCGTGGGGATATACGGAATTCGCGCGAAAAGACTTTGAATCTATATATGGCAAAGATCCTGTTCAAATCAAAATGAGCGATCCTTTGTGGGAAAAATGGTGTGAGTACAGAAGAGAAAAGGTTTCTAATTTTGTAGCGCGGGTTGGAGCTTTGGCAAGAGAGAAAAATACTTATTTAAGTGCGGTTATTTTTCCGGATAGGCTTGCCGCTCTGACAACAAAGCAGCAGGATTGGAAAACTTGGAGCACACGAGGATATGTGAACGGGTTTACTCCTCTGTTTTTAACATGTAATGCAAAGACTTTAAGAGCGCTTGTAACCAATGTAATTAATGCAAAATCTCCAGGAACGGACTTGTTTGCGGGCTTGTTCGTAACTTTTATGGGAGGAAGCGAAGAAGATTTAATAAGAGAAATTCATGAAACTCGAAAAATTAATGTAAACGGTGTTATATTGTTTGATTATGCGCATTTGGACAATCGTTATGTTAATGCGCTTGCAACACGAGTTTTCAACGAGCGAAATGACAAAAATGCAAGTATTCCGTCTTCTTCGGAATCTGTAAGACTTAGAAGAATTGATGCTTCAAATAAGCCTTATGTCGGAGCGAAGACATCTGAGCTGCAAAATCAGCAGAAAAAGAAAAAAGGATTTTGGCATAGGTAGAATTTAGTTTGCCGGAAGTAGTTTATGATAAGGGAATTTCTAAAGTCATCTGTGGATAAGAAAAATACGGTAATGTTTGTTACCTCATTTTCTTTTATTCTTGGAATTGCTTCATTTTTTACAAACACTGAATTACTTATTGCATGTATATTTACGGCGGTTCTGATTGCTTTTGTCTTGAAACATTTTGTGCCGTTTAAAATAGTATTAGTCTGGATTTTGGTATTTTATTTAGGCTTTTTCAACGCGTATTTCAGGATTAAAAATTCTGACGAACTTGTTCCTGCGGCGCCATCTAATGCAGAAATCACAGGTAGAATAACTTCTATTCCAAACAGTAATATTTCAAATAAAACTAAATTCTTTTTTGAGGTTCAATCACTAAATAATAACCCGCTTAAAGCCAAAACATTTGTAAATATAATAGATGAAGATAATGATTTTTCGATGTTCAAAGTTGGACAAATCTATAAAATTTCGGGGAAACTCAGAACTCCGTTTAAGGCTACAAACCCGTCACAATTTGATTATGGCAGTTATTTGAGAAATTTTGATGTATTTACGATTTTGTATGCAGACAAAGCGGATTGCGTTTCAATTGAGTCTAATCTTTCGGCGGAGTGGAAGTTTTTGCGCGGGCTGAATGATTTTAGAAACCGTATTCTTGATGCGCATTCAAAATATTTAAAAACTCCTAATTTGGAAATATTAGGCGGAATAGTTTTCGGTGACGATGCGGTTGCGCCGCCCGATTATGTGAAAGACAGTTTTATAAATTCGGGTCTTTTGCATATTTTAGCGGCATCCGGCATGAATGTTGCATTTATATTCGGATTTTGGTTTTTCTTTTTATCATTGTTAAAAGTTCCGTATAAAGCTCGTGTGATAAGCGGAATTGGAGTTGTTGTTTTATATACGTTAATGACAGGACTTGGAGCTTCTGTTATTCGTGCTGCATTGATGTTAATTTTTGTATTGCTTGGAAAGTTAGTCGACAGAGATTCTCATGGTATTGCGCTATTGTCGTTTGTTGCATTTTTGATGCTTCTGTACAATCCTGCGTACCTGAATGATGTAGGATTTCAACTCTCTTTTATCGTAACTTTCGGTATACTTTGCACGGCATCAATTCTTATGGAGAAAGTTAAAGGGAACAAATTCAGAGAGAATATTTTTGGGGCGCTTCTTGTACCGGTAGTTGCCCAAATATGGGTAATTCCTATCCAAATGTTTTATTTTAATACAATAAGTTTGTATTCATTTTTTGCAAATGTTTCAATAATTCCGTTTTTATCTGTTGTAAGTTTTGGCGGATTTGTATCCTCGGTGCTTGCGGGAATTCCTCTTGTTGGAGATTGGGTTTGTAAGGTATTTGATTTCGTTTTGAACATCTTTTTGACTTGTATCGTATCTATATCGAATTTCTTCTCTTCACAGCCGGTTTCTTTGATTGAAACGTCACATCCGTCGCTATTTCAAGTTATTTTGTATTATTTAATAGTTCTTCTCTTAACTCTAATGATAAAGGAAAACTGTTGCGAGAAGAGGCATTTAAAAATTCTTGCAGGTATGATTTTAATTCTTGTGCTGAGTACGTTTAACATTCCGAACGGAAAACTTGAAGTTTTGATGTTTGACGTTGGAAATGCTGATTCTTTTCTCATAAAAACGCCGAAAGAAAAATATATTCTTATTGATACAGGAAAACTCCCTTACGCAAAAAGTAAATCTCAGGCGGAGATGATTATAAGAAAATATCTTAAAGACAGAGGTGTTAAAAATCTCGAATTAATGATAGTTACGCACTTTGACAGTGACCATGCGGGCGGTGCGGAAGATTTTATAAAAGGGATGAAAGTTGCCAAAGCAGTTGTGAACTCTCTTTCTGATGGTTCTTCACTTGCCAGAAAAATATATAAAGCTGCAGAGGACAAAAATGTAAATCTTATCAAATCTCCTGACGATGAAGTCGTTTATGAAGAAGACGGATTGAGGCTGAAAACTTTTCAAAAAGATTTAGGGAATGATAACGAAAGTTCGGTAATGGTGTTATTGAGTTATGGCAATTTTGATATTTTATTTACAGGAGATGCCGGAATAGAAGGTTTTAAAAGAATTGCAGATAAAATGCCCGATAAAGTTGAAGTTTTGAAAGTTGGTCATCATGGCGCATTTGGGGTTTTAGATGATGATTATATAAAACGGCTTAATCCTGAGGTCTCGCTCATATCAACCGGTAAGAATAATTATGGACACCCGCACGGTTCAACACTTGCGAAACTTTCAGAAACGGTAATTTTCAGAACAGACAAAACCGGTGCCGTGAAGATAGAGACGAATGGGAATGAATATAACATGTATAAATTCAACTCCAGCCGGAAAAAATTCGATTACGTAATGACGATGACTAAAATTGAATAGTTAAAGAAACATAAAATGATTTTAATCTAATTCTTAAGAATTAATTCTTTTGTAAAAACATGTAAAATTTTTCAAAAATCCCTTAAAACCCTTGATATTACTGGTTTGTGAGTATGCTTAAAAATATTTGTGATTAATATTGTAAATTTATGTAAAATGACTAAAATGCAGTTATATTAACAAATATAATCTATTTTCTATCAATTAGATATGTGATAGATATCACATACATAATTTATATTTAAATCATATTGAATTCTTGACAAAGTAATCCTAATGTGTTAATATAAAAGAGTAACTTATAATATGGAGGTATAAAATGTTAAAGAGAACTAATGGAATGAGCGGTTTTACACTCGCTGAAGTATTGATTACTTTAGGTATTATCGGTGTTGTAGCAGCGATGACAATGCCTACATTGATCAATTCTACAAACGGTGCACAGTACAAAACTGCTTATAAAAAAGCTCTTTCAGTAATGTCACAGGCTGTAGCAATGAACATTGCATTAAACGACTACGACTTGTCTGAAACAATCGCAGGTACAAACCCGGCAACAGGTGCTAATGGTGACGTTTTAGACGGTGAAGCACAAACAATTTACTCAATCTTTAGAAACAGATTGAATGTAACAAAAGTTGCAACAGGTGCAGACTTTAACGCAACTACAGGAGACGCGAAATACTATCCTGTAATTACAGATAATGATGCAGATGATCGTGACGCTTTCAAAGATAATCATACTGCTGAAGGTACAAATGATTTCGTTGCTATTACTGCAGGTAATGCAACAACAGGTGGTACAGGAACTAACCCTTGGGGAGCAGCTTCAACATTCTTGTTTATGAACGATGGTATTACATTGATTTTCGACAACACACAAGAAGCTTGCCGTCAACACACAGCTAACCTTGAAGACAACTACTGCTATGCATACATCGACGTAAACGGACAAAAAGGTCCTAACAAAGTTGTTGAATGTGATACAGGCTCAGGTGTTGGTACAGAAGGTGACGATGACTATGCTTGTACAGTATCAAATCCGACAGATATTTATCCGATCGCAATGTACAACCAAACAATTATTCCTGCATCAGCTGCAGCAAGAGCACTTTTGTTTGCTAAATAGTTTGAAAATTGCATAATAACAGAAAAAGCTTCCTGTCATATTGATTGGAAGCTTTTCTGTGTTTTTTTTATTAACTATAAGATAGCTTTTCATTCTAATGAGTGTTTTTGTAAGATGTTGTGGGCTCTTGCTCGGTTTTTATTAATATTTTTAACAAAAAATTTGCAATTTTGCTATGTTGGTCGTAGAATTAAAAAAGCACTTGCCGTAAAGTGAGGACTTGTGTTAGTAGTATTAGAGTAATCAGTATATAATGGAATATGTTATGGCTTTAAACTTTCAAGAATTGGTTTTTAATTTACAAAAATTTTGGTCAGATTACGGTTGTATAATCCAACAACCCTATGACATTGAAAAAGGGGCTTCCACAATGAATCCTGCAACATTTTTGCGTTCGCTTGGCCCGGAACCTTGGAATACCGCAATGATAGAACCTTGCAGAAGACCGACTGACGCAAGATATGGTGAAAACCCGAATCGTCTCGGTCATTATTATCAGTTTCAGGTTATATTAAAACCCTCACCAGATGACGCTCAGGAGTTATATCTCAAGAGTCTTGAGGCTATGGGTATTAATCTGAAAGAGCATGACGTAAGATTCGTCGAAGATAACTGGGAATCGCCTACTCTCGGTGCCGCCGGTGTGGGTTGGGAAGTTTGGCTTGACGGTATGGAAATCACGCAGTTTACTTATTTCCAGCAAGTAGGCGGTTTGGAAGTTAAACCTGTTGCTCTGGAGTTAACTTACGGGTTAGAGAGAATTGCAATGTATTTGCAAAATAAATCTTCTGTCTATGACATTATGTGGAATGATAAACTTAAATATGGCGAAATATTTTTGCAAAATGAAATTGAACAGTCAAAATATAATTTTGAAGTTTCTGATGCAAAAGCTTTGTTTACGATGTTTGACCTTTATCAAAAAGAAGTTGATAATTGTGTAAACGCTAAGTTAGTACTTCCTGCATATGATTACGTGTTAAAATGTTCTCATACTTTTAACCTTCTTGATGCAAGAGGTGTAATTAGTAAAGACGAAAGAATTAATTTTATAAACAGAGTTAGGACAATGGCATCCGCCGTTGCTAAATTATATGTAGAACAAAGAGAAGAACTCGGTTTCCCACTTTGTAAGTATTTCAATCGAGTTGACACCTCACCCCTGTCAACATTTAACTGACTAGAGAAATGGAGAAAGAGAATTAATGGCTGAAAAATTTAACCGTGCCACTTTTACAAGGAATTTTTTGAAAAAGATTACAAGAATTAAAAACCCCGATGAGATGTTGGCTGATGCTAAAGACGGTGGTTTAGAAAAAACCCTCGGAGTGTGGGATTTGATAATACTTGGTGTCGGCGCCATTATTGGAAGTGGAATTTTTGCCGTAGTTGGTATCGCAGCTGCAGGAAGCGCTGATGGTTCTGCTTTAGGGGCAGGTCCCGGACTTATAGTATCAATGATTATTGCGGCGATTGCGTGTATTTTTTCAGCATTGTGCTATTCTGAGTTTGCAACAATGATTCCGGTTTCAGGTGGTGCATATATTTATACATTCGCAACACTCGGTGAATTCGCAGCATGGATGGTTGGTTGGGTTTTGATGCTTGAATATGCAATCGGATTTATTGCGGTTGCTTGCGCATGGTCAAACCATTTTGTTCAGTTCTTAAGCGGTTTTGACAAAGTTTTGCCGGCATGGCTCGCTCATCCGCCGGCATGGCTTGTGAACGATGCGTTTGCGGCTGCGAAAATTTCCGCAGAAAATCCTGATGTCTTCATTCCGAAACTTTTTGGTATGCCAATTTGTATAAATACACCTGCCATTTTAATTGTTTTGCTTATGACAGCAATTCTTGTAAAAGGAACTAAAGATTCAACAAAAATGGCAGGAATAATGGTTTTCGTAAAACTTGCAGTAATTGCTTTGTTCGTGCTTGCAGGTGTGTTTTACGTAAGACCCGAAAACTGGACTCCTTTTGCCCCTAACGGTGCTGAAGGAATTTTTGCCGGTGCATTTTTGATTTTCTTCGCGTACATTGGTTTTGATGCTCTTGCAACAGCAGCCGAAGAATGCAAAAATCCGCAAAAAGATTTGCCCATCGGAATTATCGGATCATTACTGGTAACTACTGTTGTATATGTCCTTGTTGCGTTGGTTTTGACAGGTATGCAAGATACATCAGGCACGGTTCCTATGGAATTTTTAAAGGCACCGATGGCTTATTGTATGTCTTTGCATAATTTAAACTGGGCAGCCGGTTTAATTTCTATCGGCTCTCTTGCTGGTCTGACTTCAGTACTTCTTGTATTGGAAATGGCGGCTACCAGAATTTTGTATGCAATGAGTCGTGACCATTTTATATCTCAAAGATTTCAAAAACTCCACCCTAAATTTAAGACTCCTGCATTGTTGACTTGGACCGTCGGGTTACTTGCGGTTGTCGGAATTTTAACTCTTAATTTGGATGTCGCGGCAGAACTTTGTAATTACGGGACATTCACATCTTTCATAATTGTTTGTGTTGCTGTTTTGATACTAAGAAAAACAGATCCGGAAAGACCAAGACCGTTTAAAGTTCCGCTTTCTCCTTGGCTTCCTGCAATGGGTATTATTTGTTGCGGAGGTTTAATGATTTACAAATCAATGCAGCCATCCGGATCTGCACTGTTATTCCCTGTGTGGATTGGTATTGGCGCGGTTATTTATCTTTTGTACGGGTTCGTTAAAAATCGTACAAATGAAAACAAGCTTCATAACGAAAAAGTAGAACTTAAAAAACAAGAAATGATGAAATAATGGAATTAAAGACAATATTAACAAATGCTTTAAAGAAAAAAAGCCCCGATGAATTAATTGCTGTAAGTAAAAAATCAGAGTTAAAGAAAACTTTGAACGTGTTTGACTTGATTGTTCTTGGAATTGGCGCAGTTGTTGGAACAGGAATCTTTACTATTATCGGAACAGCTATTCAAGGTGGACCGGAAAGTTCAGGTGCCGGTCCTGCAATTATAATTTCAATGGTTTTAGCTGCAGTTGCGTGCGTATTTTCTGCACTCTGCTACAGTGAGATTGCGGCAATGATTCCTGTTGCGGGAAGTGCTTATACTTACACTTACGCAACTATGGGTGAATTCATGGCATGGATGGTTGGTTGGATTTTAATGCTTGAATACGCTATCGGTAATATTACGGTGGCATGCGCTTGGACCGGATATTTTGTCCAGTTTCTGAAAGGTTTTAAACATATACTTCCGGATTTTATTGTGTATTTCCCAATGTGGCTCCGAAACGATTACCGATTTATGCTTTCTTTTTGCGATAAATACGGACTTGATCCGCACACGCAGATGCCTTATTTGTTTGATAAAATCCCGTTTGCCGTAAATCTTCCGGCGATGATAATTGTTCTGTTGCTAACTATATTGTTAATAAAGGGTGTTAAAGAATCAACAAGATTTGCAAGCATAATGGTTGGGGTAAACATGTTTATGATTATCTCGTTCATTGTTGTTGGTGCATTTTATGTAAAACCTGAAAACTGGACACCTTTTGCCCCAAACGGTTTTGAAGGTGTGTTTATGGGTGCATTTTTGATTTTCTTTGCATATATAGGATTTGATGCAATTTCAACAACTGCCGAAGAAACAGAAAATCCGCAAAGAGATTTGCCAATTGCAATTCTTGGAACTTTAATAATCTGCACAATACTTTATGTTTGCGTTGCGTTGGTTTTGACGGGAAATGTTCCGCTTGGACAAATTGATATTCAAGCTCCAATTGCGCATGCAATGAGGGCAGTTGGAATGGATTGGTTTGCGGGATTAATTTCAATAGGAGCATTATGTGCTTTAACATCTGTTCTTTTAATTTATCAGTTAGGAACTACAAGAATTTTATACGCAATGAGCAGGGATAGATTTTTGCCAAAATCTTTAAGATTAATCCATAAAAAATACAGAACTCCTCATATTCTGACTTGGATTTCCGGAATTGTTGTAATAGTTTGCGCGCTTTTCATGGATTTGAATATATCTGCTGAATTATGCAATTTCGGAACATTTACGTCCTTCATTATTATTTGTATTGCTGTATTAATATTGAGAAAAACAGATCCGGAAAGACCGAGACCGTTCAAAGTTCCGTTTTCTCCGGTATTTCCTGTTTTGGGAATTTTAACATGTGGCGGATTAATGATTTATTCAATGAAATTTCTCTCAACATCTGCACTGTATTTCCCGCTCTGGCTTTTGATGGGATTTTTGATTTATGTAAGTTACGGCTATAAGCAAAAACGTTTAGAGGAAAAACAGAAAATCAAACTTCAAAGAAAAATCGAAAAAGTTGAAGTATAATTTCCCGTTAACAAATATTAATTTCTTTCCAAAATTCTTGTAATTCTAGCTTTATTAGGTACAATTGAGTGTAAGAGGAACGCATTATTCGTGCAGGATTCTGGATAAGAAATAGCACTAGCGATGGTACCGTTTGATGTGGTAAGTTTTAAAAAAATCTATAAAAATAAATCTTAAGAGGGTTATGGATGTTAAAATTTAGTTGTAAGAATGTTGATGCGATGGTTATCGGAGAAGCCAACGGTTTAAATATTCAACATGAATTTGAGAATTACAAGGGGAAAATTGCGGAAATAATAGCGGACTTAAATAAACGCAAAGACAAGGTCGGTCAAAAACTTCAGTGGATGAATCTCGGGTATAATGAGGAAACTCTTTGGTATGTAAAAGAATATGCTGCAATGGTTAAGGGACGTTTTGATAATATACTTGTTCTTGGTATCGGAGGTTCTGCGCTTGGCGGACTTGCTGTAACTGAAGCGCTTTTGAAGCCTTACTGGAACTTACTTTCTGAGGAACAGAGAAACGGACTGCCAAAAATATTCTTTTTGGATAATATTGATCCTGATTCTATGAATGGATTATTGGAGGTTTTGGATTTAGAAAAGACTCTCGTTAATGTTATTACAAAATCCGGTGATACCGCTGAAACAATGTCTCAATTTATGATAGTGAAGGACATTTTACAAAAAGCACTCGGAGATAATTACAGATATAACATCGTTGCAACTACGGATAAGAAAACCGGTATTTTAAGACAAATTTCTGAACAGGAAGGCTATAAAACTTTTGTTGTGCCTGACGATGTCGGCGGAAGGTTTTCTGTATTTTCGGCGGTAGGGCTGCTGCCATTTGCTCTGGTTGGGCTTGATGTTGATGAAATGATTAACGGTGTAAAAGATATGGATTTGGCCCTGAAAAATACTGATATCAATAACAATATAGCAGCGCAAAATGCTTTGATTCACTATCTTATGGATGTGAAAAAAGGTAAGGATATTTCTGTTATGATGCCTTATTCAAGCCGTTTAAGATATGTTTCGGATTGGTATGTTCAATTATGGGCTGAATCTCTCGGAAAAAACAGAGATAAAGACGGCAATGAAGTTCTCGTTGGACCGACACCTGTAAAAGCTTTAGGGGCAACAGATCAGCATTCACAAATTCAACTTTATAACGAAGGTCCAAATAACAAAGTCATAAGTTTTGTAAGAGTTGAGAATTTTGATACAACTCTCGAAATCCCAAAAATCTTTGAATACACAGGAATTGGCTACCTTGGAGGAAAAACACTTAATCAATTGTTGGATGCAGAAGCGGATTCAACAAAAGTTGCACTGTCTGATTATTGCCGTCCAACAGTGACAATTACATTGGAAAAAATTGACTGTTATAATGTAGCACAGCTTCTGTATATGCTTGAAGTTCAGACTGCAATCGTCGGAGAGCTATATAATATTGATGCCTTTGATCAGCCTGGGGTTGAGCAAGCTAGAAATTATACATATGCTCTTATGGGGAGAATAGGTTACGAAGAAAGCGCAAACATGCTTCAGGAAAAAATGGCGCAATTGGTCTGATACTACTATTTGGTTAAGGTTTGAAAATAAAAGTAATTGGGGCTTGAATATATTCAAGCCTTTATTATATTATTAGATAACGGGGATATTAAAGCTTTATGAAAATTTTAACAAGTAAAATAATATCATCTATATTAGTTGTATTTTGTCTGATTTTTTTGTCAGCATTAATGTTAAATTGTAATATGAGTTACGCAGAAACAACTTTGAAAACCGGTATTGAAATTGTCGAAAATGTTCCAACCGAACTTTTTGGCACTTGGCGTGTTGCTGCTGTTCTAAAAAGAACCGACAGTCCTGAAGTTTTCAGAAATAAAAGTGCGGATTTGTGGAACTTGTCTAAGAATAATAACGTCATGAATTTAAACAACCCTTTCACTGGTGCCACGGCTGATTTAGCAGTTGAATTTGTGAAAGGAAACGTTGTCCGATTTACAAAAGAAGGTGTTTCAGGAGATAATAAATTGACTGATACGGTTGAACTGACGCTCAATGGAGATAAGTTTACCGGAGTAAATACTCTTGTTTTAAAAACGTTTTCAAATGGTGAAATTATTAAAATCCGAAATGCCGAATATGTGCTTGTCGGAGAAAAAATATCAGGAATGAGTGTAATTGGAAAGTGAGGATTAGAATGCAAACTTTTAATTTTGATACTGTGATTTTAGGTGGAGGTCCCGCAGGATTGAGCGCAGGAATTTATGCAAGTCGAGGTGCTGTATCAACAGCAATTATTGATATATCTATGCTCGGTGGACAACCTTCAAATTATTTGGAACTCGAAAACTATCCGGGGTTTCCAATTATTGGGGGATATGATTTGATGGAAAAATTTGAGGAACATGCTGATAAGTTCGGAGTCAAAAAATTCCCTATGCAAGAAATAGTATCTGTTGATTTGAAATCTAATCCCAAGGTTATTGTTACCAATGAAGCTGAATTCAAAGCAAAATCTGTGATAATTGCATGTGGTGCAAAGCCTATGAAACTCGGAGTTCCCGGAGAAACAGAATTTGTCGGACGAGGTGTAAGTTATTGTGCAGTTTGTGACGGTGCTTTTTATAAAAATAAAGTTGTTGCTGTTGTCGGCGGGGGAAATGCAGCAGTTGAAGAAGCTATGTATTTGACAAAATTTGCTGACAAAGTTTACGTAATTCACCGCAGAAATGAACTACGCGCCGATAAAATTGTCCAAGAACGCGCTTTTAAGTGTGAAAAACTTGAATTTATTTGGGATAGCGTTGTAAAAGAAATTAAAGGCGAAGAGCTCGTTCATACGGCGGTTCTTGAAAATGTTAAAACCGGCGAACATTCAAACTTACAAATTAACGGAGTTTTCCCTTATATTGGAATGGTTCCGAATATTGAGGGTATTTCCGGACAAGTAGAACAAGATGCAGGAGGTTTCATTATCACCGATGAAACCATGAAAACTTCAATTGACGGAGTTTTTGCAGCAGGTGATGTTCGAAAAACACCCTTGAGACAAGTAATTACAGCGGCATCTGATGGTGCTGTAAGCGCTGTTTTCGCAGTTAAATATCTGGAAAGTCTGAAAGATGTTCCACAGATAGCTTAAGTTTTATATAAACGAATATTCAAGAGAGCCGAAAGGCTCTTTTTTTTGTAAATATTTATTAATATTGTAGCAAATTAAAATATTTATACTTTTTGAAATTTGTACATAAATGAAAGGAAACTTACAGATGAATATTAATCAAAATTTTGCTTCAATTCAAGCTCAGAGTATTAACAAAAGAGCAGAACTCCCATCTTTCGGAAAGAAATATCCTTATGAAGATATAATGTCTATTGTGTCAGGTGGTTTTAATACAAATATGGATCGCCTTGATAAAACTGTTGCTGACATTCTTGGCAAAAAAGTTGGAAATCAATTAGAAAAAACTGTCGATTATTTTAGAGCCAGAAAACTTATAAATAATAAATATCCAGAATTGAAAAAGGCATCTGACTCTTTATATCAAGCCCTAACGTCAGTTAATCCCAATCATTTTGCAATTCCTGAAGACAAAGTTGCAGAAATTATAGAAAAGCAGTCGCAAAAATACGGCAACAAATTTATTGATATTGAAATCTAGAAAATTTTGAACATATAGTCTGTTTAAAAGAATATTTAAGCTGCAAGATTTGCAATTTTTCTCGCAATTTCTTGGGCTAATTCATTGTCGTTAGCATTAACAGCTTGAGTTCTGGCTTTTTCTAAAAGACCTCTTGCTTTATTGTTACACCCGTAATCAATCATGATTTCGGCAGCATCCATATATTGCTGAGCTGCTTTCGCGGGTGAATTTGCGTCTGTGTAGTGTTTCACGGCTTTTGAATGGGCTCTTAGAGCTTCCTGAGGTTCTCCGAATTTGTCATATGCTTTTGCAAGAGTTGAAGAAACGTAACCTTTAAGTTTTGCGTTATCGGTTTCAGCTGCAAGATCATCTGCTACTGTTAAATAATCAAGTGCATCTTGTTCATACATATCGGTAAAAATTGTTCCCATTTTAGTTAGAGAAGTTGACTGTGCTGCAAGATTTTCACTCTCCCCGCCATAAGCCACCGAACTGTAATAATGATCAAGTGCCGGTTTTATTTTATTGTTTGTGTCATAAATTTTTGCCATTGCATAATGAGCTTTAGTTTTTATGTTGTCGTCTGTAGTTTGAGCTATAGACTCGTTGTAACTTTTTAAAGCCTGCGGAAGATTGTCATATTCGTCATGAATTTTCCCAACTTCAAAATAAATCTTTGCTCCTGTTTCCCTGTCTCCAACTTCGTTTGCTCGTGTTAAAGCCTTCTGAAAAGTTTGAATAGCTTTCTTGGGTTCGTTGGCATAAGCGAGTTTTTTAGATTGAATGAAAAGTGATTTTAACTCTTTATCCTGTGGAATATAAACTTTTGTTTTCGTTTCTTCTTCAGTTGCCGGAGTTATTATTGAACTTTTAACTTCTACTTCAGAGTAGGTTGGTTCTTCAACAATTGATTTAGTTTGAGTTTTTTGGTCTGTTGATCCTTCGGGAAACTTTACGAGAAACTGAGGATTAACATCTCCTTCGTTGTATTTGAAGTCAATATCCTGCAAAAATAAGGCTGCTACCCAGTTTTCAACAACCTTTGAATCTTTGTTGAGAGTTTGTGAAATATATTTGTCAAGAAGTTTTGAAGCATTCATTAAGTCTGATTTTACGACACCAATATCCGGATTTTCTTTTGATACTTGTGCCTTTATAATTTCAAGCCTGTTATCAACTTCAGCACTTAATTCTGCGGGTGTTCCGATAGCAATTGCCGTGTTCTTAAAATCTTTTAAAATCTGCGCAATATTAATATTTGCCGAACGTCCATTCAATTCAGAAGAAGTTTTTTTGACAGATTGGGCATTAGAACCTTGAACATATTGTTGCGCATAAAACTGCTGCGTTCTTTGAGATTGAGACGGGTTAACATTTTTATAAGAAGAAACATATTGGTTTTTAGCTTCTTCTGCATATTGAAGACCTTTGCTGCGAGCTTGAGAATTTGATTTTTCTTCTCTTTCTGCTTGAGCAGCCTGTCTTGCAGCATCTTCATCAGTTTTACGTCTAACGAAATTTTTGCCGTCTTTTACTACATAAGGTCTTTGGTATACGCTGTTTAAATTTAACCCCATACCGGTTTTTTACAATACCTCACTAATCTGTTTTTGCACCAATTTAATTACAGTGCCACATACTTACTATAACTTGATTTGAACTTCTTGTTATCATACTTTTGTATGATATATACATATTTTTGTTTAAGGTTTTTTTTAGAAAAGTCAAAGAACATAAACCAACAGCGGGCGGATTGTATCACAATCCGCCCGCTGTTGGTTCTTATACTCTATAAATTAAATATTTTTGATATAATTCAACAGAGTTCTAACTCCGGCACCTGTTGAGCCTGCAATAAATTCTTTTTGAGGTTTTTCTAAAAAAGCGGTTCCTGCAATATCCAAGTGACACCATTTTACATCTTTGACAAACTCTTGAAGGAATAACCCTGCAATCTGTGAGCCACCCTGTCTTGAACCTGTATTTTTCATATCAGCAATATCTGATTTCAGACTGTTAAAATATTCTTTAAACATTGGAAGTTCCCAGAAATTTTCACCGGAAGCAGATCCTGTTTCTATAATACGGTTAATAAATTCTTTATCATTACCCATAATACCCGAGGCCACAGTACCCAAAGCAACAACGCAAGCTCCTGTTAATGTTGCAATATCAATCACTTCATCAACTCCGAGTTCGCATGCATAACACAATGCGTCTGCAAGAGTTAGTCTGCCTTCCGCGTCAGTATTATCAACTTCAATAGTTTTACCGTTTTTGGCTGTCAGAATGTCACCGGGTTTGTAAGAAGATCCTGACGGCATATTTTCGCAAGCCGCAATAATACCGTGAACTTCAACTTCAGGCTGTAATTTTTCTAATGCCTGCATAACCCCGAGTACACAAGCTGCACCTGACATATCATCTTTCATTGTAAGCATCGATGATGCCGGTTTGATATCAAGTCCGCCGGAGTCAAAACAAATCCCTTTTCCAATAAGTGCAATTTTTTTCTTGGAATTTTTACCTGCGTATTTCATGTGGATAAATTTCGGAGGGTTAACACTTCCTTGTCCTACAGCAAGAAATGCACCCATTCCCATTCTTTCAATTTCAGGTTTTTCAAAAACTTTTGTCTCAATTCCGTTAATATTTTGGGCAATTTCTGCAAGTTTTGCCGGCGTCGCAATTTGCGCCGGAGTATTGGCAAGGTCTCTTGCAAATTTCATTGCTTCTCCAAAAATGATACCTTCATTGATTTCTTCTTGAGAAAATTTTGTGAAAGTAATTTCGTCTAAATGGTGAGCTTTTTCACTCTTATATTTGTCAAAAGCGTAATCGGCAATAGAAGCCCCAATTGTGGCAGCTTTACCAAAATTACCGTCAACGTCAAAGTCAAATACGGCTTTTTTAGCCTTAATTTGATGTAATTTCTTAACAGCTTTTGCAACAGCTTCTCTCATCTTGTTTTCGCAAAATTCGTCTCTTTTTCCAAATCCGATAATAAGAATTTTATCGGCAGGGTTTTGACCAAGCGTATGGATTAAATACGTTTCGCCTAACTTACCTTCAAAACCGTCTTTGTCTACAGCATATTTGTTTACAATTTCCTGTGAAGTACTTTCGCCTTCGAACTTGTTTATAACAAGAACTTCGCATGATGCGGAAGAAACATTTTCAGATACTTTAATTTTCATTTATCTCTCCTTCTTAACACTCCAATTATACACATAATTTAAAGAAATGTAAATTTATTATTTTAACTGTCAAAATAAATCTTTTACAGATTTTGAAACATTGGAAAAGAGGAGAAACGAAAATATGAATGTAAACACTTCGCGCAATAATTACCCCCAGACATATTTTACGGCAAATTTGACAGGACCTGCTGTTCGTTGGGCAATCAAAGATGCCAAGGATGCTTCCCAGTTATTTGAGGTTGCAGAAGTAATTGAGAATGTAAAAAATTTTGGTGACCCAAAAACAGTAATAAACTGTGCTTTAGACGGAGTAACTATAGTAAGTAATGACAAATTCAGCAGAAACTCTCATAAATTTAAACTTAATAAAAATGAAAAAAGTGAAAATCCGTTTTTAGATATGATAAAAACTTTTAACACGGAAAACAGAATTATAAAACTTGAATCAGATTTATTTGATACGATTTTTTCTCATACAAAAGGCTTGTCAGCCAAAATTGCTAAATACAAATTGTTTTCAAGTTATAATTTGCCGGTTACAACAGAAGGGGCTCTGCGTTGCTCGGCAAGAAAAAACAGAATTTTCCCCGATCAAACCCAAAATATTTCCGATAAGGCAATTACTGACGAACTTAATAAGTTAAAAGATAAAGTTCTTGCAATGTATCAAAAAAATTTGCGTTAACAAAAACTGATATCTGTATAATAACTCAAAATCTCATATAAAATTTTTTGTATCAAAAAATAAATATCTACTATACAAATATACATTTACATGATAAGATATTGACAGATGTAGTAGGTAAATATTTTTGGATATATATGCAATGAAATTCGTTTAAATATTAATTTAAGGAAAGCTCGATAGGCTAAATGTATCGGGCATTGCGTGTATTATAAAAAAATAGAAAAGGATAAGGTAACAACTTAATGGATGTTTTATTGATTATCGCGATTATTGTGGTAATAGCACTGGTCGCTGCGCTTGTTATCCAGCAAAACAAAGTTAAAGCTGTTCTTAATGACGTTCAAAAAGACAGAAGTGCTTTAGCAGAAAAAGAAAAAATACTTTTAAAAGAAGCTAAAATTAAGGCAATAGAAGAGCTTCAAGATGACAGAGAAAAACTTAACGAAGAAGAAAGAGAACGTAGACAAGAAATTGCTCGAATTGAAACAAAATTAGCAAAAAGAGAAGATGTTCTTGAAGATAAAATTCAAGAATATACGGATAAAGAAATTCAGGTTCAAAGAAAAATTGATGAACTTCTTGAAAAAGAAGACTATTTAGCTGAAATTGTTCAGCGGCAAACAACTGAACTTGAAAGAATTTCCGGCATGAGTTCAGAAGATGCAAAGAATATGCTTCTTGAACAACTTAAACATGACTTGGCTCAAGAACAAATGCAATTGATAAGAGAAAATGAAGCCAAAATAAAAGAAATTTCTCTTGAAAAATCAAAGGAAATACTTTCAACAACAATGCAAAGATGTATGATTGAGCAGGTTGTTGAGACAACTGTTTCGGTCGTTGGACTTCCAAACGACGAAATGAAGGGACGAATTATCGGGCGTGAAGGAAGAAATATTCGTGCACTTGAAACGTTGACAGGTGTTGATTTAATCATTGATGATACTCCTGAAGCTGTTGTCCTGTCAAGCTTTGACCCTGTTCGCCGAGAGATAGCTAAATTAGCTCTTGAGAAACTTATAGTTGATGGAAGAATTCATCCTGTTCGTATCGAAGAAATGGTTGAAAAAGCTCGCGAAGAAATTGAAAAGAAAATATGGCGCGAAGGTGAAAATGCGGCTCTTGATATGGGTATTATGGGCTTGAACAAAGAGTTGATAAAGACATTAGGGCGTCTTTATTACAGAACAAGTTATGGTCAGAATGTTTTGAAACATTCACTTGAAGTCGGACATATTGCAGGCATGCTCGCTGCGGAACTCGGAGCAAATGAAGCTATTGCAAAGCGAGCAGGGCTTTTACATGATATTGGAAAGGCTGTAGACCAAACTCAGGAAGGAACTCACATTCAACTTGGTGTTGAGCTTGCTTCAAGGTATGGAGAACGTTCTGAAGTTATTCATGCAATTGAAGCACATCACGACGATGTAGTTGCCAATACAATTGAAGCAGTATTGGTAAAGGTTGCAGACGCAATTTCAGCTGGTCGACCGGGAGCACGCCGTGATACACTTGAAATTTATATTAAACGACTTCAAAAAATTGAAGATATAGTAAACAGCTATGAAGGAATCAAACAGTCATTTGCAGTTCAGGCAGGCAGAGAAGTACGAATTATAGTCGAAGCTGAAAAGTTTGATGATTTGGCATCACAAAAACTCGCACGAGACATTGCAAAAAGAATTGAAGATGAACTTGATTATCCAGGACAAATCAGAGTAACTGTTGTAAGAGAGTTCAGAACAACAGAGATAGCAAAGTAGAGTAAGTAGTAAGTAAGGTAGTAGGTAAGTAGGAAATTTCCTTACTTCCTTGCGTCCTTATTTACTAACTAACAAATTTATTTATTATGGAAGATCAAACAAATATTAAAATTTTATTTTTCGGAGATATGGTTGGGAGACCTGGGCGGTTTGCTGTGCGCGATTTTTTGCAGCAAGGTTGTCCTACTGAATATATAGTTGAGGGAATGGCGGAGAGTATTTGCTGCGCGCAGAATGATAAAGCTTTTGTTATTGCAAATGTCGAGAATGCTTCTCATGGTTTCGGACTTACGGAAAAAAATTATAACGAATTATCCTCTTATGGAATTGATTGCATGACAAGTGGAAACCATATTTGGGATAAAAAAGAAATTTTTAACTACATCGAAAATGCCGAAAAACTGTTACGTCCGATAAATTACCCCTCAGGAGTTGTGGGAGTTGGCAGTCGTATCTTTGAATTCAAAGAGTACAAAATTGGTGTTATAAATCTTCTTGGCAGAGTTTTTATGAACATAATAGAGGATCCTTTTAGGATTGTTGAAAACGAAATAAGAAGGATAAAAGAAATTACACCGATTGTTGTCATTGATTTTCATGCAGAAGCAACGGCAGAAAAGATTTGTTTAGCGAAATTTTGTTCAGAACTTGGCGCTAGTGCCTTTTTCGGAACACATACACATGTACAGACAGCGGATGAAACTATTTTGAACGGAATGGGTTATATAACAGATGCCGGATTTTGTGGTACTTCAGACGGAGTTATTGGAATGGAGTACAAGACTTCATTAAATCGCCTATTGACAGGGCTTCCTGAACGTTATGAAGTTGCAGAAGGTAGAGAAGTTCAGATAAATGCAGTTGAAGTTGAGATTGCTCCTTCAACAGGGAAAGCCGTTGGAATAAAAAGAATTTTTTGTAGTAGAAAAAAAAATAAAGAGGATGGAAGTCAATGAAGAGCGATTTGCATATTCATACATATTACTCGGACGGTGTGTTCAGTCCTGAGAAAATTGTTGACACCGCACTTGAAGTCGGACTTGATGTTATTGCGCTGACAGATCATGACAATGTGCTTTCTTATGGTGTCGCCAAAAATCATTTAAAGCAACTTGGGAAAGAAGACACATTAGAAATTATTCAGGGTGTAGAAATCAATACGCTTTATAAAAACTGTGAAATTCATATTTTGGGATATTTCATGAACACAGAAAACGAGGAGTTTAAAAAGTTATTAAGAACTCAGCAAGATGCGCGTGTTGAACAGACGCACGAAATAATAAACCTTCTTGCCAAGAAAGAAGGAATAAAAATAAAATATGAAGACATCGTAAAGCAGGTTGCGGAAGGTGGCAGTATTGGTCGTCCGCACATTGCAAAAGCAATAACGAATGCGGGTGGAACTTCAAATGTAATTGAAGCTTATGCAAAATACATTCACGATGACAGTCCGGTTTACATACCCAGAAAAACCGTGACACCGCATGATGCTGTTGAAATAATATATGATGCCGGAGGAATTCCGGTAATTGCGCACCCGCACGACCTTGATATCGCTGAAAGTTTGATAAAAGAGCTTATGAATTATGGTCTTCGCGGAATAGAAGCTTACCACCGAAAACATTCTCCGGCATGCGTAGAATATTTTTCATCAATGGCAGAAGAACTCGGTTTAATAGTAACGGGAGGTTCTGATTTTCACGCTCCTAATATTATTAACGGGCAGATTGTCTTAGGAAAAAACTTCGTACCGGATTGGGTATATGAAAAATTAATAAAAGAAAAGAAACTTATTGATATGGCTTAATTTATGGCAAAAAAAAGTTTGTTAAAACTTGAATATACTGTAACTTTAGTTATAATGTTTGCAATTGCAATACTGATAATTCCATTTAATCTGGAAAGTACGGTGCAGGCAAACTTCATATCTCGTTGGCTTGATAAGCTTTCAAGACTAGAGTATATGTTTGAAGTTATTGATACGCATGAACACGATGAGATTTTAATGAGTTTTAAGCATGCCCAAAATGCAGTAGAGCGAGAAAAAATTTTAATAAATCTAATAGAGCCATATTTTCGCCTTACAAAAACAAAACTTTCAAAAAGGTATCAGCCAAGATTTATGAATAACGGCAAAATACCGGTGACGGACAGGTACTATTTTGACGACTGGTATGTTACAGAGAATGGAATGATTGTCGGAATAAAAGACATTGAATCAGACAACAATAAAGCACCAAAATTCCGTATAATGATGGACATTAACGGCAAACTGCCTCCTAACAAATGGGGTAAAGATATCTATGGTGTGAATATTTTTGACACAGGTGTAGAACCGTTTGGGTCAAATCTTTCGATGGAAAAATTAGTAGCAGATTGTTCCGAACTCGGAACAGGAGTTGGATGTTCCTATTATTACAGAATAGGAGGTAGTTTTGATGATTAAGAAAGTTTGTATATTTGCAAGTTCAAGTGGGAAAGTTGATGCAATTTATTTTCAGGAAGCGCAAGAGCTTGGTAAACAGCTTGCGCAAAATGAATTTAGTCTTGTATATGGAGGAAGTTCACTTGGATTAATGTGGGCTTGCGCGGGTTCTGCAAAAAATTTTGGTGCTAAAATTTATGGCGTTATGCCGGAAAAACTTTATAATCTTTGTGTTGCAACTGACGAATGCGTAGAGTTAACAGTCACTCCCTGTATGAGGACAAGGAAAGCTAAGATGGATGAAATTTCGGATGCTGTGATTGCACTTCCTGGTGGCTTTGGAACGCTGGAAGAATTGTCAGAAATGATTGTTCAAAAACAACTCGGATATAATTCAAAACCTATAGTAATTCTGAATACAAACGGTTTTTATGATAAATTGATTGAATTTTTCGATGTAATTATAAAAGAAAATTTTGGACGTGGCGATGTTCGTAAAATTTATTTTGTTGCCGAAAACGCTAGAGAAGCTATTGAATATCTAAAAACCTACAAACCCGATATAATCCCATTTACTAAAGATGATATATATGTAAAATAAGGCAAGGTTATGCAATACGTATCAATTAAAAAAAATATTAAGGATAGCGGAAGAACTGTTTTTCTGGTTCAAGCGTTGACCTTAAAAAATGCTCAGGGCACAGCGAAACAAATTATTCCTCATCCGTTTGGTGACAATTATCTTGAATTTGAAACACTTGAGGAGGCAATCCGAGCGATTGAACTTGCTGGGTTTAAATATATTCTTCCTGATGGAACAAAAGCTGAAATTACTTCCCATCAGCCTGATACTAAAGGAAAAACTTTCGACGAACAAGTTTATAATGCTCTATTTGAGCAGACCCGAGATATGAATTCTGCGGTAGTATCGGCAGCAATTACTGCACTTGGAGAAATGCGGGATTTAAAGCTCTTGGATTTATTTATAGATAAGATGGGTGAAGATAACGAAATTATACGCAATGCTGCAATCAATTCTGTATTACAATTTGGAACTTCTGCAACGAAAGATCTTTTGCAAGTTTTTCACGACGAAAATTGGGTAAGAAGAAATTCTGCCGTAATTTGCGTTTCACGACTTGTAGACAGTGAAAGTATTAATCCCGAAAAGATTTTTACACCTTTAATCGAAATGACAAATGATAAAAACCATATTGTAAAGATTTCGGCAATAACAGCTCTTGGCAAGGCTTATAAACTGTATTCCAAAGAAAACCGTTGAGTTATTTAGTAAGGAAGGAAGTTAATAAGAAATAAGTTGCTTTACGCAAGATCTGTCATCCTGAGGAGTGAAACGTTGAAGATGTATTGAGTCGTCGGGATAGGTAACTGAAGTTGAAGGAAAAATTTTCTGTGATAAGGCTATTTGCACGATTATGTCTGAAAAACCGAAAAATAAAGATATGGTTAAATGTTCAGAAAATTTATCTTTGCAGAATATTTTTCAAGCATTTGTAAAGTATTAAACACAAAAATTTACGTACTGAAACATTTTGCTCTAAATATATGAATTTGTGCTAAATTATAATAAGAAAGAGACCAATTTTATTTAAGGAGATTAATGAATGTCTGAATACTTGAGCAAGGAAGAGATTAAACAATGGCGAAGCTCACTGGAAAAGATTACGTTGGAAGAATTTGCAGCAAGGTTGGGTAAAAAAATTGAAGAAGCAAAACCAACTAACGATTTGGTAGATATAGTACTCAAAGGTAAACCGGTAATTTCGGAAGTGGAAAGTTGGAAGCCTGCAAAAGCTGAAAAAATCAGTTCTATTGCCGAAAGAGCTTTTGAGAGAGAAAGAGACATTGCTCCATCTCCGTTTTCGATTTCTAATATCAAACTGGATATCAGCGATGAGCCAAAGCAAAAAGTTGAAAAGGCTGTTGCTCAAAAGGCTGAAATCAAGTCTGTAAAGACCCCGGAAGTTGAAAATGCAATTAAGGCTGTTAAAGCTACTAAAACTGCTACTCGTAAGACTACGAAAACAAAATCTTCTACAGCTGCAAAGGCTACAAAATCTACAAGAACTAGGGCAACTAAAAAGACTGCTTCTTCGGAGGCTTTAAGAGAGGAAGTTCGTGTAGTATTCAAAAAAGCCTTGACCGATAGAGAACAAAAAGTTTTTGATTATTTCGTTGAAAATAATAACAAAATAGTTTACGCTAAGGATCTTGCAAATCTTCTTGAATTGCCGCGAGATTACGTTTACAAATATATTAAAAACCTTAGAGCTAAAATAGATGGTGAAAAGCTTACTAATGCAGATAAGGGTGGTTTTATACTTAATGTATAGTTTAGAGTATTTGCTTAAAGAGACCGGAAATTTAATTTCCGGTCTCTTTTGTTTGAATGTAATTAAGGGTTGGGATTTTAAAGGGAGTAAGTTAGCAGGAATTTTTTCTAACTTCCTAGCGTTAATATATAGTGTTCATTTTTTTTCTTTTTGTAGCGAAGCAAACAATATTTTTTCGACAATATTTTTTCGAAAGAGTGTTCTAGTCCAAACACATATTAGACTACATATACTGTAGTGCTCTGAGTTGGAACGGTAAATCGCGGTGTAAAAAATGGCAGTTGCTATGACAGAATTTTACGTTATACAACTGTTAACAAAAAAGCCGGAGACAAAATTCCGGCTTTTTTCGTTGTAACTTATATTTGTGACTACAGTCATTAATTCATTGGAATGGTTAGTTTTTGTCCAATAGAGAGCTTGTGCGGACTCGACATGTTGTTTGCACTCATAACTCCAAGCATTTTTTCTTGGCTGTATCCGCCGTAAAATCTTATCAATATGCTTTCAAGAGTATCGCCACTTTGTACGGTATATATTTCTGTTTTCGTTCCTTCTGCTACAGAAGCTTCTGTTGAAGCAGGAATAAGATTGATTTTTTCACTCTGAGCTTTTGCTCTTGCAGGATTGAAAATCTGATTACTGTCGTTAGATGAAACATGATTCGTAGAAAGGTTGATAATTCCAACCAACATCAGCATCGCAACCGCACCGGTTATAAATCCTGTTGCCAGATAAACCCCGGGAGATTTTTCGGACTTTTGGCTGATTTTGAAATTTTGCCAAAGCAAATCCAGTTCCTTCTCTTTGTTTGGTCTTACATAAACATTCGGCGTGTTATCGTAGCTATCTTGTCTGTATTTAGACAAAGCCTCCAAAACAGCCATCTTTTCCTTAGATAAATTTGATCTTCTGATGGTCGAACTCTTCATATCTGACCTCACTACCCTAACTTAATACATTGTTCCGTAACTGCATACTATCATGAGATTTTTCATTTATCAAGAGAATTGTAACGTTTGTTTATATTTTTGACATGAAGTTGCAGTGAAGAACATTGTAGGTTATAATTACTTGTATGAAAATCTTGGGAATAGACCCCGGTATGGCGATAATCGGGTATAGTTTAATTAACTATGAAGGGGATTCAATTTCACTTCTTACTTCAGGCTCAATTCAGACTGCAAAAGGAAAGCGTGAGTCTGAAAGGCTTTTTGAAATTATGAATGATGTGGAGACAATCATTAAGACCTATAAACCTGATGTCTGTGCAATTGAAAAACTTTTTTTCTTTAGAAATCAGACGACAGTAATGCCTGTTGCGCATGCGCGCGGCATAATTTTAGCAATGCTTGAAAAATATAAAGTGTTGGTTTATGAATATACTCCTATGGAAGTAAAACAAGTTTTAACGGGTTACGGAAGGGCTGACAAAAAAGAAGTTGAGCAGATGGTGAAGATTTCTCTTGGGTGTGAAACTTTGCCAAAACTGGATGATACGATTGATAGTATTGCTATTGCAATTTGCCATACCCGTTCTTGTATAAATATGCCTTCAATGGTATAATGGTTATATATTTTGGAATATGAGGATAGATTATGTATAGAAATAAAATTGTTGTGATATTTTCGTTGATGATAATTGCCCTTCTTTGTGTAGTTATCTGGAGTACAAATTTTGTTGCAGTTCAAGAGGCTAAAAAAACAGAAACTGTCACTGAACCTATTCAGATTGGTATTCCAATTCAACATCAAGAAGATGCTGATATACAGGAAGAAAATTCGGAAGAAGAAGCCGAAGAGGAACTTCCCCCGTATGAAATTGACACGGAATATCTTGTGCCGTCAGTAAGTCCTGATTACAAACGAATAAAAGTTGTTGATCGAAATTATACGCAAGATGCTCTTGAAGTATCCCCATTGATTTTGTGGAATACAAATTCTTTCCCGCTAAAAGTATATCTTGACGGAGCTTCGAGTTATCCTGAAAGATTTGAGGAAGGTATTAAAACAGGATTTAATAACTGGAGTTCTGCAACAGATAATTTGGTATCTTTTGATTTTGTAAAAGGGCAGCAAGGTGCAAATATAATAGTTAAAGTTACTGAAAAAGCTGTTAACTGTGATAATACTGAATGTTTCTCAGAATACGAAATTAAAACAACAGGTAAAACAATTACCTCTGCGTATTTAAACATCCCAAAAATTAATTGTGAAGGTGAAGAGCTTGATGCAAATGATGTTTATACAATAGTTCAACATGGTGTTGGGCATATCCTCGGTATCGGAATTCATGCTAAGGATAAATCTTCTGTGATGTATCCTCGTTTGAGTTTTAATAATACAAATATTACAAATATGGATGGAGCTACTCTTAAATATTTGTACTTGTTTATGCCTGATATTGTAGACACCCCGATTGCTCAATATAAAAAAGAAAAAATGCTTTCCCGTGACGAAGCTTTGTCAATGTCTGAAAAAGATTTCTATAATTTGATTTTAAGCAAAATTCCGGATGCAACGGAATCGGAGTTTGATAAAATGATAAATTCGGCTTACGAGCTATATCAACAAAAAAATTACAAAAAAGCAATTGAAATTATTAATAAAGTATTGCCTTTGGCTTCGGATAGTTTTGAAAAATCATATGCCTACAGATTGCTTGCATTTTGTTATTTAGACAATGGCAATGCTAGTGAAGCACATGCAAAGGCTTTGCTTGCAGAAAATTCACTGTCAAATATGAATACAAAATATTTTTTGAATTACGTAAAATATAAATGTGGAAGATTAAATGAAGCAGAAGCTCAATTGGAAGCGTTGATTAAAGAAGCGCCTCTCCTCGTTCAAGCGTATTCACTTTTGGCAAAAGTTTACATTGAACAAGGTAAATGGGGTAGATTACAGGAATATTCGCTTGAAGTTAAAAATCAATTCCCTAACGACCCTCCGTTTGTTTTGAATTATGTTCCGACTTCCGGTGAAGGAGAATAAATATTTTGATACCGATTCAAAGGAATTCTTATGAATAAATCAATTTTAAAAATAATAATGTTATTAAGTGTATTTTTGGGAATAGTCGGCGGTTTGTTGACTATTGTCCCGTTTGTTGGAGAGTTTGTTTTTTGGATTTTAATTACCGCAGCAGCAGTAGTTGTAATTCTGTTTATGACAAAGATGAAAATTCTTGAGATTGCAACTGTTAGGCAAAGCGTTGTTATTGGGGCTTTGATTGGTTTTGTTTCATTTCTTGCCTTTTCAGTCGTTTATATTCCTGTGGTAATTGTTCTTGCGAAACTCTTAAATTATATCCCAAATCCGGGGGTTGTAATGTTTTTATCTCATTCAAGTTTTGGATTGACGATTATGCTTTCTGTATTTATGGGAGTTTTGTCCGCAACATTGAATGCGTTTAGCGGTTTTTTAACATATTACCTTGTTGAATTTAACAAGTCATTGAATCTTAAAGAACAAGACAAGAATAATTTTGAACAGTATAATATTAGTAGAAAGTAGAGAAAAATGAGCGAATTTCAATCAAAAATAAAAACTATTGAGTGGGTAGACACATTTTCAAGAATGGTAGATCAGACAAAGTTCCCATACGAATTCAGTTTTGTTGATATCAAATCAGGCGACGAAATGTTTAATGCAATAAGAACAATGATAGTACGCGGAGCGCCGGCAATCGGTGTTGCGGGTGCTCAGGGGATTGTTTTGTACGCGCAGGAACTTGGTGAAAAAAATCTTTCACGTTCCGAATTTGTTTCGGAGCTGTTGAAAAAATCTGATTATATGGCAAGTTCTCGTCCTACTGCCGTTAATTTGATGTGGGCGGTTGAAAAACAAAAAGAAGTTATAAAAAATTCAATATCTGATATTTCGGGAATTATTGAAGAATTAAAACAAAATGGTATCAAGTTGCAAAAAGAAGATGTTGAGATCAATAAAAAAATAGGAGATTTTGGTGCAGAAGTTGTTCCAAAAGGTGCTACAATTCTAACGCACTGTAATGCCGGCGCGTTAGCAACTGTGGGTTATGGGACGGCACTTGGTGTTGTGAGAAGCGCATTTGCCAAAGACAATACGATCAAAGTTTTCGCGGATGAAACTCGTCCTCGCCAACAAGGTGCAAGAATTACAACATTGGAATTAACGATGGATGGAATTCCGACAACTTTAATAACTGATGGCATGTGTTCGTATTTTATGAAAAAAGGCATGATTGACATGGTTTGTGTCGGCGCGGACAGAATTGCTGCAAACGGTGATGCTGCAAATAAGATTGGAACTTATACAGTTGCAATCGCTGCTAAGTACCACAATATTCCGTTTTATGTTGCTGCACCGCTCTCAACTATAGATACTTCAATTTCTAGCGGGGACGAAATCCCAATTGAAGAACGCTCAAGAGAAGAAGTTACGCATATAAACGGTAAAATAATCTGTGCCCCTGAGGTAAATGTTATTAACCCTGGTTTTGATGTTACTCCTAACGAACTTATAACCGGAATCATTACAGAAGTTGGTATTCTCCGTCCTGATTACAAAAAATCAATCGCCGAAGCATTTAAATTTTAGTATTTTGGATAACAGGTGCGGATGCGGTTTTTAACCGCATCCGCACCTGTTGCTATGTAAACTTTTTTATCAATTTTGGAAATATTATTAATTTATTAATAATATTTCCATTTTCTGTGTTATATTAAATTTGGGAATTAAAGAATGGAGACGTGATGTTATTAGAAAGTAAAAATGAAGATAGGCTTGCGCATGACATTAAAGCAGCAACCCAAATAATGAAGGCTTATTGCGAAAAATACCTTGAAGAGAACAAACAAATGAGTATTCTTCTTGTTCAGACAGAATACATTATTGCGCTTGCTGATGCTTTGTGTAACAAATATTGAAAAATATTATTATTTATACTAATTCGCCTTGAAGATACCAAGTTTTTGTGCCGGTAATTTTTGCGTTCACAAATTCACCGGTTTTGTTGGTGTTACAAGGAATGTGCACAATCTTGTTATTGCGGGTTTTCCCTGTAATAATGTTTTTACCTTTGTGGTTTTCAAAATTTTCAATCAGGATTTCCATTGTTCTGCCGACGTATTTTTTATTGGATTTAAGGCAGTTTTCGCGAACTTTGTCGTTCAATCTTGCGAGACGTTCGGTTTTAACGTCTTCGTCTATAAATTTATCTACCCATTTTGCTGCAACTGTTTTTTCTCGTGGGGAATAGGCAGCTGTGTTTGAGTAATCAAGTTCAAATTCATCAATTGCAGTTAATGTTTCAATAAACTGTTCTTCTGTTTCTCCTGGAAAACCTGCAATAAAATCACTTGTGATTGTTACGTCCGGAACTTTAGTTCTTACTTTTTGTACTATTTGTGCATAAGTTTCTCTGTCGTAACGGCGGTTCATTTTCTTCAAAACTTCACTTGAACCTGATTGCATGGGTATATGAAAATATTCACAAACTTTATCCAATTCAACGACTGTGTCAATTAATTCGTCAGTAATATCCGTAGGGTAAGAAGTTACGAAACGTATTCTAAAATTACCTTCTAAATTGTTCAAATCTCTCAGGAGTTGCGCTAGACGGTAGTTTCTGTCCTTAAAGTCTTTCCCGTAGCTATCAACATTTTGCCCGAGAAGTGTAATTTCTTTAAAACCGGCATTCAGTGCGTCTTGAGCCTCCTTAATAATGATTTCAGGTGTTCTTGAACGTTCTCGCCCGCGTGTGTATGGAACAATACAATAAGTGCAGAAATTGTTACATCCTTCCGTAATTGGAATCCACGCATTAACACTCTTTACTCTATTTATTTCATACTGAGAAGCTTTTACATCTTCTGTTTTATGTGTTTCTTCGCATTCAATAACTCTCTCGCCGGCTTCAATTTTTTTTATTATATCAGGAAGTGAATAAATTTTATGTGTTCCGAGAACAAAATCAACATAAGGCGCACGGCGAAAAACTTCTCTCATTTTTTGTTGAGCAACGCATCCGCAAAAACCTATTTTTAAATCTGGTTTAAGTGTTTTTTTCCATTGCCCCCATACACCGATAAGACTGAATGCCTTATCTTCGCTTAATTGTCTGATTGAGCAGGTGTTAACCATCACCAGATCTGCCTCTTTTGAGTTGTTGGTTTCTTCATATCCGAAATGCGAAAGCATGCCGAACATTCTTTCAGAATCAGATTTGTTCATCTGGCAGCCCATTGTTTCTATATAAACTTTTTTCATTTTTGTTCTTTCTCCTATTTCCATATCTTAGGAATTTTTTGATTTTAATCAAAACTTATGTAATTTTTTTGCAATTTGTGAATGAATTCTGTTTGCGCGATAAAGATATGCGGTCAATTTTTCATAATTAGCTTTTGTTTCACCGTAAGGAACTTTCATAGCAATTAATTCATCTACGTTTTCATTAATACTTGCCAACGTATCCAGAGAATCTCCAATATCCGCAATTGACTTGAATTTTTTTGAAATTTTTGGAAATAATTTTCTGGATACAAACCTTTGAAGCCTTATGATAAGTGGAAGTTTTTTGTTTGTTTTTTTATTTTCGGTTTTGAGGCGCATTTTAAAGTTGTTTTTTGCAAATTCCTGTTTTAATTCTGAAAGCTCGTTTTCAAGCTGTTTTGCTTGTATTTTTAACTCCATAACGTCAAGAAGTTTGCCCAAAACTTCCCTTCCTTTGATTTTTGAGTTTATTTCTTCAAGAGCATTTTCTTTTTCATTAATAAGAATTTCAAGGCGCAAAGACTCATCGTCAATATCCTGAACAGCCTTGTCGTTGAGGATATTCAGATCGTAATCATTTAATCGTTTTATGTTGCCTTGAAATATGTTTCCGTTCATTGTCAGTTATCCTAAAACCTGTAAATACAATTTGTTGCTACAATTATTCAATTGTGTAAACTTTTTTGTAATATAAATAAATTCCGGTGATTGTAAGCACAATATTTGGCAGCCATGCGGCAAGAAATGGGGGAACAGTGCCGGCTTCGCCAAATGAGATTGAGAGTGCGCGAATCAGATAATATGCAAAAATGATAAGAATACTAAATAAAAATCCTCGGTTATATCTGACTCTTGGTGGTGTAATTGCGAGCGGCACTCCGATTAATACAAGAGCAATAGTTGTTAGTGGAAGTGCCAGTTTGTCATAAAGCTCAACCACAAGACTGTTTTTTTCTTTTTTATCTAAGTTGGAATTATTTTCTGAAAGATATTTTACAAGTTTCGAAAAATTCATTTCTTTCGCAATGTTTTTATTCATTTCTTTGGACATGTCCATTCCGAAACTTAGTGTAGAATCTTCAAACAAAGCGGTGTTTAAAATTTTTCCGGCACCATCTACAGTATAGACGGCTGCTTTGCGAAAGTTCCAACCTTCCGGACTTGTTTTACCTTCATCTGCCTGAAGAATTTGTATAGTATCGTCCTTGGATGTATCAAGAAGTGTGATGTTGTACAAAACCTTATCTTCACAATGCCCAACGTAAAAAAGTCGTTTTAATTCACCGTTTTTGCCGGTATCTTTAAATACGAAATTTTGTTTTCCGTTAGGAATGTTTTTTTGCCCAAGAGCCCACAGTGCAAGGTCTTTTGATTGTTTTGTCATTACAGGAACAATGGTTTCATTGATAGCAAAACTGAATACTGACATAATAATTGCAAAGATAAATATAGGTTTTGCAATTCGGTTTAATCCAATACCGCAGGCTCTCATTACTGTAATTTCTGATTTCAGACTCAGACCGTTAAGTGTCATTACTGTTGCAAGCAAAACTCCCATAGGAATTGTCATAACAATAATTTGTGGCAAATTAAGAATTACCATAATTATTGCGACTTTGAAAGGGATTCCGAATTGAGAAATTTGTTTTATTAACGTAATAAAAGTATCAGAAGCGAGAATTATTGATGAGAATACACAAATTCCCATTATAAACACCCCTATAACCTGACTAAGGATGTATTTGTCAAGTAATTTTGCATTTGTGATATTTTTAATCAATTTTCTCGTGACCTTTTCCTGCTATGAAAACATTCTAGCATAAAATCATTATTCGAACAATTCTAAATTTTTTATGATTAAAACTTGCTCGCTCGCGCAAAATCCAATTGGATTATTCGTTAGTCCTGCTTCTTGCATTCGTTCCAAATTGCTCCCGCAATTTTGTCACTCACTACGAAGCTGCGGACGTGACGGGTTTCACTCACTTCGTTCTCCACTCTGCCAATTCTTGCTCGGCGGCGTTAAACGGGTCTTCGGCTCTGCTTGCTTTGCTCTTGCAAAGCAACACCAGCCTTCGCCCTCTGCCGCCTCGCGCAAAATCCAATTATTAATTTTTTGTTTATTTTTTTTAGATTTTGCAAAATCAATGTTATAACAATAATGTTATATGAATTTTATACAAATTTAAGGAGATAAAAAATTATGGCAAAAACAATTGGTATTGACTTAGGTACAACAAACTCGGTTGTCGCAGTTATGGAAGGTGGTAAACCTACAGTTATTGCAAATGCTGAAGGTTCAAGAACAACCCCTTCAATAGTAGGTTTCTCTAAAACCGGTGAGAAACTCGTCGGTCAACTCGCTAAACGTCAGGCTATTTTGAACCCTGATAAAACTATAGCTTCAATTAAGAGACACATGGGCGATGATTACAAAGTTAACATCGACGGTAAGGCTTATACTCCACAAGAAATTTCGGCAATGATTTTGAGAAAGCTCGCAGATGATGCAAGTGCATATTTGGGTGAAAAAGTTACATCTGCCGTTATTACTGTTCCTGCTTATTTTAACGATGCTCAAAGACAAGCTACAAAGGATGCAGGAAGAATTGCCGGTTTGGATGTCCTTCGTATTGTAAACGAACCTACTGCTGCAGCTCTTGCATACGGTTTGGAAAAAGAAAAATCAGAAAAAGTTCTTGTGTTTGACTTAGGTGGTGGTACTTTTGATGTATCAATTCTTGAAATCGGTGATGGTGTTCACGAAGTTCTTTCAACTTCCGGTGATACACATTTAGGCGGTGACGATTTTGACCAGAAAGTTATGGATTGGATTTGCGAAGAATTCCAAAGACAGGAAGGTATTGACCTTCGCGGTGACAAACAAGCTATGCAACGTGTTAAGGAAGCTGCGGAAAAGGCTAAAATAGAACTCTCTTCTGTTATGGAAACTTCTATTAGCTTACCGTTCATTACGGCTGATGCTAACGGTCCAAAACACCTTGAATTATCTTTAACAAGAGCTAAATTTGAAGATTTGAGCAGGGATTTGCTTAACAGATGTAAAACTCCTGTTGAAAACGCTCTTAAGGATGCAGGTGTTTCTAAATCCGATATTGATGAAGTTGTACTTGTAGGTGGTTCAACTCGTATTCCTGCTGTTCAACAGCTTGTTAAAGAATATACAGGAAAAGAACCTAACCAGTCTGTTAACCCTGATGAGGTTGTTGCAGTTGGTGCCGCTGTTCAGGCAGGTGTTCTTGCCGGTGAAGTTAAAGATATTGTACTTCTTGATGTAACTCCGCTTACTCTCGGTATCGAAACTCTTGGTGGTGTTATGACTCCGCTTGTTCCGAGAAATACTACAATTCCTGTTCAAAAATCACAGGTCTTTTCAACTGCCGAAAATAATCAGACTGCTGTTGATATCCATGTCCTTCAGGGTGAAAGACCGATGGCTTCTGATAACAAGTCTTTAGGTATGTTTAAGCTTGACGGTATCGCTCCTGCAATGCGTGGAATTCCGCAAATTGAAGTTACATTCGATATTGATGCCAACGGTATTGTAAACGTTAAAGCTAAAGATAAAGCTACAAACAAAGAACAGAAAATCACAATTACTAATTCTTCTAACCTTTCTGAGGCTGATATTGATAAGATGGTTAAAGAAGCTGAAGCTAATGCCGCTGAAGATAAAAAGAAAAAAGAAGAAGCAGATGCTAAGAATAATGCAACTAGCTTAATTTCTTCAGCAGATAGAATAGTTAAAGATTTTGAAGGCAAAATTGATGCTTCTGATAAATCTAAACTTGATGAACAAAAGGCAGCTCTTCAAAAAGCATTGGATGAAAACAAATCTCCTGAAGAGATAAAAAAATTGTCAGATGAATTACAACAGACAATGTTTAGTATTTCACAAAAAGCCTATGAAGCTGTTCAAAAAGAAGAACAGGCTACTGCGTCAAGTGAAAGTGCATCATCTTCATCTTCAACAGAAAATAAAGATGACGATGTCATTGATGCTGAATATGTTAAAGAATAGTAAACAAACTTAAATAAAAAATGGCGGAGCCGAAGGCTCCGCCATTTTTGTATGGTTTATTTTATTCAAAATGTAACATTATGTAACAATAAATATGTTTGTTGAAATTGCTTCTTTTTCAAATTTTTATATTAAATATAGTTGCACAAGAAATCGTCTGAGAGAGGAGCATGTGTTATGACAAACATAAGCGCAATGAGGGCTTTGGCAGAATTGAATAAATTGGAGGCGCAAAGAAATTCTATTGATGAAGGAGCTGTTCCGGAAAAGAAATCAAGTGGTTTTTCGCTCTTTGGATTTGGGTTTAAAACACAAGCTGCGCCTAATCCTGAGGAAGTACCGCCGAAAGAAAAATCGTTTAAGGCTTAGAATTGTTATATTTTACTCAGACTGTGGCATATATAGATTAATTTCATTCCGAGTTATAAAGGAGTATTTACAATGGCTGAATTAAAACAAGATGATAGCAAAATTATCCTCTCTGAGCGTTATGAACAATATGAACCAAAAACCGGTGAATACTGGTATAGTATTGTTTCAGCAAAATATGGTGCAGATACGGAAGAAGCCAGAGAAATTGTCAGGGATTTGAAAGCTTTTAACGGTATCGATGCCTTGTCACTTGTTGTTATCCCAAATGTTATGAAACTTCCTCAGACAATTCATATGGGTATGAAAATGTTTACTTTGGATTCTGAGAAAAATGTGGATATTAGAAATTTTAGATTGAATATGGTATAGTTATTTTTGAATTCAATAATTCTTCGGTGTAGGGTTTTTATGCAAATTTTACACCGTTGACTTTTTTTAATAAAAAAGATATTCTTAACTTATGGCACGTCACGTTTTTAATCTTCAGGTAAAGCGCTCATATTTTTATAATTCGTCTATGATGAATACAGTTTTGTTTTTTTCGTTTATCATTGCGTGGTATTTAATGCTTTATCAAAAGGCTTCTAATTTCGTTTTTATGCCATTTTTTGCATTTGTTTTGTATGATATTTTTCTTTATAAACCTATGCTTAGAGATTGGGATGTCCCCGGTCAAAATAGGATTATGGTAGATACCTCAAAGAAAGAAGTCGTTCTTGATAGAAATACTAGAATTCCGTTTGAAGGCATAGAGCGTGTAAAGATTGAGATGGACGAGCGCCCGAGAATGTGTTGGTTTTTGTTACTTGGACAGCAATATTCCACACTTGTTAACGGTGAAGTCGTATTTAAGTTAAGTGGGGATTTAACCAATGCCGTAAGTATTCAATTTAAGAACGAAGTTTATGAATTGATGGCTCTTTTTAAAGAGCAGGGAATACCATGCCGAATTATTAACGAGGATAGAATGGATGAAAAAATTCCGATTGGTATCTGGTATATTCTCGGATTTTTATTTATTGGCGGTTATTTTACGATTTCATTGGTTAAATTTTTAAATAATTTATTAAATTAAAAAAGAATTTTTGTTATTTAGGATTTGGATAATTGTTGCAAAGATAAAAGTTAATTCCCGCCTCTTAAAATGATATAATCTTTTTTTATTTCTTCCTGAAACAATTGTGGAAGTTGGTCAAATTCGTGAATGTCAACGATAAATGGTACATTGCTGTCATTTATGAGTTCTTTTAGCTCAAAAAGGTATGTGTCATCTGAATTGAAACTTTTTACAACCAAATCAAGGTCGCTCCCGTCATGAGCTTCTCCTTTAATTCGGCTTCCATAAGCCCAAATCTCTGCATTCGGACAATAACTTTCAAAAATATCAGTTAACATCTTCAGATATTTAGGTTTTATGAATAATCTATCCATTATCTATAATTTCCTTAAGGTGGTAAACGTCTTTCAAAAAATCCTCAACTAATATTAACGTTGTTTCTGCAAACGATTTGCCATAATCATGTGCTGTATTATTACGGTTATCACGATACAGCATCCATCGGTCTACTTCATCTTCTGAAATTAAAGAATATTTAAAAGCTTTGCGGAATAAATCTTTGAAAGTTAAAGTATCGACAGCCTTTTTGCTTGCAAAATATGGGGTTAATTTTTTCCTCAAAAGTTTTCCGCTTTGTTCCAAAGTTATTTCAAAACTTTTTACAAGAGAATTGCGGTACATCTCATAATCGATAGACCCTTCTTCAACTGATTTTATACAGGAATAGGATTTTTCCAAAGTTTCAATACATCTTTCAAGGTATTCAGTGTTAATCATAAACCCCTCCTCAAAATCGAAGATTTCGTCCTCCCTCAAGGGGAGGACATTTGTTATACTTATATGTTTGCCAATTGCAAATAATAATCGTTTGCGCGTTCAAATTTGTGAGCTGCGTTAAACAATTTGCTTTCTTGTAATTGCGGTGCGAGGATTTGCAAACCGATTGGCATGCCGTCACGGTCAAATCCGGCAGGAACACTCATCCCGGGAATTCCCGCAAGGTTTGCTGAGATTGTTGCAATATCTGTTAAATACATTGCAAGTGGGTCACTTGATTTCGCACCGAGTTCAAATGCGGTGTTCGGGCAAGTTGGTGAAATCAAGATATCAACTTTTTTGAATGCTTCGACAAAATCTTGAGTTACCAATGCGCGCATTTGTTGAGCTTTTTTGTAATATGCGTCATAATAACCTGATGACAAAGCGTAAGTTCCGAGCATTATACGACGTTTGACTTCCGGTCCGAAACCTTCTGCTCTTGTTTTTGTGTACATTTCCATCAGATTTTTAGCATCCGGTGTTCTGTAACCGTATTTTACACCGTCAAATCTTGCTAAGTTTGAAGAACATTCAGCAGTGGCTAAGATGTAATAAATTCCAATTGAGTGTTTCAAATTTGGTAATGAAATTTCAACGATTTCAGCACCGAGTTTTTTGTAATCCTTAATTGCTCTTTCCATTGCTTTTGCAACATCTTCTGACAAGCCTTCCGTCATAAGCTCTTTTATAACACCGACTTTCATACCTTTAATGTCGTTGTTGAGGTTTGCTGAATAATGTTCAATAGGAAGATTTAATGATGTTGAATCTTTTGGGTCATGACCTGAGATTACTTCAAGGAGATTAGCGGCATCTTCAACTGTTCTTGCAAACGGACCTATTTGATCCAAAGAAGATGCAAACGCAATCAAACCATATCTGGAAACTCTTCCGTAAGTCGGTTTCATACCTACAATACCGCAGAAAGATGCGGGAAGACGAATGGAACCGCCGGTATCAGAGCCGAGAGCAAGAGTTGCTTCGCAAGAAGAAACGGAAGCTGCAGAACCTCCTGATGAACCACCCGGGACTTTTTTCAAATCCCAAGGGTTGTGAACTTTTTTGAATGCGGAGTTTTCGTTCGAAGAACCCATTGCAAATTCGTCCAAATTAGCTTTTCCAACGATTGGAACAAGGTTGTTTAAAAGTTTTTCCGTAACTGTTGCATTGAATGGAGAAACAAAGTTTTCCAAAATTTTTGAAGATGCGGTTGTTTTAGAACCGATTAAATTCATGTTATCTTTAAGTGCAAGAGGAACTCCGGCTAATAAAGGTAACTCTTCATTATGCGCTATTTTTTCGTCAACTTTTTTTGCTGTTTCAAGTGCAGTTTCTTTCGTAAGTGAATTGAAAGCGCCAAGTTTATCGTCAACTTCTTCAATTCTTTCAAATGCTGCATTTGTTAATTCAACAGCTGAAATTTCTTTATTTCTAATAGCTTTGCTTTGTTCTACAGCCGATTTTTTTAAAAGCTCAATCATTTGTTTCTCCTTAAATTCCTATGCTATCATGCTATGACAAAAATACTTTGATAGCAAGTAGAGAACTCGAAACGAAGGCTATTTTTTTACCTCAACGGAAATTTTGTTAAGTTGGCAGAAAGTTTTTAAAACAGCTTTTGCTTTTTGAATATCGGTGTGGACATAATTATTTTTTGTAATAGTTTTTACTATTTCGGAAGCTTTTTCATACATTTTTGCAGCCCCCGCAAGATAATCTCTCTGACGTGAAGATTTTATTAGTCCGAGTTCCTGAAAATATTTCCCGTATTGGAGATAAAGTTTTGATAACAAATCGTCCATTCCGTATTTTCGGGCTTCGATTATTGCGTTTTCAATATGTATTTTAGCGCTTTCGAAATCAGAAACGGCTATACTTGCTTTTACCAAAACCATCATAAGTAGAACGGCGAAAAAGTGATTGTCAATCTTAGGATTTTGGGCAACGTTAAGTGCCTGTGAAGCGATGTCAATTGCTTGATGTGCGTCTTCCGGTATTGTTGCATCTGCTATCAAGTACCATGTTAAAAGTGCACCGAGTGCCATTTTTTCTTTTGAAAAATATGAAATTTGATCCTGATAAATTTCAATTGCCTGTGAATTTTGTTCATTTTCTTTGAAAATAAGTCCGAGCAATACTTTTAAGACATTTTTTGTAAAATTGTCTTTGTTATTGTTAGCAAAAGTTACTACTTGGAATAAATCTTCCTGCAAGCCTGTGTATTTTTTTCTTAAGAAACAATTTATTATGTTAATAAAATTCCATCGAATAATGCATGCGCCGGTGAGAGCCCTTGATTGGTAAATTTTTTGAACATCTTCAAGAATTCTGTCGGATTCGGGAAGATCGCCTTTCATAGTGTTTGCAAATGCGAGTGTAAGTTTGCTTTTGCAAATGAAAGTTTCATCCGTAATACTGTTTCTTTCAATTATGTCGAAAAGAATTGTTAAAATTTCAAATGAGCGCGCACTGCCTTGAATTACCAAGGCGTTCGCAAGTACAAGATATATATTAATCCATGTGTCAAGAATTATCTGCATTGGAATTGTCGGATGCGGTTCATTTTTACTTAAAAATTCATCAAATACCGGCATGATTTCGTTATCAATAAGATTAATAATTTGTCCGGAATTACCAATATTCAAAAGGGCATTCAGTTTGGTGGATTTTACAAGAGCTATTTCAAATTCTTGTTCGGTATCCATTTTTTCCAGAACTGCATCAACGCATTCTACCTCCCCAAAATAATTTCCTGTTTTTCTACAGCAACTTGCCATATAACCGAGAAGTTCAATTTCGCGAGGGATATCACATTTGTTTTTTGCATTTGATATTGCGTCCGGAAGGTAGTCCATTGCTTCCTGAGGGTTGAAATCTGCAAGAAGTTTGCCGAGTCTTTCCGAAATGTTGTATCTTACTTCAAGAGTTTCTGTATCATCAAATTCGTTAATTAGTGCAAGGCATTGCTTTTGCGAAATCGCGTATAAATTTGTGTCTCCAATTGCGGCGGCAATCCTTGTATTCTTCGTCCAAATCTCAAGTGCTAATCTTGGCTGCTTAAGGTTTTGTGCAATAATTCCTAAAATTGCACTTGAATTCATTGTAAATCCTGAAAGTGCGGAGAAAACTTTTTTGTTTATTTCTGCGAATTTTTCGTCATTTTTTAATTCTTTGACTATTGTTTCCCACAAATAAAGGCTCTTAAATCTGTAATAAATATCGTTCATCGGTTCAATATAGTTTGTCTGTTGCAAATAAGCTATTACATCCCCGAATTCTTCATCACGATATTGGAAAATTTGTTTAACAAGATTGAGATTTATCTTATCGCCAAGAATTACACAACCCATAAGTGTGATATACGCTTTTAAGTTTGCAGCTCTCAAATTTTTAAGGCGGTTTTTAATAACATCGGTAAAAGTTTGCGGAATTATGAATGCTCCACCGCCGCGTTTGATATATTCCTGATAAAGATTGATCACTTGTTCAAGATATGCCGGATTTCCGTTGCTTTGCAAGAATACTTTTCTTTTTAAGGCTTCATCCATTTTTGGAAAATGCTCTTCTGTTTCTTTAACTTCTGCAAACATAAACATCTGTTTTGCATCCAAAGGTGCAAGGTAAACATCTGAATATATCCCTTCGGCTTTTACCCCGTGAAAGTTGAAAAATCCTTTTACCGGTTTGTGTTCGTTGTAGAGAACCAGCATTTTTAAATCGTCAAAAATGTTATCTTTTTTAATGAAACCGTTTAAAAATTCGTATGAAAATCCGTCTATATATTCAAAATTATTAACAACAATTACAAATTTACTGTATTGTGCAATTTTGTCAAAAATTTTATTAAGGAGTGCAAAATATTTCGTTTTGCAATGAAGAATTGATTCAAAGTTCCCGTTTCTTGTTGGGTATAAAAAGTTCAACAAATCAAGAACTTCTTCCGGCATAAGATATGGAAATTCATTTTGAAAATATTTTGAAGCGTCTTTTCTGAACTTGTTGTTGTTTATGCAAAAGTTCGGGAGATTAAACAAGTTCAAAATCATGTCTTGGATTAATCCGCCCGGAGTGAGTTGGGTTATCGGAGTGCATGTACCATAGAACCAGACATAATGTTTTTCTCTTAAATCCTGAATGATATGCGACAATACAAGTGTTTTTCCGGAACCTTTCGGACCGCTTAACGATAGTACTTTTTTGTTATCGGCAAGGATACATTTTACAAGAATATTCATTGCGCTCTGTTGTGCAACTAAGTTCTGACTCCCTATTTCAAAAAGATTTGGCTTTTTATCCTCGGGTTTTTCTTTTGGCGGGAAAGGATATTTGCATTTGCGACAGTTTAAGGTATTTGGAAAATTTACACTTTTACACTGCGGGCAAATTTTTAAAATTTCTTGACCGCAATTTTTACACGTTAATTCAAAAATACTGTTCACTGTGTTGCAGTGTTTGCAAACTATTCCGGTTCTTGTTGAGCAATACGGACATTTTAGCGCGTCGTCCGGAATCGTTTTTTTGCAAATGGGACATTTCATTGTTGTTCTAATCCTGATTAATTAAATGCCTGTTTAACCTTTTCCATAAGTCTGAATAGTCTCTTTGAGATTTCAGACTGGGAAAGCCCCATTGCCTCTGCAATCTCCTTTTGAGTCATTCCGTTATCATAACGTAATCTGTATATTTGTAAGTAATTTTTTTCAGGTTCTTCGCTGTCAATTCTTGCAAGTGACTTTGCAAAAAACTGCAACAAATCTTTTTTTAATACAACATCTTCAACAGATTCTTTTAAATCGACCGGTTCATATACTATAGTGGTATTTGCATAATCGTTTACTGTTAACTCACTGTTGATTGAAATCTCTCTTATCGGTGCAAATCCCTCTCTTGTTCGGCGAAGTCTTCCGGAGTCTTTCAAAACATTCAAAATAGATGTAGTTGCGATTTTTTTTAGGTAAGCTTCCAGAGTAACATCGGACGATATTGTCTTAACAATACTCAGCGATCTTTTACAGGTTTCGTTGAAAAAATCATCATACAGATCTTCATTATTCGTAAATTTTCTATCGTTTTTTATTATTCGTTCTATTAAATCGATCTTATCTTGTGTAAATTCCACTATACATTAATCCTCTACTACAATTTTCATTATAGCATAATTAAATATTTATTATAAGTCCCAATTTAAAATTAGGTGTAGGAATCTCTCCTGACGCGGGTTTTACCACCTTAAGCGTATCTTTAACAGTTCGTAACACAATGTCATTTATCTGATTGGAGCCGCTTGATTGAACTATTTGAGCGTCTTCGACAGTTCCGTCATTTTTGAGTCGAATTGAAACTTTAATTCTGCTTGAGTACGCGTATTCCGTTGCAAGAAGTAAGTCACTTGAAAGGGTTAATCTGATACTTTTTCCGGCGGTTTGCAAGTATTTTTTAATTTCTTCGCTGTATGAAAGGTAATCAGGAACCTCCCAAGTTAAACTCCGTACAGTTATGTTGGCAATAGGTGTTCCTGTAATTGTTTTGGGTGCTTCAGTTTTTGTTGAAGTTGCAGTTGTTTTTGATTTTGTCGGTTGTGTTGCCGGTTTTTGTGCTGCAGGCTGAGCAGTAGACTTTGACGGTTGCATTGCAGGAGCTTCTTTGGGAACCGGATTGTTTGCCGGAGCATTTGCAAGTAAATCAGATTTGTTCGGTACATCCGAAGACAAGTCTGGGTCCGGACCTGAAGAAGGTGTGAGGGTATCATTTTCAATCGGGTGAGAATCCATTAACTCAGCAAGTTCATTGTTATTATTACTTTTCCACCAGAAAAATCCGCCTGCAGCTACTGCTGTCAGAGCAAGAAAGGCTGCTGTGGCAACTATTACTGTCTTTTTGCCGCCGGATGATGAGGTTCCTTCTTCATCACTTTCATCTTCCGTATCTTCTGTTGAATTTTCTTGGGCAAGCATATCTGAGTCAAGATTATTTACTTCCTCATCATTTTGCGCAATTGTTGAGTTAAATAATACTTCAAGTTTGTCATCGTCTCCTTCTTCTAAAAGCATAGGCTCTTCAGGTTTTTTAGTTATGGAATCTTCTGAAAGTTCAATATCTTCGATGGCAGAAGGTTCCGTCAGATTTTCATTTTGAATAGTATTGTTACTTTCTTCTTCTTCACTACTCAAAAGGTCATCGATTTGTGAAATAAGTTCTCCGGTTGAAATTTCAGGGTTTTCGTCATATTCAACTCCGCCAATTAAAGACTCTTTGCTAATTTCATTGGCACTGATGTCAAGGTCTGCAACTATATCTTCAATTACTTCAGATTTTTGTTCCTCTATTTCTGTTAATTCCGTATTTTCAGCAGGAAGTTCCTCATCATTTTCTTCATTTTGGGCTATTTCTGTTACTGGTAATGTTTCGATTTGTTCTGTAGACAATTCTTCGTTTTGAGGTTGTATATCTTCAATTTCTCCGAAATCTTCAATATTGAGCATTTCATCCAACTCTTTGTCTTCGTCAGAAATCATTACGTCTTCAGGCATGATCATTTTTTCATCTTCATTCAAATCGGATAAATTTTCATTATTCTGATTTTCAGAAGACAGCTCCGTAAGATTTTCAGATTGTTGAGTCATTTCAATATCTTCTTCAAGTTCGTTGAGTTGTTCAAATGTAGATTTTGCTTCCGATTGAGATTCTGAAGTTTCTGTTAGCTCCGCACCGAGTTCTTTGTGAAATATTTGCGTTAAAAGACCTTTTGATTCAGTGGAGTCAAATACTTCATCATTTGTTTTAACCGGTTGTTCAGGTTCAATTTCTCCTGTCATTTCGGAAAACTCAGGAATTTCTACATTTTCAAATTTTTGTTTAGTCTCTGTTTCCGGCTCGACGAATTCTTGTATGTGCTGAGATTCTTCAATATTTAAGTTATCAAATGTTTGAAGTTCCTGTTCATCTGCAATCGTTGTACTTTCAACACCGGCTTCAACCGGAATTTCTTCAAAATCTACGGTCTCCTGAACAACATCGTCATTCATAACGGGTTTTATCTCGTTTTCAGATATTTCATTTATATCAACTGTTTCAGTAATAACTTCTAAACTTTGTTCATTTGGAGTATTATCCGACAACGGAATCTCATCAAATGCAACAGTTCCTATTTCAGAATTTAAGTCTTTTTCTTCTTCAATATCCGCAGTCTCTGTAACATCATTGAATTCAACGATAGAAATCTCTTTTTGGTCTGTTTCGCTTGAACTTGATAATTCACTCAATTCATCAATTGAAAAATCATCCGATTGATTTTGCGTTTTAAAAGTTTCGTCAAAGACATCATTAAGCATGGAGTCTTCTTCGCTTACAGTTTCTCCGTATTGTGAAGTAAATTCTTCTATAGATCCTGTATTCTGTTCAAAATCAGAAGCAGTAGAAAAGTCTGCCGAATTTTCCTCGGTTGCCTCTACAATATCTGAAATGTCAAATTCAGAATTTATTTCATCTGATTCAGGAGTTAGTCCAGGAAGTTCTCTTTCAATATCTGTAAACCCGTTTGACATACCGCTTTCGGAAAATGGTTCTGAGTTTGCATTATTAAATTCTTGAAGAGCAATTGCCGTAGCAGAAGCGGCAAAATCCAACGTCCTAGGATGATTTTCAATCGGAATTTCAACATCTGACGAAGTTTGCGCGCCATAGGCAAGAAGTTCAAAGTTTTCAAATTCAATAAATCTGTCCCTTAATTTTGCCGATTTAACAAGATTTTTCAAAAGAGTTTTTTTGTCTTCTTCAGTGATGTCATGGTCAACCATTGAAAGCATCATAATGTCAGCCTCTTCAATTGCATCATCAGAAAGGCTCTGTTCTGTACTGCCGTCAAATCTTTCAATAAAGGTTTTTAGATTAACAGGGGAGGTCAATTTTTCTTTTTCTATAAAATAAAAATTTTCATTCTGATTGTTTTTGTTTATTAATTTTGGTTCAAAAAATCCCAGAAATTTCATATATTTTTTGTCATTTGACATTAATAAAACCAGATAAATATCAGGTTGAATTTCATAGTTAAAATGGCTCTTAGGTATAAAAATGTAATTCTCATTAAAAATTACTCTGACATCAATGTGAATGTTGTTTAGCATGATATCGGAAATATCAAAGTTTTCGAGAATTTTTCTTATATTATGAATATTATAAATGTTTGATACATCAACATTTTCGCTTGCCAGAAATTTTTGGGCAAGTTGTGCACCCAAGCTGTTGTAATAAACTCTGTTTCTTATTTCTTCTTTTGTAAATTCTTTTGCTGTTATGCTTGCGTTAATTTCGTCTTTTTCATCAATATAAATTAAAGTTCCCTGTTCTGCCATTTTTTCTCCTCCTGTTAATAATTAAGATGACACGGGAATTGAAAATATTCCAATTTCTATGTAAACTTTTGTAACAAATATTGTAAAAAGAATATTTTTAAGACAAAATTATTTATGTTCAGGTTTTTATTTTAGTGTTAGAAATCTAGAAAAATGTGTGTAGGTATATAGGAGGTTTTCTCATGATAAAGGCTGTTTCCGGTATAAGTTTTAAGAATGATGCAAACAAAGACATCAACGCATTAATTAACTCTCCCGGCAAATTTTCTGCAACTTCTGCCCCATCAGCTCCACAGGCTTCGGCAGTAGATGGCACAGATTCATTTGACAAAGAAGAAAAAAGTAATACCGCGTTAAAAGTTGGCGGAACACTTGCTACTTTAGCTGCAATTTGGATTGGATTAGGTATTGCAGTAGGCAAAGGTAAACTTGCAAGTTGGAAGGCAGATGGTGTTAGTACCGGATGGGGTGCTAAACTTAAGAATGTTGTTTACCAGATTGGTGACTCAGCTAAGAAGGCTTATGATAATACCCTTGGCAAATGGTTTGGCAAAAAGGCCGATGATGCAGCAGATGCCGCAAAAGCTAAAAAAGCTGATGCTCCAAAGGCAGACTCGCCAAAAGCTGATAATGCAGCCGAATAATATAAATAAAGATAATAAAAAGTCCGCTTTTAATCAGAAAGCGGATTTTTTATTCCAAAAATTCTGATAAAATTGTATTGCTTACCAAAATTCCGGTATTCGTGAGAGAATATCCGGTAGCTGTCTTTTTCAAGTGATTTGTTTTTAAGTATTTTTCAAGAATTTTGTTATATTTTTTCTCAAAATTTATCTCAAATTTATTGTTAATATTGTCAACATTAATTCCTGACCTCTTTCGAAATCCAAGAAAAATTTCTTCTTCTAACTGTTCTTGTTTTGTTAGTTTATTTTCAAATTCTTTTTCCAACGGATTTTCAATGTAGTTTTGAAGATTAGTTTTATTTGAATATCTGATGTTGTTTTCATATCCATGCGCAGCGGTTCCAAAACCGTAATAATTTTCATTGTTCCAGTATGTCAGGTTGTGGCGCGAATGAAAATTTTCTTTTGCGAAGTTACTAATCTCATAATGTTCAAAATCGGAAAGCGCTTCAATTGCTTCTAAATACATATCTGCTTGAACATCTTCGTCTGCAATATTTGAAGGAGGGTTTTTGTAAAAATAACAGCCTTCTTCAATTTTTAGTCCGTAAAGGGAGATATGTTGAATTTCTAAATTTTTTGCGTGGATTAAATCTCCAACAAAACTTTTTTTACTCTGATTTGGAAGTCCGTAAATAAAATCAAGGCTAATGTTTTCAAATCCGTTATCTTTAGCTGTTTTTACAACGAATTCAACATCAGTAGGTAAATGTTTTCTTCCGATATTTTTCAGGATTTTTTCATCAAAACTTTGACATCCAATACTTAATCTGTTAATTCCTACCGATTTTATTTCTTTTAAATATTGTTTATCTACCCCCTCAGGGTTTAGTTCCATTGTTATTTCTGTGTTGCTATCTAGATTGAAATTTGAAACGATTTGTTCTATTTGAAAAACAGATAAAAGTGATGGTGTTCCGCCTCCGAGGTAGAGGGTCTTTAAATTTTCGCCTTTATAAAAATTTTTTATTTCACAATTCAAGCTTTTTATATATTTTTCAATCAATTCAGGCATTGCAAATGAAATAAAAGAACAATAATTACATTTTTGTCTGCAAAAAGGTATGTGAATATACGCACTTGTTGTCATTAAAAAATCTCTCTTTTAAAATATTCTTGAATAGGTTAGAAAATAATCACTGATTACATTCATAAGCATTGGCAAAATCCATGTCATGATTGCTGCGCCGAACACAGGCTTAAAAAGGAAACTTAATTGAAAAACATTTACCTGTGGTGCTGTTTTTGAAATTACACCGAGTATAATATCTTGTCCGAGAGTTGCGAGAAGGACTGGTGAAGCTATTTGCAAACCGATATACAAAACATTTGAGCTCATAGTTATAAGATAATTCATGTTCACTAATTCTGAAAGCGGAACCGAGGTTGCAAACAGTGGAAATATTTCAAAACTTCTTAAAAATGCCCTTACAAGCCAGTAAACGCCCCCAATATTGATGAAAATTAAAATTCCCAGAAGAGAAATTATTCTTGTTAAAATAGAAACCTGACTTGATGTTGTCGGATCCAAAACCATTGCCGAGGAAAGTCCCATTTGCATATTAATCATATCTGCACCGGCATCAACTGCAAGGAGAATTAACTGCGCGAGATATCCTATCATTGCACCTACGGCAAAATTTAAAAGAATTGACAGCGCAAAAGAATCTTGAATTCCCGCTAATGTTTCCACTTTTAAAAATGGTGTAATAATAAGCGTCATCAGTAACACCAAACTTAATTTTACCATGCCGGGTATTTCTTTTTTATTAAAAACAGGCGCAAATCTAAAAAATCCGAGCAACCTTGCAAAAACATATGTACCCGATACTATTGATGCGCTCAATTGAGGAAATAATTTCATAAGTTCAACGTATATTGTTTCCATTAAAAAATTTATCTCCTGATTATTGTCATAGATTCATTAAAGTCCGGAGTCGGATTTGGCATTCTGCTTGTTCCTGTATCCTTAAGTTTTTCCTGATTATTAATAAACGGAATTTTCCCGGGGTGACGCATAATGTAATCAATGTCATTTATGTTCTTAAATTTGTCGTTCATTTCACCTGCAAAAGGTGAAGTGTATTTATGATATTCAGCTGGGAGAGCATAACTATCGTTTTTGGTAATTCCGTTAAAGGCAATTGCCATACCTTCATAAAACAGATTTGTAAGTATACTTACAAATCCAAATCCGCCGACAATAATAATGAGGAAAACTCCGAGAATTTTTGGGGCAGCTGCAATTGTCTGTTCCTGAACTTGTGTTACTGCTTGCAAAATACCTACAACAAGACCTATTCCCGCAGCAACAAGTACGCATGGCATTGATATTGTCAACATTGAGACAAATCCTTTTGCTAAATATTCTGCTAAAATTTCTACCATAGAATTTCCTTTTTAGTTGTAACTCGTAACAAGTCCCTGTACTATTAATGCCCAACCGTCAACTGCGATGAATATAAGAAGTTTGAACGGAAGAGAAATAATTGTAGGTGATAACATAAACATACCAAGTGCTAACAGAATGTTTGCAACAACAAGGTCAAGCACAATAAACGGTACAAATATTATAAAACCGATTTCAAAAGCTGTTTTTAGTTCGCTGATTATATAAGCCGGCGCAACTTCCCAAATTGTTATTTCGTCCGGTGTTGCAGGAGGTTTCCCTTTAGAAAGTTCTACGAAAAATGCAAGGTCGCTTTGTCGAGTCTGTTTCATCATGAATTCTTTTAAAGGTTTTGAACCTTCATTAATTGCTAATACGATATTCTGGTTTTGTTTGTATGGAACGCTTCCCAACTCATACATTTTTTCAAAAGTTGAACCCATTGTGAAAAATGTCAAAATCATTGAAAGTCCGATGATGACAATAGAAGGTGGAACTTGCTGTGTTCCCATTGCGGTTTTGAGCATTGAAAATACAATTACAAATCGCAAAAAGCTTGTCATGCAACAAAAAACCAATGGCAGCAATGAAAACACTGTCATTAAAATTAACATCTGGACTATTGGATTTATATCTTTTACAAATGCGTCCATTTCGTTTAACCTTTCATTCTGTTAACCATATTTTTGATAACGTCTTTTGACCCTTTTGCTTTTTTGGTTGTATCTATTTTGGGGAAATCCTCAATTTCTACGTATGTCATTTTTTCTTCGTAGCCTGTTTGGGGTTGGCGACTAATTGGATATTGAGATTGTTGTTTTTGCGTAGCATATATTTTTTCTTGTAGTTCCGGTTTTTGAACTTTTTGTTCTGTCGGTTTTGTGCGATTAAGCTGAACTTCAAAATCAATCGGGTTATCTGTGTTCAAAGTTTTTTGAACATTTCCTTCCAACTTTGAAATAAGGGTTGTTTTGTCCGCGTCAGAAGCTATTAGAAACCTTTCTTCGCCGGCTCTGACAACATAGAGAATTTTTCTTGGAGCAAGAGAAAGTGTTTCTTCAACATTCAAATACTGAGAATTTTTAGTTAGAAAATTGCCCGCAGCAAATTTTTTATATACAAACAAAGCGAAACATATCAGTCCGCACATGGCCATTGTATAAACCGTGAAATTCAAAATATAACTTCCCATTATCAACCCTCTTTTTTAATCTGATTAAATATCTTCGTCTTCAAGTTCAAAGTCGCTGTAATCGAACTCTTCTTCTTCATTTTCCGCCGTAGGCATCGGTTCATCCGGTGATGTCGGTTGCGGAGCTGTATCTTGCTGTTGCGCCGTAATTCCTGTTTGCGGCAGTGGTGATTGTTGCATATCTTCAACTTCTTGTTGACCTTTTTCTACAATGTCTGAAATTTTTACACCATAACGGTCATTTATGATAACAAGTTCACCATGCCCGATTACTTTGTTTTCTACGCGAAGTGTAAGTTTGTTGTCATATAAAGCTGCAATATCAACAACAAGCCCTTCTTCTATTTTTTTGAGATTGCCGAGCGTAACTTTTACCGGATCAAATTCCGCATACATATCGACTTCTATGCTGTCCCAAAGTGTATTGTTTGTATTTTCTTCACTCATGTTAATTCCCTCATCCTCCTCTATCGGGTGTTGAAGCCCCATATTCGGGTTAATTTTAAAATCTTTCTCGTAACCCTTAATAACGAATTTCAGACTGTCTAGTCGGCTATTTTCGAGAAGTATTATATCTTCAGCCTCAAGTCCTTTCATTTCCTTTACTGTAAACTTTGTTGAACCGACAATGATTTTTGCAGGAATCGGACATTTGTAAAAATCCGAAAACTCAAACTTGTCACCCTTGATAACGACTTTATTTGCTTCAAGCCTTGCTGATGGAAGTGAAATAATAAATTTTCCGGCTTCGCCTGTCTCGTTGTCTATTACAATAAATGTTAAATGTATGATGTCAAAATTTTTACGCTTGATATTTACAACCGGTTTCGGGGTCATAAACTTTGCCATAATCCTGAACATATAGTCGTTGAAAGCTGTCAGAATTTCACCTTCCAGATCAGTCATTCGATTTATGTTAAAAGAACGATTGGGTCTGCCAAGAGCCTTTTCAAGAAGCATTCCGACAGCTTTGCCCGAAATCCTGAAAAACATGTCATAAAGTTTGTCAATTCTTACTTTTGTTACAAAGTAAGGTTCATTTTGCATTAAGAGATTAATATTTTTGCTTACTCCGATGAGTTCAAATCTAAAACCGGGCAGGAAGAAACCGTCGCTTGATTTTTGTGCAGCGATTGGAAAAACTTTTTTAAACCAGTCGTATTCTTCATACAGATTATCCGTAACCGGTATTTTTGTTTGTTCAAGTGCTTGTAAAATGTTTTCCATTTGTAGCAGCTATCCCCTTATTGAAAGTCTAATTTCCCTCCAATACAGTATAGTATTTTACTTTACTACATTTCAACTTTGTAATGTATTTTAATAAAATTCTTAAATAAGGCAATTTTTTTCATGTTTTATTGAATGTGCATAAGGTAGTTTAAAAAAAATAAGGGAGCAGTAGTGATTTAAAAGATAAGTTTTTGTGAAACTTTGAAAATTAATACCTCTCAGAAAGTTGATAAAAATTCTTTCAAAAAACAAAGATCCTAAAGACACAAATATTATCGAGTTTGAATATATTCTGCCCGAGGGGTAAAAGTTATAAACGGTTATAACTGATTAACTAACGGTGCTCAAGATGTTAAAATATTTATTTTGCTTTTCTTTGCTTAAACACATTATAGTCAAATGAAAATTGAACCTCTACACTGTTACCTTTATAACTGTCAGGAAGTTTTTCAAAAGGTGCTGATTTCAGAAGCGCTTCTTTTGCCGCGTTGTCAACTTCCGGATTTCCTGAGGATTTTAATACGCTGGATGTTACAAGGTTTCCGTCTTTTGCAATTTTGAATATCAGAATAACTCGTTTACTTTCATTGCTTTTTGGGGGAGCCCAATTAGACTTAATCTTATTTTGTAAATTTCGCATGTAAGGTCCGAAATCGGTTTCTTCCTCTTTTGTCAATTTAGGAAGCTGCTCTTTTGGGGTTTGAAAAATTTTAGGAAATTTTTTATGATTTTCGGAACCCGGATCAACGTTAAAAGCAAGACATGTACCGGTTGCAAGACATAATAAACTTAGTATGACAACCAAAGTTTCTTCAATCCCGTGAGATTTTTTTTCTTCGGTTTCAAGTTCTATGTTATTGTTGTTTTTTAATTCATTCATAGAAAAATTTTAACCCAACAGTTCACTAATTGCAAATAATGTTTAAGAGAATGTATACTTATATCCGTTTTTGAGGTATAATAAAAACTAACAAAAAGTGTATTACTTAAGAGGGAGAAATTAATGAATAAAAGCCAATCAGCAGCGTATATTATACTTGGAGCAGTTATCATTTTGTTTACGGCGTCAGTGCTTTTCAACAGCCCGACAACAGAAACAAAAGAACTGTCATATTCAAATTTTTTAGAAAAACTAAGTAATAAAGAGTTTAGTAAAATAGAAAAAGCAGATGAATATTTAATTGCAATTCCCAAAAAGCAGCCCGAGCAAAAAAAGCCGGCGGATACTTCAACTTTGCCGCAAACTCCGTTTTTGCAGCTTGAAAAACAGGTTCCGACTATTCAGTACAAAGTTTTAACACCGTTTGATCCTGATATAATGAAAAAGTTAGAATCATCAGAAGCTGAAATTACTGTTAAAAAACCGAGTGAATCATCACAGCTTCTCGGACTTTTGGGCTCAATGCTTCTTCCGCTTTTATTCATAATTCTTCTCATTGTGACAGCCAAAAGTATTCAGGCAGGCGGCTCTCAGGCAATGTCGTTCGGCAAAAGCAAAGCAAAACTTTTGCTTGACAGCAAAGTTAAAACAACATTCAAAGATGTTGCAGGAATTGATGAAGAGAAAAAAGAACTTGAAGAAATTGTCGATTTTTTGAAAAACGGCGACAAATATATTAAACTCGGTGCAAAAATCCCCAAAGGTGTACTTCTCATAGGCTCTCCCGGTACAGGTAAAACCCTTATGGCAAAAGCAGTTGCAGGTGAAGCCGGCGTTCCGTTTTTCTCAATCAGCGGTTCTGATTTTGTTGAAATGTTTGTTGGAGTAGGTGCAAGTCGTGTGAGAGACTTGTTTGATCAGGCAAAAAAACATCAGCCCTGCATTATTTTTATTGACGAAATTGATGCGGTTGGACGTCAGCGCGGTGCCGGTATGGGTGGCGGACACGATGAAAGAGAACAAACTTTAAATCAGCTTCTTGTTGAAATGGATGGATTTGATGAAAATACAAACATCATTGTAATTGCCGCAACTAACAGACCTGATATTCTTGATAATGCGCTCTTAAGACCCGGAAGATTCGACAGACAAATAGTAATTAACAAACCCGACATTCTTGGACGTGAACAAATTCTTACGGTTCACGCGAAAAACAAACCATTAGATAATGATGTTGAATTAAAAACTCTTGCCAAAAGAACACCCGGATTTTCAGGTGCTGACTTGCAGAATTTATTAAACGAAGCTGCGCTTCTTGCTGCACGTCACGATCAGAAAACAATTACAATGGAAAATCTTGAAGAAGCAATTGATAAAGTTATGGCAGGACCTGAAAAGAAAAGCAGAGTTATAACAGATGAAGAAAAAGAAAATACGGCATATCACGAAGTCGGGCATGCTCTTCTTGCAAAACTTCTCAAAAATTGTGATCCGCTGCACAAAGTTTCAATTATTCCGCGAGGAATGGCGCTTGGTGTAACAATGGTTCTTCCCGAAAAAGATCACTTGACAATGAAAAAATCACAAATCCTCGACCGTATCACAATGACACTCGGCGGAAGAGTTGCGGAAGAAATCGTTTATGGAAAAGATTCAATTACAACGGGTGCAAGTAATGACCTTGAAAAAGTTTCGGCTTGGGCAAGAAATATGGTAACGGCTTATGGTATGAGTGAAAAAATGGGAAATATGGCTTACGGTTCTAATGAACAGAATATTTTCCTCGGAAGAGATCTTGGGATGAAACGCGATTATTCTGATGAAATTGCTGCTGAGATTGACAAAGAAGTTAAAAAAATCGTCGATGAAAGATACGAAATTGCACGTAATTTGCTTACAGAAAACAGAGATATGCTAGAATATATTTCTAAAAATCTTCTGGAAAGAGAAACTCTTGACGAAAAAGAATTTAACGAACTTATGGAAAAAGTTAAAAATGAAAGACAATCCTGTTAGAAATCAAACTTTGGAAACCCTCATTACAAAATCTAGGGAGGGTTTTCCAATAAATCCTTTATATATTTTGGAACTTCCGATTTTCAATCCCGAAAACGGAGTTCCTTTTTTAGAAACAAAAATCTTTTCATATGGAAAAAACTGTACTTCTTTATCTCAAAAAAACGAATGTGAACCTGACATATTATGTCTGAAATTTAACATAAAAACAGCATATGATATTAAAAAATCAGTTAAAATTTTAAAAAAAATTTTATCAGAGACCGATTTCCAGTTAATGCTTCGCGGATGTGGGGATGACGAACTGGATAAACAACTTTTGCCCGAGCTTGCTAATTGTGCAAACAAAACCTGTATTATTGCTTCGGCAAATGAAAATACGTACAAAGATATAATTCCGTTTACCAGAAAGAAGCATTTTGTAGTTTTAAAATCGCCCATAGATATAAATCTTGCGAAGGAAATAAATATTTTATCAAACGATTTAGGGCAACCGCTCGATAAAATTCTTATTGATACGGATATTGGCGGACTCGGGTGTGGGTTTGAATACGGATACAGTATAATTGAAAAAATAAGGCAAGAAGGTGTTGGTGATAAATTTTTAGATCTTCCAATAATCTCGTTTGCAGCGGAAGAATCCCTTAAAATTAAAGAGGCAAAATCTCAAAAACTTTCAGCTTCTTGGGGTGAATATTCAAAAAGAATTCTTATGCTGGAATTGACTGCAGCAAGTGCAATACGAGCTGCGGGAGCAAATTTGATTGTAGTTAAAAATCCGCAAACATTGAAAATAATGAAAGGATTAAGTTAAAAATGGAACTTTCAGGATTACAAATTTTTAAATATCTTCCGGCAGCAAAGAAAGCTGAAAATTCCAATTGTAAAAAATGCGGCTGTCCTACCTGTATGGCGTATGCGCTTAAACTTGCAAAAGGAACCGTCTCCATTGATATGTGTCCTAATGTTTCGGCTGAATTTAGGGAACTCTTTGACCATTCCAAAAAACTTGCACAGAAAACTGTTGAAATTAACAACCTGAAAATCGGAGGAGAAAATGTCCTCTTTCGTCATGAGAAAACTTTTATAAACAAAACTGCACTCTGCGTTCTCCTTGATTGTTCGTCTCCTGATTTTGAAAACCAGCTTAAAAGGGTTCAGAATTTCGAAATTAATATTTTAAACAATCTTCGGAAAGTTGATTTGATTGTTCTGAAAAATTCCAACAGGAAAGATATAGCAAATTCAATTTCATACGAAGAACTTAAAAAGCTTCCGATTACGTTTATTGAAGATAATGAATTTTCAAAAACTGCGCAAAATTTGAAATTTATAAGAGAAAAAGCGATAGAAGAAAAGAATGAAAATTATTCAAATCCTGTTTGTATTCATTTTTCGGCGATTGATTCAAACCGTCTGAATACTGATTTTATTGAGTTTGAAAATTTGGGTGAACTTTGTGCAAAAGCTGCATTTTATATTTGTAAATACACAAATATGTTGCTTTTTGAAACTTTTAATGAGGAAATGTTTGCATCTCTTCTAATCCTTCGCGAAAATATTTTTACGGATCCACAAAAACCATTAAAAGTTGAGCCAAAAATTTATGAATTTAATGACGTTGATGAAAATTCTCTTATATTTTTGACAACGAATTTTGCACTGACTTTTTTTGCGGTTGCGAATGAACTTGAAAATTTAAATCGTTCTTCATATTTGATTGTAACACCGGCTGATGGTATGAGTGTTTTAACTGCATGGTCAGCTGAAAAATTTACGGCTAAAATGGTTGTTCAAACTTTAATAAAATATGACCTTGCCTCACGTGTTAAAAATAGAAAAATAATTATACCCGGACTCCTTGCCCATATGAAAAGTGAGCTTGAATTTGAAATCAAATCTTCTGGGTTGGATTTTGAAATTGTAATTGGCACAGTTGATGCTTGTGAGATTGCAGACTTTGTTAAAAATATGATAGATAATTGATTTGAATTGTTAAAGCGGTCTTTTTTGCTGTTTAAATTGTGAAGCTATACGGTGTTCATTTCTTTCTTTTTGAAGTGAGGCAAATAATATTTTTTTCAACAACATTTTCCAAAAAGGGTGTCCTAGTTCAAACACATATCAGACTAGCGGGGTATTTACTGTAGAATTGTGGAGTAGGCTTTAGTCTAATATTTTAAGATTTTAGTTTAATATTAAAATAACTATACAATCAGTTTTAAACTTGTTGACAAGGAAACAAATATATGTTATCTTGTTAATGTGGAAACAAGTTGGATGAATGTTTGAATGAAAGCTGAGTTGGTAATTTTATTTAAAGAATTTACAGATAAACAGGAAAGTATAAAAAAACTTGACCAAAACGAAAAGTTAAGTGATTACAATTGTTCGGAAATTCATACAATTGCTGCGATTGAAGATTTGGATGAACCTAACGTCACTAATATTTCAAATTATCTCAATATGACGCGTGGTGGTATAAGTAAAATTGTAAAAAAACTTATTAAACAAGGGCTTATTACAACAGAACAAAGAAATGATAACATTCAAAAAATTTTCTACAACTTAACTTCCGAGGGAAAGTTACTTTACGATGAGCATGCCAAAACTCATGAGTGTCGATTTAACAAAGATAAAGAATTTTTAAATAGATTTAGTGAAGAACAACTTAAAACTGTGTATGATTTCATGAAGCAATTTAATGAATATTTGGATACACAAATCTCAAAAACTCAATAAGGGGTAATAATAATGACGAAACATAATCACGAACACGACATTTGCGCTGAAAACGAAAAGCGGACGCTTATTGTTATTATATTTACAGTAATTGCAATGATTGCTGAAATTGCATATGGATATTATACAAATTCAATGGCACTTCTCGCGGACGGATATCATATGGGAACGCATGCGCTGGCTCTCGGTTTAGCTTATGTTGCGTATGTTTTAACAAGAAAATTTGCAGGGTCAAACTTGTTCCCGAATGGAACAGGAAAAATCGGAACACTTGCAGCTTATACAAGTTCGTTGTTTTTAGGTTTGACCGGTATTTGGATTATAATTGAAGCAGTATCAAGATTTGTAAATCCTTTAATAATAGAGTTTAATGAAGCTATTCTCGTTGCAATTATCGGGCTTGTGGTGAATGTTGTATGCATTTTTATTATGGAAAGTAAGCATGAACACTGTGGAGAAAAACATTCTTATCACAATGCCGAAGAAAAAGATTATAACATGAAAGCTGCATATTATCATATTTTAGCTGACGCACTTACTTCAATACTAGCAATAGTAGCTTTGTTAATCGGAAAACATTTCAATTTTACAGAATTCGATTCTTTGATTGGTATTTTGGGAGGTATTTTAATTATAAAATGGGCTTTTGGGCTTTTGAAAGACACAGTTAAAATTCTTCTTGATGTGAAACATTCGTAAAAATATTATTTTAATTCTTTTCTAAGCTCGTTAAGAAAGTCTTCTCTGTAAACAAAACCTAAATGAGCACCATTGTCCATGTACATTGATCGATTTTTTGTATAAAGTTTTAATTTTTTTAATTGCTCTACGTTTGTAAGGTAGTCGTTAATTGAATGAAAAATAACGTAATTGTTGTTGTTTATTAAATATTCGGAAATGGAATGAAGACTTGAATCAAACCTTAGATCTGATACTGATTTGTATTTGTCATTTAAAAGATATTTTTCCGCATAATTTCTATAACTCAGGTTGTTGATTTGTGTATAAAGTTCATTTTTATTACTAATACTTTCACCTTCAATAGTATAAATCAAATCAGAAAGCTTTTGATGCATTACAAATCCGGTTATAAGCATTGATTCATCTTCGTTAAAAGGTAATTCTGCAAGTTCTTTTAATTTTTCGTCAGGTAATTGTGAAAGTTGAATTACTTTTGCAACCGCAATCGCTGCTCTATCTTTCAAGTTTACAGGATTTTTACTCCAGTGTGAGGTTGTTAAATCAACTTTATCCATAGCATAAACTAAATCTACAGGCGGACAAATTGAAATATATTTTGAAATATTTAACGTGTTATTTTGAGATTCTTTTTCAGCCAGAAATAATGCTGTCAATGCTCCAAAAGATGTCCCGAGTATAACTCTCCTGTCAAAATTGTAATTATATTTTTTCTCCAGTTTGGAAATTGCTTTTAGTGTAACTGTTTTTAAATAATCCGCATCATTCGAAGGAATTCCTGGTCGGTAATCTTCCGGCATGCTTTTTGCAAATTCCCACTGAAATGCGCTTCCGAGAATTAAAACAGAAAAGCCAGCATCATAAAACATTTTTGCGTAAAGAACCGAATGGCTTGACATAATGCTTTCTCCGATTGATGGGAAAATTATTGCAAGTGGAGAATTATTTGTTTTTTTCTGAAGAATGTACCTGAATTTGTAGTCGTCTCTTTTAGGTGCAATGTTTACGCATGAAGTCTTAATTTTCTTAGCAAAACATCTGTTCCAAATTGAAAGTTCAGACCAAGCAGAGTCATCAATATCCGGAAGATGAAACAGTGCAGTTCGCATACTATCTGTTACAGGGTGTTGCGGATTGTAATCAAAAAGAAGTTTGTCTGCCATCAGTTGTGAACTCTTTGAATTATAAGAATTCATAACAACATTTTCTATATCTTCTCCAGCTTCAATAATCTTTGCAACTGAAAGTGTTTCACCCTCAACATCTTTTTGAATTGCAATAACATCAGTATCATTATTTTTAGTCAAATCTGAATTATCTAAACTCAACGAATTTTCTATTTTATTGTTTACAAGTTCAGGTTCAATATCATTACTTTTTGGAATTTCTTTGTTTATAACATTTACAGAAGTATCAAGAATTTCTTTTCTATCATAATTATGACATTTCATATAGGAATCCAGTCCGTAGAGTTTTCGTGAAATATCATAAGGATCTGCATAATTTGATTCAATCATGTTGTAAAGAGGTTGTGAGTATGCAGTTTTATTTACAAGTAAACCGGCTTTAACTGCGGCCAGTATTGGAAATGCTATATAAGAAGATGGGTTTAGGGCTGTATCAAAAACTTTTCCGACAATTCCTCGCGGAGTAGTTCCGTTTAATATCGGAAGAACAATATAAGAACCTGATTTGACCTTACAATTTGCAAGCGCTTGTTCTATATTTTCGTCAGCTGGCTGAATATGGAAAAAATGTTCGGCGGGGTCGAACATACCGCCAAGTCCAATTGTAGAATTTGTCAAAAAACGTACTGTTTCATCTTTGGAAGCTTGAAAATCTTTCTGAATTAAGCTGCTCATAAGTCTTATCGGATATTCAATGTTTGTAGTAATCCCCTTAATTCTGTCCATTCCGTATTTTGGCATTATTGAAGCCCATAAAATATGAACAGGTTTTATGGCATACTTATTAAGCTTTGAATTAAGAGAAAACATTTTTCGATTAAATTTTTCGTATTTATCATTTCCGATATATTCAAAAGAATAATCAGGGCAAAGACATTGTGGTCTAACTTCTTCTGCGGCTATAACTTTGCCTGAAAATATAATAATTACCAGAATAATTACACTCTTTACAAATTTATTTTCCATAAACTCTCCCGTTTAAAACCAGATACAAAAAATATTCTAAAAATTTTAAACATGAAATTAATTACACAACAGGTTATATAAAAGGATTATTCATTTTTAGTTATTAACAATTCTTATGTATTTGTGATATTATGAAGGCAAGCTAAGGAGAAGTATTTATGGAAAAATTTATCGAAATAGTTATTGTTTTACTGGTTGCATACTTAATTGGTTCAATCCCGACAGGGTATATTATTGTAAAACTTGCAACCGGACAGGATATCAGAACAATTGGCTCAGGTTCTACCGGAGCAACAAATGTTAAAAGAGTAATGGGTAAAAAATGGTTTTTCATAACACTTCTTCTTGACGCGTTCAAAGGTGCTTTGCCTGTTGTTCTTGCGGCACTCTTTGCAAAAAGCTTTGCAGACATCGGGCTATTGCCGGTGCTCGCTGCAGTTGCGGTTATTTTAGGTCATAGCAAATCTGTTTTTCTAAAATTCACCGGCGGAAAATCCGTTGCCTCAGGTGTTGGTACAATTCTTGCTCTTAATTGGGTTGTTGGACTTATTATTGCTGCAATATGGAGTATAATCACTTATACCTCAAAATATGTTTCACTCGGTTCTATTATAGCTCTTGCATTATCTCCGGTCTTAATGTGGGCATTTGGTGCTCCTGTTGCTTATATCGTATATTGTGCTGTTGGTGCTTTGTATATCATATATCTTCACCGCTCAAATATTCAAAGACTTATCAAAGGAGAAGAAAACAAGGTTAGAGAATAAATTTATGGATATAATAACTGTATTTGTAATTTTTGCAATTGTTCTTGTGCTTTCTTTAATATTAAGAATATTTTTCGCAGTTACGAAAGTTGTAATTATGGTAATACTAATTGCACTCCTTCTTGGATTTTTTGCAAACTGGCAGAAAGATAACATTGAAAATATCAAAAATAAATACGAAGTTAAATTTGAGCAATTTAAAAGCAGATAGGTTAAAAACAATAATCAGGAATTGAAATTTCCTATAAAAGATTGATTTAAAGGGCGTAATATGATACTATTATCTTATGATAGTGTGTTTAAATAAGAGAGAATTATGAACAAAAGATTAATAATTTTAGGAATTTTAATTGTTATAATATCTGTTATAGGCAAAATTCTTTGGGCAGGAGTGTCGAAAGTGAAAATTGATGCATTTGTGCCTTCTGCGGTTATTTTTGTTGTTGACTCTTCAGCATCAAACCAAAAAGCGCTTGAGGAACAGAAAAAAACTTTAAGACAAGTATGTAACCTTCTTGATCCTGAAGATCAGATTAAAATTCTAAGAGTAAGTGAAGATGCTTACTTAATTTATGAAGGCGCTCCTTTTAATAATTCAGAGATTAAAAAAGCTCTGGATGCTTTCACCGCATATGCAAAGGATGATTATGGAACAGCATATGGTGTAGGGTTAAAAAAAGCATTTAATCACGCCTTAACTATGAAAAAAGAGGGTTATACCCCAGCGATAGTAGTTTTTGGGGATTTGGAAAATGAAGGAGCGATAGAAAAACAGGTTAACTGGAACTTGCTTCCTGACAATGTGAAGAGCGTACAAGAATATGCTCCGGAACTTGCTATGATGTTTTTATATGCCCATCCTGAAAAACTTGATATGGTAAAAGAAAAACTTACTCCTATACTTGGAGAATCAAAATTAATTCTTGCTCCGGAACAAAATACGGAAAAAGCAATTAGAAAATTTATTCATGCTTTGGGAAGATAATTTATTACTTGAAAAATAAAAGGGGAATTTTATGACAATAATAGTTTCATCTTTAAAACAAGAAAAAGTCTTTGATGAAAAAGATGTAATTAATATAGGTACAAATCCTAACTGTGACTTTAAACTTGATTTGGACTTTGATGTATTAATAACTCTCCAATATCAAGAAAGTGAAAATAAGTATGTTCTTATGAACACTTTTCATAACTCAAGAGTTTTGTTCAAAGGTAAATCTTTTGGCAAAATCGAAATAGGTAATATTTGTAAAATTATGTTTGCGGATTCTGAAGATTTTATAAATATAAAAATTCTTGAAACCGCAGGGGCCAAAAAAACTGTTCTTGCACTAAAACAACAGGAAATGAGCGAGGAGGAAATAAAAAAACTTTACGGTAATGATCCCAATGCAGCCATAAAGATTCGCTTGGATAAACAAAAAGCAGAAATAGAACATGTCCGAGTCGGAATTATTAAAGAAGTTGCGTTCAAGATAAATGACCTAAAAGCTAAAATTGCTTCAAACACGAGAACGAATATATTTTTGCATATAGCAATGGTGTTCTCTGCATTATTGAGTTCGTTCGCCGTTGCAAATTATATTCTCGGACTTTCGATCAAAGAATCTTCAAATTATCTGCACATGCCTACTAACCTCAAAGCATGGCTTTTGTGCACGATTCTTTTACTTGGTGTCGGACTTATCTTAAAGCAAGGTGTCTATTTGTTTATGCAAAGCAATGATAACAAATCAATGCGTTCAGGTGCCGGTTTTATGATAGGATTTTCTCTACTTGTTCTGCTTGGAGTATACATTGTAAACCTTGCATATTATATGAATTTGAACGATTTTGTAATTTTTGCGATTATAATATCGGTATTATTCTCAGGATTGTTGACATTTTTGTCAATAGGATGCGGATATTTCAAACATGTTTCCGCTGAATGGCTTTCAAATTTGAATAAATTTGAATTTAGAGAAGATTTTGAAGCTGTTGTAAAATCATATAGACAATGGCTTGAAAGGTATGTAAATACTTTTTCAAACAAAAAAATTGATAACATAAAAGATTATATTTTTTCAAAACAACTTCGTGCCGGACTTGAAGTTTTGGCAGGATTTCTTACAGCACCATTTCTTGCATATGGTGTGTCGAACACTCTTGCGATGTGTTTTCCCGAAGCTGCTGGTTGGGTAAGAGTTTCCGGTTTTAGGTGTTCTCCAATATTCTGGGCTTTGGCTTCATTAATGATTATTTTTGCATTTTTTGCTTTTGTAAGTGCTTTCACTACTGCAAAAAAAATTCAGGGTTCTCAGGTTATCAAACAGGATGGCTTTAGCGACTACAGACAACATGGTGTTACGATTTACGGTTTGGAGGGAACAAGAAAATTAAATTCCAACAAAGTGGTAATGCTGTTTGTCGGATGCGGGATTATCTTTATTGAATTCATAATGAATGTTTCATACTTTGCATCCGAAATCGGTGGCGACTTGACCGGTTTGGTTACAAGTTTCTTGGCAGCATTAATTCCAACGGCAATACTGATTGCTGAAACCTTAATCTTATCAGGTACAATGTATGAAATTCATGCTTGCGAAGAAGTTCTCGCAAAAATTGATAAAGACTAGAAATGAAAAATGAAGCGCTTAAGAAGTTTTTTGATACTTGTTTATATTATCACGACTTTGCTGGTTTTAATTATTCATCCGGTAATGCACAAACCCGTTGCGCTTGAAACTCCAAAATTCAAACTTAAAAATCAAATTTTAAATCCTCAACAACGATTTGTTTCGGATTTTGAAGTGAAAATTAAATTTTACAGGCGAAATCACCAAGTGGTAAAATCTCCGGAAAAAGAATTTATTCCAAAAGAGGGCGATGATAAACAACTGTCGATGAATTTTGAAAAAGAAGATAACTTTCAAAATAGAACTATTGAGTTTAATGAAGAAATAAATGTTTCGGAACAAACTCAAGAAATTGATACAAGTGCTAATAATGGGATTTACAGCGAGAAAAATATTGATTATCAGTCTCAAAGTGTTGAAAATCGTGATGTTAATGTGAAAATTAGCTCAGACGATGTTCAATCTCGTCGCGATGTTAATGTTGAAATTGATAGTGCGGATATTCCAAATTCTGATGTTGAACTTAGGGACAAAGATGAAGTTGGAAATATATTATTTAGTGCTTCTAGAGAGGAATTCGTTGCGTGGAATGTTTGGAGAAGTAATCTTCAAAACAAAATTATGATGGAATCATCTATAGAAGCTCCTGTAGGAACATTGATTGTATTTACTTTTAATGTTTCAAAAAATGGTAAAATAACCAATTTGAAATACTCTTGTTCAAACAAAAAATATGAAGCTGATGCGAGAGCGGATATGGTAAGTATTTTGCGACGTCTTGAAAATACTTCGGTTCTTGCTTTTCCTTCTAACACAAAACGAACAAATGTAAAATTTAAAGGTGCATTTATGCTTGATTACAGTACAAGTTTCTCAAAACCGTCTGATTATTCAGATTATGAAAGGGTTAGGTATTAATGGATAACAGAAAAATTTTGATAATATCAGTATTATTATTTTTGATTGCAGTAAGTTTGACAACTCTTGTGATAACTAATTATCATCCTCAACTTCACAAATCTTTTATGCTTGAGATTATAAACGTGAAATTAAAGAAATAATATGTTATAATAAATACAGTTATGTTATATAAATGCAAAGAATGTAAGACTGTATATAATGATAAAGTTGATTATTGCGAATGCGGAAACAATGTCTTTGATGAAATTGAAGAGACTCCGCTAGTTGAAGATAATCAGGAAGTCACGGTAGAAGAAATTTTGCCAGAACCGGTTTCCGGACGGAGAACTCTTGTTTCATTTCAAGAAATTGTTTCGTATGCAATATTTGGTGCTTGTTGTTTATTTTCACTTATTTTTATATTGTTTTTGGGACCAAAACCTGCAGAAATGCCGTCGGTGACTGAGAAAACAAAAGTGGCTGAACAAAAAGAAATTCCGCAAATTGATAAGATTTGGGATGATACACCTACTTATACCGTATATGCCCACGCAAGTCTTGAAAATTACAAAAATGATTTAAAAAATGTTCTGAGCGAAAACTTTAGTCTGCCAAAATTTGACGGGGAAGGCTCCTGCGAAATTGAGTTCATAATAGATAGTGCCGGAAGATTGAAGCATAAAAAATTAATACGTAATACTGCCAACAAACCTCTTGAAAATTCCGCAAAAAAAATGCTCTCAAAAGTTTCTAAGGTAACTCCTCCACCGGCAAACTATGATGGAACTCCGTTTAGACTAATTTTTCTGGAACAAAATAATGAATATGTTATGAAATACAAAGAATAAAAAAACACTTGACAAAATGTTAGGCTTGCCTTACAATCATGGAGGATAAATGTGATTTACTATTAATTACCATCAATTGTAAGGGTATGGCTCTCCTATATGGGAGGGCTTTTTATTCACACTGAGTGTGCTGTTATGCATTGTACCTGTCATAATTCCTTTGTGAATAGATTGATTTAGAACCTAAAGTATAGGTATATATGCACGCGCAATGACAATCTGATGTTTTACGACTAAAAAATTTGAATTGCCAAGCTATTTTTTTATTAATACAAAGTCGGATTTTCAGAAGGTTTCACTTTCTGAAAATCCGACGATTTATAAGTATAAAATATTACACGGGTTATGTATTAAAGATTCTATCTCCAGCATCGCCCATGCCCGGAACGATGTAGCCTTTATCATTGAGTTTTTCATCTATTGCCGCTGTAATAATTTCGATATCAGGAAAATGTTTTTGAATGTTTTTTATTCCTTCAGGGGCTGCAATAATACATATACATTTAATATTGCTTATCGGAATTCCCTTGTTCACATACAAACGTATCGCTTCCAATAAAGAATTTCCGGTTGCGAGCATTGGGTCAGTAATGTAAATATAGAATTTTTCAGGATTTTCTGCTGCCATAGGAACTTTGTTATAATACCAAACAGGTTTTAATGTTTTTTCATCTCTGTACATGCCAATGTGACGTATACATGCTTGAGGCAAAATATCAATTGCTTCATCAGTAAAAATAAGCCCTGCTCTCAATATTGGTGAAATAATCAAATTGATATCAGGGTCTATAGTTTTAGCTTTAAATGTGGCAACCGGTGTTGTAACTTCCTGTTCTACAAGCGGAAGGTTTCTGGATGCTTCATAGAGAAGACATCTTGTAATCTTCCTTGTTGCAATTCGTACCCCTTGACTATCGGTATCCTTATCTCTCATTGTGCAAAGATTTAAAAGTACTACCGGATTAGAAATTACTCTTACATTTTCCAACTTCATCTTTTTAACTCCTTCATTTTATAGTTGAATGATTCTTTGTTTTTTCCTATATTATCAAGAACATGATTAAATTTATTAATTTCTTCATTAATTGTTGCGGGATTTAAACTAACATTACTTTCCTGTTTTTCGAATTGACCCATGAAATATGAACTTCTTGCCCCAATAGAGCCAAGTTTGTCAAACATATCATTCAAAAGAAGCATTGAATCATGCAATCTTTTCGGGCTATTAATAACGATTAACTGTTTGGAAGCAAGGGTTTCTTCATCCGGTTGTATTATTTCCAGAGATTTTGAACCGCCCAGTCCATTGAATTCTACGGTTGCAACGGCACCTTGTGGAATATTTACATTAGGTTCTGTTACAACAAATTTTACATAAACATTGTTATTTACAATCTTGATTTTCCGGATGTATCCAATTTGAACTCCCATTAATTTTACAGGGGAGCCTTCAATCATTCCATCAACATCAGGCATAAATATCTGATAAGTTTTGAGTTCTTTAAATTTCTTGTAACGATACATTTTAATACCGCCAACAAAAACGCACAATATCAAAATCCATATAAAAAGCTCTATCCATGCATATATGCGCAGTTCTAAATGTTTTTTCATATCTTTTATTATACATAAAATACATGTTTTTGCCACTTGCCAAAAAACTTTTTGTATTATACTATTAATTTATTGGATTTAAAATTGTGAGGTTTACATTTATGGAACAAATTATAAAAGTAGCGTGGGATTTAAACGAAAATACAGATAACAGATATCAGCTTGTTTATGAAATTGCAGAACTTGCTAAGAAACTTGTTGATGAAAATCAAGCTAAGAAAGCCCATGATGACTTCGGGTTTGAAGAAACATATGACACCGGTTATACAAAAGAAAATCCGGTTGAACATGCTATAATGGTTAAAGCTTCAGAAGCTGATGATAACAGACTCGTAGGTTAATTCAAAACTTTAAAATGCACAAAAGTATATCCTATCTTTTGTGCATTTTTGTGTCGAGGGAACGAGGAGTTTATATGGAAAATACGATTAAATTTATAAATGAAGAAACTAATGGTTTTAAGCCCGAAATAGGTATTATTCTTGGCTCAGGGCTTGGTGAGTTTGCGGATGAATATTGTGATACGGCAATTCCTTACACTAAAATTCCGAATTTTATCAAATCAACGGTAAAAGGGCATAAGGGAAGACTCGTTTTTGCAGAGATTGAAGGCAAAAAAGTTGTTATGATGCAAGGCAGAAACCACTTTTATGAAGGTCATTCCATGTCTGAAATTACTTATCCTGTTAAAGTAATGAAAAAACTCGGTGTGACAACTCTTGTGTTAACAAATGCTGCGGGAGCCGTAAATGAAACTTTTAGTCCATCAGATTTAATGATAATAACCGATCATATCAATTTAATGGGAACAAACCCGCTTATTGGACCAAATGATGATACCTTGGGTGAAAGATTTCCGGATATGAGTGAAATATACAAAAAGGATTTAATTGAACTCGCAGATAAATGCGCAAAAAAATTAGGGATAACCCCACGTCACGGAGTTTATCTTGCTTCTTCCGGTCCGAGTTATGAAACTCCGGCAGAAGTCAGGATGGCAAAGCTTTTGGGGGCAGATGTTGTTGGGATGTCAACAGTTCCGGAGGCTATTGTCGCAAACTATTGCGGAATAAAGGTCTTGGGAATAACCTGTGTTTCAAATTCGGCAGCGGGAGTTCAGGGCACACAAAAAAAATTGTCGCATTCGGAAGTTATAGAAACTACAAATGTGGCAAAAGTAGGGTTTAAGGCGCTATTGAAAGAAATAATTGCTACATTGTAAAAACTATATAGTGTTAGGTCTGTAAATTCATGTGATTAAATTGTAAAGTATCGTAAATTTTTTATATACTGAGTCTTGTTAAAAATTTTCTTTAAGTTAAAAATACATGAAGGGAAGGACAAGAACAGAAATGATAGTAGGAAAATATTACCAGCCAACAATACATAAACGAAAGACAAAGGTTGAGTTGTCTCAAAATCAGGAACCGCTATCCACCAAGGAGCAGTTATCTTTATCACCGGAGAGAGAGACATCAAAATCAAGTTTAAATAAGAGCCTTTTAAAGACGAATTCAAATGAGTTAGCTTTTAAAGGCTCTTTTTTTAGCCTAAATAAAAAAATAGGCGAATACGATATTAACGAATTTTTGAATTATATGGAAAAGCCGCTCGATGGTATGGCAAGAAAATTATACAATGCGGTAGTAAATTCCAACCATTCTTCCAAACAGGTTAAAGCTAATGGGAATAATGTTGTCCTTTCTGAGAAGAAAATTCCAACACTAATTGTACAAGGTGCAACTGATCCCTTGTTGAAATTTCCGGGAGATATTTTGAATGGTATTGTCGAACTATCCGGGAAAATTAAACCTTTTGAAAAATGGTCTGAAAAAACTCTTGAAAGACCATTTTTTAAGAATATAAGACATCGTTCAAAAATAGATTATGAAGTTAATGCGCTTCAAGGCCTAATGAAATTCAGAAAAGACGCGATTAATGACGCATTAGAAACCGAAGCAAAAAGATTAGGTGTAAAAGTTACTGAACTTACTGAAGAACAAAAAGCTAAAGTTGAAGCAGATACAAATAAAAATATGGAATGGCTGATTTTTCAGCGTTCAATGAAATCTTTTGACCCAAATGTCGGAAATTATGACACAAAACATGAAAGAGCACTGAATAGATTAGTTTCAGGACTTCCGCCGGCGATATTTCTTGCAAATGATGCTTACAACCTTTCAAGAATGATGGACGACGACCCTAAGGAAGCTTCAAAAGAAAAGAAAGCAAGATTCAGACAGGAAGTAACAAGAATTTTGATGAGCGGTTGGGTTACACTTATCACAATGGGTGCGCTCACAAAATTAATCAATAATTCCAAAACCGGAATTATGCTGAATACAGGTTTAACTGTTCTTGCAACAGAAATGTATTCGCGTCTCAGAAACGGAAAACATATCACAAGGCTTACTCCTGAAGAAGCGAGAAAAATCAACGAGAAAAACCATGCCCCTGAAGCCAAAATTGCACCGCAACAAAAAGATACAAGCTTTAAAGCCGGAGAAGATAAAAATAAAACTTCAAAAGAAAAACAACAAAAACCGCTTCTTTCATTTGATACAGTCCTGAAAGCAAGTGCAGGAATTATCGCAGCCGGATTTGCAATAAAAGGTTTGAGAAAAATCCCGCGAGTTGATGCTGCATTTGAAGCTTTTTTCAAACCATTTAAAAACGTATACAACAATTTAACCCAAATCCCTGATTACAAGGTTAAACAGGAGCAGATTGATGAAGTCGCAAACACTCTTGCTGATCGCGGATACAAAACCCGCGGCGAACAGTACAGAAAGGTTGCAGTCCGCTCAAGAGAACTTGTTGTTGAAAAAGTAGTTAAAGAATTAGACAAATCTTCTGACGTAAAAACAATCGACAAATTTATTGAAAATATCCAGAAAACGGATGTCCATGCAGATGTTTTGAAGAAGAATTTAAAAGCTCTTGTAGAAGTTCTTGATAAGAACGGCAAAAAAGAAGCTGCAAACAGTTACAGATATTCGACAATCTCAAGCCTCAAAAAAGACAAAAATCTCATAATGGTTCTTGAAAATATAAAAGAAAGTATTCAAAAAGCCGGAGAAAAAAATAAGCCGCTTTCAGAAAGAATTAAGACAAATAATTTAACAGAAATTAAAGACAGCAAATTCCTTGAAGAAATAGAAACAGCGCTTAAAAAGTCAGGTGACAAGAATGGAAAATTGTTTAAGGATTACAAAGATGCCATAGACGGACTTGTAAACTTCGGTTCAAGAGACAAAAAGGTTAAACCGTTTGTAGATTTCTTTATAACACCATTTAGTTTTATGTGGAGTATTGTAAAATTCCCGTTCAAAATCGCGAATTTGGGTGTTGAAATGTTCAGTAAAAAAGCTCCGCAGTCTGCGGAATCTATGGACGCTTTGAATATGGAAGCCGTTTCAAAAAGTTTTGATAAAATTTCGGCATTAGCTAAAAAATACAGAGAAGCGCTTGCAAAAACCACAGACGAAATTGAAAAAAGAAAAATTTGCAAAAAATTTGAAGATTACGTAATGGATAATACACTAAAAGCATTCAATGTAAATTCAAGGTCAAATCTTTCGAACAGTGAACTCTCAAACCTTGCTAAAACAGCAGCTAGTACTGCAACAATATGGTTCTTGATGACAGATAACTACAACATGGTTATGCTAAAATCAAACGGAAATGATGTTGAAGGTGCAAATACAAAATTTAAAGAAAGATTTGTTCAGGAAGGTTCAAGATTGTTCTACCAAACCCTTTTGATTGACCTGTTTAACAAAACATTCCAAAAACAATACAACGGTTCTTTGATGGGTATGAGTTGGATAACTTTAACTAATACAACAATAGGTGAATGGTTGACGAGAAAATCTGTTGGAGTTCCGATTGGTATGCACACAAGAAATGAACTTCTTGAACTTGAAGAAAAACAAGATAATGCAACCGGATTTAAAAAAGATTACTACCAGTTCATGAAACGACTCACCGGCAAACGTTCAATTCAATCGTATAATGTTAATAAAAAAGATGATAATCCCTCATCAACTTCAATACAACCGCAACCGACAAATTTGCAACTTGCCAATAATACGTCGCTTCATAAATTGGTAAAAGGTGTTTAATTGGTCATATTGAAAATTTCGAGAATTAGTGTAAAAGTGGCAGAACCTCTCCCCTTTATTCTATCTGCTTTTAACCAGTTGAAGAAGTTGGGTGAGTTTTTGTTTTAATTTTTGGTTTTCATCACGAAGTTCTTTAATTTCTACAGAATTTTGTTCTCCCAGACCTGTAAACGACCTTGATGCTTGTGGAACTTTATTGTAATCAAGAATAAAACGTTTTTTTGATTCTTGTTGGAGCATAAATATGATATTCAAATCATCTTCTTTTACAAAATTCATTGTGTCCAGAACTTCAACCAGTCTCAGATGCTTTCCGCCGATATCATCAATTCTTTTTTGTTCTTCCAATGCTTTTTGAACTTGAGGGAACGTCAATGTTTTATTCTTGTGAAGATATTCGCCTGTTTTTAGTTTTCCGGAAATAAATCCGGCCATTGCATAAACTTCATCTGATTTTGGAATTTCAATAAACTTCTGTTCGACGCAAAACATAAAATATTTTGCAGCTTCTTCCATTGTCAGATACATACTCAATGAAATTTCCAAAATTGAATAATCTTTGTCGCACAAATCAAGAAAGTTATAAAAATTGCCGTCCAAACCGTTTTTCTTGTCCAGAAGCTCAGTTCGTCCTTCAAAAGTTAAAACCGGAATGTAAAGTGAGAACATGTCTTTTGATGATTTATCCAGAAAACTCAAGCAGTTATGCTTTTGCATATCTTCTTTTAATTTTACATAAATGACCTGCTTCACCCACAAAGGGAGCTTTAATAGTCTTTCGAGGTATAAATCAAATATATTGTTCTTCATTTTACTTATAAAAATTCGTGTTTAGCCAAGTAGAATAATAACACATCCAAAAAGGAATTTCTATGGTGTTAAGATATTTGAAGTAAAATGTTTTGTTTTTCTTCAAGTTCAAGAAGTTTATTTCTTGTGTGCATCTCGCTCGTGACTCCCGACAGGTTTTTTGTTATCCTGAGCTTTATACTTGCAATTTATTATCTGCCTATTTCAACAGCTTTCAACGCCATTGATTTTGTAATATTAACAAGTGCAAGGTTCGCTTCGTATGCTCTTTGCGCAAGTATTGCATCAGCCATTTCAACCATTGGATTTACGTTAGAAGCTCTTATATAACCTTCCGCATCGGCATCCGGATGACCGGGCTTGTAAATTCTTTCCCCTAATTCAGTGTCCTCAATTGTTCCGTTAAAAACGACTCCGCCTTGCAAAAGTGGCAATGTCCCAACTCCGAAAACATCTTCTTTCATTTCATTCAGTAAACCGTGAAAAGAAATTTCTTCAGTTGCATTCAAAACAGGAATACGTCTCACATAATTTGGCGTATCTACGTTTGCCATGTTTCTGGAATGCACGTCAAGTCTCAGACCGTGCGTACGGAGTGCTCTTTGACCTATATCCATTGAACCCATAAGACTCATAATTTATGCTCCTGTTCTTATTTTTGCTGCACTGGGAGTGTACTGCAAAATACTACTTACCTACGTTTATTACTGTTTTCATTTCAGTTATTATATTAGACATGCGCCTTGTTGCCATTGAGTAAAGTAGCGCATTGTGCTGAAGTTCCATCAACTCTTTGTCGGGTTTTATTTCCTCATAAGTTCTTTGCGAAATAACTCCGGAAGCTCCCATTTTTTGGGATAGTTGAGTTTCAAGCGGACTATTCATTGAACCCAGATATTCCGAAAAATCTATATCACGTCTTACATATCCCGGAGTATCCATGTTTGCAAGGTTAGAACCCAATGCCACCTGCCTCTGTGAAATAAGGTCGAGCATTAATCCAACTTTTCCCATTTGATCCAATGATGTAAACATTTTAGTCCTTTCAAAAATTCAGTAACTTTAACACAAAATTTTTATTCTCTGATGTTAATACCTTTATTGTACATGTCATCGACAACTTTCATCAGCCTTGTACTGGCAAGCATTGAGGCATTAAGCCTTAGCATTGAGTTTACGTTATCAAAAATATTAACATTAGAATTTTCAATATTATTCTGAGCAAAATATTCGTGATTTCTTACGAGTTTTGCTTCTCCGGATTCTTCTGTTGGAATAAGTTTATTTAACCCTCCTTGCTCAAGAGCTTCGGGATTGTCGAACTGAACCAGCGGAATATTTCCGATTTTTTTACCTTTGGCTTCTGCTCCGTCATAGACGTAAACATCTCCATCCGGTTTGATTTCAAATTTGTGACAATTCGTTGGAATTTTGATACCTTCACCAACCATCCAGTTATCCGAGGTCATGAGATACCCGTCTTTTCCTTGTTTAAAAGCGCCGTCTCTGGTATATTGTATTTCGCCTGAAGGCGAAACCACCGGAATATATCCAGGACCTACAAGTGCCACATCATAGGGGTTACTTGTAATTTGAACAGAACCTTCACGATTATCTGTTCGTATTGCTCCGGTAAGATATCCGTCTTCGTTAAGCATTTGTTCAAAACGAACGGATTTATAACCTTTTGTATTGTAATTGGCAAGGTCATTTGCAATATAACCCAGTCTGTCCCACTGATTTGTTACGTTATTTACACTTTTTCTGATAATACCTTGTAAATTATGCATACTTAATTATCCTCATAAAATTACCTACGAAGTCGTTCCGAGTTGAGAAATTGCTTTTTGCAGGTTTTGGTTTTGAATCATAAACATGTGTCTGTTTGCTTCAAAATTTCTGATAATAGGCATCATTGCAATGAATTCGTTTTGAAGAGCAACGTTAGAATACTCATTGTAGCCCTGCTTAACCTGCGGTTCCATAACTATAACACCGTTGGTATCAACAATACCTATATGACCGGCAAGGACAAGTTTTCCGTTGGTTTTGTCAAGAACTCTGACTCCACCTTGTTCGTCGATTTTGATATCTTCAAGCTTTTCCGGTACAAATGGGAGCTGAATTGGGGTTCCTGCATTAGAAATAACCTTTCTGTCATCAAGGTTGAGAAGGTTTCCATCCTTGTCGATTTTAAACCTACCGTCACGAGTGAGTTTAATCCCGCCCGGACCTTCAACCTGAAAATAACCTTCTTTAGCAATAGCGAGATCCAGAGGATTTGCAGACATAGAAATTCTGCCTACTTTTGAATCTGTGGTTTTGGAAATACCATTTGTTCCAAGAAATTCGGTAAAAGAAGATACCACTGCCTCTTGACGTTGATATCCGACTTTGTCAAAACCGTTAACGTTTTCATTTGCTATAGACATCAATTCTGTTTGCACTTGCATTGCCCGAATTGCGACATCTATACCGCGTTCCATATATCGAATTCCGCCATTGATTTTCATAACTTTTACCTCTACCTTGTTTTTATAAATTCTACGGCTATAAATACAGTTTGACGTAGTTTTATAAAAAAAAATCATCTATTTGGATGGCTTTTTTCGGGTTTTAATGATTTTTATTAAAAAGTCAAAATTTCTATATTATAAAGAAGATTATTCGTTTGATTTTTTATTTGAAATAATTTCTGCCATAGCAAGAAAGTCCACGATATTCATAATTCTTGGAGAATTTTTACCATTTAAAAGCAAGCCTTGTTTCAACCCTAGAATGCAGGCAGGGCAAGTTGTTAGAACATAATCGGCATGAGTTTGGATTATATTTTCGGCTTTTGTTTTGGATATCAGTGCTGAAAGTTTCGGATTTTTTATTGCAAAAGAGCCGGCAAATCCGCAACATTCATAGTAATTTTTCATTTCAATATATTCAATATTTTCGCATTTTTCAAGAATTTTTGGCAGAAAATCAAGATTTTCTAGATGGCAGGGCTTGTGAAAAGTGATTTTCAATGGTTTTTTGAATTTGAATTTAATATTTTGTTCTGCAACAAATTGGGCTGCACTTATAAATTTGAAATCTGTTGAATAACTTTGCAAAGTGCTTTCACAACTTGCGCAATCTGTCAGAATGTAATCAAAATCACAGTTTAAAAGTTCCAAATTATGATTTTTAATTTCTTCATACCTTTTTAAATTTCCAACTGCCAGAAAAGGCAGTCCGCAGCAATCAAAGTTCTTTTCAATAAATTCAACATTAGTAAAGTGAGAAAAAATTTTCTTTAGAGAATTTTCGCATTTAGGAAAAATATTATTTATACAACCTTTAAAATATATAAGTTTTAAGTCAGGTTTTTTATTGATTTTTTTTACTTTTGCGCGAAATGGATTAGCAAAAACTTTTAATAATTTTAAAACATTTCCAAAAACGAGTTTTGATAATAGAAAGAATATGAATTTCCCTTCAAACGTATTTTTTGTGTATTCGTATTTCGCGGTATTGAAAATTTTGCAAACATCAATTCCGCTTGGGCAGAAATTTTTGCATTTTCCGCAATTGAGACACATATCAAGGTATTTGTTGATTGTTTGATTTAGTTTTAGATTTCCTTTTAGAACCCCGTCAAGCATAACAAATTTTCCACGGGAAACTGCGCAGTCATTACCCGTAATTTTGTATATCGGGCAGACAGATTGGCACAGTCCGCATTTTGAACATCTGTTAATATCATCTTTAAAATCGGAGAGTTTATTCATTAAACTATGGCTCCGTGCGAAGCGTCCAGAACATTTTTTGCATATTTTGCAAGATATCCGGATTTTACTTTAGGCTCAAACGGTTTTAATTCTGCGCGCCGTTTGTTTAGTTCAAGTTCAGAGACAAGAAGTTCTATTTTCCTTTTATGAATATCTATTTTTATGGAGTCACCGTTTTTGACAAGCGCGATTACTCCACCTTTTGCGGCTTCCGGACAGATGTGTCCGACACAAATGCCTCTTGTTGCACCGGAAAATCTTCCATCAGTGATTAGTGCGCACTTTTTACCCAATCCTTTTCCAACAAGAAGAGATGTAGGCGCAAGCATTTCTCTCATACCAGGTCCTCCAGCCGGACCTTCATAACGGATGACCATGACGTCGCCCTCTTTAATTTTATCTGTCTCAAGTGCTTCCATAGCTTCTTCTTCACTGTCAAAAACTGTTGCAACCCCTTCGAATTCATAACATTCAGGTGCGACTCCCGAAATCTTTATAACGCAACCATCTTTAGCCAGGTTCCCGTAAAGTACACCGAGTCCAGCTTCCGTATATTTTGAATTTTCATACATTGGGATAACATCTGTATTTATGTATGCGTTTTTGGAGATTTCATTCAAAGTTAATCCCGAAACGGTCAGGGTGTTTGATAAAAGTCCTGAAACATCTGTAGAAAGTGATTTGATAACTGCCGGAATTCCGCCTGCATTATGAAAATCTGTCATAGTTAAAGTTGAGGACGGATTGATTTTCACAATTTGATGAACTTTTCTGCTTAATTTATCAAAATCGTCTATTGTTACATCAAGTCCTGCTGCATTTGCAATTGCAAGAAGGTGAAGAAATGTGTTTGTGGAGCCGCCGAGCGCAAGCGAGGCGGTATAAGCATTTACTAAAGAGTCCTTTGTTATTATGTCTGTTGGTTTTATATCATTTTTAACGAGTTCTAATATCTGCATTCCGCTTTCAAATGCAAGCCTTCTTTTTTTAGATGAGACTGCTGATGCTGAGGAACAATACGGCAGACTCATTCCCATAACTTCTGTCAGGCAAGCCATCGTATTTGCGGTATACATTCCTTGGCAGGCACCTGCTGACGGGCAAGATTCTTCTTCTAATGCAAGAAGTTCTTCTTCCGTAATCTCACCTTTTCTAAAATTTCCAACTGCTTCGAATGAACCTGTTACCATTGTTAATTTGTGATGATTTTGGCATTCTCCGTCAAGCATTGGACCAGCAGTAACAATTATTGCGGGGATATTTAAACGCAACGCACCTATTATCATTCCCGGAGTAATTTTGTCACAATTTGAGAGGAGAACAATTCCATCAAGTTGGTGTGCTGCCCCGACGCTTTCAACGCAATCCGCAATCAAATCGCGAGATGGAAGCGAATAGCGCATTCCTGAATGTCCCATTGCAATTCCGTCACAAATAGCCGGAACCCCAAAGATGAAAGATTGCCCGCCTGCCGTGTGTATGCCTTTTTCAATCTGACGTTCCAAATCACGCATTCCAATGTGCCCCGGAACAAGATCAGAGAAGGAACTTGCAATGCCTATAAACGGAGCTTTCATATTCTTTTTGCTTACCCCTGTTGCCATTAAAAGTCCGCGGTGAGGGGTTTTAGCTATTCCCGTTTTGATGTTGTCACTTTTCATAGAATTACTCCTTTACAGGAATATTATATATCAAATGATTTTACTGTTCTATATAAATTTTTACCGGTGCCTTGCAAAATATCTGTATTTCTTTGCTTCTCGCAGAATTTTAACGGGTGTAAAAATTGAAGTTTTCTTTTTTAGTTGTTGGAAGAGTCCGATACAATTCTTTTTACAATATCAGCAGCAGAAATTTTAAGACAGTCGAGTGATTTGCAGGTGGTGCTACGATGTTCCCACAGGCATGGTTTTATCGGACAATTGTCATTTGCCTTTAATGGGGTGATAAGTGGAGATTGAGGAATTAATTTTTTGTCATCAGTAGGTCCGAAAATTACATAAGTCCTTGTTTTCATTGCGACTCCAACATGTAATGGGGCAGAGTCCGAACATATAAAAATTTCTGCTTTTCCTATTAAAACCGCCAAATCACTGAGGCTTTGGGTTTTTCCGTAATAATCGGAAAATAAATGGTTGTTCGGTTCAACTTTTTCTTGAATTTTTTCAATACAATCTTTATCGTCAGGACCGCCAGCAAGAATTACATGCTTTCCGTTCTTAATCAATAAATTAATCACATCCGCCCAGACGTCAGCCGAAATCGTTTTTATCATGCCCTTTTGAATGCTTAATTTGCTTACCCCTGGATGAATTAAAACTGAATTCGAAATTTTTTCCTGTTTTGTGACATTTATTTCAGGCAGAAACGTTTTATTTTTTGTAATTGCTGAAACTAAATCATGATACATATCACAGGCATATTGATTTTTGTTTAATCGAATTGCTTTTGTAAGTAATTTTCGGCTCAAAGTGCCTGTATCATAGCCATAACGTTCTTTAATTCCTGTTAAAAATAACAGAAGACTTATTAATTTATTTCCGCCGGAAGAGATGACTAAATCAAACTTCCCTCTTCGAGCTTTTACAATAAGTTTAAAAAGTTCTATATATTTTGAAAACTTTCCACTTTTTTTTATATCAATCAAAAATAAATCATCAATAATATCAGTTAAATCTTTGACTGATTTACTTCTTGGCTCAAGTGCAAGTGTGATTTTTGAGTTTGGAAACTCTTTTTTTATGGAAATTAGAGTCGGGAGAAAAAATATTTCATCTCCTATTCCACCAAAATTTATAGCTAATATGTTTTTAAATTTATCAGTCATGTCTAGATTATAACACGGAAATAAAGTTATTATGATAATTATATGTTTATAGTATAATTGCATTATGGTAAACAAAGTTACGACTGCGACTGTAATAGGATTGGATGCGTATAAAATAACGGTAGAGATTGACGTAATAAATGCTCTTCCGGCTATTTCTATTGTAGGACTTCCTGATGCAGCGATAAATGAAGCCCGTGACAGAGTTCGTTCAGCGATAAAAAACAGCGAATACAGTTTCCCTGCCAAAAAAGTTGTCATAAACCTCGCGCCTGCTGACATTAAAAAAGTCGGAACAAATTTTGACCTTCCTATAGCTGTTGGAATTTTGGTAGAGGAAGAAGTTATCGCATCTGAGAAAATACGTGATTATGCGTTTTTGGGAGAGTTATCGCTTGATGGCGAAATCCGCGGAGTTAGCGGAGTTCTTCCGCTTGTTCTGGGTCTTAAGAATTTCGGAATTAAGAACGTAATAGTTCCAAAAGTTAATGCAAATGAAGCGGCGCTTGTTGATGACATCAATGTTTTTGGTGCAGAATGTCTTCAGGATGTAGTAAATCATTTTCTTGAAGAACCGCTTAAAGTTATAAAAATTGACATAAATGAATATATAAAGCGTAACAATCGTGACGAATTTATCTATGATTTTAAGGATGTAAAAGGTCAGAAGAAAGCCAAAAAAGCCTTGGAAATTGCAGCTGCCGGCGGACACAATCTTTTAATGTCAGGTTCCCCCGGCTCCGGTAAAACACTGATGGCGAAATGTTTTGCGTCTATACTTCCTCCGCTTGAACTTAAAGAAGCGCTTGAATTAACTAAAATATATAGTATTTCCGGACTTCTTTCTTCTGATGAGCCACTAAAGACAAGTCGTCCGTTTCGCTTCGTTCACCACACGGCATCAGCTAATGGAATTATCGGTGGCGGTTCTAATCCTAAGCCAGGCGAAATTACGCTTGCTCACCGCGGGGTGCTATTTATGGATGAAATAGTTGAATTCCCTCGTAATGTTCTGGAAGTTTTACGTCAACCTCTTGAGGATGGAAAGGTGGTTATTTCAAGGGCAAATCATTCTATAACTTATCCGGCTAAGTTTATGTTTTTAGCTGCTATGAATCCTTGCCCGTGTGGTTATTTGGGTGATAAGGAAAAGATGTGTACATGTTCTGAGTTTCAAATAAGTCGGTATTTATCTAAACTTTCGGGACCGTTATTGGACAGAATTGATTTGCAGATAGAAGTTCCGCGTCTTACCAGTGATGAGCTTATGAATTCCAAAACAGAAGAAGAGTCTTCTTTTGAAATCAGAAAACGTGTAATAAATGCGCGTAAAATTCAGGCAGAGCGCTATAAAGATGATGAAATTTTAACAAATTCCGAGCTTACTCCTAAGTTGATAAAAAAATATTGTAAAATGGATAAATCTTGTGAATCTGTATTGAGAACTGCAATCGTAAAGTATCATCTTTCCGGAAGACGTTATGACAGAGTGCTTAAGCTCTCAAGAACAATCGCAGATCTTGATAATTCTACCGAAATAAATCAAACTCACCTTATGCAGGCTTTGCAGTACAGAACATTTTTGAATGAGCAAAACTGATTGTTATTTTTTCTTTTTCTCATATTTCAGTTTATGGAAATATTTTTTGTCAGTTTTAAGTTTGTACGCGCAGTTAACACCTTGTAAATCAGATTTAGAAGTGCTTGTCGGGCTGCAATAAAATCCGTTTGAAGCTACTGGATATGAAGTAACCGGATCTCCTTCGTGCATAAGTTTACCGTCAACAATTTCGAATACAAAAACGTCATATCCGAGACGGTTTGGTGGTTCAGATGGACCGTTAAAATCAGCCATAATATACACCGGATCATTAGGTGTTTGTGGGGATGAAAATTTTAATAAGACTTTGTCAATAGCAATAGACAAGCCTCCTGAATAAATATCTTCAGAAATAGTGGAATTTCCGTTGTAAGTTTTGTAAGGAAACGCTTCAATACATTGGCTGGCAGCTTTGTTGCGCCGACAGTCCAGACCTTTATATCTTGAATAAAGAGACTCAACAATGTACACTTGAATAAGGTTTCCTGAGGTAAAGGTTTTGTCGCGTTCATAATCGGTTATCTGCATAATTTCATTCAGAATTTTGATTGTATTGGCATACCCTTGATTTAATCTGTAATTTTTTGCCCATCCGCCTAAGCTACCTGTTGTTGTTAAAATAAATATGATAAAAAACAACATTCCAAAGACAAAACGTTTGTTACTTACAGCACTCATGCGTTTATTTTTCCAAAAGTCTCTCATACTTTAAAACTTTACCTCTTCTTGAATTTTGCTGACAAAGTGAAGTTTGACCATAAGCAAATTTTGCTTAACTTTTTTATTTTATGAATGATAAAATAAAGCCGGCAATTGCGGATAATCCTAAATACATTAAAGGATCCCGCCTTTGTTTCAGCGTAACACTAAACAGAAATAAAAACAATACTATACTTAGTGGAGATATTTCGTTAATAAACATGTTAACACCTACAGCTGCCAAAAGCCCACATCCTGCGGGTTTAAGGCTATAGATAGCTGACTTTACAAATCTGTTTGTCCTAAACTGTTCTAATAACTTTGAGATAATAATTACGATTATTACGGACGGTAAAACTACAGATGCGGTTGCGATTAGAGCACCTAAAATTCCGGAAGTTGTGTAACCGGCAAAGGTCGCAACATTCACCCCCAGAGGTCCGGGAGTTATTGAAGAAATTGCAATCATATCGGCTAATTGAGAAGATGTATACCATTCATATTTTTCTGTTAAGTGGTATAAAAATGGTAAAGTTGCGTATCCTCCGCCGTATGAAAATAATCCGATATGGAAAAATTCTAAAAATAATTTCAAATAAATCATTCTTTATTTTCCTCGCTTATGCAATCTTTTTTCGAGTGCCTGTCTTTTAGTATTTGAAGAATAATTCCGGAAATAACCGCAAGAATTACAAGGATTGCGGGTGATATTTTGAACACTAGAGAGGCGATAAATACAGTTAAAAATACAAAAAACGAATATTTATCGACAATACTTTTGTTCCATATTTCCTTAACAGCGAGGTACAAAAGTATAATAACACCAATTCCTACACCCCAAAAAATTCCTTTTACGAAATCATATTTTATAATTTCTTCAAGTACTTTTGCCAAGATTACAATTGATAAAAAGGCAGGAGTAATAATTCCGCTGACAGCTGTTATTGCGCCTTTAATTCCGGCGAGTTTATATCCGGTAAAGATAGATATATTCGCAGCAATAAGTCCCGGAATACTCTGGCTGAGAGCGTAATATTCAGCAACTTCGTCGGATGAAATCCAGTTTTTCTTCTCGACAAGTTCACTTTGTAGAAGTGGCAGTATTACATACCCGCCGCCGAGAAGCAATGTTCCAACCTTGAAAAAAGTTTTATATATATTCCAGAGAGTCTTTTCCATATTGCTAATTATATTCTGTCCCATGATGTTATGCAATATGTTTTTGGTTAATTTCTAAAAATTTTTGTAAAGTCATCAAAAATCCCTGTTCAGCCTGATATGTGCCCGTGAGATTTTTTAATAAGGGTGTCCAAGTTCAAACACATATTAGACTCCAGGTTATTTTTTTAAGAAACTAGGACACAGGGTTGAAAAGTTCAGAGAAATATGTTAAGATAAGGAAGTGAT
>CAZCIW010000003.1:0-77763 GCA_964499135.1 uncultured Muribaculaceae bacterium
AAAAAACGGGGACTAAAAAAGACTCGGCGGGCGGGACAACAACCCCCGTCAGATTTGAGTGCCGGCACAGTACCTACACGGCGAAAAGCCCCGTTAAATCGGCGTTTTGCGGTTTGTCCCGTAACGAGCCGACGGGGTCGGCGAGAGGGTCGGCGGAGTGAAAATTTTTCGCACGACCGTTTTTAAAATTTATTACCGAAATTGAAAAATTTTTAAATAAAAAACGTACATATTTTATTTTGATTTATTGTAATTATTTAAAATCAAATTGTAAAATTATATTACAATTTATATTATATTTTGATTTATTTTGTTGAAATTATATCAAATAGGAGTTATAATTAAAACATAAGGAACTTTGAAATTTGAATAAACAAAAACGATTATCACGAAAAGAAAGGAGGTCGGCGTGATAATTAACGAAAAAGAATTATTACTAATCATAGTAATAATTCTCATCATCAAAGCCCTTTAATTAAGGGGGTGAGGGTGTAACGGCACCCTTGCTTCCAATATTATTTTAAACCATTTTAAAGAAATTTCAAGTGCTAAACATACAAAAATTAAGAAAGGTTAAAAAATGAGAATAAACAAATCGGATAAAATTAGATTAAGAAAATTTCTTTGTAATATGGTCGATAGAAACGAGTCTTTTATAAACGACGAAATCGCCACAGAAAACGACATAAAAGACTTGGAAATGTTTGAACGTGTTATCGCTGAATTAGATAAAGATTTATCAAAAAATAAAAAGAGGTTAAAATGAAAATAAATTTATTTGAATACGAAAACGATAACGGCGAAAAGCGTATAAAGATAATGTTTGAACATCATCGAGCAGTCATTTTTACGGGCGAAATCGGAGCGGAAGAAAAAGAACACTTGTATGCAAAATTAAATGTCATTAAGGACTATTTGAACACTTTTGACCCGATTTATAGCGAAAAAGAAATTCTTAAAACTTGGGCAAAGATTGACGAACAAATTAAAGCCGTTTACAAATCGCTTGACAATCGTGGCGGAAGCCGTGAGGGTTCGGGGCGTAAAGCCGGAAGCAAAAAAACAACTCCAAAAACAGACCGCACCGCACGTTTCACAATGGCAATAACGCAAAAAGAAAAAGAGTATTTAATCGACCAACTCGAACGTTATCGCCGTCGCCACGCCTTAATCGACAAAATTTAGCAACAAAAAAGCCGACCTCGATAACATCAAAGTCGGCTTTTAATTTTTTGCGTTCATATCAAAATTTAATTTTCATTCAGACGGGCATAAATGCCCTTTAAACTATTTTTAATACACAAACTATCATTTTTTATATTAAACCCCTCAAATTTTTAATCCTACACCCCTACAAATTGATTTTTTGGTTAAGTTCTAACACGCATTTTTTGTTATCGAACTTTTTGCATAAAAAAAGGTTGTTCCCAAAATTGAAAACAACCTTACGCAAAATCCTCGGTCGGATTATTGCTTCACGGCTTCAAGTCGTTCGCTTTATTTTGCTTTTGCAAAATTGCCGCTCACTATTTCGCCGCTTCTTCGAGTTTGAGCCTTACGGCTCATCACTCTACGCAAAATCCTCAAAAAAAGCCCCGAAACGTTCCCCTCGCTTCGGGGTTGCCTTATAAGAAGAGAGGTAATCCCAAAAATCCCCTCATTATATTAGTTCAGCTTCTTTATAAGTTTTAATCGCCGCCCAAATTGCATTGACAAACAATTCGGGCGTTTGAACGATTTTTCTTAAATCATTCGGGTTTGATAAAAACCCAAGCTCAATCAATATCGCCGGAGCTTTTGTTCTGTTCAAAACCGTTAAATCCTCACGTGCTTTAATTCCACGGCTTGAAAGTCTTGTGAAATGACAAAGCTCCTCTCTCATAATTTGAGCAAGTCGCTCGCCTTTTTGCGACCCTTTGCAATACAAAACCTCGATTCCGTTTGCGGCTTCGTTGGTGTGAGCGTTGCAATGAATTGAAATAAAGCACGTCGCCCCCGATTTGTTTTCTTCGGGAGCAATTTCAAAATGGCTCTCGTCTTGTTGAAAATATTCGACGGGATAACCGTTTAATTTCAAGCGATTAACCACCGCAAGCCCTATGCTTGCCGTAATATCGGCTTCTTTTATTCCCTCTTTGGAACACGCCCCGGGGTCAACTCCGCCGTGTCCTGCATTTATAAAGATTTTCATTTAGTTACTTCCTCCAAGTCGTCAATCCTATGATTTGCGACTTCAATTTTTTCTTCATCAACGTCGAGTTTACGCTCGACAGTGTAAAGGCGTTCAATAAAATTGTTATGTTTTTCTAATTTTTCATCTTGTTTGTCAAAACGATAATTTACAAATTCTTTGAACCCCTCAATTTTGCCGATATAAATGCCGGCAACAATGCACGTCGTAATTAAACTAACAAAAGCGACAAGAATAGAAACTACTTCTAACATTTATCCCTCCACCCTTGAAACTTTTGAAAGTTGTCCATGCAATGAAACATCGCCCAACGCTTAATCGCAGGAACGCCCGAAACATAAAGCAAACGTTCAAACACTTTGTCGGCAAAATAACGGTCGTAATTAACGAGTGCGTGGTTTTCGCATAATTTGTCGTGAACAAGCGACGGAATTAAGAATCTGTTGTCGGTTTTTGAGCCGATAATTCGCCAAAATATCCACGGAATGGAAGCCCCGTCCCACCTGTAACCGGCTTCGACGGTAAAGACAAAACGCCTCCCCGTTTTAAGGTCAAATAAAACGACCTTAACTTCGTTTCTGCAGATGAACGGTTTTTTCTCGATTGCTTCGTTTTCTTCATCGCTCAAATCGGGCGACGGGTACAAAATCCCGACATCGGGTTTTTCTGAAAAATAAATAACAATGTTTTTGTCGTCATACCATTTAATCATTATTGCACCTCGTAAGTGTTGGCAAGTGGATTTACTTTAATTTTGCCGTTCACTTGAATATACACGCCGAGCCAATTACGACGAAGCCTTACGACTTGGTTTGATTTTTCGTTTAGAGGTTGCTTCATAACAATTATATTTATTTTATTGTCCTCCATTTCGATAACTTGATTTGTTTTTTCGTTTTCAGCTTCCGCAACTTCCGAAACTTCTTCAACTTTTTCGGTAACTTCCGGACCGGCAACCTCGTCGGCAACTTCTTCTGCCAAAACTCCGAGCGGTGCAAATAATAACAACGCTAAAATAAATAACTTTTTCACAACTTACCCTCCTTTTTCTTGTTCGGCGACGTTAAACGGGTTTCGGGCTTTGCCCTGTCACCCTCTGTCGCCGAGCCGCAATTTTTGCTTAAAATATTCGATTTTGCATTCACTGTATTCGATTTCACGTTTTGCATTTTCAATACCACGCCTGCATGCGGCGATAATATCCTCGGCAAGAACAAAATCGCACCCACAATCAACGCAATGCATTTTGTAATACACACGCTCGGAATCGCCCTCGCTTGTTTCAACGACTTGAATTGTGTCGGATTTACACAAAGGGCAATATGCGACAATGTTCAAACTTGGCTCTTCACGTTCGGGCGTTGCCAATAAAAGATTTATTAACGCCTCGTCCTCACGCTCGAAATCTTGTCTTACTTCGTTTACGTCCATATTAGCCAACCTCCAAGCCTAAATCTGTTTGTTTTTCTTTTGATTCGCCTTGGGCGTATAACATCGCTTGACGTTTTAATTCGTCAAGTTGTTTTACGGCGTAATCGGGCAAGCAGTAACCCTTTTCGGACTCAATCATAATATGCGGCGTATTTATGCATAAAGGTTGCGGCACGCCGTTGTTCAAAGGAACTTGACCCGAAATAACAACTCCGCCTTTTTCTGAAAAATTGACAGTCGTAATTAAAACATCGTCTTTTTTGTCGTCAAGCTCGCAAATTTCACAAAAAACCTCGCTCAAAACTTGCATGCTTTGTAGAAAAGAATCGAGGGCTTTTGCCGCTCCCTCGAAAACTACTTTACTTTTGCCGTTTGCTTTGTGTTCAATAAAATCAATGTCCGGAATGTCCGTTTTTGCATCGATTCTGATTTTTGAAATAAACCCGTCAAAATCGGGCTTCATTTTGCTTTTAATGTTTGTAACTTTTGATTTTGCCATTTTGCACCTCTCTTTTTTAATCCACTATCGATTCAAACTTGCTTTGTAAATATTGAAAAACTCCTCTTGTTTTTTCAACAAGAAAAGCCATAGTTCAATAATTTCTTTAACGCTCATCATTTCGGCGTTTTCAACCTTGCCGGTTGCATCGTAAATTGTTATTTTTAAATCCAAAATAACCGCCGTTTCGCCTCCGACTTTTTCATAAAGCGAAACCATTGGAAAAATCTCTTTTACTTTTCCCGAATAAATTTCCGCCCAAGTCGGTTTGTAATATTTGCCGTTTATGTATAGTTGCGGCGTGTTTAAGTTCTTTTTATATTGCTCATATTCGGCGGTATTGTCCTCGTCGTTTATTTTTCCGACAAGCAAATCGCTTGAATAACTTTCGTATTCGGATAAGGTCAAAAAAGTTTCTTGATATTGGTAATATTTCAGCTTTTCGCCGGTGTCGGTTTCTTTTTCAAGTTCTTCGATGTTTCGACGGATATTTATGACGGCGAAAACGTAATAATAACAATAAAAAAAGCGTTTGAACCAATCGTTCAAATCGCTAATTTAGAAAAATGGAAGGTTAGTATACAATCTTAGAACTTTTTTAATGGCTGAGAATGTAGCCTAAGTCTTGTCATCATTGTGTTTCCGTACACTTTGGTAGATAACGCAAATAAATTTTCTATAAATAATCACAAAAAATTTTATAAATTATTTTAAAACTTTTTATACCCAAATCGACTTCGGAACTTAGCTAGTGCTACTTCAATAAACATTTTTTCATCAACGGTTAATTATAATATTGTTCAGTTCTTTGCGGACAATCTTTATGTATCCAATTTCCGACTTGTTTCTCTTGTATTGGATATTGTTCTTTGTAATATACCAACATATCATCATCAACATACGCAAAAATCATTAATAACGAACGTCTGTCAATATCTGTATATTTACTACAAATAAAATTAAAAAATGCTTTTTTCTTTTGTATCAGTTTTTTATATGAAATTTTGTCAATGTCATACAGTAATGTTTCTAACTGTTTACCAGCAAGACTTAGAGCATAACCTTGCACATCCTTATTTTCATTACTCCGAATTTCTGTGAAATAATAATTTAACATTCTATCATATAAAAATCTTTAAAATGCAAAGAACTATACTACAATTTTCACATGCTGAAAAATCCAGACAATAATCTCGATAATTTTCCATAGCCCAAAAGTTAAACCTATAGTAGCAAGTATGTATAGTCCTACCAACAACGCTTTCAAATCATCAAACATCTTTATATTTTAAAAAATTGTCATACTTAGGGTTGACAAACGGAGAAATATCGTAAATAATATAGGTGTAGGGCGAGTTCTTAACAACTTGAGCAACCTGTTAAGAACTGCTACGCACCCTACGGTTTCAAAAGTAATTTTAGTGCTACTAGGAGTAAATCAAACGCTACTAGTAGCATTATTACTTTGTCAATCATAGCCTATGCCTCCTTTCCGTCCAATTTCTACGTAAATTGCGTGTGACGGTGGTAAGCATGTGCTTGCCCTACGGTTTTATCTTATAACAATTTTTCTCATTTGTCTATTTCAATGTACTGTTGGTTGGGATGGGGATATTCTTACGGGCGGGGTCACTTCGTGACGCGGCGTCCTACCGAAAATCCTTACCATTTTTAATTCTGAACGCTGTTTCAACCATATCCGCCGTAATTGTTATGTCCTCAAACGTAATCGGCATAAGGCTTTTTGCAATCCCGCAATAGACATTCTGGCAATAAGTAAGCTGCATTTTTACCTGCAGATTGCTTTCAAGATAAGCGTTAATCTGCTCCAGAGTAAGCCCAAAACTCTGTAAAACCCCGATAAAATCAAGCGCTGTCATTGTTAATCTATCTATGCGATCCTGTTCAATCTGCGCCTGTTTTTCTTCGTAATCAGGGTCAACAGTCGGCTCTCCATCTTTTAGAATTTCATTAGCTTCAAGCGCATATAGCGCTGTTTCGGTTTCTTCGATTGTTCTTCCGTGATTGTGGTTGTGTTCAACAACAAAATCCGCGTACTGTTCGTCTGTGTATGGTTTTTCCAGTTTGTAACTCATGATTTTTCTCCTTTAAATTTAAAATTGTAACTTATAGGGTTGACAAATGGAGAAAAATCGTAAATAATTTAGGCACAGGGTGGCACCTTGAGAAAGTGCCGATAGCTCTGAGAAGACTAAACGGTTCTTACATTTTGTTGTGAGAGCCGTTTTTCAATATGAATAGTATCAAAATAAGTAAAATTAATGTTAAGTTGATGTTTTCCATATCAGCCCCCTTTCTAGTCGGGAACTAACCCGAAGACTAAACAATTGTGTTGGTTAGGTTCCATTTCGAAAAGAGCTATCTTTTACCCTGCATGATTTATATTACAATAAATCTCCATATTTGTCTATTTCAATGTACTGTTGGTTGCTCCTTCCCCACTTCTTGGATTATTCGGCTGTCCAACTTCTTGCGCTCGTTCCAAATTGCTTACGCAATTTTGTCACTTACTACGAAGCTTTGGACGTGACGGGTTTCACTCACTTCCGTTCGCTTCACCCTGCCGAAAATCCGCTGTCTTGGATTATTGCTCTGTGCTCACAGAGTTTCGACTACGGGCTTATGCCCTGACGTCTCAATCTGTTCGCAATCCGGACTCACTTTGCTTCTGGCTTCGCCTCGCGTTAAACAGCGTTCCGGTAACCTGCTCACCCTGCTCAACGCAGGTTGACCCGTTACCTCCAGCCTCTGCTCGGCTTGCTCCGTACGCAAAATCCGCTTCTTGGATTATTGCTTCACTCGGACAAGCCGCTCACTTCACAGTGTTGTCGTTCGCTATTGTCCTCATTACTTCGAGTTTCGGGCTTTGCCCTTCACTCTACGCAAAATCCGCTGTCTTGGATTATTCGGCGTTAAACGAGTTCCAAAGCATTGCCCTACGGCAACGCTTTTCACTCTCTGCCGAAAATCCGCTTCTTTGATTTTGCTCCACGCTCCACCGGCTCGGATTTTTGTCCTGTCGGACTTTGTCATCCTCGCGGTTCCGCTATCCGGACTCGTTTCACTCCGTCCGTCCGCAAAATCCGCTAATACCCGCAGGCATACCAATTGCAGTAATAGCTTGAAAATGAATACAGTTTGAAACCACTTGTAGTTTTTTCAGGAATTGAACAAATCCCATTGTTGTTTGTTCCCAAAGTTCCATTCGTAGCGAGAGTTATAGTGTAATTTGTATTTGCAAATGGTTTTAGAAAAGTTACTGATGTTGCAGTATTCCCACCTTTTGAGTATCCTCCCTGTTCAATCCAACCGTCGGACCAAATGCGATACCAACTTGCTCCGTTGACGTAATTTTGAACGACTACTGCGGCTTTACTTCCGGACGCGCTGGAAGTTGTTGTTGCCGGTGTTGTGCATTTGGGGAAATCAAAATATTTTTCTCCGACAACATCCGTGAATAAATTTACCGCTGCCCCATACCCGCTGTTGTCCGGCTTTCTGGTGATAAGTTGCAATCCGGATTCAGCGTTTTCGCCAACATAGCCCTGAACGATGGCGATATCTGTACCGTTTGCTTGCGCTCTGTAACCGCCGACGTTTTGCCGTTCGTCACCGGTGGTACCCGCAACCGCGGATGTATTGTTGCAATTAATCCACATCTGCGAATTTTTCTCAATTGTCAAATCTACAGTCATGAAGCCATCAAAACTTTGCTTGTTTATTAAAGTTGCAATTGTTGTGTCCAGCTTGTCCCAATTATTGTCCAAATCGTCACCGAAATCGAATAAATCGTCGCCGTCGGTGTTCATATTTGTTTTTTTAAGCCCTAAGGTTTTTGTATAAGTTGGCATTTTCCCTCCTGTTTATTTTTAGTGTCCAATTGCCGTCCTAACATCGCAATAACATTTTTTTATCAAAGCCTGCATTTGATTTTTTGTCATTTTGCCGTGGATTTCTTTTTTGCGTAAATATCTCGGAATAAAATAAGCCGAGTTATGAGCAGGCTTGTTTTTTGCAACGGCTTCAACAAGTTTTAAAAATTCCGCTTCGTCGTAAAAATTATCACTCTGCAGAATAAAAGTTTGTTTTCCGTTTGAAATTTTTATCGGGTCATTTTCGCCCTCTTGGGTAATAATAAACCCATTACCGATAAGCCTTGCACCGTATAAATTATAGTCGGGGTTTTCGATAACCCGAACGGCAAAACCTTTTTTTTGAAGAATATTTTCAATTTGTTTAAACGTTTGACATCCGGCAAAATTCCCCCATTGCGATTCAACGTTTGCCGCACGTTCTTCGAGGGTTTTTTCTTCGGTTTCTCTAATCCTAAAAAGCTCCTCGCCGTTGATTATGTCGTTTTCATCGACATTAACCGTCGGGAAATGAGTAAATTTAAGATTTAACAAACGATTTTTAACATCTTCAAAAGGTGAAACGAGTAAATCCAAAAACTCCGACATAAAGCCGACGGGAGTTTTGAACGCTCGCCCCTTGCCTAACAATTTTTTAAAAGCGATTTTTATATTTTTCATTTTATTCCTCGATTAAATAATAACTTTCGCCGTTTATTTTCAAAGATTTAAGGTAGGCAAGACAACCGATTCCGAGCGTTGCTTCGTTGATTGTTTTACCCTCTTCGTTTTTAAGTGTGAAAGATGTAATAATTGTTGGGGTATCCCAATTTTTTCACATACGAATTTTTGTTGAATACCTCGTTCCTCTAATATTCTTTTAATTATCATTTCGGGTTTTTCGTTTTCGCTCATTTTTTTAATCCTCTCTATGATTTAAAATAATTAAAATTAGTTAAACTAATTTTACAAAATGCAGTATAAAACAAGAAATAAATTTTTGTCAAGTATTTTGTTTAAAATAATTAAAAAAATATTGATTAAAATAATTAAATGAATTATTATTAGGCATAAGGAGGCTCAATAAATGGAAAAATCAAAAGTAGGATGTACGACCGAAACAATAAAAAATAAAGTTAAAAAAACTTTACCAAAACGATTAAAAGAGTACAGACAAAAAGCCGGATTAACAACTTACGAACTTGGACAAATTTTAAATAAAAATCAATCAACAATCGCTTTATGGGAAACGGGGCGAACAATTCCCGATATACCTACATTATTGCAACTTTGTAGCATTTACAAAATTGCCGATTCGAGTGTTTTTTTAGAAAATGAAACACCAATCGAAATAAAAGACATCACGAGAGCCGAAAGAGAATTAATCACTCTTTGGCGTAATTCTAATGATTATGTAAAAGCCTCGATAAAAACTTTGTTAAAGGAATGTAACAAAAAGTAAAAAGCGAAAGGAAATTAAAAAATGAGTAAAATTTGTAAAATTTGTGGATACGAAAACGATGATGCAGATATTTTGTGTAAAAAATGTGGGGGCTACATTAAAATCACAAAAGCCCATAAATTTTTATTTTTCGGAATCGCTTCTTTGCTTATGGGCGGAGTTTTTACGAATACCCCTCTTATTATATTGTTACTTCTTGCTCCGGTATTTATTATAATTTCAATTATTTTAGGGGTAAAAGATGTAACAAAACACGCCGACATAAGCAAAAGTAATTTAACAACACAAGCCGAACTTGAACAACAAAAAAGACGAAACGAGAGTAAATACAGAATTTATAACTATTCGCACGAAAAACTACTCTCAAAAGATAAACATCAAACAACAACTTCAAAAAATAAAGAACATTATTCGGTAAATTATACAGTAAATACAAATGAAAGACTTGACCCATACGAAAAATATAACCTACGTTCCGAAAAAGATTTTAGCGAAATAAAATTAGAAGAATATCGCAAAGAACATCAATCGGAATATATTTCACGATTAAAAATGGAGTTTTTTGAGGAATATCAAAAAGAACCAAACTTCGAGAATTGTAAACAAGTTATTTTTGCAATAAACGAAGATGATTTCGATTATAACAATGTATATAACGAATACGAACATCAAGACGAGAGAGAATACTTTGTGTTTAATAGAAAATGGGCTTTTTTTGATTTTAATGATGACATAAAAAAATACAAATTAATAATTTGCGAAAATAAAAAGTTTTATACAGAATGTTATATCGAAAATATTTCAACAAAAACTAAAAAATTATTAAATTTCATTAAATCAAATCCCGATAAAATCGAATTTTACGAAGCCGAACTCAAAAACCAAGAAAAAACATTAAAAACAGGAACAAAAATAAAGTGCAGTAATTGTGGTTATATTTATTTTTCAGACAATAAAAAATGCCCGAATTGTAAATATTTAACAAGTGACACTATTGAGGAGAATTATGAACAATAACGCAGTTTTATATACAAGGGTTTCATCAGATGAGCAAAAGAAAAGCGGTTTTTCTTTGGATTACCAAGAAAAGCAAGGGCGAGAATATGCAAGTAAAAACGAATTAAACATCGTTAAAGTATTCTCGGAATCATTCACGGCAAAGAAGCCCGGACGTCCAATGTTTAATGAGATGATGTCTTTTGTTCAAAAGAACAAAATTCAACATCTAATCTTTTTGAAATCCGACCGTGCTTCAAGAAACGGCGTTGATTCTGCGGCGTTGGTGTATATGGCGGAACGTGATGTTTATAACATTCACTTAATACAAGACAATCTTTGTTTAAACAGATGTTCACGTCCGACGGATTTTCTTGTTTTTGAAATGAATAACATAATCGCCAACTTTTATCCTCGTAATTTGTCGGTTGATGTTACAACGAAACTTCTTGAAAAGGCGGAGCAGGGGTACTACCCCGAATGTCCGCCCGTTGGATATATGCGAAAACCGAACATAAAAAAAGCGTATTTACAAATTAATCCCGAAAAAGCCCACTATATAAAGCGAATATTTGAGCTTTACGCAACGGGAAATTATTCTTATTCAACTTTGGCAAAACAACTTCGCCAAGAAGGATTTATGATTTCGCCTGCGGTTAAGTGTGGAAAAACAAGTATTGAAAACATTTTAAAAAATCCGATATATATGGGCGACTTTATGTTTAAGGGAAAACGCTATTTTAATGCTAAGCACGAGCCGATTGTTTCCCGTGAGTTATATTCAGCATGCCAAGAGATAATAAAAAATCGTGCTTCGAAAAATAGCTCAAAGCACGACTTCGTGTTTTCAAATTTATTAAAATGTTCAAAATGCGGATGTTATCTTGTCGGGGAATTGAAAAAGGGTAAATACATTTATTATCATTGTACGGGTAACCGTGGCGGCAACTGTAAATCAAAGAGTTACGTCCGTGAGGAACTCATCGAAAAGAAAGTTCTTGAAATATTTAACAAAATACATTTATCGGATAGCATGCTCAATGTTGTTAAAAACTGTTTTATTGCCGAGGTTGAAAAACAAAACCAATTCGCCGACGAAAAAATCGCTTCTTTGGATAGCGAAATCAAGAAAAATAAAGCTCGTTTAGAAAAACTGTTTAATTTGTACTTAGACGGCAAAGTCGAAGATAAAATTTATCACAAAAAATCTGCAGAACTTGAATCGTTTTTAGATGATTTAATTCTAACAAGAGGAGCTTATACAAAAGTAAGCGTTGAACTTTTGAAATATTCCGAAAACCTGTTCGAACTTTTCAAAACGTCCGCCACGCTTTACTCTCGGTTAAATAACGCCAAAAAACGAGAATTACTTAAAATGTTGTGTTCGAACTTTTCTTATGACGGCTCAAACCTAACAATAACAATAAAAAATACACTCAAACCAATGTTCAAGTGTATGTTTTTTCAAAATGGTGGACCTTGACATACGATTTAACACAAAAAATTCTTAAAAATATTGCGTAGTCTACGATTTAAATACATTTTACATCTACAGTTTTTTATATCCAAAATTCCAAAATCCTACGTGCAAAAACTGCAAAACAGTTAAAATTTTTAACATATCTGCAAAATAGATTCATTACATCTATAAAATAGTTTAAATAAATATAATAAATAAGAATTGAATCGATTTGACAACCTTTCAAATTAATTTTTTATTGTTATAACATATATAATATCTGATCTATAGCATTCAAAATACATATTGAACTTTATATGGTTTCTTCTTCTGGTAAAAGAATTACATTTATAGCACATTCACCATTTTTCCCCTGTCCTAATTCAAAAGAAAGAAATTTGTTATTTTCTAATTCATCGATACTATATAAATTCAATACATAACTTTTATGGAAAAACAACCTATTATTAGTAACCATAGGTGAAGATATAAATCCATAACATTTCTCTTTATCAAAACTATAAATTCTTCCAAAATATTGTTCTTCTTTATCATCTGAGAAGATATTATCATAAAAATCTACATTAATTTCAGTTTGTTTTTTTATTTGGTTAACAATAGATTTACATAACTTTGATTGTAATAATAAATTTTTATACTTATTTATTAAAAAGTCTAAAATATCAATATTATCGGAAATATGTTTTGATAAATTATTTAAACTGAAAGAAATTAATTTTGCAAATTCATTTATTAGTTTTTTATCCGAATTAGTTGGTTGAACATAGTCTTTAAAACAATTTAGGGCTTTAAAAATAATTTTACTTGCTTCTAATGAATCTTTTTCAATATTATGTTTATCTGAAGCTAATCTCATTGAAAATGTAAGAATAGTTTGCATAATAATAGCAATATTTTTATTGTTGAGATTGTTTGAAGTATTATTTAATATATTATAAAAATTTTCTAAAGCATTTTGATAATTCCCATTATATCCTTGACATCTTAAATATAAGATTTGGGGTTCAATAGAACTATCTAGATTATACAGTTTTTCAATGTATTCATATGCAGTTTTTGAATCATTTTTCTGAATAAGTAAAAAATTTGCATAAAAGAATAATAAACGACAGTTATTAGGAGCTATATCCATAGCTGTATCATAGTCATATTCAGCATTTAAAATATCACCTTTGCTAATATTAATTGAAGCAGATATAATATATACTTCAGGGAAAAATGCTGCTGTATTTTTAGCAAATTCTATTTTTTTATTTGCTTCTTCAAAATTCTTTTTCCTACTACAAACTATCGCTTCATATAGTACTTTAGCAATAACTTTTTCAGTTTGATTAGATATTTCTATTGCCTCAATTCTATATTTATTATAATCTTTTATTCTGGCAATTTGGGACTCATTACTCATTAAATTATGACTTTTTTTATCAATTTTTTTAATAAATTGACGATTTGGACTATGGTATTTTAATAAATAATCCTGTGCAAATGCAGACAGACCATATAACGTTTCTTGGTTACCTGCATTTGAAGAATACTCTTGAACTAATATTGTTGTTTTCGATAATTCATTAATTGCTTGTCGTAAAATCAAAGGTTCTAAATCCGTTAAATATGATAATTCTGGTAAGTTTACTTTACTTTTTCTTTTTGCTAATAAAACAGAAATAATAAGTCTTGCATTTTCTGATAAATTATCATAAACATTAGATAAACAATATGAAAGTAAATCTCTTTTATTTTGCAAAACTTCTTCAAGTGGTTTTCCTATTTCTATTGAGTTTACAAACCACTTTAAAGACAAAGGGTTACAATATAATTTTTTTACAATTTCTAACATTTGTTCATTATTAATGTTTTTTAATACTAAATTATTTCTCATACGAGCCATTTCTTTTATCATGTGAGAAGCTTCCTTAGGTTGCAAACCATGTAAAATACATTTATATTCTAATTCTCCTAACCCAATTCTTGACGTGATAATTATTTGAGAATATAATTGTGCTTCTCTTATGAATTCTAAAATTTTATTATCTATAACTGTTTCTAAATTATCAATTACTAATAATATTTTTAACTCTTTTAAAAATTCCAAAATTGTACTAATATTTTCTTGTAATGAATCTGTTGTATTAGAAACTTTATCTCCAATATCTTTAATAATATCTGTTGAAGATGTGATTGCCTCCCGAATTTCTTCAATTCCTTTTGGAGTTAATATAGTAGACTTTGCAGATACCCATAAAATCATTTCATATGGGCATTTTTCTTTCATGTCCATAATATCATATACAACTTTTAATGCCAATGCAGATTTGCCAACTCCTCCATCTCCGATTATACTTATAACTTTCTGTCCTGAAAGTAGTAACTTTTTAATATTAAATACATCTTCTTTTCGTCCAATAAACCCTGTTTCATCAAAATCAGGATTAGGAAGATTATGCATAACATGACAGCTGTCTTCTTCAAGTTGAGGCAATGTAATTGATAAAACAAAAGAAGGATCTTGTTCTATTTTTAGTTTTGTTTCGTTTAAATTTCTCCATACTAAAGAATTTGAATTTATATCTTGTGCAAATGTATAAACTAAAATAAAATCACCAGACTCTAATGGCCTTGTATGCATAACTCTGTTTCTAATTGCAGTTATAGCCTGTAATTTATCAAAATCATTTTTAATTTCATTTAGAATATTCTCACTTATTAAATCTTGATTTTTTAAAATAATTTCATATGATTCTTGAAAATCTATATAATCTACTAAATCATATAAATTTTCATTAGGAACTAAATAAGGATTATCTTTTTTATATCTAGTTTCTACTTTTTGTATTAATTGTTCATTACCCAAAAAAGAATTTCCTTCACTATACGGAACAATGTAATTCCTAATAATATCCCTTAAATCATCTTCAATAGAATAAATGTATGCTGCTAAAGTTAATCTTGCTTCTGTAACTTTCATAATCTTTTCCTTACAATTTATTTTTACAAACCCCAGTTATATATATAATAACGAATAAATTTTTATATACAAGTCTATATACAGGAGATTTTTATGTATTACTTTCCCGACCTAGATGAAAAAACACGACAATGCATGATTAGTGAACTAGAACTGGATATGGCAAAAGGCTTGTTTTATGCCCCTTTATCTATGACAAGTTCTTATTTGCTGAGCTACAGGCGACTATTGAAAGATTGTTGCCAAAACGGAACTCCCGAAACTCTGCAAAAGAAACTTACTCCTGCTTTCTTTAGACAAAAAGATATGAACGGGCGAAAAATCTCTGCAAACATCTCGCAAATGGTTGCATTTTCTGACTTTAATCGCTATTATATGCGTGCAATGTTGTTGCGTGCCATTCGAGAGAACAAAAAGCTTTTTATTTATCGTGCGAAACAATCTGAAAATGAACGAAAAGAGAGTTGTGCTAGTTTTAACAAAGTATACTCTGACAAAATGCAAATGCAACAAATGCTTGAACTGTTTAGAGATCATCGACGACTATTCGGGCTGAAAAATCAGCCTGAATTATTGAAACCAAACTCGGGGTTGAGTTTGCGATTTGTTGAAAAATCTTAAGTTATCACTTGACATTTTTATTAAAATAGTGTATAATAGAGTACCACTAGTTAAGAAATGTAAAATATTTGACACAATAAGCAATTTGTATGATTTACAAAACTTTATATAAATATACAATTAACATGTTAAATATTTGACCATGCACATATTAATATTAAAATAATAATAGATTTACTCATGTCTCAATCTGTATAAATAGAGACAAGGAGCTGTGGAGACACCTTACTGAGGTGTCTCTTTACATTTCAAAACCTCTTAATAAACTAATATATGGTTTATGATATGCAGAATTTAAATACATTTCTATATAACCATTAGATAAAGTTGTTCTACTCATTACTATTAAATAATTTTGTTTTTTACAATAAAGTAATATTTTTTCTTTGGAATTATTAACTCGTATAATTTTTTCTTGAATATCTTCATGACTATGATGTTCAATAATATATTTAAGCCATGGTATCCTAAATGTTCTTGAAGATGAAAATACTCCTGGTGTTCGAATTTTAGCATTAGGATTTGATTTCCGTTTTTTTCTTAATAACTTTATTGCTTTTATAGTTAAACGTTTTTCTAAAGAAGGATCTTCATCGGAAGTTATATGTTGAAAAATATCTAACTTATTTTTCCAAGGGCAATCTTCGCAGGTACAAAAATCATTTATACAATTATTATTACAGACAGAACAATCCAAAATTTTATTATCAAGGCATACTCTATTTTGCTCAAATAAAACTCCAACTACTTCAAAATCTTCAATTAGTTTATTGTATGCATCATTAAGTAATTTTATTCTATTTAGACTTCCAGTTTTTGGATTAATAATATAATTATTCTTAGGAATTAAAGGAGGTAAATCCATAATAATTATGATCCCTCCCACAAAAATAGATTAAACTTACTATCATGGTTAGTTTTACCAAGATTTATACCTTTTTGTTCAATTAAGTTAATAAGTTCAACTTTTGTTACGTTAGCATTATCTAACAGATGAAGTTCTCTATTATAGTAACAAACAATACCTTGCAAAAAGTCATTTAATTGCATAAGTTCAGATTTATAAGATGTAATATTTTGCACTTTTATATATTCACAATCTCTTTGTAGAAAACTTTTTGTTTTTTGAAGTTCATATCTTGCTTGATAACTATTCTCTTTTTTATCGACATAAACATTATAGATTTTATTTACTTCTAAAATTTTATCAACAAGATAATAAACCATTTTAAAATACCACGTATTATGATTTTGTTGTCTTGCAGGATGATTTAAAGTAGATTTATCTATTACTATAGCTCTAAATTTTAGATGTTGATTTTGGAAAAAATAATTTAGTAAATCAAAGTAAAAATCTTTCTTATGTTTTGAAACTTTAGTCCATTTAATTTCTGCAAATTTCCATATTTTATGTTTTTTCTTTATTGCAATAATATCATTGGTTACTTCTTGAATTTTATCCTTTGGACATCTAACACAAGCAACAACCATTGTTTTGCATTCTTTGTTTTCTAAATGGCAACTTTCATCACAATATATATTTATTTCTTCTTTTTTAGTAAACATGTTCTATCCAAGATTATTAATTATAAGCATGAGTATACACTAAAATAGAAACAATATCAATAATTGAAACGCACTGCTTAAACAATTTGTTTATGATCTTCTCTGACAAAATTCTAGAGAATTTTGAAGAAAATGAGGAGTTTTGAGAGTTATTTGCGAACATTTTTTGTCTATGACAGGATTTTACTCGCTTCCACTTTTTAGAAAACTTTTCTAAGTATTTTCTCTGTTTTTGTTTAGAATTTCTGAACTACTTTTTCGAAGTTCGGATTTTTTAGCATTTCAGCCAAAACCTCGCCTATGGCATTGTGTGGCATTTTTAAAGTTTGACTTATTGTCGAGTATTTGGAAATATAAATTATTTTAACTCTTTATATGACATTAATATTTTATGAAAAAAACGAATTTCTTCTAAAGTTGCATTTTCAAAAATGTCATTTATTTCTTTTAATAAATCTTCTCTTGATTTTATATGACCAAAATCAAATAAATCTTGTAAATCAACATTTAATACACTTGTAATCTTACTAAGATTTTCATCTTTTGGAAGATGAATTCCTTTTTCAAGTTTACTAAGGTTAGTAGCTTCCATATCAATTAATTCGGCAAGTTCTACTTGTTTCATGTTTCTTGCTTCTCGTAATTCTTTAATACGCTTACCTATTTGTATACTTAATGTTGACATCTTAACCTCTTACACTAAGTATACTTTATTATGATTGTGATAAAAAGATTAAATCGTGTCAATATCCACCATAAAAATGATTGACTTATTATCATAAATGGTTATAAAATTATCATTAATAAATCTTTTATTGGTATCTTTTGTTAATAAGAGGATAATCCATGCCAAAACCAATCATTAATAATAATCAACAAACTAAACAAAAAATGTTTTCTAATTTAACTTTTCAAGAAAGAAGTACCTTTAAAAGTCCGGAATTAGCTTTTAGAGAAAAACGCCCGCAAAGTTACATTAATCTTATAAAAAATTTAGATTTAGAAGGTTCAAAAATATCTGAAAAGAAACTTGAAGAAATTATTAATCAGTTACAAAATGTAGTTCCGGAAATTGCATTAGATGAAACATTTATTGGAATTTTAGGAAAATGCGAACTCGGAGCTGAATACGATGTACATACTATTAGCAAAAAAGTAATTTTTGGGATGGATGAAGTTAATCACTTGCCATGCGTTGGAAGAATGATACTGAAACATTTCAAAATCGGTGAAACTTTACCTGATGGATTAGAAAAAGGAAGAAGTTTAGCAGTAAATCCAAATTATGTCTTTGTTGAAATATATAATGACAAAATTATTGCTGTTCAAGAAAATGGTTCAGTAGCAATAATAAAAGATTAAAGGTTTTAAATAGTGACAGAAGAATTTGATAAATTAAAAGATAAATTAAGCGACACACAAAACGAATTACGTATTGCCATGGCTGCTATGGGCGAAGAATTTGCTCGCTTACATTCACATATTGAGGGGGTAAATAAAGAAGTTCTTCAAAACGGTAAAGATATTCTAAAAACAAGAAATGATTTAGCTGCATTTACTATAAGATTTGAAGCTTTTGTAAGTCAAATTGAAAAAGAAAACAATCTTACTCATGCTCAAGGTGAAGTTGTAATCTTAAATCAGGAAATTGAAAAAAAGTTTGGGCTTTACGACAAAGTAAGAAAAGTTTTACTAGGAATTTTACAATCTGTAGATACAGGTTTAGTTAGTAAAAATTCAATAACTTGTGCTACAGAAAAATTAATGCTTGGAACTCCAAGATATTGGCTTACTCCTTCTTTGATTGCCATTGCTGCCTGGTTAAGTAATGATAAAGAACTTGCAATAAAAGGTTTAAATGAAGGTTTAAAAAGAAATTTAGTAAAAACTGAACTTATGTTCACTCTTATTAATAACAGATTAAAAAGAAATAATGCCAGTTTTATATGGTTAAGTAAATATTTTGAAATCCAAAATCCGCTTGAAATGCCGCAAGAAACTTTAATATTACTTGGAGCATATACTGACGGCATTTTTGGTCCTGATTCGCAAGGTATTTGTGCAAAACAAATTGAAAAATGGATTAGTTTTTTATCTAAAGATGAAGAAAGAGTAAAATCACTTGAAAAAATATGGTTTAATAAAATTGATTTGCTAGAAGTAGAGGAAAATAACAGTATACCATTTAATTATTTATCTTCACTTTGTCCTGAATGGGAAAATATTAAAAAACTTATTGAAAATGCAAAAAAACAAATTAGTTTTTTGAATTATTTAAAGAATATTATTGAAAAAGAAGATGTTAAAAAAAATTACACAGAAGATTTAGATGATTTATTGTATAAACTCGTTAATGATTATGATGAAGATGAGTTTGAATTAAAAAAGAAAAAGAAACTTGCTGAATTGGTTATTAAATATCAAGGTGACAAAGACAAAGCACAACAAGATTTTTATACTAATGTAACTATTTTATTTGAAAATAAAGTATCTTTCTTTGATATACTAGTTAATTCTGTTAACCAAACTGATATGTCACCAGTTTTGAGAAAATTAGTTTTATTCCTCATGAAAGAATGGGTTATCAATGCTCATAACGATTTTACAGCAAAATACAGAATTACATATCCAAAATTTATAACCATAAAAATAAAAGATTGGAGTGGAACAACTCAAAATGGTTCTAACACAAATGAATTAATTGCAAGTTTTAATAATTATATACAAGATATTTTTAATCGTGCGTTAAATTTAGTAAAAAAACCTTTAATAATCACAGCAATTTTATTTTTTGTATGTTTAATCTGGTTACTAATATCATCGTTTAGCGGTTTTGCAATTTTTATTTCAATAATTGTCGGATTTAATTTTATTAAAAATTTATTTAATTATCTGTCAACAAAAACAATGTTAGTTGATGCCAGACAGAAAGATATGGAAAATGGGAAACAATCGATTAATGCATTTTGTGCAGAATTTGTTGATTGGCAAAAAGCATATGAAAAAGCTGATAATGTATCTTTTAAAGTTATAGAATTACTTTCAAATTATGCTTCATCAGATTTTAGTGCAAATAGTGCAGAAAACAAAATTCTTACATAAAAATAGGTGAATAATGGAAAACAATAAATCAATAAACCAAAATAATAAAATTAATCAAGCACAGACTAATCAGCAAAATATTACCAGAAATGAAAAGATGGCAGTTAAATTCCCTGATTGGGATTTATTGCCTCCGTCATTACTTGTAAGGAGAGATAAACATGAAGAATCCTAACTCCTATTTTGATTGGTGTAAAATTTTTGATGAAGTTGAAAATTGGGAAATTGGGCATATTGATGAACATCTGATTTCTGTAATGGAAAATGGCACTATTGATTGGACTGATGGAGTTTCTCAAAGAATTACTCTGAGATTGATAAATTTAGTTAATAATCGACTTCAAAAACTTAATGAATTTTATAACAAAAGACTGGCTATATCATTTAATTCTTTTGATTTAACAAGTGTTTTAATAGTTTTTAGAAAAGAGATAATATTTATTAAAAGATTAGATAGTTTACCAATGTTACCCAAAGAATTAAATGAAGAATTAGTAAAAGATATAACTAATTATGCTAAAAAAACTCAACAGAGTTTAGAAGATAATGCTAAAAAAGATTTATCAGGTGAATTAAAACAGATTGTATTAAGTTATAGAATTGACAATATTTAAAGGTGATTATTATGAGCAGTGTGAAAGATTTTTCAAACAAAATGAATAGATATTTAATTGCAAGAATTCCGTTTATTTCAGTAAATTCAATTGAAAGAGCACGTGTTCTTGAGGTATTTACCAATTTAAATAAAGAATTACATTTGCCAATATATGTACATACTCTTTCTAAAGGTATGATTGATTTATCATCTAATAACCTTGTAAACGAAGATAAATCAATTGTTGGAGCATTAGATTTTATAAGTCAGCAAATTACACAGCGTCAAAACCTTACATTTATATTAACTGAAGTTACAGATATTCAAGATGATACTATAACAGCAAGGCATTTTTTAGATTTGGTAACACTTGCTGAAGAACGTGGAGCTACAATTATTGTTATTACTAATAATCCAATATGGAAACAGCTTCAAAGATTGGGAATGTCTTTAGGACTTGATTTGCCGGAAGAAGATGAAATTTATCAAATTATTAAAGAGTCAGTTGAACCTTACCAAAATAGTGTGTTAATTGAATGGGATGATAATGACTATAAAAAAGTTGCAAGTATTTTAAACGGATTAAGTAAAATTGAAATACAAAATATTGTTGCGACATTAATTGCAAAGCGAGAAATTAAAAAATCTGATATAATAGAAATTATTACAACTAAAGACAGTATGTTTTCAAATATTTCAGGTTTAGAAAAAATTCACTGTTCTGAAAACGATATACATGTTGGTGGTTTAAAAGGGTTAAAATTATGGTTAGATAATAAAAAAAGTCTTTTGGCTCCAGAAAAGAAAGAAATTCTAAAAGCACGTAATATAAGACTTCCACGAGGTGTATTGTTAGTAGGAGTTCCAGGATGTGGAAAAAGTTTACTGGCAAAATTCATAGCAAGCAATTGGCAATTACCATTATATAGACTTGATTTTGCGACAATACAAGGAATGTATGTGGGGCAATCTGAAAATAGATTAAAAGATGCACTCTCTTTAGCAGAAACAGTTTCACCATGTATATTATGGATTGATGAGATTGAAAAAGGACTTGTTGGAGCATCAGGCATGGATTCAAGTGGAGTTTCGACACGTATGGTTGGACAATTTTTATTCTGGCTGCAAGAGTCTTTAAAATTCGTTTTTGTTGTAGCAACTGCAAATGATGTTTCTAAATTACCACCTGAACTTTTAAGAAAAGGACGTTTTGATGAGTTATTTTTTGTAGATTTACCAAATGAGTCTGAGCGAAAAGATATTCTTGATATTTATTGCAGAAAATTTTTAAGAAAAAAATTTGGCGATGACTTGTTGACGAAATTAGTACCACTTACAGAAGGTTTTTCTGGAGCAGACATTGAATCTACGATAAAAGAAATTGCATACAAAACAATCTCATCAGAAAACACACAAATTACAATGCAGACTATTGTTTCAAATTTTGCAAATGTAGTACCTTTATCTCGAACAAACCCTGAAAAGATTGATTCTATAAGACAATGGGGTAAAGAAAGAGCTGTTCCAGCTTCAGGAAAATTTTCGTTCAATAACGATAATGAAAATACTGGGCGTAAAGTTTTGATTTAACCAATTTAGATATGATTTTGGATTAATAAAGGAAGTTAAAAAATATGAAAAACGCAAATAAAAAAAATAATGTTAAGACAAATTGTTTATGGCATCTTTTTATGATCTTTTTTGTTATTCCTATAGCTTTTATTATTATTGGTGGTGTTGGGTCAGGTATATTTTGTATTGTAAAGCCTGAACATGAATTTTGTCAAGGAATGGAACAACAAGCTACTGAACAAAAAGCTCTTGAAGAACAGCAAAGATTAGAACAGGAACGAATAGAACAAGAAAAAGCAAAAAGACCTGAAACAACTAACGGTATTCAATTCAGTATTGTTTCTACAAAGCTTACAAATGAAGCAACCTTAAGGGGAATGGGCATACCATCTACTGGGAATTCTCTCGTTTTAGCTATTACTGTTAATGTAAAAAACAACAGTCAGAAACCTTACAAACCAAATGTTAGAGCACAACTGAAAGATGACAACGGTGCTATATATGCGGGAAATGCTTATGTGAATGTTTTTTCTATTTTGAACTCTGCACAAAATATTCTTAATCCTGGAATGGAAAAAGAAGAACTACTATTCTTCAAAATTCCTGAAAACAAACCATTTACGATAGAACTACAAGACGGTTCATTATTCGGAGAATCCGTTTTTATTCGACTATAGACAAAGAGGTATGACATGAAAAAGATTATAGTATTATTTTTACTTTTAGGTTTCACAGCAAATTATTGCTATGCAAGCAATCTTAACGAGATTATGTACGGTATTCGTGGCGGTATTGATATTCTTTCTGATGTGAACAGGTTACGGGGGCAGGTCAATCAAACCAACGCACAACAGCAACAAACAAAAGAGCAACAGTTGCCTGAAACTTCACAAACCTCTTTTCCATCTGTTGATACAAACTATTATTATACTCCCCCACAACAGCAAAATAATATTTCAACAAAAAAAGAAGAAATTAATACAGAAAAAATTTTAATTCCGATATTTAACAATGAAACAGGCTTATATGGTTATCAAACTCCGCAAGGTCAAATGGTAATTCAACCACAATTTGAAGATGCAAAAATTTTTTCAGAAGGATTAGCTGCAGTATATAATGGTAAACGGTGGGGATATATTAATGCAAAAGGAGAATATGTTATTCCCCCGAAATTTGGAGGATATTCTGGAGACGAAGAAATTATTGTTAATCCATTTATTAACGGAACTGCTGCAGTATATCTAGGTGACGATAATGCTAACGGCTTTGCTGATATTAAAGAAAAACAGTATGCTCTCATTAATAAAAATGGTGAAGTTATAAAATATTATGACTTAATATTTCCTAACTGGTATGGTTATAGTCAAGGAAATGTAGGAGAATATCAAGTGGTAATCGGTGAAGCTTCTTATATAATAGATAGTCAAGGTAACATATTAAAAATATTTAACGAATAAAAAATAAAAGTTTTTTACCATTTTCACTTTTTAGAAGAATTTTCTAAGTATTTTCTTTAATTTTATGCAAAATCAAGATTTTTTATCCTCTTTTTTAACAGATTCAATTAATTCATCAAGTTCATCATATTGAATTGTATTAAAATAGCTATTGAAGTCTTGTAAATCAAATTCATTATATGCTTTATCAGGAAACATTTTTTGCATTAATTTACGCATATTCAGTTGATTTTCATTTTTGTAAATAATATTAAACTGTAAAGTTTTATTTTGATTGTTAATTGAACAACTATCTAAACTAAGGGTTTGACCAGATTTTAGATTGTCAATATTACAACTGTGATGATATTTCAGATATAACAAATTTTGCCCACAATAACCAATTAGACATAATTCTTTTTCATGGAAACCGTCTTTTCTTACCTTCCCGTTACGTATATAACCTTTTTCAATGTTCAAAATATTCTGTTTTGCATTAAAAACATTAATTATACTTTGTGGAAGTTGTTTATCATAAAAACTTTTCAAGTATTTGTATATATTTTTTTCTTTAAATTCAAGTAAAAAATCTGTTTTTATATCACTATAATGCTCTTTATCTTGTAACTCTTTTTTAACAAAAGTTCTAGACCTAAATAAAATTACTTCTGTAGCCATACAAAAATATTTCCACAGTTGTTCATTAATATATGTTGTGTGGTTTTCTTTAAATATTTTTTGCAAAGAAACTTTCCAATATATTTTTGCTTCTTCCGAAAATTTATCTAAAATATTTTTAAGTACATTATTTTGGTTTTTACGAAACAAAATATCCTCTTTAAATAATGTGTCTAAGTTTTCGTTTTCAATTTCGATAATATAACTTTTATTTTGGTTCATTGTTAACTATAACCTCAAATATACATAATTTAGCATTTTCAGGCATTGCCTTTTGTTCTATTCCATAAACGATAAGAGGGGATAACTTTTTGTTACGAATTAAGCGTTGAAAATTTTTCCATGTAATATTTTCTTTTACAATATCATAATTAGCTGTTTCTATTAAGTCATATGTTCCTGATTGCCAATCAAAGTCTAATGCTTCATACCATACATGTGATTTTAAACTTTTATGAGAATGAATAAGGGCAAGATTTATATCAAAGCATTTTTTTACGACTTCTTCGGTTATCTCTACACGAGTTTTCCCACATTTCGTACACTTATAACGCTTTTTGCCAGACTGAGTTTTTCCATGTGATATCCAATGATGTTCGCATTTTTGTTCTGATTTTATATTTTGTTCTGTCTTATTCATTGTTACCCACACAATATGTGGTTTTATCATATCTAAAAATGCAATAATAGTCAAGCTTTTGCATAATCTAATTTTGTCCAAAAAACAATCCTCTTTTTATTCGGAAAATATAAGACAATAGAAATTGTTAAGAGTAGTACTTTGATAATTAAATAATAAGAAATAAGAAAGGGAAAAAATATGAATCAGTATTTTTTATTGAACGATTACTTTGCGAATAGCAAAGACATTCGAAAAAACACAAAAGCCAGAAGATTTTTGGCTTTTGACGAAACAGAAAACACTTTCAGAGTCATCCCGAAGTTAGAGGATTTAGACAAAAGGCTTATGCTTTTAATCTGTCCATGGCTTAAAAAATATTACTCTGACGATTATTACACAACTATATGTGCCGTAATCCCTCAAACTTTTACTAAGGTTTTCAAAAGTCTTGAAAATCTCGAAAAGTTTGTGTCGAGGTTCATATTCCGAAACCAGTTATTTGAAATAAAAATCAAAAGTTTCGAAGAAATTGAACTATCGGCTTTAGGTTTAGTAACCGAAGAAGATGAATTTGAGTATCCGAATATTTGAAAAATACTTTATTCATTTGAAGAAGATGAAGATGTTACAGAAAATCCTGACTTTTAACTGTCAGTACAAGTATTAAAAAGGAGAATTGAATTATGAAAAAATATTCAATAAGAAGTCCATGAAATACAGTAATGGCTTTCTCAGAACAAGAAAAATCAGAAATTATCCAACTTGTTAAAATCATAATAAAAAATGTACACAAAAAAGGAGAAACAAACAATGGAAAAAAACAATATTAATTTAGGACCAGTAAACATTGAAGATGTTATTGAAATGATACCAGAAAATATGAAAAACTTATATAAAGATTTACCATATATTAACTGGGAAAAAGCGAAAAACAAATATAAGTATAAAATTGACTGAAATGATGCAAGTAAAATTGTACAATTTTACGTAAGCGCACTCCTTGCTAATTATTCAGAAAAAGATTTAATAGACAATATATTTACTATAGAAATCCCTGAGGCATTAGTTCCATGCATGAGTTATATTAATCAGTTAAACCTGTCTTTTCGTAAAGGTGGTTCTGCCTTTATAGTAACAATAGATCGATACAGAATTTTAACCATAAAACATCGAGGTGATGTTTTTAACGACAGCTTGACATGGTTTTACGATATTAAGGATATCTTATGTACAGAAGGTGTTGTTAAAGACGAAAATTATTGTCGCTTTTGGGACATTAGCAACGATTACAAAGAAATATAACCATATTAAATAAAATCAAGAGGGATTTCCCTCTTGATTTTTAGAAAGGAACAAACAAAATGAAAAAATATATATCTGTTAAAGACAACTGTTTATTTTACAATTACACTGACAAAAACGGTGATTTACAGTCAGTTAAAATTGCAAATTATTCTCTTAAAGGTTTATTTACCTTAAAAATAATTACAGACACGAAAAATTCATATAAAATCAAAGAAAAATTCGTGTTATGACTGACAAAAGAACAGCAGCCCGATAAACCGTATATCAAAATTATTGAGGGTAATGATGAGATAGACCACAAAAGTTTTTTCAAGACTATTCATAAAGATATTGTAGGATTATACGAAGATTTTAATAAAAAACGCTATCTTTTGCTTATGCAAATGCTTTACGAAAATCTTAAATCTGTAGTCATTTACACAAATTTTGGCTATCAGCAAAAAGAAAAATGTTACATTTTAGGTAATAAAAAAATAAATATTGACACTGAAACGATTGAAGATTATCCGCAATTACCTGATAATATTTCATTTACAGATGAAGAAAAACTCCAAATTCTGCCTGCAAATGACTTAATTCCAAAACTTTATGAGTGTGAAAATCCCGAAAAAGTTCTTGATGAATTTGTGCAAATATTAATCAAAACTTTTGACGCACCAATTTTAATTGCAATAGCTGTTATAATCGGTTGTTGCTTTTTTGAACTTTTTATCTCAAATGCTCAGGGGTATCCATACGTTATCTTTTACGGGGAATCAAACGCTGGTAAATCAACTATCATTCACATCTTGGCTGCTATTTTTGGAATAACAAATCAAACCAAACTTACAAGCGGAACATCAACACTGGTTGCTTTAAGAAACCAGTTAGAAAAGGTTAATAATTTTCCTGTATTTTTTGAAGAATTAGATGAACACAGAATGCAAAATATTGAAGATTTAGGCAAAGACAGTTTTTCAGCTACTCCACGAAAAAAGTCATCAAAAGACGGAACAGAGATTGTAACCGAGATTAATACTACTTTTTGTGCGGGAACAAATCACTTCTTTGAAAATATGACTTTTGCAAATTTTTCGAGATGTATTCCTGTAAATCTAAAACGCGATAAGTACGATTTAAGCGATTTTAAGTATTATTCAAAAGAAGAATTAGAAAAACTTTCCTGTTTTCTTCCAAAAATTCTTTTTTATCGTAGTAAAATTCTTGATTTTTATTATGAACAATACAAAATCGTTCAAAAATTCTGTAGTTTTGCGAGAATTTGCAATAATATCGCTATTGGAATGGCTATATGGGCTGTAATCAATGATATTTTAGGTAAAAAAGTCGTTAATACCGAAGATTTAGCTAAAAATTATCTTGATTACTTTGAGCAGTATCTTGATACCGAACTTTCTTTTGGCGATATCTTTTTATCAGATGTATATAAGTTGTTTAATAAAAGTGAACTGATATATGGCAGAGATTTTTTGATAACAAAAGGTAAATATTTACGGATAAATCTTACCAAATACTGTGATATTTATAACAGTTTTAATGAAAACAAAAAACTTAATCCGGCTCAAATAAGATTAAAACTTGCAAATGATAAAAGAGTTATCAGTTTAAAAGCAACTGATATTAAACCTATCGGAAAAGCTGTTAAAATAGATATATCAAGCAATGAAACTCTTTTGGATATCAAAAACAGGGTAACCGAAATTGCGGAAGATAAGGAGGCTGACGATGTCTAAACTCCTTAAAGTGCTTATTGCAGATATTTATATCAGATTATCAAGTAAATCACAAGAAGACGGAATGTCGAGAGAAACACAGGAAAGAGAATGCCGTAAATATTGTGAAACTCATGGTATTATTGTCAGAAACGTATATTATGAGAATAAAAGCGGTATGACGCCATATAATAGACCTGTTTTTTATGAAATGATAGCAAAACAACAATCGAAAGATCGTGCAGATGTTATTGTTTGTTTTTGTATTAATCGTTTAACAAGAAATCAAGTTGATTTTTATCCGATTAGAGGGCTTGTAGATGAATATAATACACAAATTGTTTTTGTCAAAGAAAATATGGTTATTAAAAAGCCATTCCAAGCACATGAAAAATTTTTGACAAGTATAATAATAGCGAGTGCTGAATTTGAGGTTAACCACCTTAATGAAATTCGTAAAAGAGGCTTAATTGACAGAGCGAAAACAGGTAAGAGACCAAGCAAATTACCTCACGGTTATGATACATATAAAAATCGTATTGTAGTTGTTCCAAAAGAAGCTGAATTAGTACAGAAAGCTTTTGAATTGTATGCAACAGGCAAATACTCTTTAAAAACACTTACTAATGAGCTATTTGAACTCGGTTTTAAGTATAAACCACAGTCTAATGAAAAAATTCCAAGGGCAACTTTATCCTCAATGCTGAAAAATCTCTTTTATACAGGTTATTACACCTATCCCGACATAGAAAACCCGATAAAAGGCAAATACAAAGCTATAATTAGTCGTGAATTGTACGACAAAGTCCAAGAAATGTTAAGTGTTTCAGGGTATGAGAAAATTAAAAAACATGATTTTTTGTATTCAAAACTGCTAACACTACAAGAAACAGGTAAGTTTATGACAGGTGAAATTAAAAAAGATAAATATATCTATTATACAGCCTTTGATGAAGATAAAATAAGACATTCGGTAAATGAAACAGTTGTTACCGAGGCTGTTTTAAACTACTTCAAAGAAATTCGGCTTAACCTAATCCCGAAAGAGCTTGTTAATGAGGTTTTAAAGGAAGAATTTAAACCGTTAAAACAGCAGTATTCAAATCTTAAACGGGATGTAAGCCGTAAATATCACTCAAAACTACGGTTAAACCGCTTTATTAAATCCAAAAATATTGATGATGAAGATTTTATTACTGCAAGTAAAGTTGATATTGAAAACGAGTATAACAACTTGCCTGAAAGGATTAGCGACACTGAACAGAAAATAAAAACTTTAACTTTAAAATGTCAAGATATCATGGAAAAACGACTTTACGACGCATTTATTCAACTTGATATGGAAAATCAAAGAAAAATTATCGAACTTGTTAAAAACAAATTTGAATTACAGGGTGGAAAGGTAAAATTAACCTTCAAACCTGCTTTTCGTAAAATTCGTAAGCGGTAACTTCTTTTAAACTTGTTTATTTTCTGAATTTTCTACCCCACACAGTTGTGTGGGGTTTCTTTTTGCTTATTTTCGTAAATTTTTATGAATTATCAAGCTATGATTTACTATTTTGATATCGCTTTTACTCATTGAATTTTCGTCAAAATCTATTGGAAAGTCGTATGGAATCCTCACTGTCTTGTTTGCTCGCATTAAACGGGTCTACAGCTTACTTCACGCCTGCTCAACGCAGCCGAGCGTAAGCCCTCTCACAAAACAATACTTAATTGTTTTGTTCGGCAGAGTGCCCTCTGCTCGCAAACGCTTTACTTTTCTGGAAAACGAGTAAAAATAAAAATAAGAAATTCAGAAATTTAAGGAGTTCAGATTATGGAAAACAAGCAAGTTGTTATTTATGCACGTGTTTCTAGCCGAGAACAGGAACGTGAAGGATTTTCTATACCAGCACAATTAAAGTTACTCAAAGAATATGCCTTAAAAAACGATTTTCAAATAGTAAAAGAGTATTCAGACGCAGAAACAGCCAAGAAAGCAGGCAGAACTAACTATAATGCCATGCTTGAATACCTAAAAGCTAATCCCGAAGTTAAAACAGTTCTTGTTGAAAAGACCGACAGGCTTTACCGTAACTTCAAAGATTACGTTACTCTTGAGGATTACGACCTTGAAGTACATCTAGTGAAAGAGGGCAGTATTATCAGCAAAAATTCTAAATCTCATGACAAGTTCATTCATGGAATTAAGGTTTTAATGGCAAAAAACTACATTGATAACCTATCCGAAGAAATCTCAAAAGGTTTACATGAAGGTCTTGAACAGGGTTATTGGCCATTCCAACCGCCTTACGGATATTTAAGAGGTGCAAAAAAGAGTTTGATTATAGATAAATCTCGCATTTTATTTGTCCGCAGAGCTTTTGAACTATTTGCAACTGGTCGTTATTCACTCCGCAAACTATCTGAACAACTTTTTATAGAGGGTTACTACTACAAAGGTGAAAGACCTAAAATTACGCAATGTGTTCTTGAATCAATGCTGAAAAATGTTATTTACGTAGGTCAAATGAACTGCAACGGCATAATTTATCAAGGGAAACATCCGTCTTTAGTATCTCGTGACACATTTGATAAAGTTCAACTAGCTTTCTTAAAAGTAGATAAGTCAAAAGTTCGTAAAAACTTTGATTTTCTCTATCCGGGAATAGCAAAATGCGGAGTTTGCGGTTATGCTTTCTGTGGAGAAAAACAAAAAGGCAACGTCTATTACCGTTGTTCACATTTTGACAGAAGTTGCCCGAATACTGCGTATGTTTCAGAAAAACTTCTTACGCAGTCCTTTAGAATGCATTTAAAAAGAATCGGGCTTAATAAAGATTTATACGAATTAGTGCAATATTGCCTTACAGAATGCTTAGGTGATGAACAGGAATATCACAAAAGCGAAGTTGAAAGAATTAATACAGAAACTGAACAATGCAAAGAGATTTTGAAAAAGATGTATCTTGATCAAGTTAATAATGTGCTTGATTATAACATGTGGATAAATCTTAAAAATGAATATGAGGTAAAATTAAGCCGATTAAATGCTGAACTCCAAAAACATACCATTGCTAATACAAATTTTCTTGATACAGGTCTGCAAATCCTTGATTTATGTAGTAAAGCAAGCTTGCCGGCAACCGAACTTTTACCCGAAGATGTTGCACAAATAGTAAGAGCTACTTATTTAAGTGTAACTGTCAAGGATAAAAAGGTTAAAATGGTCTTTAAAGAACCGTTTGCGACTATTGAAAGACTTGTAAAACTTGCTAAAAAAGAGGTTGCAGAAGTCGGCATGCCTGCATTCAAGTCTGCAATAATTTCTTCAAAGTATAAATGTATTGAAAGCATTAAAAAAGTGCCCAAAGGCACTGTTTCTAATGGTTCTATTTGTTTTAAATGGTGGAGGTTAGGAGATTCGAACTCCTGACCCCCTGCGTGCAAAGCAGGTGCTCTACCAGCTGAGCTAAACCCCCACATTCGTGACCTTTCTTAAATTGTCAAACCGATTATCTCGGTCACATCTTTTATTCTACATGCTGATTTTTTTTTGTAAAGTCTTTTTTGAAAGTTTTTTATTATTTTTTTTATTATGCTATTATTATTCTATGGTGATTAAATATTTTATGATTTTTTTATTAATATTACTTGTTTGGGTAGTTTTCATTGAACCGTATGTCTTAACTGTTAACTATGGACAGGTAAAAGATAAAGAATTGGCCGGACTTAGAATTGTTTTTGTTTCGGATCTGCACTATAAACCTTATGAAAAATTTAGATTGCTTCGTGATGTTAAGAAAATTCAAGCACAAAATCCTGATATTGTTCTGTTTGGAGGAGATTTTGTAAATGGACATAAAAAATCTTCTTCCCTTGATCCGTCAATTATTGCTGAAGAACTTGGTAAAATTAGGTCAAAATACGGTTCGTTTGCTGTCCTTGGAAACCATGATTGCTGGCATGACGCTTATGGTATTTCAAATTTGCTTGCTAAAAATAATATTACTGTGTTAAAAAATTCAAATAAGAAAATTAGAAATCAGTTTTATATAGCAGGTGTCGAGGATTTACAAACTCAAAATCCGGATGTTATAAGAGCTTTAGCCGGAATTGACGGTCCGGTCATTCTTTTAACTCATACACCTGATATTTTCGAAGATTTTGTTCCGGAATTGGTAAATCTTACCCTTGCAGGGCATGTTCATGGCGGACAGGTTAAACTTCCACTAAAGGGCGCAATCGTTGCACCTTCTAAATATGGTACAAAATATTCGGAAGGCTTTTTCAATGATATGGGTCGAAAAATGTTTGTTACAAGAGGTGTTGGTACAAGCATTCTTCCTATAAGATTTTTTTGTCCGCCTGAAATTGCTGTTATTGAATTCGTAGATTAGCTTGAGTTGAGTTTATAAATATCAGAAATGTAAAATTTTCGTAATATTTAATTCGTTTTCCTAAAGTTTTTAATCTCAAAAACCGATATGAATTTTGTCAGAGGTTAGAAAGTTAAGGAGAAAAATTTATGTACAGATATTTTATTTGGCCGGGAGCTTACAGTTTTAAAAATGAAGTTTCGTTGTTCCTTTCATATGTAAAAGAACAATTTGAAGAAGTAATGAAGAAGATTAAAAGAGCGGAACAGGTTATTGAGGAGTAACTTGCTGTTGAATTTGGATTTGTGCTAAGTACCTTAAGGTACTGTTTTTAAGGAGAGAGCGGAGAAAATTCGCTCTTTTTTATTTTTGAATAAGGATGTATTTTTATACAAATTTATTCCCACAAAATATTAAGTGCACATAAATCTTCACCGGTTTGCGCATTTTTGAGAAGATGTAATGTGCGCAGGTTGTTAACTATTTCTATTTGCGACAGGATTTTGTTTCCGTATTTAATTTCTTTTTTAAAGATAATGTCAATGATTTTTGGATAATGTTTGCTCCTGAATTCAATGTCCAAAGGTTCAAGTGCCCAGATTATGTAGTTACAATTATTTGCGTGCCTGTTGACATCAATGTCATCATACCTGATTTCAAAAATTTTTTCAGTTGAAATATTTTGAGGTATTTGAATTTTTTCGAAAAATAAATCATTTTCACGTTTTTCGAAAACCGGCATATTTGGATTGCCTTCAAGTGCTTCGGCTATGGATGTGAGTTTTCCGTTTTTAAGATTAACAAGTGCCCAACTGGAGAAAGCTCGTGCAAGAACAGTTTCTCCGCATAAAAGCTCAAAATCTCGATATGCAAACAGTTTGTTGTATCCTCGGGGTTCTGTTTTAACTGTTAAATCGTATTCTTCAACCGGATAAGTGTTAAATTCAATTCTGTATTTCAATAAAAACCATGCCAAGTCTTTTTTTATAATACAAGAATAACCAAAACCAAGATTTTCGGCATTTTCGCTTGCAAAATCTTGAAAATAATTCAAAAGGGCAGATAGTTTAAGCGCTAATTTATAATCCATTTCAGAATATCTGACACTGATTTTTTTACTAAACATTGTTTACCTCGTTAAATATTTTTTTATAAAAATCAAGTGATTGACACATTCTTTTTGGAATATATTTAACATTATATTTTTCGGCAATTTTTTTGATATCAGGTGCCGCAGAAATTATAACGATTGATGTATTTGAATATTCTTTAAATGTTTTAATTTGTTTGATAAACCATTCTCCGGCATAGAGCGGGAGAAAATCACTTTCCATTTGCATGTCTGTGAAAATTATATTGTAGGGTTCGTCAATATTGAACATGACTTTGTCTAGTCCGTCTTTTGCCCAATTTGCCTTGTCGAATTCAGTGTCTTTCGGTAGAAATGATTTTAAGCATTTTATGTGGTGTTGAACCCAGTTTTCAGAATCGTCGGTGACTAAAATCTTCATAAATTTAAATTAAATCCTTGTATTTTTTTATGAAATCAGGGTTTTTTAACCCATAATTTCTGATATATTCTGAAAATTTCACAAAGTTGGTGAAAAATTTTTCACTTCCGACATGTTCCATTCTGCAAGCGTTTTCGGAGGCTTCCTCTGCTGTAAGGTTTAAAATATTTTGAAAAAAATCTCTCAGAATTTCATGTTTGCCAAGAATTTGTTTTGCAGCTTCTTCCCCTTGAATTGTTAGCGTGATTTTGGAATAAGGTTCATAATTAATTAAATTTTTTCGCGCGAGCGAATTTAGTGCACCGGTGACTGATGCTTTTTTTACATTCAGTGCATTGGAAATATCGGTAACTTTGGCAAAACCGCATTCCAAAGTTTGTTTGTATATTTCCTCCAAGTAATCTTCTTGACTGTGCGAAAGTTTTTCCATACTTACCGACCTTTTCGCTAATTATAATGCAATATGTAAAAATAATCAAATATTTACAAAGCAGTTTATTTTATTCGTAGAGTATTTGCTGAAATTTTGTCAATTAGGCATTTGCTTAGTTTTTGTAAAAACTAATTATTTTTTATTTTGTTTTTCTATGAGTTTCAGATAATGTTTGTAACCTTCCCCCCAATCCGCCATGGAGTCAAGTACCGACGCAAGGCTGTATCCGACATCAGTGAGGGTGTAATCTACTCGCGGAGGTACATTGTTGTAAACTTTGCGCGTCACAAGTCCATCTTCTTCCATTTTGCGAAGGTTTGAAGTGAGAACTTTTTGTGATATACCTTTGACGGATGTTTTAAGCTCACCGAAACGTTTTGTACCTGATAAAAGTTCTCTTAAAATTATAATTGTCCATTTTTTCCCAATCATTTTTAATGTAATCTCGACAGGACATTTCGGAAGGTCTTTTAACATCATAGTCGGTGGATTTCCTTAGTTACTAAAATATACTTTTGTATATAAAATAACATAAACTCGTTGCGAAGTAAATAAATTGCTTTAATTTTAAAAATCATTTAATATAAAATGTATGGATAAGTTCAATTTAGGACATATGATTTCGCGATTTGTGAGATATCAGGTGAATGTTAATTCGCCGAAACAAACTAATTCTCAACCTGCGGTTTCTCAAAATACTCAATCTTCGTCGAATCAGATTTTTCAATCTGCTGCTACGTCTGTTGGAAATGTTCAAGCAAGTGCTTTTAATGGTGGTGACAGATCGGTTTATGTTAAAGATTTGATGAAACTCCCGCGAAATATGAACGAATTGATGTTCATGCTTCAAAAAAATTTGACGCAAATGCAGATGAATAGGATGTTTGAACAACAAATTTCTGCGCGAAAAAATTTACTTTCGCAAACACAAGCACAAATTTTGGCACAACTTCAGGGGTTTGAAACTTCTGAAATTCAGGCAGTACTGAAGGGACAGATGAATAATCATTTGGCTTCATCTTTAAAAAATATTCAGATTGCAAATTCACAAATGATTAATATTGCCGATATTGCAGCACTTATTCAGACGAATGGAAAAGATGCGGTAACAAAGCTTATCCTTGCAATCGCAAATGCTTCAAAACAAGGTGTTTCCGATTTAACCGGATTAAAAGAAACTGCAAAACTTATTAATGCAAGTATTGCCCTTGCTTCAACCGATAACCCGGCACAAACATTGAAAACTCTTATGCTGTTGTATCTTCCTTGGCTTCCGTTGCATGAAGGAGCTGATTTCGATTTGGAAATAGAAACTTCAAGCGGTGGGGACGAAGACGATAGTATTTTGGTTGTAACTGTTACGACGGTGCACTGGGGTATTCTCGTTGCGACTTTAATTCTTGAAAATTCAAATGCGGTCCATATAAATATTGAATGCAGTGAAGAATTTCCGAAAGATGAACTTTTGCTCAGAATTGAGAGTGAACAAAAACATTACTCAATGGAATCGTTAATTTCTTTTGAGACTAAAAAAGTTTCTGATGATATCCAAAAACCTGAAACAACGAAAGCAAAAATAAATATGTCGCACACAAATAAAATAAGCCCATACCTTCTTCTTGCAGCGCATACTCTGATACGATACTCGATAGATTTAGACAGAGAAGCCACCATGCACGGCTAAAATTTACCGCACTTATGTTTGAAATGAAATTTTATTAATTCATACCCTAAAAACTTTTTGGAATAATTTGTTAATCTAACAAATTTTCTAAAATCTTGGCGTTGCTTTCAGCTTTTTGAAGCTGTTGCGCGCTGGATCTACGCATATATGACCTCAGAGCTTCACGAATAAGTTCACTTCTTGTTCGTTGTTCATTGTTTGCAAGACCATCTACACGATTTAGAAATTCATCGGGCATAGTTACCAGAATCTTTGCCATTCTACATTAACCCTCCGCCATGATTTTAACATATGTTTTATATTTTGGCAATATCCTGTCCTAGTTCAATACATATTAGCCATCTGTCTAATAGATATTTCTTAATAATTCGCAATAATATTTATTGTTAAGTTAAGAAAGGAGTTTTTATGGACGAAAATAATTACGAGAACAAAAATGTTACCGAGCATCACGGACATTACTATGAGCGTTATGATGATTGTTTTTTGTGTAAACATCCTATGATGAAAGTCCTGTTAATGTGGTTATTGACTTTGTTAGGTGCTTTTTTGGCATTTTATGTTGTCACGGATTGGCATTACAAAAGAATGCTTGATCCGGTGGTTCAAATGAGAAGAATGGATAGAATGATTCAAAAAGAAGAGCATCAAATGCACAAAATGTTTGAAAAGGAACTTACAAAAGATAAGATAATTGAGCACAAAGCGGGTGAGATTATTCAGGTAGAAAAAACGGATGATGTGTATAAAATCATTATTGATTTAAAGCCGTTTAATAATGATGAAAGAAACGTGAAGATTACCAGAGAGGGCGATGAGTTAACGGTAGGTGTGGCAGGTGAAATAAAAAAGCACAGCAAAGATTTGATTGTTCACCTGACGCAAAAATTTATTTTCCCTGATAATGCGATTTTGGATGATATAAGTAAATTTAAAGAGGGGAACAAATACTACATAGTTGTACCGATTAGGAGATAGTTAATAAAAAATGCCGGATAAATTAATATCCGGCATTTTTGTTTAGTTATCTGGACCAATACTGTTAAGTCCAATACTTAAAATCGAAAGAAGCAAAGAACCCAAAAATGCGCTCAAAAATCCGTCGACTTCAAATCCCGGAGAGATAAATCCGGCGAACATAAAAAGCAGGGCATTGATAACAAGAGTAAACAGACCGAGTGTCAAAATGTTTATTGGAAGAGTGACAAGAATGAGGATGGGTTTGATGAATACGTTAATAATTGCGATTACGACGGCAACCAAAAGTGCGCTCCAGAATGTTTCAACCGAAATTCCCGGAATAACCCAAGCAATAAACATTATTGCAAATGCGAACCCGATCCAGCGTAAAAATAAATACATAATTTATTCTCCTTATTTGTGGCGGGCAAATTGCCCTCTGCATTTTATGTATATATTATAAATAATTTTAACTCGCCGTTCATTAGACGAAAGTATAAATCATATGAAAAGTTTCATAACAAAACCCGCTGCTGAAAACATTTCAAAACAACGGGTTTTTATTAAATCTATATTCAATTATTATTCAGCTTTAATTGATGCAAAACATTCTTTACAATAGACTTCTTTACCCGGAATAGGTTTGAAAGGCACTTGGGTTTGGGCACCGCATTTTGAGCAAACTGCATCATACATTTTTTTAGCATGTCTTCTGTTGTTTTGTCTGCGGTTTTTGCGGCATTCCGGACATCTTTTTGGCTTATTAACAAGACCTTTTTCTGCATAAAACTCTTGTTCGCCTGCTGTGAAGACAAATTCTGCTCCGCAATCTTCACATACTAATTTTTCATCTTGGTACATTTTTGTGTTCTCCTGATTTTGTACTTGTAAAGAAAAATCTATTGCTAAATTCCTCTTATTCTACTTATTATAGCGTATTTTTCAAATTTATGCAATATTTAAAATTAATTTAAAGAAGAATTTGTGTCCCGAGAATTATTCTGTGACTGTCTTGAGAATTTTGTTTATCGCAGAATACATAATTTAAAATAAATTTTAGTGCTTGACCTTTTATGAAGTAATTCAAGCCGGCGGTATATTCTTTTCTTAAATCTCCGCCTACGTTGCGGTTGGGGTCAAATTGATCAATACGGGCAAGAACGTGAAGTCGTTTAGTCAATCTGTAAGAAACGGTTGTACTAAAACCGGTAGCTTTGTTTGAACTAAATTTTCTGCCGTTATATCCGTCTGCGATTGCGTATTCGGCATTGATGGCAAATTTTTTATAGGAATATCCTGCGTAAGCGCTGCCAACTGTGTAATTTTCGTGACGACGGCCTGTATTTATACCGGTTCCAAGAACCAGATTACCGTATTTCCCATCTGTTTTTCCGAGCGGTTTAAGATCTACTCTGCCCGTAAATTCCAATCCGGGGAAAAATTCATGAAAATATCTGTCTGAACTGTTTAGCGCGGCACTATAATCTGCAAGTGGATAACTTCCTGCAATACGTACACCGAGCGCACGAACATTGCCGAAATTTCTTGCTATCTGTGAGCGTGCGGCAAACGGAAGGATATACGAGCTTGCAGCTCCTTCAAAACCTATTTGGTCGCGAGAATGTCCAATGATAATTTTATGATTTGGGATTGAGGTGTTTACTATATACATATCCGCAAAAAGTGAATGTAAGTAGTCTTGCCCGCTTTGCGGTTTAAGGTTTAACTGAATTTTAAAAGCATTTTTTTTGTTTTTAAAATCCCCGAATGCACCGACATTTGCAAATCCCCATTCATATTCGGTGTCATAATCGTCATTTCCCTCGAATGTTCCTTTTATAAAACCTTGATAAGCCCCGTAAAATTGGACTTTATCGACTATGCCTTTTTTGTAATTAAACGTTAATTCTTCCCGCAAAAGATAAGAAGGAATTGAAGTTCGCTCAATCTTTTTTTTGTATATTTTCCCAAAAAGTGAATCTTCTTCAATTTTAAAAGGGTGATCTGGATTTTCCTCCTCGTTAATTATCGAGTCAAACAGCGAAAACTCTACATCTGCGGAATCTTTTACAATGTCTTTTTTTATATCTTCATCGGTCTCTTTTTCAGTAAGAGAAGATTTTATATTTTCTTTAATTGGTTCCTTTTTTTCAACTTCAAGCTGAATTATCTCTTGCCCGATATTTTCGGTGTTGGCAGTTTGGGCTTGTATCGGGTTGTTCAGAAATAATATAAAACAAAATATGAAAATTATTCTAAAAATTCTGTTCACAAATATTAACTATAGCACAAAATATGTTGAAATTCATGATTTTTTTATTGTATATTATAAAATATGACAAACGTAACAAGAACGGAAAAGAATTCTAAAATAAAGGCCCCAATTGTAGATGCTCTGAAAAACGCTTATGAAAATCCGACGTATCAGTTCCATATCCCCGGACATACGAAAGGGAATGGTGCGTTGCCTGATTTTCGCAAATTGGTTGGTAAAAAAGCGCTTGCGCTTGATACAACTGACGAGTTTGACGGTTTAGGAACTCTTCATCCTGCAACAGGACCGATTAAAGAGGCTCAAGTATTGGCTGCAAAAGCTTTCGGTGCGAAAAAAACTTTCTTCCTTCTAAACGGTTCAACTGCCGGAAACCTTGCTCTTGCAATGAGTTTGACGAAGAAAGGTCAAAGAATTTTAACTAACAGAAATTGCCATCGTTCAGTTTTGACAGGAATGATCATTTCGGGTGCAGAGCCACTCTGGCTTATCCCTAATCGTTTTGAAGATTGGGGGATTTGGGGAAATATCAGTCCGGAAAGTGTTGAAGAACGGTTGAAATTGCACGATGATATTTCTATGGTTTGGGTTACAAATCCAACTTACGAAGGGGTTGTTTCCGATATAAAATCAATTTCTGCCGTGTGCAAAAAGTATAAGGTTCCGCTCATTGTGGATGAAGCGCATGCCTGCCTATGGAATTTTAACAAACATCTTCCGACACCTGCTCTTCAGCTTGGTGCGGATGCGGTTGTTCATTCTCTTCACAAAACAGGTGGATCTATGAGTCAGAGTTCAATGCTTCATATTGCGGAAAACTCAATTCTTGATGTTCAAGCAATTGAAAAGTCTCTCAAACTTCTCCACACAACAAGCCCTTCAATGCTTCTATTAGCGAGTTTGGATGCGGCACGTGCAAATTTGGAAAGCACGAGAGGCAGAAAGCAACTGATGCGTGCTGTAGAAAATGCTAAATATCTTCGTCGCGAAATTGATAAGATGGAGCATATTCACCATCTTAAGCCTGATTTTGGCTATAAAACCGATATTACGAAAGTTTTTATAAAAGCTGACGGACTTTCCGGAAAGCGTCTTGAATCAATTCTTGAAATTGATTTTAGTATTGAAGTTGAAAGTGCGTCTGATGCAGGTTTGCTTTTACTTTCTAACCTCGGAAATTCAAGAAACGATATTAAATATCTGGTAGATTGTCTTTATAAGATAGATAAAACGCATTATTCAGATATTTGTTATCTTGAAAATAAAAAACATATGCCGATGTTGACTCCGGTAATTAAGATGAATCTTCGTGACAGTTTTTATTCCGCTAAAGAAACTGTTCCAAAATCAAAAGCAATTGGAAGAATTTCTGCCGAGGTTATTGCAGAATGTCCGCCCGGAATTGCAATTCTTTTACCGGGAGAATTAATTACGGAAGCGCATCTTCCGTACCTTCAAGATTATGAGTTTATAGAAGTTATAAAATAAATTCCCTTGTTCGGTGATTTAAGTTTTAATATTTTCACATAGGATTATTTGTATGATAAAAACCATTTCAAAAATATTGTTAATGTTGGTACTTTTGACATCAAGTGCATTAGCGGCAGAGAATTTTACGCAAGTGCGCGCAAGTCATATTCTTGTAAAGACTGCTCCTGAGGCAATGGAAATTAAGAAAGAAATTGATGAAGGTGGAAGTTTTGAAGAGCTTGCTGCACGTTATTCACTTTGTCCATCAGGACGGAATGGTGGCGATTTGGGGTACTTTGGACGCGGACAGATGGTTCCCGAATTTGAAAGGAAAGCCTTTGCGCTTCCTGTCGGAGAAGTATCAAAACCTGTATTTTCCCCTTTCGGTTGGCATATCATAAAAGTTACGGACAGGAAATAATCTGAAAAATAAAATAACAAATGAATATAATGGTTTGTTATGGTGAAGATAGAGATTTTTCTTTATTTGATTTTGGTGTATTGTTGCCATTGACAGTCGTTGCATTTTGCGGTTAGTATTTGTTTATGAAGAAAATTTTTTGTTTTGGAGACAGTAACGTATACGGATATATTCCGGAAAACGGAAAAAGATATCCGAAAAGCGTCCGTTGGTGTGGGGTTCTGGGGGAAATTGCAGGCAATGGTTACGAAATAATTGAAGCCGGTTGCAACAATAGGACGGCATTTTCTATTAATCCTTGTGGAAAGTTTATGAGTGGAAGCTTAATTTTGCCGGAACTTCTCAAGCCAGATTTTGATGTTGTTATTCTGTCAGTTGGAATTAATGACTTGCAGCTTATTTATAATGTCGAGCGGAAGGATTTTGAAAAAGGGTTGGAAGGACTTATTGATATAGTGAGAAAAGGGGCGCCACGGGCTTCTGTAATTCTTCTGTGTCCTCCTGTAATTGGAAAAAGTATCTTACAAAGTTCATTTGTAAGTCTTTTTGACAGAAGTTCAATTGAAAAATCGCGTTTTTTAAAAGAGGTTTACGAAAAAGTGGCGAATAAAAACAATTGCAGAGTCTTAAACCTCAATGAAGTCGTTGAACCTTCCATTATTGATGGGCTTCATTTTATGCCGGAGTCGCACAAGAAAATTGCAGATAATGTATATTCACTAATTTGTTCAATTTTTAACAAAAACGATTGAATTGTTTTCACATATGGCAGAAATTTTGTCGCCCTTATTAAATTCTTGCGAAAGTATCCTTGTGGAAAGCGGAATTTCAATATGATTTCTGATTACGCGTCTTAGAGGACGTGCGCCGTATAACGGTTCGTAACCTTCTTTTGCAAGGAATTCTTTTGCGCTATCGGTTATCGTGAGTTCAATATCCTTTTCTTCAAGACGTTTTTTTATTGATATTGATTGAATGTCAACGATTTTTTGAAGTTTTTCGCAGGTGAGTGCTTTAAACATGATTGTCTCGTCAATTCTGTTCAAAAATTCAGGTTTGAATTTTTCTCGCAAAGCCCTTTGAAGTCCTTCGCGCTTTTCGTTTTCTGCCAGATTTTCATCTAATATAATGCTGCTTCCGAGGTTGCTCGTCATAATAAGAACGGTATTTTTAAAGTCAATGAGCCTTCCTTGTCCGTCTGTAAGCCTTCCGTCATCAAACATTTGGAGCATTATATTGAAAATATCAGGGTGCGCTTTTTCAACTTCATCAAAAAGTACGATTGAATATGGTTTTCGTCTTACGGCTTCCGTCAATTGTCCGCCTTCTTCGTATCCGACAAATCCTGCGGTCGAACCTGTAAGTCTTGAAATATTGTGCTTTTCCATAAATTCGCTCATATCAATTCTTATAAGTGCATCTTCATCGTTAAAAAGTATTTCTGCCAAAGCTTTTCCGAGTTCTGTTTTTCCCACCCCTGTCGGACCAAGAAAAAGAAATGTTCCAATCGGACGTTTCGGGTCTTTTAAGCCTGAGCGCGCAAGTCTGATTGCGTTTGAGATTTTTGTTATGGCTTCTTCTTGACCGACTACGCGTTTGTGGAGAATTTCTTCCATCCCGATAAGTTTTTGGCTTTCGTCTTCCTGAAGTCTATTTATTGGAATTCCTGTCCATTTTGCAACAATTTCTGCGATGTCATCTCCGTCGATTTGTTCTTTTAAAAGACATTTTTTGTTTGAATTTGATTTTATTGATTTTAATTTTTCTTGTAGTTCAAGCATTTGGGAATATTTTGTCTCTAATGCGGCAGTCATCGTCGGATTTTTTTTGAACTGTTCAATCTGACTTTTGATTTTTTCGATGTTTCTTTTAATCGCAGCATTTGATTCAATTACTTTTTTTTCCTTAAGCCACTGGTCTTTCAAGGTCGAAATTTTCCCTTCCAGATCGGTAATTTTCTTTGTTATTTTTTCGAGTTTTTTATATGCTTCGGCGGAAGTCTCTTTTTCAAGTGCTTTCCGGTTCATTTCAAGTTGAATTTTTTGCCTTATGTAAACATCAATTTCTTCGGGCATGGTGTCTATTTCAATACGGAGTGCGGAGGCTGCTTCATCTATTAGGTCAATAGCTTTGTCAGGAAGACATCTGTCGGAAATGTATCTGTGCGAAAGACTTACCGCTGCCGTAATCGCGCTGTCAGTAATTTTCACACAGTGGAAGCCTTCGTATTTTTCTTTCAAACCTCTTAAAATACTTATAGTTGTCTCAATTGAAGGTTCATCAGCGATTACTGGCTGAAAACGCCTTTCGAGAGCCTTGTCTTTTTCAATGTATTTGCGATATTCGTCGATTGTAGTTGCGCCGAGAACTCTTATGCTTCCACGTGCAAGTAACGGTTTTAAGAGGTTTCCGGCATCTGCCGAGCCATCTGTTGAGCCTGTTCCCATTATTGAGTGAATTTCGTCAATAAAAAGCATGTAATCGTCAGTCTTATCTTCGATTGCCTTTAAAACGTTCTTAAAACGTTCCTCAAATTGACCGCGGTATGAAGCACCCGCAAGAAGAGCACCGATATCGAGCGCAAAAATTTTGTCGTTCTTTAAGCTTTCCGGAACATCTCCCGAAACAATTCTTTGTGCCAAACCTTCAATAATTGCGGTTTTTCCGACCCCAGGTTCGCCTATGATTACAGGGTTGTTTTTTGAACGTCTGTTTAAAATTTGAATAGTGCGGCGTATTTCATCATCACGTCCGATTACAGGGTCAAGTCTGTTTTCTTTTGCTTTTGTTGTTAATTCAATTGTATACTTTTTCAGCGCTTCTTCCGGGGTTTCCTGATTTTGCGTGGTTGTGATAGAACCTGAACTTGTGTTTGTGCTGGCAGCAGCAGTAGAGGCGGAGTCTGTTCTGCCGTATTTCAAACTTTCGTTTCCTTCTTCGTCCACAACAAGAATTCTTCTTACTTCATCAAGCATTTTGTCATAGAGGAGATTTTTGCTCACATGATATTCTGCAAAAAAGGTGTCAAGTTTTGGGTTATTTATTTTAAAAAGAGCCAGAAACATATGCTCAATTTCTGTTTCTTTGCTTTCTAATGCTTCGGCTTCTTTATCAGCAATTTTCATCAGGTTAATCATTGCTGATGAGTATTTTACCGGAGTAAACTGTCCTCTTGATATGTATGGAAATTTTTTTACATAAGCGTTGAATTTGTCTTTGTAATCTCCGCCGAGTCCAACTCTTTCAAGAAGAATTTTGGGCATATCGTTTTCGTCCAAAAATAACGCGAGCATAACGTGTATAGGTTCAAGTTCTGGATAATTTCTGGATAATACAAATGATTGCGATGCCTTGATTATTGCCTGTAGATGCTCCGATAAAATCATACTTTTATATCTCCTTTATTCCTAATTATACAAACTTATGTATATTGGTAATCATATAAAAGTTTGAGATATCGTGTAGATTTGCATAAATTCGTTTTTTATTCTATAATCAAAGGGACTTGTACTTGTTCAAAATTGAAAGGATTTTAAAATTATGGCGCAACAATTTAATGCTCAAAATATTAAAAAAAGGACTTCGCTTCTGGTGTTTTTGAAAGGCTCAACAGCTCCGCTTGTTCTTTATGTTGAAAATCCCGAAGCAATGTATGAAGAATTTAAACAGGCAATGAAAAATCCGACTCCCTTGTTTATTGAAAGAGAAACAACAGGTCCTTTGAAAAAAGTTTGCTTTGTTTCAAATCAGATTGCTTCGCTTGCGCTTCAGGAAGAACAGTACATGTAAAAGAAGGTTTTTAATATGCCCGAAATTATTTCAATTGAAGACATAGAAAATGCAAAAGATAAAACAATACGCTTTAAAGTTGAAGACGTTATTGATGGAATTAACTTGAACGGTCCGTTGAGTGCTGATTTGACAGCCAGATCGCTTGGCGAATTCATCGAAATAAGCGGAAATGTTAAGGGAATTGTTAAGCTTGAGTGTGACCTTTGTCTTAAAGAATTCGATTATAAACTCGATTTTGATATTGATGAAATGTTTGCAAAACGCGCACTGATGGATGATTACGGGCAGGAAACTGAACTCAAAGACGGTCAGTTTGTTACTGATTTGAATGGTGAAGATGAAATTAATATTTATGACTTATTGTATCAATCTGTAATATTAAATTTACCAAATAAGAAAGTTTGTGGTATAAATTGTAGTGGGGACAAATTTCTGAAAGAAGAAAATTTGTCAGACCCGCGAATGGATGTTTTCAAGAACATCAAAATTAACCCGAAAGATAAGTAGTAGACTAAATAAAAAGGAAAAAGAAAAATGGCAGTACCTAAGAAAAGAACAGGACATTCAGCACAAGGCAAAAGAAGAAGCAACTGGAAGGCTACAAAGCCTGAAACTACAAAATGCCCGAATTGTGGTGCAACAGTATTGACTCACACAGTTTGTACAGCTTGCGGAACTTACAAAGGCAAACCCGTAAGTCTTAAGGACAGAGTTGAAGACGCAAAAGCAGTGAAAGAAGAAAAACCTGCTAAAAAAGCGGCTGAAGCAGTTGAAGAAGTTAAAACTGAAGAAGTAAAAGCTGAAACTGTTGAAACTGAAGAAAAAACTGAAGAATAGTTTGAAGTAAATATGTAAGGAAGTAAGCAAGTTAGTAAGATAATATTCGAAACTCTTACTAACTTACTTACCTACTCACTTCTTAATTTAACGGAGAGGGATAAGATGACAAGGATAGCTATAGACGCAATGGGTGGAGATCATGCTCCTCACGAAATAGTGGCAGGTGCTGTTTGGGCGGCTCAGGAATATGGGGTTGCTTTGGAACTTGTTGGGAAGCAGGATCGCATAGAACAAGAATTAGACAGAATTAACCATGAAGGTTTTTATTCTGATTGCGGAAAATCAGGTAAGCAATATCGTATCAGGATTGATACTTCAAAATTGGATATCAAAATTACCCATGCTTCCGAGGTTATTGAGATGGGTGAAGCTCCGGGTCAAGCTATTCGTAAAAAGAAAAAATCGTCAATCGTTCTCACAGTTGATGCAGTTGCAAAGGGAAGCTCTGATGCGCTTGTTGCGGCAGGTTCTACAGGAGCGGCTATGGCATCAAGTTTGTTTGGATTGGGACGTCTTCCCGGAATTGACAGACCTGCAATTGCGGTAACATTGCCGACAATTAAAAAGCCAATTGTTGTTATAGATGCCGGTGCAAATAGTAATTGTACTCCTGAAATGCTTTATCAGTTTGCAATTATGGGTTCAACTTTTTCTAAAAATATTCTTGGGATTGAACATCCGAGAGTTGGAGTTTTGAATATCGGAGAAGAAGCTGGTAAAGGTAATGAGCTTGCTCAGGCAACTTATAAACTATTGGAAGAAAATCAAGAAAAGTTGAATTTTGTCGGTAATATTGAAGGAAAAGAAATTTTCTTGAGTGTTTGTGATGTTGTAGTTTGTGACGGTTTTGTCGGAAATGTGACTTTAAAGGTTACTGAGGGAACTGCTCAAATGCTGTTTAGAATCATTAAAGAAGCTTTCAAATCTGATTTGATGGGTAAGATTGTCGGTTTGATGGCGAAACCGTTTATGAAGAAAATTTATTCAAAAATTAATTATGAAGAATTCGGTGGTGCATTGCTTCTCGGAGTTAAAGGTATTACGGTAATTTCTCACGGCAGAAGCAAAGCTTATGCTATTAAAAACGCGGTAAGAGTTGCAAAAAATGCTGTTGAAACAGGCGTTAATGAAAAAATAGCAAAGTTTTATGAGGATTAATAATGACAGATAAATTGATACCGCTGAGAATTGCGGGTGTAGGATACAGTTTACCCGAAACCGTTGTTACTAATGATGACCTGACAAAATTATATGAAACATCTGACGAATGGATTTATTCAAGAACGGGTATTAAGGAAAGACATGTTGTTTCAGGTAATGAAGGTGCTATTGATTTGGGTGAAGGCGCTGCCAAAAATGCTATGGAAAAATCCGGCATGAAACCTGAGGATATAGATTTGATTATTGCTGCATCATCTGCTCCTCCTCAGTTGTATCCCGCAATTGCTTGCCAAATTCAAAAACGACTTCAAATTCCGAATCATGTTCCGGCTTTTGATATTACGGCAGCGTGCTCCGGATTAATCTACGGGTTAAGCATCGCAAAAGCTTATATTTCGTCCGGCATGTATAAAACAATTTTGATTGTTGCAACTGATAACAATTCAAGGCTTTTGGATTGGTCAGACAGAGGAACATCTATTTTGTTCGGTGATGGTGCGGGTGCAATGGTTGTAACAGCGTCGGATGATGGAATTGATGATATTATTGCGATTGACATCAAGGCTGACGGAAATTCCGGACATTTGATTTCACTTCCTTTGAAAGGTCAGAATTGTCCGCTTGTAGAGCCTTGTGATGAAGAAGAACAGTTTATCAAAATGAACGGCAGAGGTGTTTATACGTTTGTTGCAAAAATTCTGCCTCATTATGTTGAAGAACTTATCCAAAATGCAGGTATGAAGGCTGAAGATATTGATTATTTAATCCCGCATCAGGCAAATATCAGAATTATTCAAGCTGTTCAAGAGCGTTTGGGCTATAGTGATGACAAAGTTGTTACTAATATTAAATATTACGGCAATACATCAGCTGCCTCAATTCCTATCGCGTTGGCTGAAAGTGTTGAAAAGGGTAATGTAAAACTTGGAACAACAGCCGTACTTTGCGGATTCGGTGCCGGCATGACATGGGGCGGTGCAATTGTTAGACTAAGAGAAGGCATCTGCTGATATTTACATTTGACTGAAATTACTGTATAATGAGTTTATGAGAGAAGGAACTTTTGGCATATCTGCGTTGGAAAATGCTGTTAATAAACTTGATGAAATTCTAATCAGGTATAACAATGACACAACAGATGATGGGATTCGGGATTCTGTTATTCAACGTTTTGAATTTACTTATTCCATTGCTTTAAAGGCTATAAAAAAATATTTGATTGAGCGAGCTTTTATCGTTGAAGATGTTAATGAAATGTCTTTTAATGAAATGGTTAGAACAGCAAATCAGTTAAATTTATTAAATTCAAATCTTGAAACATGGTCTGAATATCGAAAAATGCGGAATCTTTCATCACATACTTATGATGAAGAAATTGCTTTAAAGGTTGTCAGTGTTATTCCCGAATTTTATGATGAAGTTTTGTATCTGATTGATAAACTGAAAAAATGATTGATTTAGAAAATAAATATATTGAATTTATTAAAAAACTATTGGTGAAATTTTGCCTGATGTAGAAATTTTTATTTATGGTTCTCGAACTCAAGGAAAGGCAAAAAAATATTCTGATGTAGATATTGCGTTAAAAGGAGAAATTCCTTTTACAGATTTGCTAAAAATTAAGGCGAATTTTGAATATTCAACTTTTCCCTATAAAGTTGACATAATTGATTTAACAAATATAAAACCTGAATTTTTTAGAATTATTGAAAAAGATTTAAATAAAATATAAAGTGTAAAGAAATGTAAAGATGAGTTTTAAAATGGCTTAACGCAGTTATAATGCCTCATAGCATAGCATAGAGGCGCACTGTGTCAATTTTTTTGCCAAAATTTACTTTTAATACTTGTGTACAAAACACAAGATATGTATTAAGAGAAACGGAGGATTTTATTATGGTACTATAGATGTTTTTGATAAGTTTGGAAATCGTGAAAAACATTATGGGATTGCTACACAAACAAATGGAAAAATGCGAGTAATTACAGTTAATCCGGAAACCGGCAGATATGAAGAAGAAAATGAATAATATTTAAGGGAGCGTATGCTCCCTTTTGTTATGTTTACTTTTGAGGTTTCTGTAGTATAATTGTCACGAGAGGTATAACCCTCACCCGCCCTGCGGGCACCCTCTCCCATAGGTAGAGGGAACTGTTATGTAATTAGAGGGATAGGTTTATGAGTAAAAAAATAGCATTTCTTTTTCCAGGTCAAGGTGCTCAATGTGTTGGTATGGGAAAAGATTTATATGAAAATTTTGAGGCTGCTAAAAATGTTTTTGATATTGTAGACAAAGTTCTAGACAAAAGTATTACAACAATGTGTTTTGAAGGTCCTGAAGATGCCCTCAAACAGACGGTTAACACTCAGCCCTGCATTGTTTCAACTTCAATTGCGGCGCTGGAAGCCTTAAAATCTGAACTTGATATCATACCTGATTACGTTGCGGGTCACAGTCTAGGCGAATATTGTGCAATGTACGCAGCAGGTGTTATGAGTCTTGAAAGTACTTTAAAAGCAATCCAAAAACGTGCAGATTTAATGGGTTCTACTCACGGTGGAAGCATGGCAGCTGTTTTGAATGCTACGGAAGAACAATTGAAAGCCGGTCTTGCAGAAGGTTCAAAAATAGGATATGTTGACGTTGCAAATTATAATTCACCTACTCAGGTTGTTATCACAGGGGACGAAAATGCGGTTAAAGCTACATCTGATTATTTGCTTGCAAATGGTGTAAGGCGTGTTGTTCCGCTTCCTGTTTCAGGTGCATTTCATTCAAAATTTATGGAAAATGCAGGGATTGAATTTGAAAAATTCGCTTCAGATTTAGCCCTGAATGATGCAAAAATTCCCGTAATCACAAATGTCGACGCTAATCCGACCGTGAATGCAGACGATTTTAGGGTAAAAATGCCGAAACAAATCTATTCATCTGTACACTGGACTCAAACAATCCAAAAAATGGTGTCGGAAGGTGTTGAAATTTTTGTAGAAATCGGCCCCGGTAAAGTTCTTGCAGGTTTGAATAAAAAAATTGCACCTGAGGCAAAAATTTTGAACATTTTCGATAAGGAAACTCTTGATGCGGCTGTTTCTGTGATAAAAGAAGAATTGTGCGGAGTGTAAGAATGATTAAGTTCCGGCTTTCGGATGGTACTAAAATGTTGTTGAAAAAAGACACAAAAATTCCGTCTTTATCTAAAAAACAGGTCAAATATTATAACAGCCGGGAGTTTTATGACAAACATCCAGATCTGGTACCTCGAAATATTTATCTGGCTCTGGGACGCGTAATTACAAGGGAAGAAATAGATAAAGAGTTAGCAAAAGTTACAAAAGAACCGTTTTTAAAACAGGTAAATAATTTTATAAACAAAATATTTAAGAAGGAGAAATAAATGTCAGAAAAATTAGCATTAGTAACCGGCGCTTCGCGCGGAATAGGCAGAGCATGCGCAATAGAACTTGCAAAAGCAGGTTATGATATCGCAGTAAACTATGCAGGAAATGTTGAAGCTGCAAACAAAACGGTTGAAGAATTAAAATTGCTTGGCGTTAATGCTGTAGCTTTCAAATTCGACGTTTCAAACAAAGAAGCTGCAGCTAAAGGTGTTGAAGAAATCCTTGCAAAATTTGGCAGAATTGACGTTCTTGTAAACAATGCAGGAATTACTCGCGACGGGTTGTTTATGAGAATGAGCGATGAGAACTGGGAAGCTGTTATTAATACTAACCTTTCAAGCGCATTCTACGTATCACAGCCGGTTGTAAAAGTTATGATGAAACAACGTTCAGGTGCAATCGTTAATATGTCAAGTGTTGTCGGTGTTTCAGGAAATGCCGGTCAGGCAAATTATTCTGCCGCAAAAGCAGGTTTAATCGGTTTGACAAAAACTTTAGCAAAAGAACTTGGTTCACGTGGAATTAGAGTTAACGCAGTTGCTCCTGGTTTCATTAATACAGATATGACAAAAGATTTGGACACTTCAAAATTCACGGACTTTATTCCGCTAAAACGTCTTGGCGAACCGGAAGATATCGCAAAAGCCGTTAAATTTTTGGCGGTTGACGCTGAATATGTTACGGGTCAGGTATTAGAAGTAGATGGCGGCTTAATTATATAGTTAGAAAAGTAAAGATTTTTAACAAAATGCAGTGTGAAGTGTAAATTTCTTGCAAAAAAATCTTGAAGCGTCTATAATATTAGAGACGCGAGAGCTAAAATTAATCGTGTAGTATACAATAATTAAGAGGAAAAAAAGATGAGCACATTAGAAAAAGTAAGAAAAGTTGTAGTAGACCAATTGAGCGTAGATGAATCTCTTGTTACTCCTGAAGCAAGCTTTACGGCTGATTTGGGTGCTGATTCATTAGATACAGTTGAATTGGTAATGGCTTTTGAAGAAGAATTCGGATGCGAAATTCCTGATGAAGAAGCTGAAAAAATTCAAACTGTTCAAGATGCAGTTAACTACATCGATTCTCACAAATAGTCATCAGTCAAAGCGCAAATTTGATTGTGGCTGTTGGAGTTTGAAGTTTCAAGCTCAATGTGAATAACATTTTACGGGGGTGAAAATTGAATATTAATTTTCTCCCTCGTATATTAAAAATTTTTCGTAAATTGTTTAATGAAATAAACAGGTTGAAGTGATTTAGGGATTGTTTTTTATACTTTGCGTATAGATACATAAAAAGGTAATGAGATGACTAAAAGAAGAGTTGTTATAACAGGACTTGGTGCAGTAACCCCGTTTGGTGTAGGTGTTGAACCCTTTTGGAATGGTCTTGTTGAGGGAAAAAGTGGAATAGCTACAGCTGAGTTGGTTGATATTGACAAGCATGTCGTAAAAATAGCGGGTGAAGTTAAAAATTTTAACCCCGATGATTATATTGACCCGAAAGAAGCTAAAAAAATGGACAGATTTATTCAGTTTGCAATGGTTGCAGCTGAGGAAGCGGTGAAAGATGCAAAACTTGAAGATTTAACCGGTATGGATCCATATAAAATCGGAGTTATAGTCAGCTCAGCAGCGGGTGGTTTCCGAACTTTTGAGGATAACCATATGAGAATTCTTGAAAAAGGTCCGAATAAATGTTCACCGTTTACTATTCCAATGATGATTGTAAATATGCCATCGGGTAGAATTTCAATGAAATATGGTTTTAAAGGAATTAATAAAGTAATTGTTTCAGCTTGTGCGACAGGAACTCATTCAGTAGGGGACGCGTTCAGATCAATTCAATATGGCGATGCTGATATTATTCTCGCTGGCGGAACAGAAGCTACTATTTGTGATGTTGGGCTTGGTGCATTTTCCAGTGCAAGAACACTTTCTAAACGTAATGATGAGCCTGAAAAAGCTTCACGTCCGTGGGATGTGGACAGAGATGGTTTTGTAATGGGTGAGGGCGCAGGTGTTCTGGTTCTTGAAGAGTATGAGCATGCTAAAAAGCGTGGTGCTAAGATTTATGCAGAGATTGTCGGATATGGTCAATCTGCAGATGCTTATGATGTTGTTGCTCCGTGTCCTGAAGGTAAGGGTGCAACTTACTCTATGAAATCAGCTCTTAAAGATGCAGGTCTGGAACCAAAAGATGTTCAATATATTAATGCGCATGGTACGAGTACCGGACTTGGTGATATAGCAGAATCAAAAGCTATTGAAGGTTTGTTCGGTGATAAGGTTAAAAATCCACATTTGATGGTTTCGTCAACAAAATCAATGCATGGGCACCTTCTGGGTGCGACAGGTGCGGTTGAATGTATCGCTTGTATTAAAGCGATTAATGATGGAATTGTACCTCCGACTATTAACCTTGATAATCAGGATGAAAGAGTTGCAAATCTGGACTATGTTCCGCATAAGGCAAGAAAAGCTTATGTCAGTGTTGCGCTTTCAAATTCTTTCGGATTTGGCGGTCAGAATGCTTCTGTTGTCATTAAAGAAATAAAATAAGAATTAGATATTTGCAATTGTGAAACCGTCTCTATTGTGAGACGGTTTCGCCTATCTTAATTAAATTTAACATGGCACTTGATTTATTTGATTTTTAATATATTATTAAGATACGACAACTAGCTAGAAAAGGAAAATTTATTATGTCTAAAAAATGTGATGTATGTGGTAAAGCACCGATTAAAGCAGCGAAATTAACTTTCTCGCATAAACAAATTGTTCACCGTCAATTACCAAATCTTCAATCTGTTAAGGTTTGTGTTAACGGTCAAGTAAAGAGAATTAATGTTTGCACATCTTGCTTAAGAGCAGGAAAAGTTCAAAAAGCTGTTTAATTTATACAGGTGGTTTTTACACTTTGAAATTATAAAAGAGAGCCCTTTGAGGCTCTCTTTTATTAAGTTTCTGTTTCAGACTATTCAAAATTTTTAATTTCATTTGGATTAATAAATTTAATTCCTGGGGGTTTTGTGTTTTGTTGTTTAATTTGAGGTGTGGCGGTGGGATGGTTTTCTGGCTGTGTTGGGGTTTGAGTTGGAGTGGATTCCAAAGATTCAAGCGGGTAATCAAATTGTTCGGAAAGCATTTTTACAAGCCGGATTATTGACAAATCCATATTTACAAGAATTTCAGCACCTTCGTTTCCCGAGAATGCCGGAGTTGGATAAGGGGCGGCTTTTTCTATTGCGGCTACTACTTTATTGTCGTAATCAGCATTTCCTGATGATTCTTTGATATCATATTCAACTAAATTTCCGGCTGTGTCTATTTTAAAAATAATTAGAGTTGCAAGGTTGCTATTGGTGTTTGGCATTTCAAATTTTGCAATGATTTTTTGTGCAACTTTAAGATTATATTCCTGAACTTCTGGTGAACCGTTTTCAAGTATGGAGAATAGTATGTTCGGGTCATCAAGGTTTAGGGCAAAGCCTGGAATATGTAGACTTATAAAAGTAATTAAAAGTATAAATATTTTTTTTATCATATAAAACCTATTTTTTATTTACATCAAGCACATAGTAATCAAAACTCATGATGACTGATATTTCGTTTAATTTATTATCAGTGTTTTCAGGAAATTTATCAAAAGGTGCTGTGTTTTTTACTGCATTGAGTGCACTTTCATCATTTATCTTATTCCCTGAACTTTGTTTAATCTCACAGGATACGAGTTTTCCATTTCTGTCGATTTTAAATAAAACTTTAGCAATACCGCTGTTATTAGTGACCGGCAAGTTCCAGTTTTCGCGAATTTTTTTTTGCACCAGTGTTACATATTCCTTCATATGAGGATTTTTCTCAAAATATTTGTTAATTAAGTCTGCGTTATTTGTACTTGTGTTTTTTTCACGAAGTTGTTTGGTTGCAATAAGTTTTTTTACCATTTTATCATCTTTAACAAAGTTATTTATATTTTTGAAAAATGATTCATCATTAACTTTTTTCATTACTGCGAAAGTTTCTGCTCCGCCTTTTGGAGAAGTATATTTTGCTTCTTCGTAGTCGTTTATTTTCATAATTCCAATTTTATCGTTTATTGTATTGTATTTTACGTAAGCGATACGTTCGGTGTTTGTTTTGCTGTTTATGTATCTTACAACGTAAAAAATATTTTCTCCGTTTTTATAAATGGAATCATGATCAAGATAAATATATTTTTCGGTATTAGTAAGGTTAAGCCTTATCCAGTCCATGCAAAAAGTTGCAGGACTAAAAGCCAATAATGCAGTAAAAAGAATTGCAAATTTTTTTATCATGTAACTTCCCCTTAAATAATGACTTTTAAAAAGAGAAATCCCCGCAAAATCCGGTGATTTCTCAAAGCAAAACTATTTAATATCTTTTTTAAATCTTTTTTGTTCAAATGTTATTGGAATATTAACTGTTTGATTTACAAAATTTTCATTTTCCGGAAATGGTGCAAACGGTGCCGTTAAGTTTACAGCCGCAACTGCTGCTCTTTTGGCATTTTCACTACAGGTTGAGTTGATAATCTTGTATCCGTTATAGCTGCCGTCTGCGTTAACACTGATAATAAGATTAACTGTTTCATTAATTGTACTACTTGAAGTGTTCCAATTTTCCAAGATGTCGGATTTAATTTGTTCGATATAAGCGTCAAACAAATTTATAGCCATTTCCTTAGATGTATCTTTTGGAATATAATTGGCAATCGTCTTTTCTGCATTAGCAGCTTCTTTCGCCTGAACTTGTTGAAGCATTGCTTGTTGATGTGTTTGGAAGGCATAAGCATGTGCTGATGTAAAAATTGCATTATCCATAATGCTTTTCATATAAGCACTTGTGTGCTTGCTGTAATAACTTGGGTTATAATTGTCTTCTTCGTATATTTCAGATCTGATGATACCGGTTTTGTCATTTTTATAATCAGATTTAAGGTAAACAATTCTCGTAGGATCGTTTCCTTTTTTGTATAAAACAGCGTATGTGCATGTGTTATTTGAAATATATTTGACAGAATCATTGTCTATGAAAATTTGTATATCATCGTTCCCGCTGTCCAATGCAACCCATGTTGCCGCATTGGCCGAAAGGGAAGTACATAAAGCCATTGCTAAAATTAATAGTTTCTTTTTCATAATAAGCCCTCATTCTATATTCTATATTTTACAGGTAAAAACTTCGTTTGGCAAATAATTAACAAAAAATATTATTAAGTGATGTTACAAGATTATAAAAATGTTTGTTTTTTTTCTTGAAATAAAATAAAATATTATTGGGAAATTTGAGGGAACGTAAATAATATGCTAAAAGAAGATGTTAGAGAAAAAACATTATCGCCTCAGCAGGTGAGGGCTATCTTGAATGCTGATAATAAAGAAATTGTTGCACTTTGCAAAAGAGCTTCAATAATGCCGAGAAAAAACAGTAAAGGACAAACATATTTTTCTTATGATGAAGTCCGTCATTTGAGAAAATTGCAGGCAAAGAAAAGTTTAACTCCTCCTGTTGCAGTTTCTGTTGCTCCGCAGGCGAGTGCTTCCGCAGTAACTGCATCTGTTATGCAAAGTCAGTCTTCGACAATGATGAAAAATATCCTTGTATCTTTGAAAGAGATGGAAACAAAACTTAGTGATAGAATTGCGAAGGTTATTGATGAAAAGCTCGAAGGAATGGATGAAGTTGTTGTTGAGCTAATTCGTTGTAAGACTGATAATGAAACATTAAGACAAAAAATTATTGATTTGAATAAAGAAATTTATCAGCTTAAAAATGATTTAAATAGTTACAAGCATGTTGGTCTTGGGCTTTATAAGAAAAAACAGAGAAATGTTTGGGAGTAATTCTCGAATTTATCAATAATTAAGGGATATTAAAAATGGCAGGAAAAGAAAAAGAAGCCGTAGTGTTACCGAGTACGGCAGAAGAAAGGCTTAAAGCTCTAAAGCTTGCGATAGATAAAATTGAAAAAGATTTTGGAAAAGGTTCAATAATGAAGCTTGGGGATAAAGCTTCGGTTAATGTTGAAGCAATTCCAACTGGTGCACTTGCACTTGATGTGGCGCTTGGAATTGGTGGTATTCCGCGTGGTAGAATAATAGAAATTTTCGGACCTGAAAGCTCCGGTAAAACAACTCTTGCGCAGCATATAGTTGCTGAATGTCAAAAAAGAGGTGGCATTGCGGCTTTTGTTGATGCCGAACATGCTCTTGATCCTGAATATGCAAGAAATTTAGGTGTTCAAGTTGATGATTTGTTAATTTCCCAACCTGATACCGGTGAACAGGCACTTGATATTACTGAAGAACTTGTGCGTTCCGGTGCTGTTGATATTGTAGTTGTGGACTCTGTAGCGGCTCTTGTTCCTAAAGCTGAAATTGACGGTTCAATGGAAGATCAGCAGATGGGATTGCAGGCTCGTTTGATGAGTAAGGCTTTAAGAAAACTTACAGGTATTATTGGTAAAACAAATACGACTGTAATTTTCATCAACCAACTCCGTATGAAGATTGGTGTTATGTATGGAAATCCTGAAACTACTACAGGTGGTAATGCTCTAAAATATTATGCTTCGGTTCGTATGGAAATTAAGCGTACGGAAGGTGTAAAAGGTGAGGACGGGGATGTCGGAAATCATGTGAGAGTTAAAGTAGTAAAAAATAAAGTTGCGCCACCTTTTAGAACAGCTGAGTTTGATATTATTTTTGGAAAAGGTATTTGTAAAGTAGGAAATATTCTTGATGTTGCAGTAAATCTTGATATTGTTAAAAAAGCCGGTTCATGGTTTAGTTTCAAAGATGATAAACTTGGTCAGGGACGTGACAAGGCAAGAGACTTTTTGGCAGAAAATCCGGAAATTCTTGCGGAAGTTGAAGGATTAGTCAGAGAAAAACTTGCAGGTGCTTCAAAAAGTAGTGAAGTTGCAGAAGAAGTTCTTGTTTAAAATCAGAGTTTAATGCTTAATTAATGAATAAAGAGAAAAAGCGCCGTGTTATTTTATAACACGGCGCCTTTAATAAAAAATTTTTAAATTTTAAAAAGTAAAAATTTACAGTCTTTTTTAGCAAGAACTTTGTGCTGCGTATCTTTTTTAAACATTAAAATTTCATCTTTTTCAATCTTGAATTTTTCGGCATCAAAGTGAATTTCTATTTCTCCGTCTATAACATATACAGCAGCATCGTTTATGGAAGTGTGTGTATCTATGATTTCATCTTTTTTCAGTGCTATAATGGAAAGTTTTCTGTCTTCATTTTCCATTAAATCTTTTTTTACGTATTTTTGTCCGTCGAGTTCTACCATATCTTTAGCTTTTAAAACATTGTAATACATTTTTTCTCCTTTTTACTTATCATTTTTATTAAAAACTGTTTAGTTTGGAAAATCATTCCCGAAAAGAATAAAAAATTAATTTTCAGATTTGAGAGGATATTATAAAAATGTTAAGCCACACAAAATTATGATAATTGAGCAAAAAATAAATTTTACGGGTTTTGCTATAATTCGATAGAAAAAGAATTTTCTTCAATTTTTTCTTCTGCAAAAATCAATTACGTAAAGGTTACACAAAAGATTCAATTTCAAAAATTCCCAAAAATATTTTGTATAAAAATGAAGAGCAAATAAATTCGGAAAACATTCCGCAAATGATAAAAGAGTATTTAAAAGAACTTAAATTTTTCGAAAAACTTGCAGAAGAGTCCTCTGTTGATAAAAGGTTACGTACTATTTAGTGTTTTTTATGTTAATTTTTAATTAACTGTGCGGTTGTGAATTCTCCTAACAAAAAACTAATAGATTTTTTTTATACTGGATGTAACGAGTTCAGGAGATATAATAACCATGATGGGAAAAAATTTAACAGAAGCTAAAATTTTAATAATTGAAGATGAACCTCAAATAAACAGACTTATAGAACTTGTACTGTTATCGGAGGGTTTCTATAAAATAAAGAAAGCCTATGATGGGGTGGAAGCTTTAAAAATTATAAATGAAGATAAGCCCGATTTGATTTTGTTAGACGTTATGATTCCCGAAATAAACGGGTTTGAACTTTGTAGGAAAATTAAAGGTGATTCTTATTTGAAATCCATCTCAATTATAATGCTGACTGCAAGAAAAATGGAAGAAGATATTTTGGAAGGATTTGACAGTGGCGCAATTGATTATATTACAAAACCTTTTAACAACAAAATTTTACTGGCAAGAATAAAAGCTCATCTTGCCTATGCTGAAATAAGATCTTCAAACAAAATATACAAGGATATAATTCTTGATAATATAAGAAAAACTGTTAAAATTAACGATTCTCAAGTAGCTTTGACAAATTTTGAATTTAAAATTCTTGAAGTATTTATGTCAAATGTGGGGATTGTGTTTTCCCGCTCTCAATTACTTCAATATTTGCGAGGAGATGACGGGTTTGAAGTTTCTGAGCGCGCAGTAGATGTTCAGATTTTAAACTTGAGACGCAAACTCGGTGAATTTGGCAAGAATATTGAAACCATTAGAGGTACGGGATATAAATTAAAGGAAAACTAAATGAAAAAACGTGATATATTCTGGTTAAAACAGTTATTATATTTTTTAATTATTATAATGATTTTTGCAGGGATTTCTATATTTAATATAATTCATTTTAATAATTCTTATATGAATGAAGAGCAAGAAGAGTTACAGATTTTTAAACGCCAGATTATTTGGGTTATAAAACCATATTTAAAGGATAAGAATTTTGTTAAATTGAAACAATATGCCCAAGATTTTAAAGATGAAGATATCGCGTTCAGAATTTTTGATGCTGATAAAAATCTTATTATTGCTTCAAAACCGGAAAACACAACTCCGTTGCTCTCACCGGACAGCAGTCTTTTACGGCGCAGAGACGGCAAATGGAAATTATACAAGCATTCAATGAAAACAAAGATGATTGGACTTATTGAAGAATTTGAAAATGGAAATGAAAAATATTATTTAGAACTTACGATTTCTGAAGATGATGTTATAAAATCTATTGTTATAATTCAAAGAAACCTGATTGTATTTTTCTTTTTGTGTGTCTCTTTGTTAATTTCCGGGCTTGCAGATTTTCTTTATAAAATCAGAAAATCTTTTAATAAGCTTGAAGATAGTGTAATTGAAGTTGCAAATGGTAATTTAGACACTTCTATAGATATTCCGAAGATTAACCTTTTAACAGAACTGACTCTTTCAATAAGAAAAATGGTTCAAAGGTTAAAAAGACAAATTGAAAGATTAACAAGGTTGGAAGAATATAAATCTATTTTTCTTCAAGATATAACTCATGAAATAAAAACTCCGATTACTGCAATAAGTTCGGCAATTCAGCTTTTAGAAATCAAAAATTCAATTTCTGATGAAGATAGGGAATGTTTTAATATAATACAGTTTCAGGTAAATGCGATCAATAAACTTGTAAATGATATTCTTTGTCTTTCTGAAATTGAGGTTGCCAAAACAAATGAAACAAATCATTTTAAAAAATTCAATCTAAATGCAATGATAAAGGAAGAACTTGAAAACTTTTTACATTTTGAACAAAAAATAAATTTTATTCAGAATGCGGAAGTTATGATTAATGGTAATGAAGAACTTTTTGCAACTGCTATATCAAATCTTTTGACTAACGCTATTAAGTATTCCGGTTCGGATAAAATTGATATTATTCTCTCAAAATCAAACAAACAGGCAGAGCTCAAGATAAAAGATTACGGAATTGGAATTTCAAAAGAACATTTACCCCATATTTTTGAACGGTTTTATCGTGTCGATAAAGCGCGTAGCAGACAGAAAGGTGGAACAGGTTTAGGACTTGCAATTGTTAAAAATATTGTAGAACTTCACAGTGGAATAATTACTGTACAAAGTGAAGTCGATAAAGGATCTGTATTTATAATAACGATGCAGGCAGAGGAATAAGGAATTATGAGAAAATTTTTATTTAAAATACCACGTCAAATACGTTTTTTGATTGCCGGAGGTTTTAATACATTTTTAGCATATCTTATATACGTTTTATTTTGCAAAATTTTAGGAGTCGCAGCTTATCAAATAGCATTGGTACTATCGTGGAGTATTTCGTCAGTAATTTCATTTTCTATACAAAAATATTTTGTGTTTCAAAGTGGTGGAAGTTGGATTAATGAGTATTTGAAGTGTTGTATGTCATGGCTATTTAGTTATTTAATAAACTCTGCATTATTGGAATTTTTCGTAAAATCACTTAATTTAAACATTTACCCCGCTCAAATTTTTGCAACCGGTATAACTGCAATGTTCACATATTGTTGTTTAAAAAAATATGTGTTTTCTGTAAACTTTGTTGCAGAACAAAGGGATTCTTTAAATAGCATTACTCTTGCTCCCGAAGTGATAGAGGATGAAAATTAAAACTGCGTTTTTTTTTGAAGATAATCGACGAGTTTATTTGTGTATTTGTTAGTTTGCTTAGACTAACGACTATATATATGTGCCTAAATTTTAATGCTTGAGTCTAATGAATGCAGTTTTAAAAAATGTTAGTATAAGAATGAGAAAGGAGCTAATATGAAATACGAACTGATGATAAGAGAACCTGAACTATATTTTGATAGTATTCACCAAGAATTGAACAATTTTCTTCGTGATACTTTAATGACTCATAGTTTTGCACATCCGTTGAATGTAAAAAAGAATACTATATGGAGACCTGCTATAGAAGTTAAACAATGTGATAAAAAATATACTGTAAAAGTTCAGCTTCCGGGTGTTAAAAAAGAAGATATTGATATTGAACTGGATAACGATTTTATGACAATTACCGCAGAAATAAGGGAAGAAAACGAAGAGAAAGAAGAAAAAGCTAAGAACGAACGTTTTCAGACCAGTGAATTTCGTTATGGACGATACAAAAGAACAATTTCTTTCGACACTCCGATAAAGGCAGATGAAGCCGATGCAGAATATAAAGATGGTCTTTTGACCATAAAAATTCCAAAACAAAATATTGAACAGGCTAAACCTAAAAAACTTGAAATAAAAGATGGTAAAATGTTGGAAAATAAATCTGAAAATAAAGCAGATTGATAGTTTTCAAATTCATACCGAGTCCTCCTCGGATTAACGGGGCGTGGTGCACTTCTTATTGTCTAAAATTATTGGATATGTGCTAAAACTGCGGTAGAATTTGGCAAATGGCTGCCGGTGAGCCACCACGAACTCATCTTAAATTTGCAGTCATTATAAAAGGCCTCGTGAATAAAATAGTACGAGGTCTTTTTATATTAAAGCGGCGGGCATTTATGCCCGCCGCTTATTTTATGTAATAGACAGATTTTATTTAATAAAGAAGAATTTATTCGGATTTTCTGCTGCGATTTTAGCTGCTTCTTTGTTTGCAGTTTCTTCGTTTGCGATGTTATTTCTAAGTACTGTATTGCCGCAACCTTCTTCAATTCTGTAGGTTTCACCGGGGTAAGTGACTGGTTTGTATGGTTTGAACGGCTTAAAGTTCTTATTGTCGATTGTGCCTTGTTTAACTTTCCCATTGTGATAAACGTATTTAACACCGTTTACTGTTTTTGAGTCAGGAAGGTTAATTACTTCGAGTTTATTAAACCCTCTGTTTTTACCAAACAAGTCATAGCGAAGAGCCAGAGTTTCTTTGTGAGTCATTGGTTTTCCGTCCGCACGTCTGTATAAACCTTCGGTTACTCCGTATGGGTTATCGCCGCGTACAATCTGGTATTTATGAGATTTTACTCCATCTTTGTTGCCGATAACATCCAATCCGCAGGGTTTTGGTTGCTCGTTGTGGTTTTCATTTTCGATATTGTTATTTTCGTCAACTTGCGGATCGTCATCATTGTTGTTTTCTTCAATTTTTGGAGCTGTGCCCGGAAGTTTGTCATAATCTTTTGCTTTAACTTCAGGATGAGCGTTGCAGAATTTAGCGATTTCGTATGCTGCTGCAAGTTCTCTGTCATTAACTTTTTTGCCAGTCAATTCTCCATATGCAAGTTTTAGGATGATTGCTTTGTCTTCGTCAGTAAGGTTTTCCATTCTGAGAATTGCTTTCATCATTTTTTGGTTTTTATCACCCTTGATACGAGATTCGATATTCTTTTCGCCTTTAGCCACGATTTCTTCTGCAGTGTTGCCTTTGAAGATGTCGGCAGAACCGTTATCCTTAACAAGAGCAGCCGCTATTGCTGCCGGAAGAATACCTGCAAGCAAACCTTTTAATGCGCCGACTTGTGTTGAATTTGAAGTCGTTACAATTGTATCAAGGAGTTCGCTTGAACCATTGTTGTGAACACCGTAAACATTACTTGTAAATTTGTTGCCAAGAAGTGCACCGACACCTGTTGATGCGCCAAGAACTCCAAGAGCTGCAAGTGTTTTGTAAAGTACGGTTAAATCTTTTTCGCGTTCATAGCCGGCATATTTCATAGCTTTTCTTGTAGCTTTTTTGCTGATACCGTAATCTGCGGACATTGTTGCAATTTCGTCAAGGTTACCTTTGTTATCAAAACCGGTGTAACTACCAATTCGTTTTTTATACTGATCGCTTGAAAATTCTCCGTTGATGTAAAAATCTTCCGGATTTTCTGCAATCATTTTTCTGATTTGTTTATCAGACTTATTTTTTTCTCCAATGAAAACGTTTTCTTGATTGTTCGTTTTTGGAGCAGCATCCATTTTTGCCTTGTCGATGAAAACCATTCTGTCATCTACTACTGCGGCTGTTCTTTCGTTCTGCATTGTTTTTTTGCCGAAAGAATTTGCCTGTCTTTGAGTAAGCTCCGGAATTTCTTGTTTGTATTCTTTTGCTTTTTGTTCTTTGAAAACACTTCTTGCATGTTTGTCTGTTTTCAATGCTCTTGCTTTGTCTCTGTCAAGTCTGGAACGTCTGTATTGTCCATCCTCGTAAGGCTGCGCAGCTACTCCTTTTACTGCATCTGTCATAATTTTCCCCTTTCAAATTTGACCTTGTTATAAAACAGCTACAAAACTGTTTTATATCCCCTATACTTTTATAAACAATTTTTCTCTTCAAAAATTGCATGGTTACATGCTTTTAGCCTGCTTTGAATTTTTTGAAAGTACCGTAAAATCAGGGTTTTCGACAATTAAAAATTATCTTAATAATTTGTAATATTTAATTATTTCATTTACCAACTAATATAAAACCGCCCCGTTCGCTCCGTCCGCCCCGTCCGCCCCGTCCGCCCCGTTCGCTCCGTCCGCTCCGTCCGCTCCGTCCGCCCCGTCCGCCCCGTCCGCCCCGTTCGCTCCGTCCGCTCCGTCCGCCCCGTCCGCTCCGTCCGCCCCGTCCGCCCCGTCCGCGCTAACTCCGTCTTGGGCGGAATTATGTTCAGTAGATGTCCCTCTATTAGCTTATTTACTTAATTGAGTGTTATCGTGTATAATAAAGTTTATGAAAATTCTTGAAGTGAGAGATTTAAATTTAGGGTTTAATACTGAAAATGGTTTTAGACAGGCGCTTTTTGATGTGAATTTTTCGCTGAAAAAAGGTAAAATGCTTGCGCTTGTTGGAGAAAGCGGATGTGGAAAGTCTATAAGTGCTTCTTCTGTGTTGAGACTTCTACCAAAAACTGCGCGGATTATAGGCGGAGAAATTATTTTTGAAGGAAAAAATATTTTACAACTTGCTGAAAAAGATATGTATGGAATTCGCGGGGCAAAAATTGCATTAATTCCGCAGGATCCAATGACTTCTCTAAATCCCTTATATACGATTGAAAATCAGCTATTGGAAGTTATAAAAATTCATCAACATCTTAGAGGCGCGGATGCGAAAGCAAAAGCACTTGAAGCTCTGGATGCAGTTCAAATCCCGTGTGCCAAGGAAAGATTAAAGAGTTATCCTCATGAGTTTTCCGGCGGAATGAAGCAGAGGGCAATTATTGCAATGGCTTTATGCTGTAACGCTGAAATCTTAGTTGCGGACGAGCCGACAACGGCGTTGGACGTGACAATTCAGGCTCAAATAATGGAGCTTTTGAGTGACATAAAACGTGATAAAGGAGTGTCAATTCTTCTTATAACGCATGATTTGGCGCTTGTCGGTGAAAATGCGGATGAGGTTTCTGTAATGTATGCGGGAAGAATTGTTGAGAATGCGCCATCTGCTGAATTCTTTAAAAATCCAAAACATCCATACTCGCTTGCACTTTTGAATGCTATTCCGCAAAATCGTGCAAAAGTGCTTGAAACAATTCAAGGTCAGCCGCCGACAATTCATCAAGATATTTCGGGCTGTCGTTTTCATCCGCGATGTAAGTGTTGCTTTGGACGATGTATTGAAGAAGTTCCGCAATTATATTCCGTTGGAGAAAGTCATTTAAGTGCGTGTTTTCTCGGACAGTAAATTGAACAACTTTAACAAATTATTTTTACACCATCCGGAATCGTTTTTAAATTGTTTTTTATCCAGAAGTTTTCTTGGGGTGAAAAAGTTTTATCGATTATAAAATAAGTTGAGCCAGAGCCGGACATAATTGATTCTGGGTAAAGTTCTTTGATTTGTTGAAGTTCTTTATAATCATCAATTAGTGCCCATTCAAGGTCGTTTTTATAGCTTTCGCGTCCTTGTTTACTTGCTGATATCTTTTCTGAAAATTTTGTATAAGCTTCTTTTGCGCTAATGCCGAGATTAAGGGGTTTTATGAGTGAAAGTTCAAATTCTTCAAACTCCAGTGGTTCAAGGATTTCTCCGCGTCCTTTTGCAAGCTGTCTTCCGCCTTCAAGGCAAAAGTTCAAATCTGATCCGAGTTTTGCACATAGTTCGTGAAGTTTTTTGTTTGAAAGCGGCGAGTTAAAAATTTCGTTCAAGCCTTTTAAAATCCCTGCTGCATTTGTGCTTCCGCCGGCTAAACCTGCAGCGACAGGAATGTTTTTTTCGATATAAACCTCAATATGGTGTGTCGGAAGATTTACTGCGGAGAAAAAAAGCACGATTGCTTTATAGACAAGATTCTCTTCATTGTATGGAATTTCAGTGCTTGTGCCGGAAAGATTTATTTCAAATTTTTCGGAAGGTTCGGCATTTAATGTCAGATAATCAAAAAGATTAATCGTTTGCATAATGCTTTCTATATTATGAAATCCGTCGTCGCGTTTTTCGGTGACTTTTAAACCAAGATTAATCTTTGCAGGACATTGGATTTTTATTATCTTTTTTGACGGGGCGGACGGAATGGACTGTGAGGATGAAGCGGATGATGAAGACGGAGCAGATGGTGAGGTTGCAGCGGTATTTGAAGTGTTGCGCTGTCTGTTTAGTGCTTCGTTTGAGGACAAAAGTAAGTTATCCATTTTTTAATAATTCCTCTGAAAGTTTACCGAAAGTTTCTATTGATAGCTTTTCGCCGCGGGTGTTTTCGTCAATTTGAAGTGCGGAAAGTGATTTTTGGATGTTTTCTTTTGAAAATCCGCCTTGAAGAAGACAGTTTTTAATATTTTTTCTGCGCTGTGAGAATGCGGCTTTTACTGTTTTTCTAAAATGAGTATAATCTGTAAGTTCAAGTTTCGGTTTTTCGAGAACGTTAAGTTTAACAAGTGCAGAGTTGACTTTCGGGGCGGGGTAGAATGATTTTCTGCCGACGAGCCTGAAAATTTCGACATCTGCCCAGAACTGAGACAAGATTGTTAAAAGTCCGTATTGTTTTGATGGCGAATTTTCGTTTGCTGCCATTCTTTTTGCAACTTCTTCCTGAACCATAAGGATAATATCTTTTATTCGTTTTCGGTTTTTATTGTTCAAATCATCGATTTCTCCGAGAAGATGCGCGATAATAGGGCTTGTTATGTAGTAAGGGATGTTTGCAACGATTTTAACTTTTTCGCCTTCTTCTACTAATTTTGAAAAATCAGTCTTCAAAATATCCTGATGGATAATTTCTAAATTAGACGCATTGAGTTTTTTCAATTCTTCTATTGCCTCACCGTCTAACTCAATTGCAATAACTTTTCTGGCATGCTTGATTAATTGTTCAGTGACAAAACCGACTCCTGGTCCGATTTCAATTACTGTGTCATGGTCCGTAATTCCCGCCTCATCAATGATTGCGTTAATTACGTCGGCATTGATTAAAAAGTTCTGCCCGAGTCGTTTTTTTGTTTTAAAGAATTTTGCGCGTTCAAAATAGTTCATGTTACCTATTATAATAGCACAGACAGGCTAATGTTTATAATAATCATTTTTGATATTTTAACAATGGTTATAGTATAGTTATCTGTGGAGGTTAATAGTGAGTAATTTACAGACAAGGAAAAAATTAGGGCGCGAAGATATTTTGGAGTTATTTACAAAAGGCTGTAAACTGAAATCCGAACATAAAGTCGGAATGGAATTTGAGCGTCTTCCTCTTTCCGATGTTACAAATAAGGCGGTATCATATGAGGGTGATTTTGGGGTTTGTAATTTTTTGCGTGCGTTTGCAAAGTCTGAAAATTGGGATTATATTACCGATGATTATAATATCATTGGGCTAAAGCAGGGGCATAACACGATTACGCTCGAACCAGGTAGCCAGATTGAACTCAGTCTTGAGCCGAAAGAGTCGATTTTTGATTTGAAGAAAAAAGTGGATGAATTGAATTCACAGATGGCGCCTATTTGGGACAAATTTAATATTAACCTTCTTGAATATGGAGTTTCGCCTTTGTCTACGCACAAAAATATTTCACTTATCCCGAAGCGTAGATACAGAATTATGGCGCAGTATCTTTGGGGGATTTTGTCGGATGTTATGATGATGGAAACCGCAGGCATTCAGGGCTGTTTTGATTTTGAGAGTGAAGAAGATGCAATGCGGAAATTTTCTGTTGCAAACAAATTAACTCCTTTTATGACTGCAATGTTTGCAAATTCTCCGATTAGAGGCGGGGTTGAGACGGGTTATAAGAGTTTCAGGGCTTTAAGCTGGCTCAATACCGATAACGACCGGTGCGGATTTGCAGGAAAAATGGACGATGAATTTTCGTTTGAAAAATATGTCGATTGCGTTTTGAAAAGCCCGATGATTTTTATTAACCGTGAAAATACTCCTATTTCTTTAAAAGGAAAGTTGACGTTTGAAGATTTTATGAATGACGGTTATCGTGACTTTGATGCGGATATAGAGGATTTTAAACTTCATGCAAATCTTTATTTCCCTGAAGTAAGGCTGCGTAATTTTATCGAAATAAGAAACCATGATTGTGTCGGAAAAGATATGATTTATTCGGTTCTTGCGATTTACAAGGGAATTTTATATAACGAAAGTGCACTTGATGAAATTGAAGAACTTTTTGCGCCGTTTAGTTATAATGATTTTTCAGAATTGAGGTATAATGTTCCGAAAAATGCGCTAAAAGCTCACATAAAAGGGGTTGAAATTTCCGAGATTGCAAAAGAAATTCTTTACATTGCTGAAAAATCACTTATCGAAATGGATACAAAAGAGGAAGTCTTCCTTGACTCGATAAAAGAACTTGTGCAAGATGGTGTTTGTCCGGCGGATATTATAATTCGCAACTGGAATGGTATCTGGAACAAGGATATTCAAAAACTTATAAAATATCTTGGGGATAAATAGAACGATTATAAATAAAGTAACGGATTTAGAAGACTTTTTTAAAGTCTTCTTTTTCTCTTTTGAGGGTTTTGAAAAACACTTAGTTCACGCGTTTTGAATTTTTTCGCACAATCTAGTCTTCCAGAAAGCTTGTCTTGAATTCTTCGGTATTTTTTTGGAGGCGTTCGAGAAGATTTTCATCTTTTAAAGCGCTCATAATCTCTTCTTTTGTGCCGCGTTTAAGAATTACGCTTTCGCTTTGACCTTTTGAGCCTGTTCCGACAAGTTCAAGGTAGCGGAGTTTTTCAAAGTTTGGAGTTTCGCTTTTTAAAACGTGCGGCAAAGGAGTTACCTGTAGGGTCAAATCTTGTACTAAATTATTTGTATCAGTACTTTTTATACTTTCTTTCACGGTTTTGAAACTTCCATATTCGCAGACTTCGCGTTCTGCTCGTGTTGTCAGAGTTTTAACCATTTGTGATAATTTGTCGTCAAATTTTTCCATTTTTATCTTTACTCCGGTTTGCGGTATTTTATTTAGTTTTGAAGAATTGATTGCATCCATTTTTTAACCTCTTTTCTATTATACATCAATTTTTGGGAATATATTCTATTTCAGTGAAGAAATTTAAACCAAGCGGAATTTCTTTATTTTGTTGTATGCACTCTTCAATCATTGAGTGCTTTTCTGGGGATACTGCTTTAAATCCTTTTTTATAGTAGAATTCAAGGTTTGTTAATTTCCCGTTTACACCTTTCATCGGGCTTGCTGTTGCAAGTAATCTGCCTTCACAGCCTTTTGCTTTACTCATTTTTACAAGTTCATCAATGAGTTTCGTTCCGATACCAAGCCCTTCAACATTTGAAACTAAACCTTCAAAATGAATTCCGGGCAGTCCGGCATGAGTATTTCGCATATCAAAAGTTACTATGCCTAATTGGTTTCCAAATTCATCATTGATTGAGACTGTTCCTGAGTTCATGTAATCATTTATATCAATTTTAATTTTATTCATGTCCACTTTAACAGGCTTGCTTGTTTTTGCGTCTAAGATATAGCCTTTTTCTAATTTTTCAACAGGTGCGCTAAATTTGCCGGAAGGAATTGAGATCCTTTCTTCGGTTTTTGCGGCATATGATAATAATGCTGTTTGTTCATTGATTTCACCGTTTTTCAGTTTGTCTGAAATTTCGTGTAAAAGCTCAAGGTTTTCGGCTTTTAATTTTGGATCTTTGAGGTTGAAGTCTTCAAGTTTTGGTGGAGTGCTTTCAAATCCGAGTTCCTGTTTTCTCAAATGTTCATAGTGTGCAGTCAGATATTCGTTGTATTTGTTAAATTCTTCTTTACTTAATCCTTTTACTGTGTTTTCGATAGGTTCGTAAAGCGCTTTTAAAAATTTTCTGCCGCCTGTTACGTCTTTGTCTTCTCTAATATCGTAGGGTACATGTTCGCATTCGGCAAATTTGTTAACTTTTGAGCCTCTGAGTTGCCATTCAAAGGTGAAACCGTCTTTTGTCTGGAAGTTCATTTGAAGTGCGGTGTAGCCTGAGGCGCGCACTTTTGTAAGATTATTTTTTACGTGCAGGTCAATGCCGTGTTGTGCTGCATAATCCTGCAACATTGCAACCTGTTTTTCTGAAAAATACGGAATGCCGTCTTTGCCCATGTAGTTTGAAATTCTTATGGCTCTAAGTTGTGCGTCAGGGTTAGTGACGGAATTCGTAATTATATCTTTAACCTTTTGAACATATTCTTCTGACTGACGTTCTGCCGCCATTTGAATTGCCTTTTTCGGGTCTTTTTTGTACATTTCAACGATGTCGGGGTGTTTTTTGTAATTAAAATCAGTAAGTTCTGTTCGTGTTCCGACAGCGTCGCGAATGGATTTTACGGCTTCTTTAAATGAGGATGGGTGTTTTGGGTCACAGACGGCATTTTTAATTTTGTCGTATAGGCTCTGTGCACTTTTGGGGCGGTGTGTCATATTTACGTCTGCTGTGCCTAAGCCTGCTTTTTTCATCAATTTTAAAATTGCTTTTTCGGCATTAACTGCATTTGTATGAATTTCATTGGCTGTGGCGCGTGCCATTTTTTCGCCAATTTCGTTGAGCTCAAGTTCACGTTCAAGCTTGCCGTTTTTGACTATTTGTTTTTCATTTGTAAGAACAACTGAGTCGTCGGTTGTATCGATAAGATTTTTGCTTGAGGTGTGAATATCTTTACCGGTAGGCATGTTATCAGCTTTTGCGATGGTTTGTTTTGTAGCTTTATAGCCTTTACCGACAGCTTTTCCGCCCCAGCCCATAACCGGACCTAGTATAGCACCGTATTCCGCTCCTAATATCCCGGCTTCAAAAATCTCTTCCGCATTTGCACCATCAATAGCAGCTCTGAAAGAGTTGTCTGCTCCGCCACCTATTGCACCATCCGCGGTAACTTCGGCAGTAAATTTAACTGCATTGTTTATGGTTTGTTTAGTACCTTCTTTTAATGCTGTTTTTCCTAAGACTTTGGTTGTTTGGACTGCAACACCTTTACCTATAGCTCCACCAGCACCTGCAGTTACGGGTGCTAATGCTCCTGAAAAGGCTCCGGTTGCGCAATCGTGACCTGCGTCTTTTAAACTGTAGTTTCGTCCTGCACTTTTTGCATCCGCATATTTTATCCCTGTTTTTACAACGGCGCCTGTTCCTGCTGCAATTCCGATACCAACTGCAACTCCTGTCAGAGATGCTCCGGCCGTGAACGGTGCCGCGGCAATACCACCTACAACACAGGCTGCTGCTGTTCCGTATGATACAAGCCCTGCACCTACATCGGCTATAACATCGGCTGCCATTTCCTGACCTTCTTTATAACCTGTAAGTGCCTGTTCGGATTTTAGTATTATTTCACCTTTAACAAATTTTTCAAGATTTTTAGGGGTATAATCAACTCCTGTTAATTCTTTAAAAATTTGTGGGCGTCTTTGTTTATTCGTATTAAACTGTGCAAGTAATTTCTTTTCAAATTCCTGTTGTTCTCTGACTTTATCCGAACTGTCACCGATTCCGGTCAGATTTTTAAATCCACTCCAAGCTTTGCCTATAAAACCGTTATTAGTTTCTGCTTTTTTAAGATTTGCTGTGACATTATTAATTCGATTTTCAAGAGTTTTGTTAAAATTATATGCTTTACCATTTGAACTTTTTACTATGACATCAGGAATTTTTGCAGTTTGTGTTTTGGAATGCTTTTCAACATTCAAACCTTTGCTGTTATTGTTTGTTGCGTTATTTGTAAATATTGAACTTTTTTGAGCATCACTCAAGGTAATTTGACCATTTTTAATCATAATGGACAAAATTTGTTTATCTGAAAGACCCCTACATTTAGGATTTGCTTGTCTGTATTGTTGTATTTGTTGCTGTAAGTTTACCTTTTCTGTCATAAAATAACCTTTTATTGTAGCTAACCTTCGGCATGATAGATTTGTTTACGACATTTTTGAATGAAACTTTAACATTGTTAAGTGATTGTTACAAATTGCTCTGGCATGTTCTGCGTGCTAAAATTCTACGTAAGAAGAAGTTATTTTTAAGGATAGGAAGATGAGAAATATAATTGTTTATACAAGCCAGAAATCGTCATCTCTTGCAGATGTTTTAGCAGGAATTGAAGATGTTAACGTCAGAATAGAAGATGCTGAAAATTTAAGAGATTATGAAATGCTTAATCCTGCATTGATTGTTGTTGAAGATGTCCCTAATCTCAAAGATGTTTTGATGGTTACAAAGTTTAAAACACCTGTTCTTTTTGTTGGTGAATCTTTTAAAGGCGCGACTGTTAGAGCTTATGCTTATGATATGATTAAGACTCCGGTTGATACGGGTGAACTTTTAATTAGGGTGAAAGCTCTGTTGAAAATCCGTGATTTGCGCGAAAAACTTTTACAAGTATCAACAACAGACGAACTTACTGGACTTCATAACAGAAAATATCTTCAAGAACGTCTTGAACAGGAAATTTCACGTGCAAAACGATATGGAACAAAACTTTCTTGTCTATTGTTTGATTTGGATTTCTTCAAAGTTGTAAATGATATTTACGGATATGAATGGGGCGATGTTTTGCTTCGTTCAATTGCGGATAAATTGAAGCAGCTTATCAGAAAAGAAGATATCCTTACACGTTACGGTGATGAAGAATTCCTTCTTATCTTGCCAAACACATCGGAAGAAAACGCATTTCTTTTTGGTGAAAGGTTTAGACGCGATATTGAGAAGATGGAATTTATTCCTGCCGGAGAAGAAGAAAGACATCCGATTACGATTTCCGGTGGAATTTCTACTTATCCGTGTCTTGAAGATACTGATGAGGATGTTAATACTATTATCCGATATGCGGAACACGCGCTTTACAATGCCAAAAAATGTGGCAAAAACAAAATAGTTCAGTTCTCTCAGATAAATTTGGGTGAATAGTGAATTTTGCGCAAGGCGCGGAGGTCAATCCGGCATAGAATGTGGTAGCTTGACAACAAAATGGTGACACAATAGCAGAGGCGGTAGCCGTCGAGTCGTCTAACACCGCTAAGCAAGATGTGGTAGAATGGAGCGAACGAAGTTCGCTAAACTAAAAATAGTGCGGAGTGAATGAGCGAAAATTTTACGAAGTAAAATGAAACTGATTTTGCACTCTGTCAAACAAAACGATTAAGTATTGTTTTGAGAGTGTGTGAGCGAAACCTGCCACTAGAAAAGACTTCCTTTCTGAGCACTTACATAGTGTAAATCTGGTTATCAGGCGATTTTTAAAAGTCGCCTTTTTATTTTCTTGTTGCGGGTGAATTTTTGTCGTGATAAAATTTTTGTATGGCAAATAATGTTTTAAAAATTGTTCGAATGGAAAAAGGACATCTTGATGATGTGGTTTCTATTGAAGAAAAAGCTTATGGGGAACATCACTGGTCAAAAGAATCTTTTTTTAACGAATTGAATAATAATCTAGCAAAGTATTTTTGTGCTTTTGACGCAAAAGGTAATCTTGTTGGGTACTGCGGTTGTTGGCAAATTATGGAAGAAGCACATATCACAAATATTGCAGTTTCTCCTAATTTTAGGCGTAAAAGTGTGGGAGAAGCACTGCTTGTTGCAATTATTAAGTCTTGTTATCTTGAAAAAGTAAAATATTTGACACTTGAAGTGAGAGTTTCTAATGAAGCGGCAACAAAGCTTTATGAAAAGTACGGTTTTAAATCATTGGGAGTAAGAAAAGGTTACTATCAGAATAATAATGAAGATGCCTTAATAATGTGGACAGAAAATATTTTTTACGATAGATTTAAAAATATATATGAACATAATCTTGAAAGATTAGTTGAAAAAACAGGGGTTACTTATAAATTATGACAGAAGATGCTCCACAAAATTCGCAGCCGGAAGTCTCAACAGATACGGCTAATCGGGTTAAAAAAGTAAGGACTTATAAATCAGGTTTAAAGTTTAGTCTGAGCAGTTTTTTGTTGATAATTTTATGTTCGTTTCTGCTTGTAATTTCAACTTTTGTACAACTCCATATTACGCATTTCGGATTAAGTGGTAAATTATTATCGGGTGCTGATGTGAAAATTCAGAATTTTGTTCAAACATTTAGTCTTATTCCGCAAGTTCCTGCTGTTATGTTTGTGGCGGGATTATTGGGAAGAAAGTTCGGATTTGCAAGTGTCTTGATTTATCTTTTGACAGGACTTTTTATTTTTCCTGTATTTGCACTTGGAGGCGGTTGGCAATATATCGGCGAATATGGGTTTGGGTATTTGTTGGCTTACATTCCGGCGGTATTTTTTACAGGAACGATTTTGAAAGAAGGTTTTACATACAAAAATTCTATCAAAGCTGTTACTGTTGGAGTGTTGACAATTCACGCCATTGGAATTCTTTATATGCTTGCGATTGCGGCATTCAGACATGAAGGGTGGTCTTTCATCAGTGGGTGGATTGTTGCTCAGAGTGGAGTAAAGATTATTTATGATTTTATTTTAAGCCTTCTTGCCGTTCTTGTCGCAAAATATTTAAGACTTATTCTCTGGCTTTATATGTAAGTGATTGAGGCATGTCAATTATTGGATATATTCTACCATTTAAAGGGGTAATGGGAATTTTCCATATCCACTTGTCTTGCGAAATGCAAAACGAACCGACTAGGAACGAGGAGAGCTTGTATACCGAAGCAAAACGAAGTGTAGAGAGCTAGGATGTGTGTTTAATTCTTTACAGAATATCCAGAGGGTCAACATCGATTGCGAGTTTAATGTCTTTTGGAACGGTAATTTTATTTAGAAAACTTGATATAAATTGATGACCTTTTTCTCCCATTTTATTTTTTATAATAAGTTGAAATCTGTAAAGTCCGTTAATTCGTTCAATTACGCATGGTGTTGGACCTAGAACTTCAAGTCGTTCCGAGATTCCGAATTTTTCAATCATTGTGCAGAGTCTTAGAGCAATTTCCTGAGCAGATTTTTCGGCGCGGAAGTTGTTTTGCGAACTTAAGATAAGTCTTATTATTTGGCTGAAAGGTGGGTAATCAAACTCTTCTCTTGCAACGATTTCCGTTGAGTAGAATTCATCGTAATTTTGTGATTTCGCGCTTGCAAGTGCGTAATAATCGGGGTTGTAGGTCTGAAAATAAACTTTTCCGGCGAATTCTCCTCGTCCGGCGCGCCCTGCAACCTGTGTGAGAAGCTGAAAACCTCTTTCAGAGGCTCTGAAATCAGGAAGATTAAAACTTGCGTCAGCGGAAATTACTCCAACAAGTGTTACATTCGGATTATCGAGTCCTTTCGCAATCATTTGTGTTCCGACAAGAATGTCGATTTTTCCGCTCTGGAATTTTTCAAGAAGCCTTACGTGTTCGCCTTTCCTTATCAAAATGTCGCTGTCTATGCGCTCAATATTTTTGTCCTGAAAAAGATCTTTTATATATTGTTCGATTTTTTGAGTTCCTGTGCCACTGTTTCTTAATGCATCAGAACCGCATTCAGGACAGAAATCGGGAAAATATTCGCTATGGTTGCAGTAATGGCACTTGAGCATTTGGTCTTTTGCATGCCATATCATCGGAATTGCGCAGTTTGGGCATTCGATTACGTGTCCGCATGCTTTACATTGCGTAAATGTAGAAAATCCACGTCTGTTGATTAAAAGAATTACCTGCTGATTTTTTTCAAGGGTTTCTTTTATTGCATTTTGTAGAGGTATTGATATTACGTTTTTGTAAGCTGCCCGACCGTATTCTTGCATGTTAATTACCGTAACGGGTGGGACTTTTGCATCATTAAATCTTTTTTTTAGTTCAAAAAGGTTTCCTGAATTTATTGCGCGGTAATATGTCGAAATATCCGGAGTCGCCGAGCCCAGAAGCAATGGACAGTTATGAAATTCCGCAAGTTTTGCGGCGACAATTTTTGCATCATATCTTGGCGCAGGAGAAGTTTGTTTATAAGCACTTTCGTGCTCCTCGTCGATTATTATAAGTCCGATATTTTTAAGTGGTGCAAAAACAGCTGAGCGTGCGCCAGCAAGGATTTTTATTTCATCGTGGTAAAGTTTTTGCCAAACGTCGTATCGTTCTCCATCAGAAATACTGCTGTGCCAAATTGCGACATCTTCGGTTCCGAATTTTTTTGCTAATCTCTTTGTAAGTTGGGAGGCAAGCGCTATTTCCGGGGCAAGAAATAGAACGTTTTTGCCTGATTTTATGCAGTCATCTATGAGTTTGAAGTAAACTTCTGTCTTCCCGGATGCTGTAACTCCATGTAGAAGAATAGTTTGCGATTTAATGTTATTATTTTGCCTGTCAATTTTTTTTGTTATTCCTTCATAAACTTTTTTCTGATCACCGGAAAGTTCAAACAGGGGTTCTTTTTTAGTAATTTTTAATATGTCAAGCGGATTTCTGTAGATGTTTTCTTCTGTAAGTTTTAAACATCCGAGCATTTCAAGTTTTTTTAGGGTTGTTCTTGTTGTTTTTGCTATTTTCTCAAACATTATGGCTGGCATTTTGCCTGAAGTTTTAAGAATTTCAAGGACTTCTCTCTGGCGTTTCGTCGCACCGTCGAAGGTTACAAACTCAACCGCAAGTTCAGTTTTTGAGGCTTTTTCGATTAATTTCATCGGTATTGCGGCATTCAAAACTGTTACGAGATCACAGCAGTAGTAATTTGCAACCCATTCAAGAAGTTTAAGATAATCTATTGAAAAAAGCGGGGTTTCATCAAGAATTCTGCTTATTTTCTTTACCTTAAAATCCCCCGGCAGATAGTCCGAAAACCCTACGCAAAATGCGTTTATTAATCCTTGGCGCCCGAAAGGTACAAGTATTGCCTGCCCGATTTGAAGTTTGTTTTTCATCTCATCGGGGATAAGGTAGCTGAAAGTCTTTACTCCAAGCCCCGTAATGTTCACCAGTGCAAGAGCGTATTTGGGGGAATTTTGAAGGTTAGACGAAGCAGATGGTTCTTCAAAAAGTTTCAAATTTTTTTGAATATTATTTCCCATAATAAAGTTTCAGTTCCCCGCTTTAAAATCTTATTCTGCCATGAATTCTTTTCTTGCTTCTTGGACGGCTTCTTCCAGAAGGTCAAGTTGATCGGGTGAGAATGTTACCCCTTTTTTTGTTGGAATCCAAGTTGCACCTTCATCAGTGGTGTAGAAAATTCTCATATTAAGATAGCTTTTGCCTTTATATTCGCTTACAGAAATTTGTAATTGTTCGGTATCGCTTCTTTGAATTGTTGCTAAGATTTTTGCGTCTGCCATTTTTGTTCTCTCCTTATAAATTATTATTACCTGTATATTTTAGCACAGAAATTTTACTTTTATGTTAATATATGTGAAAAATAAGGAGAAGAATTTATGATAAAAGTTGCAGTATGTGGTGCATTGGGAAAAATGGGACAAGAAGTAGTTAGTGCTGTTGAAGCGGCTGAAGATATGGAGCTTGTTGCAAAAATTGATATTGCGGCATCTGACATGTATAAAACAATTGAAGAAGCCGCGCGTGTTGAGGATATTGATGTTTTAATTGATTTTACGCAACCAAAATCAATTTATGAAAACGCGTTTTTCTGTCTTAACAACGGAATAAAGATTGTTATTGGTACAACCGGTTTAACGGATGAACAAATTGAGGCTTTGAAAACGCTTTCAAAAGAAAAAAACACAGGATGTCTTATTGCGCCGAATTTTTCGACGGGTGCGGTTTTAATGATGATGTTTGCGCGTCAGGCTGCAAGATATTTTGACAATGCAGAAATAATTGAACTTCATCACAACCAGAAAAAGGATGCACCATCCGGAACTGCAATCAAGACGGCACAGCTTATGGCAGAAGAAAACGATAACCTTGCAAAAGGAAATTGTGCAGAAGTTGAGACAATTGAAGGTGCCAGAGGAGGAGAGTCTTATGCGAATATACACATTCATTCTGTAAGAATGCCCGGTTATATTGCATCCCAAGAAGTTATCTTTGGTTCTTCGGGACAAATTCTTAAAATCAGACACGATTCGATGGATAGGAAATGCTACATGCAAGGAGTTCTTCTTGCTGTTCGTTATACGGCTAACGCAAATGATTTTGTTTACGGTTTAGATAATATTTTGTAAAGTTTTAGTTGTGGCGCGGGGTGCTTTGCACCCCGCGCCACCCCGCGTAACCCCGCGTAACCCCGCGTAACCCCGCGTAACCCCGCGTAACCCCGCG
>CAZCIW010000004.1:0-73472 GCA_964499135.1 uncultured Muribaculaceae bacterium
TGATGCTACTGAGAAGTATTTTCTACCATTTTCCCAGCACCATTTCTTATAAGTACCTGCAACAGGATGTTGGAAACGAGTAGGGTTTGTTGAGTTACCTGTAATAGAAACATCAACACCTTCTTTAACCATGATAGCAACGCCTTCTGAAACATCGTCAGCACCGTAGCAACGAACTTTTGCTCTTTCTCCGTCTGAGAAAGGTGTTTCTTTAACAATTTTCAATTCGCCGGTTTTGAAATCATAGTCAGTTTCAACTGCGGTAAAACCGTTAATTCTTGCAATAACATAAGCAGCATCTTTTCCAAGACCGTTTAAAATAACTCTTAAAGGTTCTTTTCTTACTTTGTTAGCATTCTTTGCAATACCGATAGCGCCTTCTGCAGCCGCAAACGATTCGTGACCTGCTAAGAAGCAGAAACATTTTGTTTCTTCTCTGAGTAACATTGCTGCCAAGTTTCCGTGTCCGAGACCAACTTTTCTGCTGTCTCCGACAGATCCAGGGATTGCAAATGCCTGCAAGCCTAAACCGATAGCTTCAGCGGCTTCTGCTGCTGATTTAACTTCTTTTTTAAGCGCAATTGCACAACCTAAAGTATATGCCCAAACTGCGTTTTCAAATGCGATAGGCTGAATACCTTTTACAATCGCATCAACATCAATTCCTTTTGATAAGCATAAATCGCGAGCTTCTTCCAAGTTTTTGAAACCATATTCAGGTAAAACTTTTTTCAGAGTAGCTTCACGTCTATCTTGTCCTTCAAATTTTACTGTCATTTTATTTTCCTCTTAAATTTTTTTATTACTTATTTATGTTCCGAAATATTCGGGTTGTCGCAGGAGTAACGTCCCGCTCCACCTCACGGGCTGGGGCACTGCGTGCCACGGCGCCCTACCAAAAATCCGGCTATTCTTGTCTTGGGTCAATATATTTAACCGCATCAGCAAATCTGCCATAAGTTCCTGTGAATTTTTCAAGAGCTTCTTTTGCGTCAACACCTTTTTTAACAGCTTCCATAAATTTACCGAGGTTTACGAATTGATATCCGATAACTTCGTCATTTTTGTCCAAACCGAGCTTAAGAATATAACCTTCTGTCAAAGAAAGATATCTTACACCTTTTTGTTTTGTTGAATGGATTGTACCAGTCATTGAGCAAAGACCTTTGCCTAAATCTTCAAGACCTGCACCAACCGGAAGTCCGTTTTCAGAGAAAGCTGACTGAGTTCTTCCATAAACGATTTGGAGGAACAATTCTCTCATTGCAACGTTAATTGCGTCGCAAACAAGGTCAGTATTTAAAGCTTCAAGGATTGTTTTGCCCGGAAGAATTTCGCCTGCCATAGCAGCTGAATGTGTCATTCCTGAGCAGCCGATTGTTTCAACGAGGGCTTCCTGAATAATACCGTTTTTAACGTTAAGAGTTAATTTGCAGGTTCCCTGCTGGGGTGCGCAGCATCCGCAGCCGTGAGTTAAGCCTGAAATTTCTTCGATTTTTTTAACCTTTGTCCATTCGCCTTCCTGAGGGATAGGAGCGGGTTCACCTTTAACGCCGCGTTTTACGCAGCACATTTCTTCTACTTCTTTTGTAATTTGTATACGATCCAACATTTCTATACTCCCTTCGGTTATATACAAGATTATTGTACGCGCTGAAATGATGTAGTCAATATTTTTATTTTGTGATATCATTACTTAACAAAGGAGTTTATATGAAAAAATCCGAGTTAAATTTGAATGTTTTGAAAAAAAGTCTTTCTACACTGAGAGAATGTTACGAAGACTTAAACAAACAGCAGGATGAGAAACTCAAAACTTACATCAAAGATTCTTGCGTTCAAAGATTTGAATATACATATGAAACCGCAAAGAAATTGATGAATAAATTCTTGAAAAAAGAATATGATAAAACCGAAAAAGATTTGACTATAAATAATCTTTTCAGAGAAATGTTAGCACTTGGCTTAATTAAAAATTTTGAAAATTGGGCAGAGTACCGTGAAAAACGAAACATTACCTCTCACGAATACAACATTGAACTTACTTATCCGATTATTGACATAGTTCCAAAATTTATTAATGATGTTGAATTTTTGATTACAGGATTTGAGAGAGTTTTGACTAATGATTAAAGGTTTGACTGAAAAAGAGGAAAAAATAGTTAAGGATATTTTGAAAAAGTATCCTTATTCATTTTTTTTCTATGGGTCACGTGTAAAAGGCGATTTTACAAAATCCTCCGATCTGGATATTTTGCTTGTGTCGGACGACGAGACGCTTCAGTCCGATATCGAAAAACTTAAACTTGAATTTAACGAAAGTCTTATTCCGTACAGAGTAAACATCAGCCGGCGCGATAAAATGGAAGATTATTTTTATAAATTGATTGAAAAAGATTTAGTTAAGGTTTAGTCTTCAATCGGCATTACGCCAATTTTGTTATTTTTTATTGAATCAACAATTAAAACATCTTACCCAACGCTAATATCCTAATCCTGCACTTGCTGTGCCCTAATCCACTTTAAAAGCGATTTTTCCTATTTCTTTTCCAATGTGTAAAAGTGGACTTCGTCCACCAAATTCAAGTAAACATATCTACGTGCGTAACTTAATCTGTCAAATTTTGCCATAACCGCCAAAAGACATTAATCTTCAGAAGCGCCATTAACCTCATTCTGCACTTTAGAACCTGATTCATTTCAAAAGCGAATATTTCCTAATCCAGCTCCAATGTATCTACGTGTGTAGCACCGTAGCACCCTGACGGAAGATTGGTAGCATAGTTCCTAATTCAAGTAAACATGTCTACGTGCGTAGCACCCTGACGGAAGATTTTTATTTCATCGTCAAAAACTCCGGCAACTGTCGATTCCAAACCTTTTGCAAAACATCCGTAGTCTGGGATTACTAAATCCGCCAGATCTTTCATGTTAGAAAGTGCCTGTTCGTAAGTTTTGGCGCTCGGCTGGTGCGAAAGGTTTGCGCTCGTTGTTGCCAGAACATGCCCCGGTGCAATTTCACAAATTTCCTTGAAAACCTCATTATCAGGAACACGAATTCCAACAGTATTCATCCCCGAGGTCACAAAATCAGGAGTTTTGTCGTTTTTTTCAACAACAAGAGTAAGCGCTCCGGGAAAATATTTTTTTATCAAAATATGCGCAGTTTTCGATAAGGGTTTTACATATTCCAGAAGATTATAAACTTCGTTAGACATCAGGATAAGAGGCTTTTTCGCTTCGCGTTTTTTTATTTCGTAAATTTTTTTCACTGCTTTTTCATTATTCGGAAGGCATCCCAGCCCCCAAACGGTGTCTGTGACATAAGCTATTACGCCGCCTTGTTCAAGAATTTCCTTTATTTCGTTTTTATTTTCCAGCATTTTATACTCCTTAATTTTAGCACTTGAAATTTTTATGATATGCGTTATAATAATAAATATCGGGGCGGTTGCGCTAACAACCGTAACCTGTTAAGAAGTCAATGGGCACTTACTTTATTCGGTGAGTGCCTTTAATTATGCATAAAATTAAGAGAATTAATAATAAACTCAAATTAAAATCATTCATAATTCTGCCCTCCTTTCGCTGAAACTCTCAGCCGAAGCCAATGTATTATGTTGCACCGGAGTTCCTTTAGAAATACAGGCTTAGCCCCGAATATTTAATTTTCAATGTTCTGTTTTTTTACGCGGCTCAAAACTCTGCCTGCAAGTTCCCGTGCGTAATCCATTTTCAGCGCAAGGTTTAGGGCTGTGTAAATAACAAGACACTCAACGGCAAGAGTTAAGATTTTTGTGAGTTCAAAAATTCCACGCGGAAGTTCAAGTTTGTCAAATATCATTGCAGAACCAAAGCACAACGCAAAAGTTACTCCACCTGCTACAACCATTTTGAATAAATTTATAAACAATTCTTTGTAGTTCATTTTCATTTTTTTAGATATCAAAACACCGAGAACAACCGCATTAAAAAGGGTTACAAGCGATGTTGAGAGCGTAATTCCGCCGATACCCATATTGAGTTTGTTTATAAAAATTACGTTCAAAAGATACTTCAGAACGATTGATGAAAAAGCAACAACAAAAGGCGTTTTTGAATCATTGAACGAATAATAAACCCTTGTAATCGAATCTCTGAACACATAAGGAATTATTGAAACCGACAAAAACCAGAGAGCCTCAGTTACCATTAACGTTGCGTTCGCATCGAATTCTCCGCGTTCAAAAACAAGCCTCACACCGTCAAGTCCAACGACAAGAATTCCGATAATTATAGGAATTGCCGCAAAAAACAGAACTCCGACACCTTTGTTAAAATATTTTCTTATTCCGTCAAAATCATTTTCTGCAACAAGCCTTGAAAAAATCGGGAAAAGAGGAACAAGAAACGCAGTGACTAAAATTCCCACAGGGAACTGGAAAACTCTGTTTGCATAACCGATTGCAGTCCATGCACCTTCCGCAAGACATGATGCAAAAAACATATCGACATAAATATGAAGCTGTCCGACTGTTGAACTTAAAACCGCAGGGAAAAGAAGTTCACAAATATTTTTAAATTCAGGATTGTTTTTTATTGCAAGATTTGGTTTAAACCTAAAACCGATTTGTCGAATTTTTGGAAATTGTAATAGAAATTGGCAGATTGCACCGATTGTAGTTGCCCAAGCAAGAACAAGTCCCGAATTATCATTTTTTGTCAAAGTTACCATTAAAATTATAACGAGACTCATCATAATCGGAGATAAATTTGGAAGCATAAAGTGCTTATATGTAATCAAAAGCCCGTAATAAATTCCGACAATTCCACCCACAATGAAAACAGGCGTCATGATTTTCAAATGCGTTGAGGCAAGAGAAATCAATTCGCGGCTTCCATCAGAAATTATAAGCCCCATAATTTGATCCGAAAAAATGAAAAATAATAATCCCAAAAGAGTGAAAAATAAAACGCTTGACGTCAAAAATGTATTATATAATTTATTCACAAATTCGGAAGGTTTTTCGTTTAAGTTCGGAATTAATTTTGAAAACACCGCAACCGCAGCACTATGGAAAGGTCCCCCAACTCCGCCAAGAAGAATTATAGCCAGAGACGGTATTTGATACGCATAAAAATAAGCATCAGAAACCAAAGAGGCACCATAATACTTTGCAATAATTATATCTCTGAAAAATCCGATAAATTTACTTATAATAGTTACAAGCGCAATAAGCCATGCAGCTTTAAGCACACTTTCCGTTTTACTGATTTCCATTAATCTTTTTCAATCCCTTTCATCTTTTGCCTAATCATATCACAGAAACGAAAAGGAAAAACAAAGAAAAAATAAAAAGATATCTCAGTTTTTGCCCGAGATATCTTACACACTACACACTAACATTCAATTTTTGACCTACTTGAGGATTTTGTCTTTTATAATCTTCTGCCTGAGCTTTAATCATTCTCGCCTGAGAAGCAACTCTAAAATCCTGATCGGATGGATCCGATGGTGCCATAGCAGAACGAATTACCGTATCCGCATCCCGAATAGTTTTATCAGGATTATTTTTGTTCAAAGAAGGCATTTTTATTGGAACATGCCCGCCAATCGGAATTCCGTTTGCATCACGCTCTATTACAATTCCGCCGGCAAGACTTCCTCCGGCACTTTTATGCGCAAGTTCGTGTGCATAAATTTCATTATAACGCTTGCTTATCATATCCTGTCGAGCTTGATTTTGTGCCTGCACATAATTGTTTGAAAACATTCTGAGAGCATTTATCATACACTAACCTCTTTTTATACTATTATTGTAGCAGGTTTTTAAAAATTTGGCAAGTATTAATTTTAGTAATACCCACTTTAAATTTTTAACTAAATGCGTTATCATATAAATAAGAGGTATAGAGGTCAAAAATTATGAAATCAATAAAAGAAGTTTCTATCGAATCAAAAATACTTAGAAGGCTTGAAAACAATCCAACCTGCCTAAAACTTGTAAATTATCTTTTTGCAGATGAAGAACTGCAAGAAATGCAGGAATATGCAAACAGTGTATCCATAAGGCGCTTGGGTTATAACGATCACGGACCTGTTCACATGAGACAAGTTGCAGGAAACGCGATTAAAATGCTTAACATTCTTCAGGATGCAGGTATTCAAACTTCTTTGGAAAGAGAAGAAATAGGGACTTTTGAAGATAGTATGTGCGCGGTGATTCTCGCGGGCTTAATGCACGATTTAGGGATGATGATAGGAAGACAAGGACACGAAGATATGTCAGTTATTATGGCACAACCCCTGATGGAAAGAACATTGCAACATGTACTGCCTGATGATCTTCACAGACGCGTAATTATAAAATCGCTTGCAACTGAGGCAATTATAGGGCACATGTCGTCCAGAAAAATTCATTCGATAGAGGCGGGAATAATTCTCATCGCCGATGGTTGTGACATGACAAAGGGAAGAGCAAGAATTCCGCTTTCAATGAATACGACACCAAAAGTCGGAGATATTCACAAATATTCGGCAAATGCAATTAATAGAATAGGAATTCACCACGGAGACAGAAAACCTATCAAAATCGACATCGAAATGAGTGCTGAAGTTGGATTTTTCCAGATAGAAGAAGTTCTCATAAGCAAAATTGACTCAAGTCCTGCAAAAGAATACGTAGAACTTTATGCCGGTGTCGAAGGCGAAGAACGTAAATGTTACTTGTAAAGACTATTATCAGTTTCTTGTATGGACGAATAAATTTTATAGTCTTACAGCGACTATTTTTTTAAGATAAGTGACGTATTAATTCCGCCAAATGCAAAATTATTTGTCATCGCGTACTCTGTATCAATTTCACGTCCTGTACCGATTATATAATCGAGGTCTCCGCATTCCGGAGCCGGATTTTTAAGATTCAAGGTAGGACAAAACCATTTATTCTTCATCATTTCTATTGTGAGAATTGCCTCGATAGCACCACAGGCACCAAGTGTGTGTCCGGTATAGCTTTTAATGGAACTTACAGGAACTTTATCTTTAAAAATTTCTGCTGTCGCATTTGATTCTGCGATATCTCCATTTATTGTCGCAGTACCATGCGCATTTACATATCCAATCTGTTCGGCAGAAAGCCCCGAATCAACAAGTGCACCACGCATAACTTCTCTCATCATATCTTTGTTAGGATTTGTAATATGTGTACCATCGGTATTTGTATAAAAACCTGCAATTTCTGCAATTATATTTGCCCCTCTGGCTTTTGCATGTTCATATTCTTCAAGAATCAAAGTTCCGGCACCTTCTCCTATAACAAGCCCGTCTCTCTCAATATCAAACGGAGCCGGTGTAAGGTTTGGAGTATCATTCTTCGTACTCGTTGCAAATAAAGTATCAAAAACTCCAACCTGAGTCGGATGAATTTCTTCCGCACCACCCGCAATCATTACTGTTTGATACCCGTTTTTAATCATTTCATAAGCATATCCAATACCCATTGAACCTGAAGTGCAAGCAGTTGATGTTGGAATTAATCGTCCATGCGTTTTAAAATACAGAGAAAGGTTCACCGCAGCAGTGTGTGCCATCATCTTTATGTAAGAACCAGAATTCAACGTTTTGACTTCTTTATCTATGCACATTGAATAAAAATCCATAATGGCATCCAAAGATCCGGACGAAGAACCATAACTTACACCTGTTTGTCCGTTTGTAATTATCGAATTATCAAGAAGTCCTGCCTGAGAAAGAGCTTCTTCCGCCGTTGCTACAGCCATAACCGAAACAGGACCCATCGTACGGATAACTTTTCTGGTAAAATGTTTCGGGATTTCAAATCCCTGAACTCTTGCTGCCAGTTTCGTATTCAATTTATCGTAATCGTCAAGAACTTTCCAGTGCTCAACACAATTTTTAAAGACCTTTAATCTTTCAAAAGCTGTTTCAACTGTTGAACCAAGCGGAGTTGCCAATGCCATACCCGTAATTACTACACGCTTTTTCATACATAAAGTCCTCCGTTAACTGAAATAACCTGACCGGTTATATAACCTGCATCTTCGCTCAAAAGATAATTTACAAGACTTGCCACTTCTTTTGGTGTTCCCATACGTTTTAGAGGAACTTGTTTAACTACTTCATCCGGAATATTTTCAGTCATATCAGTTTCAATTATTCCAGGAGCAATACAGTTTACTGTAATATTGCGCTTTGCTACCTCACGAGCAAGAGATTTTGAAGCACCGATAATTCCCGCTTTTGATGCACTATAATTCACTTGTCCGCGATTTCCGGCAATTCCCGATACCGAAGACATAGCGATAATTCTTCCCCGACGAGATTGAATAAGCGGCATAATCAAAGGTTTCAAAACATTATAAAATCCACCCAAATTTGTTAAAAGTACACTGTCCCATTCTTCATCTTCCATTGCAGGGAAAGGGTTATCCTTTGCAATACCGGCATTAAGCACTATTCCATAATAAATTTCGTTTGCTTCTATATCTTTCATAAGACTTTCAGCAGTTTCTTCCCTGTTTTTTACATCAAACGCAAGCGCACGACATTTCACTCCTTTTGAAAGAATTTCCGATTTTAAGTCATCAAGTTTTTCTGTGTTTTTTGAGCAGTGCAAAACAATGTCATATCCATTATCTGCAAGATATAAAGCCGTTGCTTTTCCGATACCTTTGCTTGAACCTGTAATTAAGATTGTTTTATTATTCATTGTGAATACTACTCTCCTCCGTAATATGCTCCTGATATGTATTTACCGTAGAACTAGCAAGTTCATCACCGTTTTCGTTGTATATAATACAATCAAAAGCAACTATTTCATTATTAGTAAATACTTCGCTAGATTTAATAGTGTATGTTTTTCCGTTTTCAAACTTATCAACTGCACAATTCATGAGTCTTGCTCCAAGTAAAAAACCAATTCTTGGAGGCTTTTGATTTTGCTTAAAATAAGCATAACATCCAATTGTTTGAGCCATAAATTCTATCCCGACACAACCAGGAACCCCATCTAAAGTTTTATCAAAAAAAAGTTTTTTGTCGCTTATCGTAACTTTTGAAATTAGATATTGGTTTTCAATATCATATTCAACAATATCATCAATTAAAATCATAGGATGGGAGTGCGGAAGAATTTTTTCAAGATTATAATCAGACATTTTCCCTCCTTAAAATAATTGCCGCGTTTGTTCCACCAAATCCGAACGACAAATTCAGACAAGTCGAAACTTTTTCAATTTTAAAATTTTTTGGAACTAGTTTTATTTTTTCTAAATTTTCATCATAATTCCCATCATAAATATGCGGAAAAAGTTTGCCATCAGCTTGTTCCAAAAGTTTGCAGCAAAGAGCTGTTTCAATTGTTGCCGCAGCCCCCAAACAATGCCCTGTAAGAGGTTTGGTAGAACTTGTCGGCACTTTATTTCCAAACAAAGAATAGATAGCTTTTGCTTCCATTGTATCGTTTGCATAAGTTCCGGTGCCGTGAAGATTGATATAATCAATATCTTCCGGTTTTAGATTCGACATTTTAAGCGCTTGATTTATTGCTATCACCGCTTCCTTAGCGGACGGATCCGGAGTTGTAAAATGGAAAATATCCGTTGTTTCGCCAATACCCGCTATTTCAATACCGTCCGTAACATTTTTCTCAACAAGAAAAATACAAGCAGCTTCACCAATATTTATACCTTTTCTATTTTTGGAAAAAGGATTTGATGGAGTAGAAGACAATATTTCTAAAGAATTAAATCCAAAAATCGGAACCTTTGCAATACTATCAATTCCGACAACAATTACTGCACTCGCAATATCATGTTCCAAAAAATTCGCTGCTACCGAAAAAGCTTTTATGCCCGAAGAACATGCCGTTGAAACCGAAGTATGAATATTTTTAAGCCTTAAATATTCTTTCAAAAATTTTGCAGGATTTCCCAATTCACAATGAGCCGGATTTTTAGAACTTTCATATTCTTCAACTCCGGAATTTGTTGTTGCTGCAACTATTGCAATATTTTCGGCACCGTATTTTTTTACAAGATTTTCAATATCACACTTTAGCGGTTCAAGAACTTTTAAAAGCAAACCGTTGCAACGCAAGTCAAAATCAGAATTTTCAATCTTTGGGAGTTCTGTTTTTATTGTTCCGACACGAACAGGTTTCCCTTTAATCAAATTTTCCGTAACCTCAAAGCAATCCGAAACTCCGCCTATCGCGTTTTGGAATACTTCTTCAATACTACTGCCAAGATTACACAAGGCATTATATTTTGTTATTTTTATACTCATAGCACCTGAGTTTATTGTATAATAGTTTTATGAAAAATACCAGCATTGATTTTTACATAGAAAAATTTTCAAAATTCGACCAAGAAAACTGCGACTTATCGGAAATTCCGATACTCACAAGAAGAAAACTCGGAAATCTTGATAAGGCAGTGTTGGCTTCAACTTTGAAAATTTATGAGGATGGTATTGAAGAAATTATATTCACTTCAGCCTTTGGTGAACTTGAAAGATTAAATTCAATGATCGAAAGTTATCAGGAACTTAACGAAACTTCCCCGATAAAATTTTCAGGTTCAGTCCATAATTATCCGGCAGGATTAATTTGCCAACTAAAAAAGATTACCGTACCATATCACGCATTTTCCGCCGGAAAAAACTCTCTGTCTGTAGGATTAATCAAAGCCTTAATTTCAAACAAATCCAAAATTCTGTTCTGTTACGGAGATAGTTTTCCTGAAACAAACAGCATAGCATGCCTGATTTCAAAAGAGAAAGGCAAAATAAAATGCAAGTTTACGAAATGCATTTGTGAAAGCGAAAAGGATGAATTTTCATCGTTTGAAAAATTTTTAAACGGGCATACTAAAACTTTTAGAACTCCATGCGGAATTATTGAGAGGATTAAATGATTAAGTTTATTCGCTCTTTTTTACTTCTTTTTTCATTTTTAATTTTTGGAACAGGTGCATTTTTTATTAATTTTACCATCGTTCCGTTTGCAAAATTTTTTGTAAAAACTGAAAATCTTTCTGATTTTTATTCGTTTTTAATAAACAAGGTATGGAAAGTTTTTGTTCAATGGCTATGCTTAACAAAACTAATCAAACTTGAGATAAAAAACCAAACAGAACTCATGGAAATAAGAAACAAAATAATCGTTTCAACACATCCAAGTTTTATTGATGTTGTTATTCTTGTCGGACTTATTCCCAAAACAACTTGCGTTGCAAAAAACGAGTTAAGCAAAAATCCGCTAATGTCAAACATATTGAATACAATTTTCATTACGAATGAAGCCAATCTTGATGAATTCAAAGCTCAAACAAAAAAAATGCTTGACAATGGCTTCAATGTAATAATTTTCCCAACCGGAATCCGCCATAGAAAAAACGAATTCCCGAAAATCAAAAAAGGCGCAGCAACTATTGCTATTAATGCAGAAAAAAATATCGTACCTATTAAATTTTATTCTGATTTTGATTTTCTTTTTATTCATCAACCTGTTTGGGAAGCAGGTAGCAAAACAGTCACTTTTTCAATAGAAAAACTTGATGAAATTAACGTTATTTCAGAACTCCAAAAAAATGAAACAGAAATAATTCAAAAGAAAAATATTACAAAAATGATAGAAAATTCGCTATATAAATAAGTTTGTGATATATTATAATTATGGAATTAAAAGAAGAATTAAAAAATTTAATTATAGAATGCCTTGAGCTGGATGAAGTAACATCAAATGATATCCAAGACGATGAACCATTGTTTGTAACAGGTCTTGGACTTGATTCTATTGATGCACTTGAACTCGGAATGGCACTAAAAAAGAAATATAACATTACGATGGGAGCAGACAAAGAAGAAAATAAGAAATATTTCTACTCCATTAACACGCTCACCGAATTTGTGAGGTCAAAAATTGATGGCTAATATTACAAAAGATGTAATTTTTGATGAATTGAAAAATATTCTTGTTGAAGAACTTGAAGTTTCGCCTGCGGATGTTAAAAGGGAAGCTAATTTGTTTGAAGATTTGGATTTGGACAGCATTGATGCCGTTGATATTGCAGTCAGGATGCAAAAATTCACAGACAAAAAGCTTTCACCTACACAATTTAGAGAAATCAAAACAATTGATGATGTTGTTGACGCGGTTTATAAATTGCTAAATGAAGATGAATAATATTTTAAAAGCTTTTTTACCCGTAATTTTCACGGCATTAATTATCACGCTTTTTCACTTTACTCATTGGATTGCTGTGAAATATTATCCTGTTTTTGTTAATTTTTTAATTTTTATGACATTTTTTACATCAATTTTCAACAAGGAAACAATAATCCAAAAATTCGCCCGAATGATGGAACCCAACATAAAACCAAAAGCTTTGGAATATACAAGAAAACTTACCTACGTATGGGTATGCTTTACTTTTATTAATTTTTTTATATCCTTTTTGACAGTTTATATGCCAGAAAGGATTTGGATGTGGTATAATGGTTGCATTTCATATATTCTTGTAGGAATATTTTTTGCGATAGAATATATTGTGAGGATAAATTTTAAGAGGAAATATGACTGTTAATTGTTTGGAATATTTTTATACAAATAAATTCGATGAAAAAGTCCTTTTGAAAAGCAGAAACAAAACTTATACAGTTTCTGAAATTAAAAAGTTTGTAGGACAGAAACTTGATTTTTTGAATGGGATTAAAGATGAAAATATCGGAATAGAGGCAAGAGACAGTTTTGAATTTATAATAAACTTTTTTGCTTCCGCTTTTGCAGGCAAAACAATTTATCCAATCAACAATAAAAAAGAAGATTGTGAACTTTTTATACTAAGAAATGAATCCGGCAGAAACATTGCAGAGTTGCCCAAAATCAATCCTGAAGATATTAAGATTATTTTTTCTACATCGGGAAGTTCCGGCGAAATAAAAGAAATTAAAAAAAGTCTCCAAAATTTAATCAAAGAAGGCAAAGACTTGGCTGAAGAATTTGAATTTGTAAAAGAATTGGAATTTGTATCAACAACAACTCTTCAACATCTCTTCGGAATGACCTTTCACCTCATGCTTGCACTTAATTCGGGCGGAATAATTAATACCGACAGAATTAATTATCCCGAAAACCTAGAAGGGGAAAATCAAGTTCTGATAAGCAGTCCCTCTTTTTTGGGGAAAATAGCAAAATATGATGAATGTTGCTCTTTAAATACAATTATTGCTGCCGGTGCAAGACTGGATGATAAAACTTTTGATTACGCATTAAAAATTTCAAAAAATACAATTGAAATATATGGAAGTACAGAAACCGGTGTTATTGCTTACAGAAAGGATTATAAAGACAACTTTAAAATATTTAAAAATATTTCAATAATACCTATGGAGAACTGTGCAAAAGTTTCGACACCATATTCATTCAACAAAGAACATATTATTAATGATGCAATTAAAATTACACCCGACGGCAAAATAAAATTTCTTGGACGCACCGACAGAATCCTGAAAATTCAAGAAAAAAGAATTTCAGCAGAAAATATAGAAAAGGAACTTCTTAAAAATGAATATATTGAAGACGCATATTGTCTCAAAAGTGGCGAAAAAATGGCTTGTCTGGCAGCACTCAACAGCAAAGGAATGGATTTTGCCGTCAAATATGGAATTCCTAAACTAAAAGAAATTTTCAAATCATTTCTTGAAAATAAATTTGAAGTTATTCCTCAAAAATGGAAATTTACAGATGAAATTCCCAAAAATATGAACGGAAAAATTAATCCCCAAAGAATTGAAGAAATTTTTAGTTTAAATCTTTCTCTTCCACTTGTTCTTTCAAGAAAACTTGAGCAAAATGCAGCGACATACAAATTGTTTTTTTATCGCAATTGTAATTTTTTTAAAGGTCATTTTGAAAATTTTCCAATTCTACCCGGAGTCGTTCAACTTCTTTTTTCAATTTTATTTACCAAAGATGCTTTTGGAATAAACTGTACATCAGGACAATTCAGAAGGATAAAATTTTCCAATCTTATAACTCCTGACAGCGTGATTGATTTGAAATTAGAACTTAACGAGCGTGGAGTAGACTTCTGTTATGTTGACTCGCAAAAAATATATTCATCAGGACTGCTTCCGTTGAAAAATTATTGGAGATAATTTTATGTTAGAGATTGGCTTTGAAATGGAGTTTTCAATTTTCGATTGCGAAGTAGATACAATGAATAATATTTGTCACGGAAATTATTTAAAATATCTGGAATTGGCAAGATATAAACTTTTTGAAAGTATAGGGTGCAGTTATGAAACCATAGCAAGTCATGACATTGTTTGTCCGGTAATAAAAATAAATATGTCATTTTTAGGAGCTATAAAACTCAATCAAAAAATTAAAATACGATGTTTTTTACAAGAAATTGAGCCGGGCATACTTGTGGATTATGAAATTTATGACAAAGAAAGTAAAAAACTGCTTTTTACAGGTTGTTCAGTACAAACATACGTTGACGTAAAAAGTAAGAAATCCTTTGATAAAGCACCGGAATTTTTACAAAAGGCAACGGAGAATATTGTAAATGATTAGGCAATTCTTTATAATTATTATCATTTTATTTATGAGCTTACCTGCTTTTGCAGATGTTTTTGAACACCCGCAAAAACTCTCTTACATCGTTCAAAATCTTCCGGAATTAAATAGTATAAAATGCAGATTTGAACAGGAAAAAATTCTCCCTGAAACAAATATTACATTAAAATCATCAGGAGATTTTGAATTCATAAAAGATAAAGGAGTTATTTTCAAAACGACTTTCCCCATTCAAACTGAAATAAACTACAGTACAGATGGATACAAACAAATAAACGATATTATAAATGCAATCTCCAACAAAAATTATGAAAAACTTGAAGCAGTTTTTGATTTTTATTTTGTCAAACAAGGAACAAAATGGTCTTTAGGACTTACCCCCAAAAAAATAAAACAACCTTCCAAATATATTAAATCAATTGAAATTGACGGAGAAACAAATATTTCAAAGATAAAAGTTATAACACAAAATTCTATTGTAACAAAAATTCGGTTTTATTAGCAAAAAGCAATGTCGGAGAAACTATGAAAAAAGAGATATTATTCAAAGTATTATTTTTAATAGTGTTTTTGAGCGCACTTTTTGCGGCAATCATCCGTTTTGAGCCGATTGAAACGAAATTGCTCCAAGGATTTATAAAAACCGATAATGTTAGGAATGAACAGCTTTTAAAACTTTCTAATTTGTCATCTTCCATTATAAATGTAATTTTTGAAAGCGAAAGTTTTGATGAAAATACAGAATTAAGACAAAAATTTAAAGAGAATTTCTATTTTAAAAACATAACATTCAAAGATGAAGATTTTTCAAAAATTTTAGAAATTTATAAAAATGCACCCGGAAATTTTATATCTTCAAATATGCGCCAACTCTTAAAGAAAAAAGATTACGCAATGGTGGAAAAAGAAAGTTTAAATATGCTTTACAATCCGCTTGGAATTTATATTCAAACTCCGGAAAAAGATCCCTATCTTCTCGCAACCGATTTTGCGATGAGTTTAAGTAACAGAGTGCTTACTCTAAACGATAATATTGAATTTGAAGGTAAATTTTATTCACTTTTGCAACTTGACATAAAAAAGGGCGGAGAAAATGAAATTAAAAACCTGATAAATCTTCAACAAACCCTTAATCGCGAAGATATCGGAAAAATTTACCTCGCAGGTGTTCCTGTTCATTCGGCAGTTACAAGTAATAAATCAACAATTGAAATTAATTTAATTTGTTTAATTTCTTCATTTTTACTCATTCTCCTTTGCAAATTTTACTTTAAAACCTATAAAATATTATTTCCAATAATTGCAAGCATATCTTTCGGAATGTTGTTCGGATATATCGTAACAACAGCATTTGTAGGAAGTGTCCACATATTGACGTTTGTTTTTTCCACAACGTTAATAGGAATAAGTCTTGATTATTCACTCCATTATTTTCTTGAAAAAAAAGATGACGGATTTGCAAAAAATCTCACTTCTGCAATGCTGACCACTATACTAACATTTCTTTTACTATTGTTCTCAGGTATAGAAATTCTGAAACAGATTGCAATCTTCACCTCATCAGGACTAATTGGTGTTTATTCAATTGTAATCTTATTTTTCCCACATCTTAACTGTATACGATTTGAAAGAAAAAATTCACTGAAACTTCCGGATTTAACTAAATATAAAAAAATAATTCTTCCGGTGGTAATTTTTATTACAATTTGCGGATTTTGCAAAATTTCATTCAACGATGATATAACAAATCTCTACAATCCGTCAAAAGAACTTTTACAGGCAGAAACGATTTATAAAAAAGCCTTTAATATTCCAAAAACAACATTTATTACAGTTACAGACAACCATTTGAATTCTATTATAAAAAAGGAAGAAGAAATTACGAAAAAACTCGATTCCGAAAAAATAGAATATTATTCACTTTCAAAATTTTTCCCATCAGAAGAAATTCAAAAAGAAAATATTGTTCTCGTGAAAAATTTATATTTTTATAATCTTGATAAATTCGCTACATTTTTAGACAAAAAACAACGTGAAAATCTAAAAAAACAAATTGCCACTCAAAAACCAATTTATCCTGATTTAAAATTCACAGAAAAATTTTTGCTTGATGAAAAAACTTCTTTTATTATCGTTTTTAATTCTGAAAACTTTCAAATCCCGAACATTGAAGACATTCAAAAAATTGATGTTACGCAAAATATAACAGACGAACTTAAACATTTCAGAAAACTCTGTATTAAAATTCTTCCTTTTATGTTTGGGATACTATTCGGACTTCTAAACCTGATTTTTGGATTTAAAAAAGGAATTAAAGTCCTTGTTCCACCACTTCTTGGAACATGTTTTGCAATTGCAATTTTGAGTCTTTTTAACCAACCGTTGAACATGTTCAATATACTTGCAATGTTTTTAATTGTAGGATTCAGCCTTGATTACTCGATTTTCAGAGCTGGTGGCGGAAAAAATTCAAAAGATGCGGTATTAATTTCGTTTATTTCAAGTGCAATTTCATTCCTACTCTTATCATTTACAAGTTTTAAATTAATAAGTTCGCTTGGACTTGTTCTGTTCTTGGGAATTACAAGCTCATACATCTTGAGTCTGGTTCTAATTTCTGAATATGAAGAAACCGACACCATATAATTTTCGAATTTGAACGATGTAAGATTTTGGACTTTACTTTTATATTGAGCTTCATAACAAGTCCAATAACGATAAAATTCGATTTCGTTTTTAAAATCTTTTTTCAAATATTTTGCAAAATTTTCAATATTTCTTTCTTTTATAAGTTCGATATCAAACCCTATATCAAATTCATCAAACGCGACACCAACAACACTTTTTGAGTGCGATATACTAAAGCATAATGAATAATTTTTAAATTTTGGTTTCTTATTTTCAATAATTATTTCTGTATCAGACAAATCGTAAAAATTTTTAGCAACATATTCTACAAGAAAACGCCCCAGACTGTACTCTATACAACGTTTTTGAGAGGAAAAATCTTTTGTAATTGATGACTTATCCACATAAGGTAAAATTTTATCTATTTTTATAAAAAAGATGTTCATGCTAAAATTCTATCATGAATAATGAAAATTACAGAAGAAAAAATAAAAAACATTCAACTGTTGAAACTCTTACCCAAGCGCAAAGAATTGCCTTTGCACCCTTAACTTTTCAGGCAATAGGCTCAATGCTTGATTTTGGGATACTGGAATTGCTTGATAAAGAATCTCTATCCCTTTCTAAAATTACAGAGAAACTAAATCTTTCTGAATACACTCTAAAAACTCTTATTGAAATAGGGGAAGTTTCCGGCATTATCAAAAAAAATTCTGATAAAACCTACTCGATTGCACCGCTTGGAAAAATATTTTTATACGACAAAATGACAAAAGTAAATTTCAACTTTGTTCGCGACGTATGTTATCTCGGTGCAAGCGAAATGAGCACCTCTTTTGTAAACGAAAAACCCGAAGGTTTAAATAAATTTATTCAAAAATCCGACACGATTTATCCTTTAATCCCGTCACTTCCGCAAAAAATAAAACAAAGTTGGTATGAATTTGATCACTTTTATTCTGACAATTGTTTTGAGATAATTTACAAAATTATCACCTCAAATTCCCCGTCAAAAATATTTGACATCGGCGGAAATACAGGTAAATTCGAGAGAATCTGCCTAAAAAACAATCCTAATACTGATATTACAATGATTGACCTGCCTGAAAACATTGAAGCAGTTTGTAGGAATGATGAACTTAAAGGGTGCAAATTTCACGCGAAAAATGTTTTAAATAATGAAAAACCTTTTCCGAAAATGACCGGTGCAATCCTGATGAGCCAGTTTTTGGATTGTTTTTCGAAAAAACAAATTAAATTTATTCTAACCAACATTGAAAAATCAATTGACAATAATACAAAAATTTATATTCTTGAACCTTTTACGGACAACCAAAATTTCGATGGGGCAAGATTTTCACTTGTTCACACATCACTTTATTTCACCTGTATGGCAAACGGAAATTCAAAGATGTATACAAAATTAGAAATGATTGAGCTCATTGAAAAATCAAACCTGATAGTTACAAATATTTATGAAAACATCGGACCATTCGATTACACGCTTTTGGAGTGCAAAAAACGATGAAAAGATGGTTTGAGCAAAAAGAGCAGCAAGCCGGCGCCGGAAGATTGATTTTGACATGGCAAATTTACAAATTTTTCGGTGAAATTCCTGTCCGCACAATTGCTTTTTTCATCGCATTTTTTGCGTACATTGGTGGCAAAGAACAAAGAGAAAGTTCAAAAAAATATTTTCAAGTTCTGACTGAGTTTACAAACAAAAAAAAATATAAACCATCATTTTTTAATTCATTCAGCCACTTTTACTCATATGCAAATAGTCTTGTTGACAAAATGTTGTCGTTTTCGGGAAACCTTTCGGCTGAAAAATTTGTATTTTTCAATCAAGATGATATGGATTTAATGTTTAAAACCTTTCAAGAAGGAAAAGGTGCTTTTTTTATTACTTCGCATACTGGAAACGTTGAGATTATGCGCACACTTCTCGCCTCTGACAAGTATTCAGTAAAACCGAATGTAAACATTTTCCTTCAAAAAAACAGCTGCAAAATCTTCAACACTTTTCTTGAAAATATTAAAATTAAAACTAATGTCAATGTATTTTCAGTTGAAGAAATTTCAGTTGACACTGCAGTTGTAATAAAAGAAAAATTGAACAAAGGTGAAATCATTTTTATGGCTGGCGACAGGCTTTCGGCACAATATCCGGAACTTTCTTATGAAACAAATTTTTTAAATCATAAAGTCAAATTCCCGCTCGGAGCATTGAAATTTGCACAAATTTTAGAATGCCCCATATTTTTTGTTATTTGCGCCAAAAAAGATAGTAAATTTATAATCCATCTTAAAAAATTTTCACCAAAAGGTTCCAAGCGCGAAATTTTTGCAAAATTAAAATCTGATTACCTTGAATTTCTGGAAGAATATACTGTTAAATATCCATACCAGTTTTATAATTTTTACGAACTGTTTATAGATTAAAAAAAGAGGTCTAAAAAGACCTCATTTACGCAACTTTCGAAATTGCGACAATAGCGATTGTAGTAACAAAACTCATAAACAAATCCATATTTGAACCCTCCGGAAACATCACAGCCAGTGTAATAAATGCTAAAATTATCCACGTCATCGGCATTTTTAATAGTATATAAATCAAATAAAGTTCTTTCATCTCTCTTCCTTTCTGTATCAATCTTTATACTTAAATTATAAAAGCCCCTTGCGACAAAAACGGTCGCAAGGGGCTGGAAAAAACAAATAAACTTATTAAATCACATCAAGTTTACAAAGCTGTTTATACGCGCAAAACTTGCACTTTTCATCATTTGTACTCCTTTGAGGTGTGAATTCAAGATTCTTAATTTTCATAAAAGTTTCCTTTATTAACTCTTCAACATGCTTAACATCATCCTCATCAAGAGTTTTGTAAACAGTTTTGGCATGATTTTCGACGTAGATTAAACCTGTTTTTGAAACTTTTTTCCCTGAAAATTTTTCAAATGCATACTTGTAAAAACAAAGCTGATTGTAATAACCTTCTTTTGTTCCGCCGATATCAACCTGTTTTTCACTAACGGGGGTACCTGTTTTGTAATCGTAAAGTTCGTATGTTCCGTCAGAATTTTTTTCGATACGATCAATTTTTCCCGTAATAGGGTTTCCGCAATCAGTTATTCCGGAAAACGAATATTCAATATCTTCAACACGTTCGATAGGAATTTGCGAAAAATACGGATAATAATTTCCAATCGTTTTTGCACCAAGTTTTTCATATTTTTCTTTCATTGTCGAAGTGGTAAAACGCTTATTATCAAGCCCTTTTGAAAAATTCGTCATTATGTCTTCCAAATTCGGATATTTTCCTGTCTGTTTGGCAGTTTTGACAGCATTTTCTAATAATTCATGAATTACAGACCCGTAATTTGCTGCATCCCAATCAGCTTCTTCAACATCAATTCCGAGAACTTTCACATAGAAAAATTTTCTCGGGCAGTTAAGATAATCATTAAGACGGCTCGGCGAAAGTTCTATTTTTTCAACGCGTTCTGTAATTTCAGATTTAAAAGCTCTTTGATTATCAAAAACTTCACGTGAAATATTTCTAAAAAATTCTTTTGTTAAATCATCTTCACCACAACTAATTTGGCGGCTTTCAAAATCATAATCTGAAAATTTTGAAAGATATTTTGTGATTTGCTGAGGTTTTCCATCATTCATATCCGCAAACGAAAGCGTCAGAGTGTGTTTTGCCCTCGTTATCCCAACAAAAAGAAGTTTCAAAAGTTCCGTATCTTTTTTAGTTTGTTCTTCGTCTTTTGAAAAAACTTCATCCGTCACAAGTCTGTATTCACCAGGCATTCTGAAATCTTCCCAATTTTTTGAGATTAAATTCGGCAAATAAACATGCTCAAATTCTCTTCCCTTAGACCCGTGAAAAGTTGTCAGCTGAACCGCATTTTGAACAATCGAATTTTTGTCAAGATTTATATCAATTTCGTTTTGAAGACATTCATCCAAATATTCAACAAAATCACTCAATCCTTTTGTTTTATCAATGTTTGAAAAATCCGTTGCCTCCGCAATAATTTTTTTAATTCCCATGAGATTTTCAATTCTTGAGGTTTCGGTTTTGTAAAAATATTCAAGAATTCCTGTTCTGTTCACTATTTCAACAATTGTATTTCTTAAAGTATTTGCGGTCGAATATTCTTGAAGGTATGAAAAAGTTTTTAAAAATTCACTGATTTTTTCCGGACTTTTCCATCCCTCAAGCCTCCTCATTACTGAAATAAAATCATTCGATACATTTTTTTTCAAAAGTTGTTTTTCATGAAGAATTTTATTATAATCCTGAAGATTAAGCTTAAACGGCTCTGACACCATAAGCCCAAAAAGCTTATCCGCCGCAAGAACATGATTATTCAAAGCTTTAAGATAAAAATAAATCAAAATAGTAGAACGAATTGAAAAAATACTTTTCCCCTCATCTATTTGAAACGGAATATTTTTCCCCTTAAGCATTTCTGCAAAAGTTTGCAATTCAGCACGTTTTTTGGCAATTATTGCAATCTGAGACAAATCTTTTACACCGTCTGAATTTACGGGGCATAAGGCAGAACCCACCAGCTTTTCAATGTCTTCAACGATATAGTTAAATTCCTGTAAAGTTTCACCAAACTGAATGCGGTTGATTTTTTTATCTTTTTCAATTATTTTTTGAGATTTTGCAGTCAATTTTTTTGAAATATTTTTTGATTTAAACTTTTCATTATTCTCTAACCTCGAATAATCCTGCGTTATTACTTCATAACTAAAATCAAGAATTGACTGGGTTGAACGGTTGTTCTCTTCAAGACAAATTACTTTTGTTTCCGGGAAACGTGTCAAAAAATTTTCAATATTGTCAGCTTTTGCCCCCTGAAATCCATAGATTATCTGATCATCATCACCCACAACGAAAATATTTTTTTCATCGTTCCCTTCAAGAAGATTGAAAATTATTTTATTTTGCAAATCGTTTGTGTCTTGATATTCATCAACAAGAAAATATTTGTACTTGTTTGAAACTTCTTTCCTAAAAACTACATCTTCCTCAAAAGCTGTCAGCACAAAATTAATCATATCCGAAAAATCAATCAAATTTTTATTAATCATTTTTAGTGTATATAAATCATACAAAGTCCACAGTTCTTTTGCTTTTTCGATATTTGTTTTAATTTTTTCAAGCTCGGCATAACGTCCTTTGTTACGTGTTTCTCCTCGCTGCTCTCTTTCATAAATATCATTTTCAATCTCTTTTATCCTTGGTTCCAATGTCGGATTTGAGATTATACAATCAAAATAACTTTCTTTTGAAACCCTTTGCAATTTTAATCTTTCCACATATGAGATGAAATTTTTCGCGTTAAAATATTTATCAGCTCTTTCTGGCACAAAAACTTTTAAATCAGCTTCATCTATACACTCTTTCATAATCGCAATTTTTTCGGTATCGGTAATCAGCCTCACACCTATCCCAAGAGAAAACTGTGCAGGGTAAGCTTTAATTATATCATTGCAAAACGAATGATACGTATAAATGTCAACAGAAGAAGCAATGACCCCCATTTTTTTTATTAAGCGCTGCTTCATCTCGCATGCAGCCGCATCCGAAAATGTAAGGCAAAGAATTGAACGTGGCTCAACCCCTTGTAATAACATTTTTTCTATCCTGTGAATTACGGTGAAAGTTTTTCCGGTTCCGGGTCCCGCAAGGAGCATTACTTGACCATTCAAAATATTTATAGCTTCCTGTTGTTTTGTATTTGGTATAATTTTTGGCTTTTCTGCAACTTTTGTCATGTATTTTTCCTTTATAAATTCTTACTCACAGAATAATCTAACACCAGTTAACGTCAAATAAGGACGTAACTAATAATTTTTAATATTTTCAATTAAGTATTCTCTATATTCATCTTTTAAAGATTTTGGCGCAACTATTTTGCACTCGGCTCCCCATCTAAAAACATGCCAGATGATCTCGCGACTTCCACAGGCTTTGAATGAAACTGTCAATCTGCCATCTTTTTCTTCTTTTATTTTTTGCGTAGGGTGAAAGTTGAAATTTTTGGCTTCCTCGGCAACTTTTTTAGAAAATAAAAGCTTAACATCCAAAATTTCTCCTTGATAAACTCCGAAAGATTTATTCACATGCTCTTGAAGATTAAAACCATTTCTGTCAAATTTTTCTTCCGTCAAAGAAAGCTTCTCAAATTTATGAAGAAGATAATTATAAATTCCATCACCTTTTGATTTTTCTCTTGCTACAAGATAAATCTTTTCTCCGTAAATTATCCCGAGCGGCTCTATATATCTCTGTTTCCCGTGATAAATTCCCGTAACAATGAGCGATTTTCTTACTGCCGTATGAATTATATCAAAAATTTCAACAGAAACTTTATACTGCGGGATTTGTCTCACAGCAAAACCCTCTGTTTGCATTATCAATTCAATATTCATATCAAAAGAAGTTATATTTTTTCTATTCAAAGCTTTTATTTTTTCAATCGTCTTGTCTAATTCTTCCTGAATATCTTTTGAACCTGCAAGATGACGAAGTTGCTCTATATTTGCAAGTTCTTTAGGCGAAAATGAAATAAGATTACTTATCGAAAAATTCGTAAATCCCCAATGCTTTTGGATATCTTCTGTATCAATTTCATCAATTTGTGGAAAAATACAAATAAGACTGTCTCTCATTCGCTCAGCAGTCCTTCTTGAAACATTATATCTCTCTGCAATTTCGGATATCGTTATCCCTTGAATTTTTGAGCCCATATATACAGCTAAATCTAAAATATCTGATACCCTTGAATACCTTGGTTTGTCTTCCATAATCCCCATTTCTTGCGACCGAATTTGTCACATTATTATTATATAATATCAAATATTTATATTTTATGCAATAATAATTATTATAAAGTCTAAAAGGAGTAAAAGATAATGCAGGAGATTAAATGTCCAAAATGCGGAGAAGTTTTTCAGGTAGATGAATCAGGTTACGCCGCAATTGTAAAACAGGTTAGGGATAATGAATTTGAAAAAGAAATTTCTGCACGAGAAAATCAATTTGAAACCGAAAAAGAATCCGCCGTTAAAATCGCGAAAATTGAGACTGAAACACACTTTAATGAACTTTTGAAAGATAAAGAATTAAAAATTGCAGAACTAACTTCAAAAATTACAAACGAAGAAACCCAAAAACAAATTGCTATCGACAAAATCGCTTCTGACAAAGATATTGAAATTGCGAAACTCCAATCACTTTTAGAGACTTATGAAAAAGACAAAGAACTTGCAGTAAGTAAAATTATTAACGAAAAAGATAAAGAACTTGCAGAAAAAGAAAAATGTATTGTTCAACTTACGGGACAAATCGAAACCGGCGAAAAAGAAAGTAAATTAAAAGAACAGTCCCTCAAGGATCAGTATGAAGAACGTCTCAAATGTAAAGATGAAGAAATTGCGCATTACAAAGACTTTAAATCAAAATTATCCACAAAAATGGTCGGCGAAAGTCTCGAACAACATTGCGAAATAGAATTTAACCGACTTCGTGCAACAGGATTTAAAAACGCTTATTTTGAAAAAGACAACGATGCAAAATCCGGTAGTAAAGGAGATTACATTTATCGCGATTATGATGATAACGGGGTTGAATTTGTCTCAATTATGTTTGAAATGAAAAATGAAATGGAAACGACTGCAACCAAAAAGAAAAATGAAGATTTTCTAAAAGAACTTGACAAAGACCGACGCGAAAAAAATTGCGAATATGCAGTTTTGGTATCATTACTTGAACCGGAAAACGATTTATACAATTCGGGAATTATTGATATGTCACACCGTTTTGAAAAAATGTATGTAATCCGTCCGCAATTTTTTATCCCAATAATAACACTTTTAAGAAATGCTGCACTAAATTCGCTTCAATACAAACAGGAACTTGCCGTTATTCGTAACCAAAACATTGATATCTCCCGTTTTGAAGAAGATATGAACGATTTTAAGGCGAAATTTTCAAGAAATTACAGACTTGCAAGTGAAAAATTCAAAAAGGCGATTGAAGAAATTGACAAAACCATCGACCATCTTCAAAAGACAAAAGAAGCTTTACTCTCATCCGAAGATAATTTACGACTTGCAAATAATAAAGCAGAAGACCTGACAATCAAGCGTCTTACAAGAAATAATCCAACCATGGCAGCAAAGTTTGCAGAACTTGAATAGTATAAAATAAAAGATTAAATCTTGAATTTTAAATTTTAAGAAAGATATTGTTCCGGATCTAAAAATTTTATATATATTTTTAAATCCGGAAATTCAAAACATTCATGAGTACAAAAAAAACCCGCTTTTACGCGGGGTAATACATAATAAGATTGAAAGGTTGTTCTTTCAAAAAGTATGAGTGTTAATCACTCTGCGCACTGGAGGCTTTTTCTTCAGCCTCAATCTGTTTTTTTACAGACTCCTGAATATTCTCAGGGTTGTATGACTGATCAACAAATTCAATTGTTGCATTTTTCTTCAATGACTCTACTAAATCATCAACATATTTAATCTGTTTTTCTTTTTTCAAATAAGCTTTAATACTGTCTTTAACTTTTTCATAAGGTTCTTGACCAGCAGCCTTTCTATCCGTTACTAAAATAACGTGATAACCATAACTTGTTCTTACAATACCGGAAAGAGTATTAGGTTTAATAGAAAAAGCAACTTTTTCGAATTCAGGAACCATTCTACCTTTAGGGAAGAAACCTAAATCGCCGCCTTTAACAGCTGAGCCGGGATCTTCTGATTGTTCTTTAGCAATTTTTGCAAATTGTGTCAAATCGTTCGTAAGAGTTCTGTGAATTTCTTCAATTTTTTTCCTTTTTTCTGTAAGTTTTTTATCTGAAAGAGCACGAACTTCATCAGCGGAAAGTTCCTTATCTTTATTCTCTGCTCTTACTGCTGCCTCGAGGTCTTTCGGATTTGCAACAATCAGGATATGAGAAGCTCTGACCTGATCCGGATATTTAAATTTGTCAATATTTTTATCATAAAAACTTTTTGCATCAGCATCAGTTATATTCGAATCGCCAAGTTGTTCTGCCAATTTTTCAATTCGGACTTGTTCTGCAATGTCTTTTTTAAATTGAGACGGCGCAACTCCATTTTGCTTCAAAATTGTATCAAGTTGTTCTTTTGAACCAACTTTTTCAATAATTTCTTTTATACCATTTTCAACATCGCTATTAGAAACTTTAATTCCACGCTTATCAATTTCTGAATCAATAAGAGCTTTTACGATTAATTCATTAACAACTCTTTGCTTCAAAATATTTGCAAGAAACGAATTTTTTCCATCCTTGTAATCAATACCCATCTGAGCAAACATAGAACCTTTAAACGCGATATCCATTTGTTTGTCAAACTCAGCTTGAGTAATTTTTTTATCATTAACTTTGATAACTACATTATTGCTCTTTAAGCCGCACCCTGTGAAAAGAAGCACTGACGCTGCAAGTGTAATTAAAAGTTTTTTCCCCTTCATAATATCTCTCTTTCTTTTATTAGTATGTGAATTCATGACTTATCTTATGTATATAATAAAACAAATCTGTCAAAATGTTAAATACTTCATCAAAGTTCATATATGAATGATTTAAAAGTAAAATTGAATTCCCCTCTTGGCATGATTTTGGTGCAATTGTGAATTTAATCTTCTTAATTATATTTGCAGGCAAACCGCGTCTTATAATCTTCCATTCAGCTTCCGTAAACGGGGTATAGATTCTAATATTATCAGGAGTCTCACGAATCAGTGAAATCATCACGTCAGTTGCAGCAAGTCTTAATCTTATGAGTTTGATAAGATTTTCCACACTTGCCGGCGGTTTAGCGAAACGGTCTTTCCACTCTTCCGTAATATAATCAAGTTCAACATCATTTTTTACATCCGCAAGTCGTTTATATTCAATCATTTTTTGCTCGGCAGAACCAACCCATTCATCAGGAATAAACGCTGTAACGTTTATATCAACAATAGCCGGATTGTTTTTATTAACAACTTCGCCTTGAAGCTCCTGAACAGTTTCTTCCAATAACTGACAATATGTATCAAATCCAACATTAATCATATGTCCGTGCTGTTTTATACCTAAAATATTTCCAACTCCACGAATTTCAACATCACGCATCGCAATCTGATAACCACTTCCAAGCGTCGTAAATTCTTTTATGGCTTTCAAGCGCTGAAAAGCTTCTTTTGTAATCTCTTTACTTTTTTTATAAAAACAATAACAGTAAGCCTGTCTTTGCGAACGCCCGACACGCCCACGAAGTTGGTAAAGCTGTGCAAGCCCAAATCTGTCAGCATCATGAATTATCATTGTATTTGCATTCGGGATATCTATTCCGTTTTCGATAATCGTTGTAGCAAGTAAGATGTCATATTCATGATTTGCAAAATCAACAATGACTTTTTCAAGAGTTTTTTCATCCATTTGCCCATGCCCGATTGCAATTCTAGCATTCGGAACCAGTTGGTGAAGTTGTAATTTAAATTCCTCAATTGTTTCAACGCGATTATAAAGATAGAAAACCTGTCCTTCGCGGTCAAGTTCGTGAACAATGGCATTTTTGACCATTGTGTCATTCCAAACTCCGACATAAGTCTTAATCGGCATACGATTTTTTGGTGGAGTGTTTATAATCGACATATCTTTAATCCCCGAAAGCGACATATAAAGAGTTCTCGGAATAGGAGTTGCCGACATCGTTATGATATCAATATTTTCGCGAAAAGCTTTCAACTTTTCCTTGTGTTTTACCCCAAATCTATGCTCTTCATCGATTACGAGAAGCCCGAGATCCTTGAAAATAATTCCCTCTTGCAAAAGTCTGTGCGTACCAATTACAACATCACACTCACCCGTCGCGAGTTTTTTAACGGTTTCTTTCTGTTCTTTCGCTGTACGAAAACGCGACAAAAGTTCGACATTGACTCCAAAAGGTTTAAAACGCTCACCAATTGTTTGAAAGTGCTGGAGCGCCAAAATTGTTGTCGGAACAACGACTGCAACTTGCTTCCCTGATGTTACCGCTTTAAAAATCGCTCTCATTGCAACTTCTGTTTTACCAAAACCTACATCTCCGCAAATAAGTCTATCCATCGGCTGAGAACTTTCCATATCAGTCTTAATGTCTACAATTGCTTTCATTTGATCCGGAGTTTCTGTGTACTCAAAAGCTTCCTCCATCTCAACTTGCCAAGTTGTATCCGGTAAAAATGAAATTCCTTGTTGCATTTTCCTTCTTGCATAAAGCCTTAATAAATCATACGCAACCTGTTCAACTTCTTTTTTGACTCGAGCTTTTGTATTTTCCCAATCCTTACCACCCATCCGCGAAAGTTTTGGCTTTACAGCACCCGAACCACGATATCTTACCAAAAGATTTATCTGTTCTGCCGGAATGTGAAGACGATCTTTTGCAGCATATTCAATTGTCAGATAATCCTTAAGCTGTCCGTCGATTTCCTGTTGGCTCAAACCTCTGTAAATTCCTACCCCGTGAATACTGTGGACAACATATTCACCTTCCTGAATATCGTTAATATTTTCAATATATTCAGGTTTTTCTTTGTAATAGGATTTTCGCGCAGAAGTCACTTCTTTTGAGCGTTTGTTAAAAAGCTCTCTGTCAGTAAGAACGATTGTTTTAAAATCTTCAAGAATTCCGCCGTGTGAAGTTATACTTTCCGTAAATTCTATAATCTTATAAACTTCTCTTTCCTTTAAAATTTCTTTTACACGTTCCTTGTAGTCAGTCGCTATGACAACACTGTAATTTGAGTTGTCAGTTATAAATTTAGCAATTTCATCAAGATTTGCCTCAAAATTCTTTAGCGGAAGTGTATTAAATTCAACAATCTCATCCATCTCATCGTCAAGAAAATTATTAAAACTTATTTTTATAAATCCTGCAAGTTTTTTAACAAGATCATTGAGTGAAAAGTGATTTTTGTTTTTAAGTTCATAATGAAGTCCGAGTTTCAAGTTTTCTGCAACCTGCTTATCATAACTTTCAGCGAGAAAGTCCATTTTTGAATAAACCTCTGATGCCTCATCTATTACAACAATATAATCTTTAAAATAATCAAAAGCACTCACCAATTCCAAATTAAAATAACTTTGATAAACATCAATTCCTTCAAAATATCCCTCTTCTTCCAACTGTTCTGCAAGCCCCGGTGAAAGATTTTTGAAATCATTTACATCGACCCTCGACATAAAAGTTTCGTCCTGAGAATGTATCATGAACTTGTGAACGGGTAAAATTTCGATTTGCTTAATCTTTTCAACAGATTTTTGAGTTTCGTTATTAAAATAGCGCAAATCAACAACTTCATCACCCCAAAGTTCAATTCTGACAGGTTTTTTATCTAGTGAATAAATATCTATAATGTCACCACGAATTGAAAATTCTGCAATATCACTTACCATCGTCGAACGTTTGTAACCAAATTTTACAAGCATTTCACCAACTTTTTTAATGTCGATTATATCCCCAACTTTTATATTTAAAGAATTTTCCTCAAAAAATCTTTCGCAGGGAAACTTTTCAAGTAAAACTTTCGCGGGAGCAATTACAAATGACGGTTTTTTACGTAAAATCCTAATTTGCTCTGCATACTCATAACCGTTTTGGAGAATTGTTTCATACATAGAAATATTTTGAAACGGAAGGAGTTCCGCCTCCACTTCAAAAGCACGTTTCAAATCATTTTGATATTTTAAAGCATTTTGTTCGGTTGAAGTTATAAAAAGAACTTTTTTCTTTGTGATTTCAGAAATTTTTTTAAGTAAAAGCAGCCTCAAAACAGTGATTAATCCTGTCACTGCAAACGAGCATCCCTTTTTCACGAGATACTTAAATTGTGAGTAATTTTCATTTTCTAAATTTTCAATATTAATCACATCAAAATTTTATCACGAAAACAGCCGGCTTTAAAGCCGGCTGTTCCTTTAATTCCCTTTATTTGGACTTTCGTATTCAATACCTAATTCTTTAAGTGTCCTAATAAAATTCTCCGCACAAATTTTTTGCGCTTCCGGTGGAACAATTCGCAGAATTTCAACCGTTCTTGAAATCACCGGATCCTTGTCATACCAACGACTATTCGCATTTAACGGTTTTACTTTTTCTATAAATTTATCTATAGTTTCCTTCGAAACTTTTTCTTCAATTTTCGCCAGAAATACTTCAGCCTGAGCTCTCAATTCAGTCTGATAGTTTTTAAGAAGTTCTATTACTTCCAATAATAGCGGGTCATGGTCATACCAGCGTTTATAAGTAGGACTCATTGCGTATATCCTCCGTTAGGGTTTCAGACAAAATATCATCTCTTCTTTCTATCTTGCCTCCTAACAATCTTATCTTATTTTCAAAATTTTCGTATCCTCTATCTATATGATGTAATTTTTCAATAACAGAATTTCCTTCAGCCATTAACGCAGCAACAACCAGAGAGGCTCCTGCTCTCAAATCACTTGCAGCAAGAGTTGCACCTGAAAGCTTTTTTACACCCTTTATAATTGCATGGTTTCTGTCCTGATGAATATCAGCCCCCATTCTTCTAAGTTCCGGAACCTGCATAAAGCGGTTTTCATACAAACTTTCAGTAATAATTCCCACGCCGTTTGCCGTTGATAATAAGGTCATTGCCATTGACTGCAAATCAGTCGGAAAACCCGGATATGGTTGAGTTATAAAATTTATCGAGTTCAATCTGTTTTTACAACTTACTTCCAGTGAATTAGGTTCAATAAGTTTAATGCTTGCGCCCATTTTCAGCAACTTATCTGTAAAGAAAGTCAAATGTGCAGGGAAAACATCTTTAATAATAGCTTTTCCGCGAGTTGCAATGATTGCAGTCATAAAAGTTCCGGCTTCAATTCTATCCGGAATTGTCGTGTATTCTATCGGGTGAAGATTTTCCTGTCTTACACCGTTTATGATAATTTCAGAAGTTCCTGCTCCGTTAACATCTGCTCCCATCGTATTTAAGAAATTTGCAAGATCGACAATTTCAGGCTCTTGAGCAGCATTTTGAATTCTGGTTGAACCTTCTGCCAAAACGGCTGCCAACATAAGATTTTCTGTTGCGCCGACAGACGGAATATCAAGATAAATATCCGTTCCTACAAGTTTTGAAGCTTTTGCATGAACATAACCGTTTTCAATTTTTATTTTTGCCCCAAGAGCTTCAAGTCCGCGAATATGAAAATCCACTCTTCTTTCTCCAATCGCGCATCCACCCGGAAGTGCAACAATCGCTTCTCTACATCTTGAAACCAGTGCGCCAAGAACTATGAAAGAAGCTCTCATTTTGCTAACCAATTCATATTTTGCGGTAATACTTGTAATATCAGTGGCATCAATCGTCAAAGACTTTTCTGATTTGTTATACGTAGTTTTTGCACCCAATTGCGCAATAACATTTAACATAATTTCAACATCAGTCAAATCTGGAACATTGTATATCTTAGTTTGTCCCTTTGCCAAAATTGCGGCTGCCATTAATTTTAGTACCGAATTTTTAGCTCCACCTATAGAAACTTCACCTTTTAAAGGTGTACCACCTTTTATATAATACTTTTCTGTCAATTTTCCTCCGAAAAAGAAAGATTCCTGTATAAATTTTACTACATATATGATAATACAACAATATCAGTTAAAGTAAATAAGTTAAATAATGTAAAGAAATAACTCTAAAGTCATTATCTACATTTTATCGACTTATTATATTTTTGTAGTAAAATGACATTGTACACGTACTATTAAATTAAAAAGGAAGAGAATATGAAAAAACTTTCACCGTTACAAATCGAAAGATTAAAGTATCAACCAAAACTTCCGGCTTGCCTTGCATTAGGTATTAACAGCCTTGAAATGGTTGAAGGTAATGCAACAGAATCAGTAAGAGATCAGGAACAAATCCGTTCACTTTTCAAAAACACTTACGGAAAACCTGTTGTAACTTTTAAAAACTCAATATCTATATCTGTTTCAGAACAAAGAAACGTTGGTGTAATCCTCTCAGGTGGACAAGCTCCCGGCGGACACAACGTAATAGCAGGGCTTTACGATGCTCTAAAACAGGCTAATTCGTCAAACAAATTGTACGGTTTCTTGGGCGGACCTTCAGGAATTATTGATGGAAAATACGTTGAATTTACTGACGAATTCATGGATGCTTACAGAAATACAGGCGGTTTCGATATTATCGGTTCCGGCAGAACAAAACTTGAAACTGAAGAACAATTCAAAAAATCACTGGATGTTTGCAGAAAATTGAACATCTCAGCTGTCGTAATCATCGGCGGCGACGATTCAAATACAAACGCTGCACTTCTTGCAGAATGGTTTGTTAAAAACGAAACCGGAATTCAGGTTATCGGCTGCCCAAAAACTATTGATGGCGACTTGAAAAATGAACAAATTGAAATTTCATTCGGTTTTGATACTGCTACAAAAACTTATGCTGAACTCATCGGAAACATTCAAAGAGATGCAAATTCGGCTAAAAAATACTGGCACTTTATCAAAATCATGGGAAGAAGTGCTTCTCACGTTGCGTTAGAAGCTGCTCTTCAAACACAGCCGAACATCACCATGATTTCAGAAGAAGTTGAAGCTAAAAAAATGTCACTTGAACAAATCGTAAATTACATGTCAGACATCATTGTTAGACGTGCGAATATGGGTAAAAACTTCGGTATCGCAATAATTCCTGAAGGTTTAATAGAATTTATTCCGGAAATGAAATCAATGATAGCAAATCTTAACGATATTATGGCTACACTTGAAACAGATCCATCATTTGTTAATGCAACAACTATCAGAGAAAAGTTTGATATTGTTGAAAACAGACTTGACAGTGCAAATGCAAAAGTTTATGCATCACTTCCTGTTCTTATTAAAGAACAGCTTCTTGCAGACCGCGATCCGCACGGAAACGTTCAAGTTTCAAAAATCGAAACTGAAAAATTGTTAATCGAAATGATTCAAACAAGACTGGATGAATTAAAATCTCAAGGCGATTATATCGGTAAATTCTCTGCACAATCACACTTCTTCGGTTATGAAGGCAGATGTGCATTCCCGTCAAACTTTGATGCTGATTATTGTTACTCATTAGGTTTTAACGCTTTTGCTTTAATCAATTTCGGTTTAACAGGATATCTTTCATCTGTAAGAAATCTTACTCAACCTGCAGACAAATGGATTGCAGGCGGCGTACCTCTTACAATGATGATGAATATGGAAAAACGTCACGGAGAAATGAAACCTGTTATCCAAAAAGCTCTTGTGGAACTCGACGGACCTGTTTTCAAAGCACTTGAAACTAACAGAGAAGATTGGGCAATGAATGACAGATACCTATTCCCTGGTGCAGTTCAATACTTCGGACCATCTTGCGTTTGCGATGTTACAACATGCACTCTTCAGTTAGAAAGAGCTAAATCTCTCGTAAATGCATAATTTACAAAATATTTTAAAGACTAGGCGCCGGCTTGAAATCAAGCCGGCGCCGTTTATTTCAAAAAAAATCCAGAGATAAACCGGATAGTTATATATTAACTTCAAGTTTTCAAATTAATTTTAATATATATTTAAATTAATAAGTTGTATATTACCCATGTGGGTAATATCTGACAAGAAGATGTAATTATACACCCCATTTTTTATGATAGTTAAATGATAAAAAATCGATTGTCAATAATATTAGGAGAGAAACGCATAAAGTTTCACGAAATAGTAAAATTAACAGGCATCAGTCGAAAAACACTGTATAATATTTACAACGACAAAACCAAAGGGATAGATTTTGCAACATTAGATAAATTGTGTTTTGCGCTTGAATGTACGCCAAACGATATTTTCAAATATATTCCGGACGATTTGCCAGACAAACATCTTTATATATAAGATTATAAAAATTTCTTTTTCAAAGCTTCACGTTCAGATAGTTTTGCAAGCTGTTTTTCTTCAGGGGTTTTCACTCTAAACTTTTCCAAAAACCAAACTTTAGCCATCCTGAAACCAAGTTTTGAAAAAAGCGGTGCTGAAACTTTTTGTTGAGCAGAAAGAGACTTGAATTCGTCAAAATTATTTACTGCCAACACAGCAAAATCTTTTGCAGCCTTTTTATAGCTTTTGTAATCGCCAATCAAAACAGAAAGCATTTTTTCTGATTTCAATTGTACAAGTCTATTTCTCACTGCCGGAATTCCACCCATATAAATCCTTTCGTATTCCAAATCGGGTTTTTATCATAACATTTTAAATTTTTTTGTCAATTATAATATTATCTGTTTTCTTAGACTTTTTCCAAAAAATAATATTTAAAAGTGCAACAAGCACTATCGAGAGGAAAGCGGCTATACCTGAATAGAACATAGAGTAGGTTATCAATTCCCATTCTTGTACAATAAAACCACTAATTAAAAAGATTAAAATATCCATCTTTCAATTAAACAATCTTGTGTGCGTAGCACCTAAACATTTAATTGTTAAAAGGCGGCATTTATATGCTTGTACTTGCCATACCATACATTCTTCAAAAGCGAATATTTCCTAATTCTGTTCCAAGGTATTAGAGTGGACTTTGTCCACACCGAGACCGAAGATTGCAAAATCGTATTTTGAAGGGTCCTGAGGGTCGAACTTTTTAAGATTTTCACTCAATTCAATTACTGATTTAAAATCATTCTGCTTACGCGTCAAAAGCCCCATTTTTCTTGAAACTCGTGCTACATGGATATCCAAAGGAATTAAAAGTTCCGATTGCGGCATAAAGTTCCAAATCCCAAAATCCACCGGCGGCTTTCTGACCATCCATCTTAAATACATACACATTCTTTTCATTGCACCACCTTTTCGAGGGTCGGGTATCATAAAATAAAAACCCTGACCAACGTTTTGAGAGACACGTGAATAAAAATAATCCGTCACCACAGAAAACATCTGCTGAATTTGCTCAGGCGAAAATTCATCTTGTTTATGGAAAACAAAATTTGTATAACCAAATTTGAACAACTCTTCAAGCCCACCGTCTTTTTCATAAAGCCCACGCATTATCTTAAAAATTTCTGCAAAATCCTGAGGTTTTCCAAAACGATAATTAAAATTTCCAAGAATTTTAGACTCAAAATTAAGAATAAAATTTAAGGGTTCATTTTGCGCAATTCGAAAAATTTCATCTAATTTTTTCAAGAAAACTTTTCTGCTTCCATAAGCAACAAGCGACGCGATAAATCCTGCAATTTCAATATCTTTCTTACTCGTAAATCTATGCGGAATACTAATCGGATCAGAGGGAATAAAATCAACTGTCTCATATTTTTTTACAAGATTATCAAGTTCGACTTTTGCTATCATATTAATTATGCTTCCTCATTTTTTTGAAACAGTTTTTTAATATTTCATCACACTCTTTTTCCAAAATTCCTCCATAAACTTTAGGTTTCCAATCGGAAAAATTTCGTAAATCCATTGCAGAGCCCAATGCTCCGTATTTCACATCGTAAGACCCAAAATACACCGTACTTATTCTCGACTGCAAAATAGCCCACGTACACATTGGGCAAGGTTCCAGAGTTACATATAGCTCACAATCGTCAAGCCGCCAGTTTTTAAGTTTCTCACACGCAGCACGAATTGCAAGAATTTCTGCATGAGAGGTTACATCTTTAAGCTTTTCTTTGAGGTTAACTGCCGATGCTATAATTTCTCCATCCTTTACAATAATCGCACCAACTGCAATTTCGTTTTCCGAAATACAATCCTCAACAAGTTTAATTGCTCGCTGCATTAACTACCTCATCAGAATTTGCAAGATTAAGCGTAACTTCGGCACAAAAACCGAAAGCCTCATCGGAATGAAGTTCAATCGTTCCTTTCATCGCTTCAACAAGCCCTTTTACAATAAATAACCCCAAACCTGTTCCACGGGTCGTTCTTGTCGTATTATCATCAAGACGTATAAATTTTTCAAACAATTTTTTAAGTTTTTTCGGCGGAATTACATCACAATTGTTTTTGATAAAGATTTTTGCCTTGTTATCAACAATTGCGGTATCTACAATTATAGCTGTATCAGGATAAGCATATTTTACAGCATTCTCAATTAAATTCACAAAAACCTGTTCAAGACGCGTTTTGTCACCCGAAACATTTGGAAAATCTTCTGAAATATTAATAAAAATTTCTTTACCATCTTTATTTTTTACAAGAATTCTTGAAGTCTCAAAAACTTCCGGCAAATAAACGCTTTCAACATTCGTTCTAAGCCGCATGCCTTCAATGTCGGGAATTGTAAGTAAGTCTTCAATCAAACGTTTTAGCCGTTCCGATTGCTCTTTTATTATCCTGAGAGATTTTTGTTTTGTTTCTTCGTCAATCGTAATATCGTTTCTCATAAGCCTCGTAGTATACCCCTGAATACTTGTGAGAGGAGTTCTAAGTTCGTGGCTTACCGTATCAATAAGATTTGAGCGAAACTCGTTTAATTCTTTCAGCTCTTTGTTATTCTTTTTTAATTGTTTGTAAGATTTATGAATTTCTGATGCCATACGGTTAAATTCAAATGCAAGAAAAACAATTTCGTGCGGAGTAAATGCCGTAATCAAAAGCCTTATCTGACGTTCATAATTCCCCTTTGAAATCGCAATAATCCCTTTAAACAACTGCCTGATATTAATATACAAATAAAAAGTATAAAGCGCTGTGACAAATAGAATTATTAAAGCAGCAGCAAGCGTACATAGAATAATTTTCAGCCTGTTTTTATTAATCATTCTATCTGTCACATCTGCCGTCGTATTTACAATAATCATAATCTGTGGATTATCTTTTTTTACGTAAACAAGAGGCTGATTTTTTACATCACCGAAAATTACAGGTTTTCCGGTTTTCAAATGTTTCGGCAGGAGAGATAACGTTTTTGAAAAATCCGTATCATTGAAATTATGAGAAGCAAGAAGTTTCCCGGCATCAGTTAAAACATAAATCTGCCTTTTATCATCCTGCAAAGACTTAAACAACTCGTCCTGTAAAACTTCCATAGAAAAAGTCGCAACAAGGATTTCATCATTTTCAAGTTCTACAGTAATCGTACCTTTGTTGTTTAATTTGTTTTCTTCTTTAATGTTATCTGCTTGCTGCTGATTTTTGACAACTATAATTTCATCACAACTGTCAATTCGGGTTTGAACTTCTTTTAAATACTTTTCACGCGCCGAATTACTATTGAGATATTTTAGAGAAAATGCTAAATGTTCCATCATGCCGGAAACATTGTCTGAAAAAAAATCAATTTCATCAGAGATAATATTTGTAATCAAAACCGCAGATTCTCTAAGCTGATAGCGCATAGACTGCTGATTTACATTGTTTATAATAAAACCAAACACAGACATCGGAATTAGAACCGCAAAAAAGAATACAATTCCAATTTGTTCAACAATTTTTAACCGTTTAAACTTAAAAAAATTCATAACCTAATCCTCGGCAAACGGAGTAAGTTTATAACCAACATTTGTGACCGTATGAAGATATTTCGGGGCTTTCGGATTTGGCTCAATTTTATTTCTCAATCCTCCGACATGAACCCTCAACATTCTTACATCTTCATCCCTGTCGTAACCCCAAACTTCATCAAGCAATGTTGCAAGAGTAACGGGGTTATTAAAATGTTGCATAAGACAATATAAAATTTCAAATTCCGTCGGCGTTAACTTTACCCTTTTATTTATAACAACACTTTCCAATGTTTCCGGAAAAATTTCGATATCTCCGACTTTCAAAACTTCATTTGAGAGAATTGTTGAATCCTCAACTTGATTTCTTCTCAAAAGAACTCGAATTCGAAGAAGAACTTCCTGAATATCAAAAGGTTTCACAAGATAATCGTCCGCACCACAGTCAAACCCTTCGGTTTTATCATCAATTGTACCTTTTGCAGTCAGCATTAGAACAGGAATTGCAAGTTTTGCCTGACGAATATTTTTACACACGTCAAACCCGTTCATTTTTGGCATCATAACGTCTAAAAGAATTAAATCATAAGCGTTGTTGAGCGCTTTATTTAAACCTTCCATTCCATCACGTGCCGTATCAACAAAGTATCCGCTTTGCGAAATATCAAACTCAAGCAAATCACGAATCTCATCATCATCATCAACAATTAGAATTCTTTTTTGAATATCGCTCATAAGATTTCCCCTGCCTTATACAATAATTTTATCGGAGATTTTTATTCTTTGCAAGATTTTATAAAGATTGTTAAGGCTTTAATTTCCGCGCAAGTGAAAGCCCTGCCGGAAGAGGTAAAACAACATTTTCGTAATCAGGACGACTGCCAATTGTCTCAATATAAGGTCTCACTTTTTCTTCGTGAGAAAGAACATTATCCACCGCAAGAATTCCATCCTCTTCAAGATGAGGATGAATAAGTTCAAAATACTTTAAAGTTTCACTTTTGTTTGCGTCAATGAACACAAAATCAAATTTTTCATTTTCAGGCAAATATTCAAGAATTTTTATTGCAGAACCCTCAAGAGTAGTGATAATATCAAGAACTCCACATTTCGCAAAATTTTCACGCGCCGGAATAATTCTTTTTTCATAAAACTCTATTGTTGTAAGCTTTCCGCCAGTCTCTTTCAGAGCCTTTCCTATCCATATTCCTGAATATCCGTTTGAAGTTCCGAGTTCAAGGACATTTTTAGATTTAGAAGCTCTTATTAAGAGATTTAAAAATTCCCCCGTAACTCTTGCCACATTCCAGAATTGTTTCTGAGTCTTTTCTAATTCTAAAAGTGTCTGTCTGGTTGTTTCATCAAAATTATTTATCATTTGTTTATCTTCTTTATATTATCTACAACAACTATTGAATTAATCGGAATATCTACATCATTTACCGCAATAATTTTATTGTTATCAAGATCTGCAATCGAATATTTTTTAGATCTTGTATCCGTAATTATTGCCAAATTCGTACCTTCAATTCTAAAAATTCTTGTTGAAAATCCGTAAGTATTTAACGGAATTATATTTGTCAGTTGATCAGTTTCTGTATCAATTACACAAATCTCATTGTTAACCGCACCAAGAATAAATAATTTATTCTTATACACAAGCATATCAACCGGTTTTTCGGTAATTTCAGTTTCTCCAATAATTCCGATTGTCTCATAATCAACAATTGCAAGGCGGCTTTTTGTACGGCTTGTTATGTAAATTTTATTGTTTGCATATGCAATTCTTGAAGTGTTAGGAAATCTGCCGGCTTCCCTGAGCAAATAACCGTTATCAAGTTCAACAACCCATATTTCGTTTGTCTGTTTATCAACGTAAAAAAGCTTCGTACCATCTTGGGAGAGTGTCAATTTTTCACACATACCATTTAATTTAAGTTGCTTTTTCAAAGTCATTGTATCAAGATTCACAACGTAAATACTTGCACTCTTCGGGGCTGCAATATACGCAATTTTTCTTGGAGCATCAATTATAATTTCATCGGGCTGAGTCGGAAGTTTTATTTGTTTAATTATCTGTTCATCAGCAAGAGAAATTACATCTATAGATTTCTTATTAAAAGACGAAACAAGCAAAAACTCTCCGTTGTAACCTTTTACGGAAATCGGAACATTATCCTGCGAAAGAGCATATTCGGGAATTTTCTTTGACGGGTTTAACACCTGAATATTTTTTGTAAAAGTCGTCGTTGCATAAATCGTTTTATTTTTTAATTCCGGAATAAGGGAAAGCGAATTTACAACCTTATTTTCTCCATTTTGAGTTTGAACAATTTTCAACGTTGGTTCTTTCAAAGTTGAGATTTCAAGGTTTCCGATTATACCTTTAATATTCTCCGGAATTACAAGTCCTCTGGGAACCAACATATCCTGAGGAAGGAGCCCTGACGTGATTTGATGTGGAGGATTATTTAATTTTGCAACCGTACGTTCACCATCTTCGTCTTCAAGAACTTTCATTAACACATAATCATTGTTGAATACAACAACATCAGGTTTTTGTTCCAAAGTTTTCCCTTCAGGAATTGTTGAGAGAATCTCAAGTGTTTCAGGATTTATAATGCGAGCCGGAATAATCGGCAAATAAATTGTATTGTCAGGAAGAATTACAACACCGTCAAAACGGAAATTAGTCTTAGGAAAACTCTGACTAACCAACCCTTTTACATTGTTCGGAAGCTGGATTGCAAAAGCAGAACCCGCACAAGTCAGAAACAATGCCAATACAATTACAATTTTTCGCATTACCGGAAAGCTCCTTTAACTTTATTTAAGAGTGACTGCGATTCGGCTTTTTTGCCGGTTTTTAACTCGTACAATTTTTTGTACAATTCTTTTTCTCCTAAAGATGGTTGACTTGGAATTACCACATTAACTATTATAACATGATCCCCACGTTGAGAAGGTCTGGAGAGAACTGGGATACCGGCACCTTTGATTTTTATTGTGTTTCCACTCTGAATTCCCGGTTGGATTTTAACAACCTTAACGCCATCCAAAGTTCCCACTTCAACTTCATCTCCAAGAACTGCCTGACACGGATCAATATCAAGTTTTGTATAAACATCTACTCCGTCTCGCTTGTAATAGTTTGAAGATTTTACTCTCAGTATTACATACAAATCTCCTGCCGGACCACCATTTGTACCGGCATCGCCTTCCTGCGAAACTCTAATTTTAGAAAGGTTATCAACACCTGCCGGAATTTTAATCTCAATTTTCTTTTCTTTTTCAACTTTGCCGTAACCTTTGCATGCAGGGCATGGAGTACCAACTTTTTTGCCTGTTCCGCGACAATCAGGACAAACAGAAATTTGTGAAATAGCACCCAAAGGTGTTCTTGTGACGGTTTGAACCTGTCCTGTACCATGACATGTTGGACAGGTAACAGGTTGTGTACCCTTTGCCGCACCTGTTCCATGACATTCCGAACAAACTTCAAGATGATCAAATTTTATTTCTTTAGTTGTACCAAACACAGCTTCCTTAAAAGTAATTTCAAGATCATATCTTAAATCATCTCCACGCTGAGGTGCATTAGGATCAACTCCGCCACCGAAACCAAAGCCGCCAAAACCACCAAAAAATGAATTAAAAATATCATTCAAATCGCCAAAACCACCAGCAAATGGTCCACTAGTATCAAATCCGGCATTTTTAAGTCCATCCTCACCATATCTGTCATAAGTAGCACGTTTATTATCATCCATGAGCGTCTCATATGCCTGACCGAGCTCTTTAAACTTTTCTTCCGCATCCGGAGCTTTATTAACATCGGGGTGCAATGTTCTGGCTTTTTTTCTAAATGCCGATTTTATTTCATCTTTTGTCGCATCTTGCGATACTTCCAGTATATCGTAGTAATTTGTCATTGTTTTTCTTCTGATTCCCTGTTTGTTTAAAAATTAATAATCCAATAGACTGTACCGTAAAATTGCCGGATTATTTTTGAAACTTGCTATTCTGCTGTTGCAACATTAACGAGCGACGGTCTTAAAACCTTATCGCCGACCTTATAACCTTTTTGAAGTTCCGCAATTATTGTATGCTCAGGATGCTCCGAAGTTGGAGTTTGCATTACGGCCTCGTGAAAATTCGGGTCAAATTCTTTACCCTGCGCCTCAATTGTTTCAAGCCCGAGTTTCGTCATAACATCAAGAGCCTGTTTGTGAACAAGGTTAAAACTTTCTTTGCACTTTTCACAATCTTCAACTTTTTCAAGTGCTTTTGCTCCACGTTCAAAATTGTCAAGAACTTCAATTAATTTTGAAAGAGCATTCTCTGTTCCAAATCTCAAAAGAGCTTCTCTTTCTTGTGCCTGACGTTTGCGGTAATTATCAAAATCCGCTGCTAACCTGAGATATTGATTATTTAATTCATCATATTTTTCCTGAAGTTCATTATTTTCTTCTTTATTATCTTTAACTTCTTCAGAAGAACTTTCTTCTGTTTCATTAATTTTAATCTCTTCTTCAGAATTGTTAGTAAATGGATTGTTGTGTTTTTTTGTCATTTTCCCTACCTCTATAATATAGTATAACTTAATTATAATTTATCAAGCCGGATGATTGGGTAAAATTTATTATTTTTTAATAATTCGTGTTACAGGTGAAGTAAGTAAAAAATATTTATTAATATATATTAAAATTAATTCAAACAACTAGCAAAAAAAATCTTTTCGAGATTTAATATGAGTGCGAATTAATAAATGGAGATTATCTATGCGAATAAATGCAATAAACAACTACACCCCATTGAATTTTACCTCCAACGGTAAAAAAGATAACAGCCTAAGAAATGCTGCAAAAGCAGTTATTTTGGCAACAGCAGTATCGGCAGCTACACCTTCTTGCAGCGATATAGAAAAAGTTGTTCATAATCACTTTGTTCCACTTCCGACAGATACTTTTACAAAAGGAGAATTGACCCCAACACCACTTCCTCCTCAAATTATTTTTGTAGAAAAAGAAGTTCCGGGAAAAAATGATACTGTTATTGTAAGAGATACAATTCCGCAGATTATTGAAAAAACGGACACCGTTTGGAAACACGATACAATTCCCGAATACATAACAAAACATGACACAATCTGGAATACAAAACTTGATACAATTGTTGTACCGGGTGAACCTATTATTAAACGTGATACAGTAACAATCCCGGGAGAAACAATCTATGTTAAAGAAGATTGGACATCACCGGTTCCGCCAAAACAAGAAGAAATCTATGATAGATTAGGCATTGAAACTACAGGAAATGGAAAATTTTTCCTTGCAACTTCATATTTTGACCGCAAAAACAATGTTCTGGTCACAAGACAGCTTAACGGTCAAGCCTCATCACGTGACGGAAAAATTCTTGTTTATAACGTAGTTAAAACAGGATGGGATAACAATGCCGAAGGCATAACTTTAGGCAAAAACGAAACTTTTGAAAAACAACTTGTTTATCTTTCAGAAGATGGCACTGAACTCGGTATGAAAATTATGAAACCGAAAGTTGATGTTAAAGTTTCCAACAATGATAAAAAACCTAACTGGAGTGTATTTGAAAAAGGTACACTTTCAACACCCGATGCATGGACTGATAATACTTCATTCTTTGCAACTCCAAACGGTGGAATTATTGAATTGACAAACGGATTTAAACTTAGACCTGGTATGACAAAACAATCAGTTACAACTACAAATCCGTATGACAGTGAATGGGAATTGATTGAATGGAATGTCGTTAAAGGCGATCCTGACTAATAATCAGTTGTTTCCAAATTCAACTCTGATATAGGTACAGTTGATGAAAAAAATTAAAACTTCTGAAAAAATTTATTTTCAGAAGTTTTTTTATTGTATAATTTTCGTATGAAAACATTAGCAAGATTTGTACAAGAAAGAAGAGAGCAAGTAGGTTTGTCAATAACTGGACTTGCAAAGAGAACCAATCTGGAGCCTGAAATTATTGAAGAAATAGAAAGCGGCAAAGAATTATTTTTGCCGGTTACAATTCGCCAAAATTTGGCAAAGGGTTTAAAATGTCTGCCGGAAGAAATAAAAAAATATGAAAAAGATTTCAGTACTGATTTTGTGTCATTAGAGATTATTGAAAGTCTGAAAGAACTTATTTTGAAAGGTGCAGGCGGTTTGAAATGTCCTAAATGCGGAGCTGATTTGATTACAAAAGTTGAACAGATGTACGACCTTGAAGATAATCTGGTTTTACACCCAAAAGCGCACTGTTCAAAATGCGTTTTTCAAATTCATTAACTACAACGGACGCAATGAGAATGACGGGTATTACAAGCAAATAAATAATTAACTTGGCTACAAAATAACAAAAATGTTTTACAAATTTTCTTTTACCAATTTTCTTATATGCTGTCTTATCGCCGGAGTTATTAAAAGATCCGGTTCAAGATATGTAAATTCATCAAGCGTCGTAATTGCTTGCCTTATTTCACCTGTTTTTTCGTACAAAACTCCGCGCATAACCATATTCAAAGGATTTGTACGCTCAGTTGTCTCTTTAAACTTTTGCTCAGTCATATTAAGCGCAACATAACAATCTGCAAGGTTCTGATAATATTTGAAATTTAAACTGTATTGCAAAAGTGCTTTTTCAAAACAGTCAAGCGCCAAATCCGGACGTTCCAGTTTCATATACGTTTCGCCAAGATTATTATAATAAACTGCCGTTGCCTGAGTGTTCGGGTTTAAGCTAATTGCAATTTTAAACTCTTGTATTGCCGGATAATAGAGGTGCTCTTCAAGATATAAAATGCCTTTATTATTGTGAATTCTTGCATTTTTAACTGCATCAATGGTGTAATAATCAGGTCTTTTATATCCTGAAGTAAAAAAAGAAAACAATATTAAAACTAATATTATACTTATCTTTTTCATAACATCTTTCTTTGTATTTATCATCTATTTCAGCAAATCAATTTCCAGCCCTTCATATGCCAATTCTGTATCAATTTCTGAATTTTCATAATTATTTTTAATGGAATTTAATTTTTTGTCATCATAACACGGGTCAAAATGGAAAAATACAAGTTTTTTTGCATTTGCCTGTTTTGCACAATCTATAGCCATATCAAAAGTTGAGTGCCCATAACCCTGCTTGGGAACAAATTTATTCAAATAGTCTTCTGTTGTATACTGCGCATCATGAATTAAGACATCACAATTTCTTGCAAAATTCGTCAACTTTGTATCTCCGCCAAGATAGCTTTCTTTATCAGTGGCATATACGAGAACTTTATCTCTATATCTTATTTTATAAATCAAAACACCTTCCTGAGGATGCGCATATGAGCGGTAAAAAGTTACCAAAACGTCATCTTTACCAATTTTTTCATCTTCCGGAGTTTCAATTCTTTTTACCACAGGAGCAGAATTCTTTTTAAATAAAATTCCTTCAGTTTCATTTAAATCAATTATATTCAAATTTCCTGCGATATCACCCAAATCTAAAGGAAAAGACTTTCCAAACAACAGACTTGCCAATTCATCAGAAAGTGATTCGTCATAATTAGCATTCCCAAATACGTTTACAGTAGTTGACGGAACATGCAACGGACGGAAAAAAGTAAATCCCTGAATATGATCCTGATGAATATGAGAAATAAAAACATTCGCTTTAACCGGAATTCTTTCCTGAGGATTTACACCTGATGATATATATTTTTCCATCAATTCGTTACCGCAGTCGATTAACCCGGTTCCGGCATCAAGAATTATCAAATGCCCTCCAACATTAACCTCTACACAAGCAGTATTTCCGCCATATTTCAAAAAATTGTTTTTCGAAACGGGATAACTTCCTCTGACTCCTCTGAATTTTATCTTAAATTCGCTCATAACTCTCCTTTTGAATTTATTTTTTTATCTCAAAAATTCCGTTCCTATCGCTCTCTTCTCCTGAATAAAGATTAGAAGCAAAAACCATAATTTTTGCAAGCTTTTGAACATTTTTAAGTCTTGTCTCTTTCATTTGAATATCAAACATAACTTTGTTCCTGTGATTTGTAATCGTTATAATTCTGAATGAGTTTGGATATGACACAAGCGATGGTGAACTCACATACAAAACATTGTCAAATTGTTTAATCATTGCCGCATGATAATGTCCTTGAAAAACTCCAATAGGATTTTTATGTTTTTCAATTATTTCACGCACCTTATCAGCATTTAACAACCTATGTCCTACACTTTCAAAAGGTTCAACAAGCGGAACATGTGTGAAAATTAAAACAATATCTTTTCCGGCAGAATCAAGTTCCTCTTCAAGCCATTTCAATTGCTCTTCCCCTATTAATCCGTTGCTTGTTAATCTGTCTCTGATAATTGTATCCAGTACGATAACTTTATAGCCTTTTTGTGGAGAAAAAGAATAATACGGTTTCTTAAAATCAAATTTTGGATTTGCCTTGTTCACCATTTCGAGATAAACTTGCGGAGTCAAATATCCGCCAATACAGGTATCATGGTTTCCAAAAGTTATGTACCACGGGTAATTTAATTTCTGTGCATATGGCAAAAATGCGGTAAGTTCTTTTTCAAAAGATTTATCAATTTGATCGCCCGTAAACATTACAAAATTTATATTAGGAGTCTCATTAACCTGACTTATGGCATCATCAAAAATCTTTGCAGATTCCGCGCGAAGTTTGAATGAAGTATTATCTTCACCTGTATAGAAATGGACATCACTTATTTGCGCAAATTTTAACGACGAAACCGCGCTGTAACATTGAAGACCTAAAACCATCACACTCGCGAGCAATAGTGTAAAAATTCCGTTTGCAAGTCTTTTCAAAAATGATTTTCTTTTTTTATTGTTATAATTTTTCATTGCTGTTGAACCTGAGTTGTTAACTTCGACTTAATTTGATTATATTGAGCTTTGAGATTAGTATCATTTCCTGCAAGGAGGATTGCCTTATCAAGATTAATAAGCGCATTTTTCAAATCTCCGGTTGCATAATAGCTCATTCCTAAAAACTTGTATATATCAGATGTTTGAATTTCGTTTGCGATTTTTCCGAGAGTTGCCTGCGCTTTTTTATAATTTCCGCGTTTAAAAAGGACCAGACCTTCAAGATATCTATATTCGATTGTATCCTCAAGCGCAATTGCCGTAACGATATCAGTTTCAGCCTCATTATATCTTTCAAGTTCTGTCAGAACTCTTGCGCGCATTGCATAGGCATAACTTTCCTGCTGATTATACGCAATAAATCTCGTCAAAAAAGGGTACGCACTTGAGTAATCCTTCATTTCAAAATAGCAGATTCCTATATACAAAAGCGGAGAGGACGAATTAATTGACGAATTTGCCGCCTGTTGATAATAGTTAAGGGCTTTTTGATACTGTTTTGCCTCTCTGTAAAAATCTCCTGCAAACATATTCGCCCAATATCCACCATCCATTGCAGCAGAAGTTAAAAATTGTTGTTCGTCAATTTTGTTTCCGGCACGTTTTGCATTCTGTGCTTGAAACAATTTTTTGTTCTGCACAATCATCGGTGAAGTTTGCACACCTGACTGCATTTGCAACAAAGTATTTTTCAGCCCCGCAATATTTTTATCCTGAGGCTCTAAGACAAGAATTTTATTCAGATATTCAATAGCAAGATTATAATTTCCGGAAACTGCATAACTTGTTGCGATGTCAAGATAATCTTCGACAAGCTCATTATAAGCAAATGCCGGTTGCGAAATTAACATTGCTGCGGAAATTATTAATGCTAAAAACATCATTTTCATATTCGTATTATAGCACAATTTTCTCATCTGGTTTCCTCTATTTGGCAGGTGTAAATTCATCAATCAATAATACTTGAATTTCTCCCGGAGATAATTTTAGGTTAAATTTATTATTTTCGTAAATCGGTATACTTTTAATTTTTACAGGAATAGTTGTTTCTTTTCCCGTGTATCTGGGAATTTTCACCGTTCCACTGTTTGAATTAGAAAAATTTATATTCCCGAAAACAGCAATAGTCTTATTATCATTGCTCATAGTATAGGCAAAGATTTCAGGATTTGAAGTTTTAATAGGAGCAAAAGTTCCCTCGGAAATCACAGATTTCATAGCATTTCTAAATGCATTTGCCATAATAAAATCATCTTTTAATAACCCGTTTGTCGAACCGGGTTTTCTTGAAAAATTAAATATGTCAATCTTACCTCTGTGGACAAAATAATATTCATCATCCGTATATGTTTTTGGAGCCTTTTTGTTAGCCCAAAAATAAATATAATTATCTCCGGTTTGCATTCCATCCAAATAATATGCGTTCACCGGAAGAGTTGCATTCAACCACATAATCATTTCCGCAAAAGATTCCCCGTTAATAAGGAGCGGACTCATTTCGTCATGTGTCGTAAAACTTCCAATAACAGCTTTTGGACTTGAATATTTTGTGCTAAGAGCTTGGTTAAATTTTACATGATTATACAAATCTTTTGCAGTTTTCCAATCTTTAAGATTAAACCAACTACCGTAATATCCGTCAAAACCGGCTTCAAGAAGCTTATTATACGGGGTGTAAACGGTATACTCACTTGAAAGCGGACCTTGCCAACTGTCAGAACTTTCTGCAAGCCACATAAACTGCGGATCTTTTTTCCTTGAATAAGAGATTAATTCTTTCCAAAACTTCGCGGGTTTTAGAGAGGCTACATCAGCCCTTATTCCATCGGCACCGAGATTAATTGTCATATCTACAAACTCTTTATAGAGATTATAAACCCCCTTATTCACATTTTCTTCTGTCCCGCCGTTTAGAATTCTTACATCAGTCCAATCCGCCGGAATAACCGGCTGACCATTTTTATCTTTAACAAATAAATCGGGCTGTTTAAGATATAAATCATACGCGCCACATGCCGGAAGATCTATCATTACACGAATATTTCGTTTGTGAGCTTCGCCTATAAACTTTTTTGCCTGTTCTTCAAGCGAAAGGTTAACATTTTTATCTTCAAGTTGCGGATTTAATGTATCGAAAGAAGCTGCCGCATAAATAGAACCGGCAGTTCCAAGTGCCTTAGTTTTACCAACAGGTGTAATCGGCTGAACATGAAGAGTATTAATACCTGCATTCTTTAATTCATCCAGTCTTTCAATCGCATTTATAAAAGTTCCGCTTTCTTCCCCAAGGTCAAATTCTATAATTCCGTTTTTATTCAAATCTTTTGCATTGAACGTTCTTATGTTAAGCTCATAAATACTTGCCGAATTTGTTAAAAAAAGCTTTCTTAAATCATTTATCCACGGTCTTTCTGCCGCAAAAACCGGCACAGAAACAGAAAATACCAATAATAAAACAAGTAAATATATTCTCAACCTTTTAAACATACTACAATCCCTTATTTTCCAAATTGTTCTCTGGCAAAATTTTAGCAGAACTGTTGATATATTGCAAGGACTTCCATTTTGCTTAATTTTAATATATAATTGAGACCATGAAGAGATATTCGATAGGAATTGATTTAGGCGGAACAAAGATTTTGATTGCTCTGGTTAACAAGTTAACCGGAGAAGTTTTATCTTATGTTAAAAAAAAGACTAAAAAAGACAAAGGCCCCAAAAATATAATAAGGAAAATCACGGAAGGGATTGAAGAGCTTCTTAAAGAAACTTCAATCGAAAAATCCCAAATTTCTTCCATTGGAATAGGTGCGGCAGGTCAAGTAGACAGAGAAAACGGTATACTTGTTGGTGCACCAAATCTTGATTGTTATGACGTACATATCAGAGATTTAATTTTTGAACATTTTCATATTCCGGTATTTCTCGGAAACGATGTGGAAATAGCAACAATAGGTGAAATGAAATTTGGGGCTGCAAAAGAATGCGATGATTTTGTATGCATTTTTGTCGGAACTGGAGTCGGATCATCCATAGTTAAGAATGGAGAAATCATTCGCGGTGCAACGGGCACAGCGGGCGAAATTGGACATATTATAGTAGATTTAAACGGAAGACCATGCGCTTGCGGCGCTCACGGATGTCTGGAAGCATATGCCTCACGTTCTGCAATAGAAAAAAGAATAGAAGGCGCGCTCAGAAAAGGCAGAAAATCTATTATCCTTGAATACTTGGAAAGCGGAAAATCCATCACCTCAAGTATGATAAAAAAATCAATAGAAAGAGATGATGAACTTGTAAAATCCTGTGTTGATGAGGCAAGCGAATATCTTTCCGGCGGAATTGCGAGTATAATCAATTTTATAAATCCTAAACTTATTGTTCTTGGCGGCGGATTAATTGAAGCTGTCGATTATTTTTATGAAAAAACAATTAAAAAAGCCCGTGCCAAATCATTGCCCGTTCCTGCTGTAAAAATTAAGTTTTGCAAGGCTAAACTAGGTGATTTTTCGGGAGTAATCGGCGCTGCTTTCTTAGAGGATAGAAAATAATAAATTATTGTAAAAAAAATAGATAAAAAATAATCATTGCACCAAATAATCGGTTATAATGCAAATATATTTGAAACTACGGGGCAAAAATCAAAATGAACTTTTTTGATAAACTTAAAGAATACGGAAAAACAATTACAGCGATAGAAAACAGTGTTTATGGGAACAAACAGGCTTATCTGGAAATTTACGAACGTAACCTTGAACTCGAGAAAGAAATTGCAGAAAGAACAAAAGAATTAAATATCGCAAACAAAAGAATGCTTACTCTCCAGCATATCTGGGAGATGATGAATTCGGCGCGTCCGCTTGAAAGTGTTCTTGAAACTATTGTGAACAGCCTTCAGGGAGAACTCGGATATCTCCACAGTACAATATTGAGAAAACAAGAGGACGAAAAAGGAATTTACCTTTCTGTCATCGCAGAAGCTGACAATTCAATTATCAAACGCGTTAACAACCTTATAAAAATCCCTATGCAAATGCGAAGGCTAAACTACGAAAAAGGAAGTGCTTACGCAAGCGCACTGGATGAAAAAAAAATTGTTCAGGTTAAAGACATTCCATCCGCACTAAAAAATATTATTCCGGACTTGGATGAAGATATTTTTAAAAAAGTTACCACAGGTATTCACAGTAAATCAATTATTATGATTCCGCTCTATTCAAGAAATCGTCCGTTCGGACTCTTCAGCGTATTTTCTTCCCGTGATGAACTTGCAGAAAGCGAACTTGATTTTCTGACAATTTTTGCACAGCAAATTGAAATGGCAATTACAATCGCAGCACTTTTTCAAGAAGTTCGAGATCAAGCAATATCAGACGGACTCACAGGACTATACAACAGGAGATATTTTGAAGAATACATCTCAAAAGAGGTTACCCGTTCAATCCGCCAGAACCAACCTTTTAGCGTTATCGGAATTGATTTGGACTTTTTGAAAAAAATCAATGACGAATACGGACACGCATATGGTGATCTTGCAATAAAAACAATCGCAGACGTTTTAAAAAACAATGCCAGATCAATTGATATTCCGGCAAGAATGGGCGGGGAAGAATTCAACATTTTACTTCCCGGAATTGATTCAACAGGTGCAATGACAGCTGCGGAAAGAATTCGAAAAGCTATTGAGTCCCGCGAACTTGAAGTCATTGGACATGTTACGGCAAGTATTGGTGTTGCAACTTTTATGGAACACTCCGACAGTTTGGATGAACTTTTAGAACTCACTGATCAAGCAATGTATCAGTCAAAACGCAATGGACGAAATCAAGTTACAATGGCAAAACCAATTTCTCAAACAAGTTGGCAGGAAGTAGCTATGAATACGTTTATGGATATTCTTTCAAAACACAATGTGCCGATTGATAAATCTTTGCTTAATGATTTAACAGAAAAACTTGAGTCTGTAAAAGAACAAACGGAAATGCCAAAAGAAGTTTTGTATACGGTTGCAGATATGCTAACTCGCTCTTACAATCCACTACACGAACAAGGTGCTGTAAAATCAAAAGTTCTCCTTGCGGTATCACTTGCAAAACGTTTTGATCTTCCAAAAGAAGAAATTGATAAACTTAGAATTGCAGTTCTTTTATATGATATCGGTAATTTAATGCTTCCGAAAGAAATTCTTCAAAAAGCCACCCCACTGACAGATGAAGAGCGAGGATTTATAAAGGAACATCCTCTCATTGCAGCGCGTGATATTCTAAAACCTATTTCATATGTTCAAGATATTCTCCCAATAATTGAGCATCACCACGAAAACTGGGATGGGTCCGGTTATCCTCAAAATCTTTCTAAAGACGATATTCCGATAACTTCGCAAATAATTCTGATTGTGGACGCTTACTTTGCACTGACCGAACATAGACCATACCGCGCAAAACTATCTCCGGTTGAGGCTTTAAATGAAATTAGAAAAGATACAGGCAAAAAATGGAGCGAAGCTCTTGTTCAAGAGTTCGTAACTCTTATTGAGCACGATATTTAAGATTAAGGGGAGCAAATAGGGGTAAAATAGGGGTAAATGAGTCCAAATGAATTAGATAGACAACAATTTCCATTAATATAAATCAGGCTCTGCGGGAGAAAAAATTTTGAAAGAAAAAGATTTAATAAACACAATAAAAAGCGTTTTAAATTCACACCTTATTGGGGATGATTGCGCGTATCTAAAGGATTTGGGCATTGTCGTAACACAAGACAGTCTTGTTGAAGATGTTCATTTTTCAACTTCTTTTATTACACCTTATCAGTTGGGCTGGAAATCAGCGATGGTAAATATTTCTGACATCTATGCAAGCGGTGCGGAACCAAAATATTTGACGATTGCACTTTCATTACCCAAAACCATTGAGGCAAATTTTATTGAAGAGTTTTACAAAGGTCTGAAAGCCGCCTGCGGCAGGGTTGAGATTGCCGGCGGAGATCTCACAGGCTCTGATAAGATTTTTATTTCTGTTACAGCAATCGGAAAATGCGGGGAGAGAAGAATTTCTTCAAGAAAAAATGCCCGTGCCGGACAGAAAATTATCATCTCAGGCAATCACGGCTCATCCGGCGCCGGACTCAAACTTTTAAAAAGTAAAAAAACGAAGCCTGAAAACCTTATACATGCGCATTTAATGCCTGTTGCGCAAAAAAATTTTTCAGAAGAAATTTCTACAAAAATAAAAGAAGATTACGCAATGATGGACACCTCAGACGGACTTGCAGACACACTTTCTCAGATTGCGGAAGCAAGCAATGTTAATATGGAAATTGATTTTTCAAAGATACCTTATGACAAAGAAATTGAAATGTTTTCTGATTTTGAAGACTTAATTCTTTTCGGCGGAGAAGATTACGGACTTGTCGCAACCGTACCAGAGGAAATTGCAAAAAATTTCACTATAATCGGAGAAGTCAAAGAAGGTTCCGGAATTACAATTTTAAAACAAAATAAAAAATTTCACCTTTCAAGTATAGAAGTCTCGGAAAGATTATTTAACCATTTTAACTAAACTACAAATTACAAATGCATTCAAAAATACCTTCTGAGTAGGTCGGATGAGCAAAGCAAACTTCTTTGAGTTTTTCGACAGGAATTTTATTTTGAACAGCAATCGCAACCTGCTGAATCATAGAGGAAGCTTCTTTCGAAATAATATGCGCGCCAACGATAAAACCGTCTTTTGCGAGAATTTTTATAAACCCGTCCGTGCAGTTGTCGCAATGTGATTTGCCGAGCGCGGAAACAAGATACGTTGATTTCTGGAAAGTTCCAGCCTCAAGATCCTGCTCTCTTTCACCAACCCACGAAATTTCAGGGCATCCGTAAATTACCGCAGGAATTAAATCTTTACTGAAATCAATCTTTGAAATTTCATAAATTGCTTCTTTGATTGCGAAATGCGCAAGTTGAATTTTTCCACTCACATCTCCTATGTATTTTACTCCGTCAATTTTTTCTTTTAGAGAAGGTTTTCTTCCGGTTGCCATCAAAATAAAATCAGGATTTAAAATTTCTTCATTTGAAAGTACAACCCTGTTATTTTCAATTTTTTCAACAGAAGTTGATGAGAAAAATTTGATTTTTTTCGCTTTAAAAATTCTCTCAACCCGTTTCGAAACCTCAATATCGGCATTAGGAAGAAGATTTGGTGCAACTTCTACAACTGTCACATCAACTCCGAATGATGAAAAAATTCTTGCCCATTCACACCCAATTGCACCGGAACCTGCAATTACAATTTTTTCGGGAAGAGTTTTTAAATTCAAAATATCATCCGAACTCAATACAAAATCCCCGTCAAACTTGAACTTTGAAGGTATTGCTGGCACAGATCCGGTTGCACAAATTATATTCGAACAATGATAATCTTTCCCTCCGGCTTTAATTGTTTTAGAGTCAACAATCTCAGCAAACTCATTCACCAAGACAACTTTTGCATTCTTAAGCCCGAGTTCAAGCCCTCTCCTAAGCTTTTCAACAACTCTGTCCTTATGTGCCATAACTTTTGAAAAATCAAGAGAAATGGCATCTGCCAAAACTCCAAGTTCGGCGGAATTTTTCATCTCTTCATAAACTTCTGCCGAATGTAAAATCGTTTTTGTCGGAATACAGCCTCTATTTAAACAAACTCCACCAATTAAATCTTTTTCAAAAAGCACAACACTTTTGCCTTCCTTCCGAGCTTGAAAAGCTGCCGTATAACCCGCAGGACCAGCGCCAACAATTCCTATATCAAAATTTTCCATTCAAACTCTCCTTATTTTTCCCGCTAACGTTATCGTGTAAAAACTCGCGGAAGGCGAACCTTTAACCTGCACGTGAGTTCATAATTTATTGTGCCAAGAATTTCAGCCCAGTTGTCAATTGTGTTTTTATCGTCAAGCAACGTAACCACATCCCCGATATGCGCATCAACACCGGTAATATCAAACATCATCTGATCCATTGTAATATTTCCAACCTGAGGAATTTGTTTCCCGTTCAGAGTCGCAAAAATCTTGTTTGAAAGTCCACGCGATACCCCATCGGCATATCCTATCGGAATTGTTGCGATAAGTCTGTCACCCTTTGCCTTAAATGTATGCCCGTAACTTACACCTTCTCCTGATTTTGCAGTATGAATATTGACAATTCTTCCTTTAAGCGACATAACCGGTTTTAAATCAGGACGGAAACCATTATCATCAGGCATATCTGTCCAAAGTCCGTAAAGTGCTATTCCAACTCTTCTCATATTTGATTTTGGAACTTCATAACACATAGTTCCGACTGTATTTTGAATATGGAGAAGAAGTCCGTAAGTATTTACTTGAGAAAGAATTTTATTCCAGATATCAATCTGCATTTGGGTTTTTTCTCTATTTTCCGCGTTTGCAAAATGCGTAAAAATTCCCTGAAGATTTAAATAAGGTGCATTTTGAGCAGTTTTAATAAATTCAACCGCATCATCGGCACTAACACCAATTCTATTCATGCCGGTATCAAGTTTTATATGAACTTTAGGTTTTATCCCCGTTCGTTTATAAGCATTTTCACAAGCTACAAGGTGCTCTTTAGAAAAAATTGCAATAGATAAATCAGCTTCAACAGCACTTTCCACCGCCCAGACAGGAACGGCGCCGAGAACAAGAATTTCACAGTTAATCTTTGCATTGCGAAGCTCGGCGCCTTCATCAATCGAGGCAACACCAAGCATATCAAAACCGGAAGCAAGAAGAGTTGGTGCAAGCATAATGGAGCCATGCCCGTAGGAATCCGCCTTCACAACCGCTAAAAGTTTTGTATCGGATGGAACATTTTTCCTTATTTCTTTTGCATTATGCGCAAGATTTTCAATATTAATCTCTACCCACGAATCTCTCAATATGTTTATTTTAGTTTGTCTTATATTTTTCATACCTGAATTATAAGACAAAGTAGTAAAAAATGGAAAAAACAGACTGCCAATATTTAATTTGCAATAAAACTTAACAGAAAAAGCAATTTTTCGTTAAAAAAATACTTTATATAGGAAAGAAATTATTAAGAGAAAGGATTGTCCATGAACATAGACAAAACAACGTATACTAACGATACGCGGTTTGAAGCATTGAGAAATCAAGGAGTGAGCTACGAAGATTTCTCGGCTAATCAGGCATACTACATGAGCAAACTTTCCAAAACCAGTATTATGTCGCTTGAAAAAGACGGCTTGTACGAAAAAGGTAAAGCACTTTATGAAACTTACACCAATTTATACAACAAGCAAAATAATGTTTTTATTCAATATAAAAACAAACTTCAGGCAAATAAAGGTAGTTACGACGAACTGATTAAGCAGTTTGAACTTCAAAACAAACAACAACTTGCCAAAAACGGTAAAAGCGGAAGCTTTGCCGTAACGACTGCCCAAAAGAATTCTGCAATCAGTCAATCAGGCTACACAACAGATCTGATAAAAAACACCAATCAGGCTGAAATGAGTGCTGATTTACTTCTTGATAAAAGATTTCAGGCTGTAGACATGCAGCGTCGCGGCATTATGGCTTAATTTTTATTAATATATCTCTAATACACATGTTGCAATTTTTTCTTGATTGACTTAAAATTACCTCTGTAGAGTGCTTACGCCAATAATCACTCAACAAGAAAAGGAAAATTAATATGTCAATCAATTTGAAAAACAAGGAAGATATCATCAAAGAATTCGGCGCAAACGAAAAAGACACTGGTTCTACAGCTGTTCAAGTCGCTTTGATGAGCAAAAAAATCTCTGAACTTACTGAACACCTTAAATCGAACAAAAAAGATTTCGCTACAAAAAGAGGTCTTTTAATGATGGTTGGTAAAAGAAAGAGATTACTTTCTTACTTGAAAGATCAAAACCTTGATGAATACAGAGCTTTGATTAAGAAACTCGGTATTAGAGGTTAATTGAAAACTCTAAGAAGCACCCGAAAGGGTGCTTTTTTAAACTACAGATTTTTATTTGCAAAACAACAATCCGTTGAGAGCCAAAAACCGGCATTTGCCAAGTGGAGGAGATAATGAAAGCTTTAAAATCAATGCGTTTGCACATCGGTATTTTCGGCAAAACAAATGTCGGCAAATCCTCAATTTTAAATAGAATTACCTCACAAAATGCTTCAATTGTATCTGAAATAGCAGGCACAACAACTGATGTTGTTGAAAAATCAATGGAATTTCTACCTGTTGGACCGGTTACATTCCTCGACACCGCAGGAATTGACGATGAGACAATTCTTGGTGGAAAAAGACTTGAAAAAACACTCTCTGCTATAAACCGAACAGATATTGCCGTAATTGTATGCGATTACAACGGAATAGGCGATGATGAGCAAAGTTTAATGAGTAAGTTTGAGGAACTAAAAATCCCTTATCTTATAGTCATCAACAAATGTGACTTGATATCCGATAAAGAACAATTTGTTGAAAAGTGCAAAAATAATAACCCTAATATCGTATACACATCAGCAATTCAGGATGATAACTTTGTTTTCAAGTTTAAAGAAGCACTTATCAAACTTCTTCCTGATGATTATATAAATTCACCAAAAATCATAACCGACTTAATTCCTCCAAAAAGCACGGTGATTCTTGTAATTCCGATAGATAAAGAAGCTCCGAAAGGAAGAATTATTCTCCCACAAGTTCAAACATTGAGAGATCTTCTTGACGGGAATTGCCTGTCTTACGTTGTGAAAGAAAGTGAACTTGAACTTGCACTTAAAAACCTTAAAACACCACCGGCACTTGTCATTACAGATAGCCAAGCATTCAAAACAGTATCTGAGATTGTACCGGAAAACATCCCGCTCACATCATTCTCCATTCTTTTTGCCAGGTTAAAAGGTGATCTTGACGCATTTGAAAATGGTGCAAAAGCTATTGAAAATCTTAAAGACGGCGATAAAGTTCTAATTCTTGAAAGCTGTACGCACCACGCAATCGACGATGATATTGGTCGTGCCAAAATTCCTAACTTACTAAAGAAAAAAACAGGGAAAAATCTAATTATTGAAAACTACTCGGGACATGATTTTCCAATCATAAGCAAATATTCATTGGTAATCCATTGTGGTGCGTGCATGACTAACCGCCGGGAAGTACTTTCGAGAATTCTAATTGCAAATAACATGCAGGTTCCTATTACGAATTACGGAATTGTAATTTCGTATTGCCTCGGAATACTTCCACGTGCGATGAAAATTTTTCACAACTTTTTATAACTAATAACCAACCCTAAACGGGTAGTCTTTAGGAATTTTCCAACCATTACTTTGAATAACTGCAGTACAATACTAGATTACAAGCAAAACCTTCTGGATAACCTACACCTGTGTATAAACTTTCGACCTTAACCCTCTCCAAAATGGGGAGAGAATAAAACTTACTCATGGACTTACCAAAGAATTAAATTAGAGTTAGGAAGAAAATTCTTACTTAATCCCTTATTTCTTATCAAAAATCCCCTTTTCGCCCTATTGCAAGAGATTGAAATTGAGTGTAGAATGGTTATGATAGGAGATAATATAGTTATGGAAAATGAAAAAAGAAGTTTTTTAGGGAAGAAAATTGTAATTCTAACCCTTTCATTTATTGGATTTATTACTACAATTAAACTTGCTATGATATATTACAATGCAAATTTTAATCCATACGCATTGCCAAGTTTTTGCTCAATAAGTGATTTTATTGACTGCGACGGAATCGCAAAAACAACAGAAGCACAATTCTTTGGAGTTCCACTCGCTTATTGGGGAATGTTCCTTTATTTCGTAATCGCAGTTTTACTTTTTGCCGACAAATTGAAAAATATCAAATTATTTAAATTCATGGAAGTCTTTAAAAATCCGTTTGATTACATTGCCTCACTCGGATTGATTTCCTTCACAATCAGTATGATACTTCTTTGTTTAAGCCTATTTGAAATAAAAAAATTATGTATCCTTTGTGCGTTTACATATGTCTTAAATCTTCTAATTGCATTAATTGCTATTGATTATGAAAACGGTGGAATAGTTAAGGCTTTCAAAAACAGTGTCAAAGATTTCTTGGATGCCGTAAAAATTAAAAAATATACAATCGCGTTTACTGCCGCAGTTGCTGCGACTTGTGTATTTTTAACCTTCACATCCGTTTCATATGCCTTCACCCCACAGGTTAAGAAACAAAAAGATTTTAAAGAATTTGTGTCTGCAAAAGTTAACAAATACAGCGCAACCGGAAATATCTTAGGAGACCAAAATGCAGAACTCGTAGTTTATACATACACAGATTACCTCTGCCCGATTTGCGGAGTTTACAATATTATGATTCATAAACTCGCAAAAGAATTGAAAAACGTAAGATTTGAACACGTTAATCTTCCTCTTGACATGGAATGCAACAAATACCTTCAAAGACCTTTCCACGAAGGCTCATGCAGACTTGCAAAATATGCAATCGCAGCAGAAAAACAAAACAAATTCCTTGAAATAAATTCTCTTTTCTTTGAGCAAAAACCGCAAACAGAAGAGGCAATTATCGAGATTGCACAATCTGTTGGGCTGAACATTGAACAACTTAAAAAAGATGCCGAAAGTCCGGAAACTGCTAAAAAAATCGAAGCAGACATCGAAAAAGCTGCAGCACTCGGACTTAACGGAACTCCGTCAACCGTTGTTGGTGATAAAACTTATATTGGCATAAAGCCGTATGACGATTTCAAAGAAATTTTAATAAAAGCAGGAGCAAAAAAACGTGGATTCTAAAAAAATTCTCTTGCACTCCTGCTGTGCAATATGTTCATCATATCCCGTGTCTTTCTTAAAGGATGCGGGATATGATGTTGTTGTATATTTTTATAACCCTAATATTTACCCTGATGAAGAATATCAAAAACGACTTGCTGCACAAAAAATTCTTTGCAAACATTTTGATGTTGATTTAATAGAAGAAAAATTTCATCCTGAAGAATTCTACACATTTGTTAAAGGATTTGAAAACGAACCGGAGAAAGGCTTACGTTGTGACAAATGTTTTGAACTTCGACTTAACAAAACTGCCCAGAAAGCAAAAGAACTTGGGATAAAAAATTTCACAACATCAATTGTAATAAGTCCGCACAAAGATTTTCAAAAACTTTCATTAATAGGAAACAAAATCGCGCAAGATTACAACCTTAATTTTGAAGGAATAGACTTTAAAAAGAAAGATGGTTTTTTAAAAACAAACAAAATCGCCAATTCACTTTCTCTGTATAGACAAAACTATTGCGGTTGCAAATTTTCTTTACGATAATTTTTATGATATAATAATTTATGTTAGAATAGAGGGAGATAGATTTTTGCACGAAATTCTTGTCAGAATAAATGATTTATTTCAGAGTCTTGGAGTTCAGGGACTTGCCCTAAATTCTTTTATAGAAAGCTTTTTTTTGGTTCCACCACCGGATATCCTCTTGATATCAATGGATCTTGCGAAACCGGAAAAATCGCTTTATTACGCTTTTATTTGCACAATAGCATCAGCCATTGGAGGTGCATTCGGATATTTTATCGGAAAATTTGGAGGTCGTCCGGTATTCAATTTTCTATTTAAAAATAAACATGAACAATTTGAACAAGTAGAAAAAATGTACAACAAATATGGTTCGCTTGCAGTGTTTTTCTCTGCATTCACTCCCGTTCCATATAAGATTTTTACAATTGCAAGTGGAATTTTAAATATGAATTTTTGGAAATTCTTAATTGCAAGTTTTTTTGGACGCGGGTTGAGATTTTTTATCGTAAGTATTGTTCTTATGCTATTTGGAGAAACAATTAAACACTACATCGAATGGGTAATCCTATTGGTAACAATCCTTATTGTCGCGTTCTTTGTAATCCTTTACAAAAAAAGACATTTATTTAATAAAAAAGGCGAATAATTTCATCCGTTTACATTAGTGTATATTTGGGAAAAAAGATATATAATGAAATAAATTGATTTCTTATGCGAAATCATTAATTAAAAATCAAAAAGGATATTTAAGATGAATAAAAGATTAGCCTTATTATTATCAACAACACTTATACTTGGTTTTGGCAGTTACGCAGTGGCAGGGGAAGACACAGCACCTGTTGTTAAACTTGATGCGTTAAACCTCACTCAAACACCGTTGAACGGCGCTACAAACACTTCAGGCGAGCTGCCGGATATCAACGATTTTGGCACAAATCCCGTAGCAGGAGCTGAAGTTGGAACATCAATCACAAAAGAAACCATCCCAACTATGGAAAAACCCAAACCACCAATTCCAATCAGTGCAATTGAATATAATCCGGATTTGTATAAAAATCCGAATTTTGGACATGCCAAAAAAAGCTATAATGAAGGCAATTATACAGGAGCTGCACAGGAACTCTTTGCATATTTACAAAAAAATCCGGAAAGTGCTGAAGCTTTCTATTATTTAGCAATGACACTTGCCGCTTTGGGGGACACAGACGGAGCAGTTCAGGCTTACGAAAAATCAATTACACTTACAGATGATGAAGGCTTTAGACAGATTGCCTCCAAAGGAAGAGATTGTCTTATTGGCGGTCCGCTTTGTGCAGCTGTAGCAGAAGTTTTACAAACAGCAGATCCGGATCCGCTTGATGAGTTTATTAACGCACCTTTCGAAGAAGATGGCTTCTCTCCTGAGTTAAAAGAACAAATGAAACTTAAACAACTCGAAAGCATTAAAAATAACATTAATAGAAAAGAATCTCTTGATCCGGATGAGGTTCAAGAAATAAAAGAATTTGATGATGAATATTCCGGAACTCCTGATAAAAAAAGTTTCGATGAAGAAGTTTCCGGAGAAAAACTTTCATTTGCAGATGTCTCAAATGAAGACATTGTCTCTGCAATAAACACTCTTAGAGACGCAGGTATGACCGTTACAATTCAACCGACAGTCCAGACTAATTTTCAAAATCCGCAAATGGCAGAAATGAGTATGATGCTTGGCAGTAGTCAAAATAACAATAACAATGATCCAATGACTCAAATGCTTCCTTATATGATGCAGGCAAGCACATCTGAAGGTGCTCAAAATATCAATCCGCAAGTCGTTCAGGCAATGATGATGAGCTCTATGATGAACAATCTTGATTTCAACACTTATGACAACAAATAGTTATGATAAAAGATTACGAAACAGCTAAAAATAAACTTTTGACATTCACCCTCGACAGTGAATGTCAAAGTTTTTTTGAGAAAAACGAATACATACTTGAACTTGCTTATTCTAAACTGTTGACCGGTCAACTCAAAGATGCCAAAAATTTGTTCAATAAAATTTACGAAATTGAAAAACGTGCCCATTGGGGAAGCTTAATTTCATCACTTCTTTTGAATGAATTAACCCCATATCCGACTTATTTTGAACTTAGAAATTATCTTGAAATAGACTTAAACCTTTTCATTAATTATCATAAAAATGATTACGTGAAAGAAATCCTAAATTACGCTGACGCATTTTCTTCAATAAATCCGGAAACATGCAAATATATTGGTCGAGTTTTATACAACAATAAACTATATTCATGGGCAAAATTTTTTCTTGAACGCGGAAAAAATATTCTTTACCAAGACCCTGAATTACATGTAATATTAGCAGAACTTTATATGAGCGAAAGCAATAACGAAAAAGCTTTAAAAGCTATTAATGCCTGTCTTGCAATTCTTCCAAATTATTTTCCGGCACTTAAAATTAAACAAAAACTAATTCAAAATTGTCGATAAAAATTTTTTATGTTACACTGGTAGGGCTGAATAATTAACCCCAGGGAGAAAAAATATGATTATTATCATGGAGCGTACCGCTACCAGAGAAAATGTACAAAAAATTCTTGATTTACTTAAAGAAAATGGTTTTAAAATCAGGTGCAATGAAGGTGAAGTTCACACAGTAATTGACGCTCTTGGCGATAAAACTTCAATCACACCCGGAAGAATTGCAGCTTATGAAGGTGTAAAAGAAGTTAAAGTAATAAGAGAACCATACAGACTTGCTTCGCGAGACAGTCAAGAAAATGACACAATAATTGAATTCAAAAACGGAGTTAAAATCGGAGGAAATAATAAACCCGTTGCAATGGTTGGACCATGCTCTGTCGAAAAAGATTACGAAGATTTGCTTGAAGTCGCAGTTGCCGCGAAAGAAATGGGCTGCCAATTTTTAAGAGGAGGCGCATTCAAGCCGAGAACTTCGCCCTACGATTTTCAAGGTTACGGAGAAAAAGCTCTTAAGTATATGAAACAAGCCGGTGAAGAGACAGGTTTATTGACGGTTTCTGAAGTTATGGATGCCTCGGATCTTGATATGATGTGTGATTACATTGATGTCCTTCAAATCGGTGCAAGAAATGTCCAAAATTTCAAACTTCTTCAAGCCGTCGGTCGTTGCAACAAACCTGTAATTCTAAAGCGCGGACTTGCAAGTACAATAAGAGAATTTCTCCTTGCTGCCGAACACATCATGTATCAAGGAAACCATCAGGTTATCCTTTGCGAAAGAGGAATTAGAAGTTTTGATAGTGCATTTACACGTAATGTTATGGATATAGCATCAATTCCGGTAATCAAAAAATATTCACACCTGCCGATAATCATTGACCCGAGTCATGGCACAGGTCAAAGATATTTAATTGAACCGCTTGCAAAAGCAGGACTTGTCGTTGGAGCAGACGGCATTATGATAGAAGTTCACAATGATCCTGAAAATGCTCTTTCCGATGGAAAACAAAGCCTTTCTATTCCGGCATTTAAAGATGTTATGACTCGTATTAATAAATTTAATGACAGCCTTCATTACGAAAAAAATTGTCTTAGCGCAAATGTTCAACAATAAAAAAGGAAGTTTTATTTCCACAAAATTAACCCTTCACAGGATAATACAAGTATTAGAACTTCAAATTTTCACACAATATAAACAATAAAAAACTCCCTAGTCTCAGGGAGTTTTCTTATTTATAAACTTTCAAATTAATAATCACTGATAGCAGATTCTTCATCATCTTGAAGTGATGACAAATCTGCACTGTAACTTGCATCAAAATCTTCAGGCATGAATTCGGAATCAGGCCAAACAGTATCTTCATCAAAACGACACGCACACAAATTTACAGCCCCAGTCAAATCAGAATTACTCAAATCACTTTCAGAGAAAATACATCCCGCCATATCTGCATCCGTAAAATTGCAATATGTCATTTCTGCATAACTGCAATCTGCACCGTTTAGCAATGCATCTGTAAAATCACATTCCAAAACTCTTGCTCTTGTAAAGTCAACTGACGTCAAATCTGCATTATTGAACTTTACAAATGAAAGCGCACAATCAGTAAATGAACTTGAATTCAAATCAACATCACTAAAATCAATTTCTGCCAAATTTATACCGGAAAAATCAACCTCACTAAGATCTACTTCTTCCTGTTCGTGTTTCCATTCATTGAATTTTTCGGGATATTTTTGTAATAATTCAACTAATTCTTCCTTTGTATAATCAATCATTTTATTCTCCTTATGTATATTTTAAATACTAATTTTTTATTAATTCCATTTGTAAAGCCAATAATACAGCCTGCGTACGGCTTGTAACCCGAAGTTTCTTAAAGATACTATTGAGATGACTCTTAACAGTAACCTCTTTCAAGACCAATTTTTCGGCGATATCTCTATTATTTGCACCTTTTGCTGCCAATGTCAAGACTTCTTTCTCTCTATTTGTTAAAGCTTCAACCGTAGATTTTGAGTTGAATGGCAAATTAGGTTTAACAGATACCTCTTTAGTCCAACTTGCGCGGCGCAAAACAGCCTCAATTCTTGCCAGAAGATTAGGAAGTACAAACGGTTTAGTAATATAATCATCCGCACCATTTTTCAAACCGGCTATAACTTTTTGTTCTTCAGACACAGCAGTTATCATTATTACAGGGGTATATTTTGATTTTTCAAGATTTCTAATACCTTTTAAAGTTTCCCATCCATCAAGGTTTGGCATCATGACATCCAAAAGAATAATATCAAACTTAGTCTTTTCGGTCGCAAGAATTTCCAAAGCCTGAATTCCGTCAATAGCCACACGAACATTATACCCATAGTAAGGAAGGGCATCTTTAAGGTATTTGGGATTGTCATCTACTAACAGTATATTTGCCGTCGCCGACATATTAATTCCTTTATACAATGTTATTTTTCAGAGCTTTTAAAGCTGCTTGCAGGCGGTCATCAACTTCCAATTTTTGAAGAATACTTGCAACATGAGCCTTTGTCGTATTAATACTAATCACCAAAAATTGAGCAATTTCAAGGTTTGAATAACCTTCTGTCATTAATTTCAAAATCTGTTTCTCACGGGAAGTCAGATCATAATCTTTTGCACTGGCTTCAGAATCGAAATTTCTGGAAGAAGTTGATGCTTTCAAAACAATATGCGCAATACTGGGGTCAAACCATGCAGCTCCGTCTGCAACCGAATGAACAACTTCAATCAGTCGTTTGGGGTTAATTTCTTTGGAACAATAAGCATTCGCTCCGGCTCTTAAGCTGTTTAAAACTTCTTTTTCATCATTATGGGACGTCAAAATAACTATTTTCGTATCCTTATTTGCAGAACGGATCTGTTTTGTTGCCTCAATTCCGTTCATATTTGGAAGCCCAAGGTCCATAATAACAACACCTATCTGATTTTCTGCAAAAATTTCAAGAGCTCTTTCTGCGGATTCTGCCTCAAAAATTTCTCCAACATAATCCACACCCTCAAAAGCTGTTTTGAGTCCGAATCTTGTCAATTCATGATCTTCCACGATTAGAATGTTTGTTTTCATATGCTTAATTCCTCTTTCGCAAGGCTAAAGTCCGGATTAAGCTTAAGACTCTTTTCAAAATTCATCTTAGCTTCATTATTATAACCTTCGGACTTCGCAATCACTCCTTGATAATAATAATATCTAAAATCATTTTCGTCAATATATTTTGCAATTAATAAGTAATTTTTAGCAAGTGAAAGATTTCTTTTTTCAATCTCCAGACGCGCCATATCAATCCAAGCATCTTTTAAGTATAAATTCAGTGCAAGAGATTTTTTTAAATATTGGGTTTCTCTATCTTTATCATAAAGCGCCATGTAATAATAAGCTTCAGCGCAATCGGAATGCGTTTTCAAAACTTTTGCAAGTATTTCTTTGGACTTTTTATCATCAGAAAGAACTTTATAAGTTACAGCCGTTTTTACTTGCAGCAACGGATTTTTCTTGTCATTTGATGCTGCTTTTTCATAATATTTTAACGCTTCTTTAAAATTTTTGTTACGGTATTCAACATCGCCCAAAACCATAAGCGCCATAACATTATTTTTATCAATTTTGCAAGCTTTCAATGCCATATCTTCAGCTTTTTCAAACTCTTTCATATCAAAATAAACTCTTGATAAAAGTGCATAAATATCTTTGTTATATTTTTTCTTAGCTGAAACCGAACCTTGCAAAGTCCGCATCGCCTTATTCAATTCGTTTTCATAATAATAATGATACGCAAGATGGTAATTTTTCAGCGCATCAATTTTGCCGGATTTATAGAGAATATACTGTTCAAGCGAGTTTACTTTATCAAAAAATTCACGGGTTATAAACGGGCAGGATTTAATTTGTTCAACAATTTTTAATGAACTTTGTGCTTTATTTCCTTGGGATAAAATTTCAGCTTTTAACTTCTGATAATTAATGTTATCAGGATTTTTTGATATTGCAATATTGATATAGTTTAAAGCTTGCTCTTGTTCACCGGATTTGATAGAACCAAGAGCCACAAGATAGTTCGCATAATCACTTCCTTCCATCAGCACAGAATTTTTAACAAGCTCCGCTGTTGCTTCTTTACTCTGATCATTGTAGATAATATTTGAAAAAATTTCCCCAAGATAAACCTCATCCTGCATTGAAAGTTTTACAGACGGAAAATAAAACCTATGAATTTCTTCATCTAAAATTAAAGAAATCTCATTGTCTTTAACCTTATTCAAAGACATTTCAGCAAGATTAAAAAATCCAATATCAGCCATTTTTACGGACATTTGAAGATACCCGTAATCATTTTGAGGCATACTTTCTATCATCATCTGAAAGTCACTATATGCTGATTTTACATTACTCTGCATAAATCTGTTAAGGCCTATAGCATATTGATTATATATTTCATTTTTTGAAAGCGTAACTTTTTTTACATCGAAATAAGAAAATCCTGAAGACATAGGAGTAAGTTGTGGAGCAGAGTTCAGCACCGGATTTGCCGGTTGAATTTCATTATAAATATTTTGAGCCGACACGCAGTTTGCACAAAATACTAAAACAATTAATGAGAATTTTACTCTATTCCAAATCAACATCTTTCCCCTAATTTTGTACAATGCCGGAATAATAGTAATTAAACAAATCTACAAGATTTTTCTGTTCAGGATTTACACTTTCCTTATTCAAAACTTCATAAAGTTCTTCCAACGAATATCCACTTAATATAGAACAATCTTGGGGTTTTAAATAATTATGACTTTCCGTCAAAAACACTTTTACAATTTTATCCAAAGTAATATTCAAAAACGCATCAACAAGATTTTTGTCAAAATGAGTTCCCGAATCTTTTTTCAGAATATTTATAACATTAATTATCGGCATTTTATCACGATAATGACGTTTTGAAGTTATTGCATCAAAAACATCCGCAACAGCAAGAATTCTCCCGCCAAACGGAATATCTTCACCTTTCAAGTGTCTATAATATCCTGAACCGTCATATTTTTCATGATGAGAGCAAGCTATTTCAGTAATTATTCTAAAATCACTTGAAATACTAATATTATCAAGAATATTATGAGTAATTCTTACATGCTCCTGAATATGAGCATATTCTTCCTGTGTGAGTTTTCCCTCTTTTTGGAGAACACAGTCACGAATTCCGATTTTACCGATGTCGTGCAAAATTGCAGCTTTTTCTATTAATTCTTTTGTTTTTTCATCGAGATTAAGTTCTTCCGCAATAAGCATCGCATATAATTTAACACGATTTGAATGACCTGCCGTAATCTTATCGCGGGCATCGATTGAGGTTGCAAGCGTATTTATAAAACTTTCAAACAATTGCTTTTGCTCTTTGTAAAGTCTTTTTTGTTCTTCAAAAAGCTGAGCATTTTCCAATGCAATACTTGCACTACCACCAATTGCGACGAGTAAATCTTCATCATTTTTTGTAAACACTCCATGCAATTTATTCAAAACCTGAAACGCACCAATAATTTCCTGATTATTGTTCATAATTGGCATACACAGAATTGTCTTTGTTCTATATCCGGTTTTTAAGTCAACATCTTTGTTAAATCGTAAATCATTGTAAGCATCTTCAATATTTACAGTCTCACCAGTCTTTACAACATATCCCGCAAGTCCTTTATCTGCAGGGAAGCGTATTTCTTGACTATCCATTCCAAGTGCAACTTTAGACCATAATTCATTTTCTTCTTTATCATAAATAAAAACCGTACAACGGTCAGCTTGCATTGCATTTTTAGTTTCTTCGGCAATTACTTTCAGAAGAACATTAATATCTGTTAGCGCAGTAATTGAACGTCCTATCTTAACAAGTGAGATAAGAGGATCGTTATGAGCCGCAGCGGTAAAAGTTTCTCCGGATTTTATCTGCTTTATACGACTCACAATGTATGATATCAAAGAAAATTCGTCTTCTTCCAAAGCAAAATTTTTTGCGTTCTCATAATGCAAAAGCGCAACCTTATCGTTTTTTTCAGCATAACAAACACTTCCGGAAACGAACTCATTAACAAGTTTTGCACTTACCGAATTTGAATAATCTGCCATGTAGGCACCGTCATGAATTAAAGCAAGCGAGTTCGTATAGTTATTACGATCTATTATGTAGTCCGTCATTCCGAGAAAACTCAAACAAATTGACATATATGAAACAGATTTTTTCTTTTTAAAATAATTCAAAGCACCGGTAAAATCATCTTTTGCCTGTAACAAATTTTCTTTATGCAGTTCCGATATGGCATGAATTATCAAACCTTTGCCTTCGTTCACTCTATTGTCACACTCTTTTAGCTTTTTCATAACCCACCTTTTGCCATTCTGTATTTTTATTATACAATATTTCCAAAAAGATATCAATCAAAAAATTGATATATTAAGTGTACTTTGCACATATTTTAAGGAGGGAATATATGAAAAAATTTTTATTTGCTACATTTATATTGTTTACACTGGTACTTCCAACGCAAGCTGCATACGATACAACAGCAAGAGTACCGGTTGTCGGAAAACAAATTATAACCAAAAACGGACTTCCATCAGCAATTACTTTTAAAATAGTTGAAGAAGAACCCGATAATTCACAGGCAATATCTACCAATATTATTCAAGTGAGCAAAAACGAACTTCAATATGCCGGTAACGATAATGAAGTTGCAGCAGTAATCTCACAAGAATTGGGTTCAATAATGAATGCACAGGTATCAAAAGAAAAATTCCGCACACTTGCAAAATTAGCACTAAACGAAAATTTAAGTAGTGATAACATATTAAACAAAGCTGCAAACAGCACATATACTCAGAACAAAATTTCTGCAAAAGACAATATGGATGCAGACATCACGGGAGTTGATTTAATGATTACAGCGGGATATAATCCACTGGCTATGGTTGTTTTAGTTACAAAAATGCCGGGAAGCGTTCTTGAAACGCTCAAAAGTCAACCCGCAAATTCCGAAAGGGCAATGAACATATATAACTATTTGACATATAATTACCCGTCAAAAGTTAAATCAGGATATGCCTGCAATGAATACAGATTCTTTTTGACATATGCAGACCCTATTGTTCAGGAAAGAAATTCAAACAAGAAGAAACTTGCAAAATTTGAGAAAGAACAGGCAAAAAAGAAGCAGGAAAGAACAAAACAAATCGCCAAATACAAAGCCACAGGAGGCTTAAACGGATGGGATGTGACTTATACGCTTCTTCAAGATTTTGCAAATTCGTCTGAAAAATAATAATTTGAAAAACCCTGCACATAGATGCAGGGTTTTTCTTTTCAAAATCGTTCAAGGGCAAGCCGGCTATCTTATTACTTTATAGCGTTACTTCATTCCAAAAATGAACTTGCGGAACAACTTATTTAAAGGTGATCTGGCAGCCTCCGCAGCCACTCGTTCAGCTTCAACTTCTTTAAGCTTTACTCCGACTGTTTTATAAAGCTCATCCATTGTAGCCTTAGCTCTTTCAGATTCGGTTTCGAATTCTTCACGAATTTTTTGGAGTTCACCATTATCAAGAAATTTGCCGCCACAGTTATAGCATTCATCAATCATTACTTTACCGCGGGCACTTGAAAAATTCTTAACCATTTTTGCTCCGCATGCCGGACAAACTCTCAATACACTTCCATCAACCGGCATAAAAGTTTTACCATCAATAGCCTCTAATATTTCATCAATATTCTCAGAATTTTCATCAAATTTGTTAAATTCTCTATTATCAAAATAAATTCCACCACAACCGTCAACGCATATATCAACATTAACTCCTGCATCCGGAACAAATATTTTTTTCATAACTTTGCCACAAGCCGGACAAGTAAGAGTTTGTAACGAATCAGCCATATCAATATCCTCCTAACTTTCACGAATAATCTTAATATATTTTAACAATTATGTCAACAAAATTAACTGCAAACGGCTTGCAACTCTTCAATTTTTTTCTGACTGTCACTTTCAAAATATATTCTTAATAGTGGCTCAGTTCCACTTGGTCTGACAAGTATCCAACTTGAATTATCTTCCAAATAAAGTTTTACACCATCTTTAAAATCTTTTTTGATAACAGTGTAAGTTCCAATTTTTTCTAAACTTTTAAACTTTTCTAAAACAGGCTTAACCTGCGCAAAATCAGTTAATTTTTTATCGATTCTTGCATTGAAGAACTTATATCCTACAAATGAAAGTAATTCATCTTGAAGTTCGCAAAGCGTTTTATTTTCGTAAGCCATAGCTTCTAAAACAAGAAGATTGGCAAGAATTCCGTCTTTTTCCGGAATATGTCCCTGAATACTTAAACCGCCACTTTCTTCGCCACCAATAATCGGCTTGAATTTTCGCATAGCTTCACCCACATGTTTAAATCCAACAGCCGTTTCAATAACTTCCACGTTAAGTTTTTCGGCAACTTTATCCAGTAAAAGACTTGCACCAACAGTTTTTACAATCGAACCCGAGAATTTTTTGTGTTTTTTTAAATGAATTAAGAGAATAGCAATAATCTCATTCGGAGTAACGTATTCACCTTGCTCGTTAACAACTCCAAACCTATCTGCATCTCCATCATTAGCAAATCCAACAGCACAAGTGTAACTCTTGACCTTCTCAATCAAATCTTTCATGAATTCCGGTTTTGGTTCAGGCATTCCGCCACCAAAATTTACGTCATGATACATATTTAAAGAGTCAAACTTAATTCCATGATTTTCAAGAAGTTTGTCAAAATACCCAATACTTGCAGAATACAAACCGTCAAAAATTATATCAGATTTTACTGATTTAATTTTCTCAATATCAACAATATTTTCAATATGTTTAAAATAACTCGTACTAAAATCAAATTTTTCTAATCTGCCTTTTCTGAATTTTTCAAAAACACAATCGAGATTGGCAACAATTTTATCCGTAATGTCAGAAGTCGCCGGTCCCGCATAATCAGGAATAAATTTAATCCCCAGATACTGAGGCGGATTGTGAGAAGCCGTAAACATCAGTGCACAAGCATTAAGAATTTTTGCATTGTAAGCAAGTACAGGTGTCGGCAAAACCTTATCACTATATAAAACCTCAAATCCCAAATCAGAAAGAATTTCTGCTGCTTGCCATGAAAAACTGTCAGCCATATTTCTGGGGTCATAACCAATTATTATTTTTTTATTTTCACCAAATGTTTCAAAAACATACTTTCCGACAGCCAAAGAAACTTTCTTCACATTCTCTGCATTGAAATCCTCTCCAACAACAGCTCGCCATCCGTCTGTTCCAAACTTAATCTTACCCATCTTAATTGCCCTTTTATTTTATATTTGATATAATAATATTCAAAACACGGAGCTAAGTAAACAATGAAATTTTCAAACATAGAAAGAATTGCATATCTTGGACCTCAAGGGTCTTTCTCGGAAATGGCGGCAGATATTTTTTGCAATAAATATAAGATAAATGCCTACCCGGAACCCCAAAAAACAATTCGTCAAGTCATTGAATATACAGACAATACACCAAACGTTCTCGGGGTAATTCCTCTTGAAAACTCCATTGAAGGCTCAGTTAGAGAAGCTCTTGATCACCTTATGGTTACGATTAACCCAAATGTAAGAATTCTGTCACAAACAATTATGCCAATCAAACATTGCTTACTTTCAAGAACAACCGAGTTCTACAGCATTACGGGAATTATATCCCATCCTCAAGCATTGGCACAATGCCAAAATTTCATTCACGATGAAATGCCAAGAAATCTTAATCTCATTGAAGCAACAAGTACAGCAGAAGCGGCAAGAAACCTTGCCAATTACAATCTTACTTATGCTGCAATCGGGAGCGAAAAAACCGCTGAACTTTACAATTTAAACATTTTAAGAGAAAACATAAACGATGATCCAAATAACCAAACCAGATTTGCACTTATCGGTGATTTTGAAACAGAAGAAACAGGAAATGACAAAACCTCTTTGATTTTTGCAACAGAAAATAAACCGGGGGCATTGTTGGAAATTTTACATATTTTCTATAAAAATGAAATCAATCTTTCTTACATTTCTTCTCGTCCATCAAAAATAAAATTCGGAGACTACAATTTTATTGTAAATTTTGACGGGCACATAAATAATTCAAAAATTTTGAATACTCTTAAAGAAGTTAAAGAAAAAACTACGTTTATGAGATTTTTCGGTTCCTACGAAAAATAACAAAACACTTGACAAATATATCAAAAAAATTATATAATCGACTATCTTCTGCGCCTTAATATTGAATTTACATGTTTGTCAAATTTGTCAGAAAGGCAAAAATGACAAATTCAATGATACCATACTCTTTCACTCCGGGAACAAAAGCCCGAGCACAAGAAGTTAATGCTAATTTTAACGCATTGGCAGAGAAAATTGAAGAAAATAATTCCACAGCTCTTCACTCAGAGTCAAATGCAACAATAACCGGAGAAATGACATTTTCCAAAACAATTAATTTGTCAGGGAAATATCACGATACAACAGGCAATTTAACTATATTGAACGTTGCAGACGGTGAATACAGTGATGTAATACTTGCAAAAACGAATGATGACAAAAATTGCGCCTCATTACGAATCAAAAATGCCGACGGATACAATATTATTGAATTCGGTACATATAATGAGGACGGCAGCACAAAGTTATCAATGGGATTAAGAAACACCAACGGAGTATCATACGCATATGCTCCAACATATACAAATAACTACGCAGACATCTCCGATAGAATTGTTACAACATCTTATATGGCAAAGCATTGGGTAACGACCGCAGCGGAAACAACATCAACAGCAACAAATGCCCGTCCGGCTGTAATAGTAACAAATTATCGTAACGGAGCAAGTTGGTATCGCATTTGGTCCGACGGTTGGATTGAACAGGGAGGAT
>CAZCIW010000005.1:0-71279 GCA_964499135.1 uncultured Muribaculaceae bacterium
AAAGTTTAAAGGTTTATATGGAAAAATTTAAGCCAAATTACGCTATAAGAACATCTTTGGCAGATTATAAAAAAACAGATAATCTTATTGATTTACCATTATATTCAATTGAAGTTATCAAAGAGGGATTATGATTAAAAAAGTTATTATAAAAAACTATAAACAATTTGAAGATTTCTGTCTTGATTTAAATCCAGATATTAATATAATTGTTGGGAATAACGAAGCTGGGAAAACAACTTTGTTTGAAGCTATAAATCTTGGACTTACGCAAAAACTTAATGGGCGATTAATATCACAAGAATTAACCCCTTATCTTTTTAATATAAAAGCAAAAGATTTATATCTTAAAAAATTAAAAGAAAATTCAAAGGCAGCAAAACTTCCTGAAATTCTCATAGAGCTATATTTTTCCGAGAACATCAATGGTGATTTTAGAGGAAGTATAAACTCGTTAAAAGAAGATTGTGCAGGCGTTTCTTTAAGAATCTGTTTTGATAGTGACTTTCAAAAAGAATATGAAAAATATATAATTGATCCTGAAAAAGTTAAAGAAATTCCAATAGAGTATTACAAAATTGAATGGTACAGTTTTGCTAGTAATCCGTTTAGATTTTTAGAGGTACCAATTAAATCTCATTTGATTGGTAATATAGAACACCGTTATATACAGGGCCCTGATAAATACATATCAGAACTGGTTGGGAATTATTTAGACGATACTCAAAAGTCATTACTTGCTCTAAAATATCGTCAATTAAAAGAAGAATTTACAGATGACGAAAAAATAAAAAATATAAATAACGAATTTCAAAACACAGGAAGCCAGATTTCAGATAAGAATGTACAAATTTCAATTGATATATCTGCTAAAAATTCTTGGGATTCTATACTGTCATTGTATTTTGATAATATACCTTTTAAATTTATTGGCAAAGGTGAACAAAATTCTGTAAAAATAAAGTTAGCATTAAAGGAGAAGCTTGAACAGTCTGATATTATAATGGTTGAAGAACCTGAAACAAGTTTATCTTTTTCAAATTTAAATAAGTTAGTTCGTGTTATTTCTAGTGCTTGTGTTGGAAAACAGCTATTAATAAGCACGCATAGTTCATTTATTGCTAATAAAATTGGGATTGATAAATTAATATTGTTAAATAAAAATGAAAGTTATAGAATTAATAACTTATCATCTGATACTTACAGATATTTTAAAAAATTATCTGGCTATGATACTTTACGTATGGTATTAGCCAATAAAAGTATTCTTGTAGAAGGTCCATCCGATGAGCTTATAGTTCAAAAAGCATATTATGATACATATGGGAAATTGCCAATAGAAGATGGAACGGATGTTATATCTGTATCATCATTGGCATTTAAAAGATTTCTTGAAATTGCTAAAAATTTAAAACTTAACACGGTTGTGGTTACTGATAATGATGGCGATATAGATAAATTAAAAGAAAAGTACAAAGACTATTTAAATGAAAAAAATATAAAAATGTGTTTCTCAGAGGATATTTCTCTTAATACATTAGAACCAAATATGTATGCAACAAATGGATATAATAGATTAAAAACTCTATTTACCAGACCAGATAGTGATACTGAAGAAAAATTTAAAAAATTTTTTACGTCTCCCAAAAATAAGGCAGATGTAGCTTTAACTATTTTTGATACAGAAAAGGGGACTGTCGATTTTCCACAGTATATTAAAGATGCCATTAAAAAATAATATTTTAATACATTCAACAGCAGGCTCTGGGAAAACAACTTGTTTAGTCAAAGTTGCATTAAATAATACTGATAAAAAAATCTTAATAACAACTTATACGAGAAATAATACTCAAGAAATTAGAAATAAATTTGTTGAATTAAATGGCTACGTTCCTAAAAACGTAGAAATTACAACTTGGGAAACATTTCTGCTTAAAAATTGTATAAGACCATACCAAAACCTTATGAGTTTTGAAGATAGAATTTATCAAGTTTATTTTACAAATACAGATCCACATTTAAGGAAAGGAAGTAACGGTAAGTATTACTATGCAATAAAGAAAAGTAATGATATTCAGCGATATTATTTAACTTCAAACGGAAAAATTTATTCTTGTAAAATATCTGAATTTGCTGATGATTGTCATAAAATGGTAAAAGGTAAAATGCTTCAGCGAATGGAAGAATGTTACGACTATATATTTGTGGATGAGGCTCAAGATTTTGCCGGATATGATTTTGAAATAATGAATTTGATATTAAAATCTAAAAATATAAAATCAATTATTGTGGCAGATAAAAGACAAAATACCTTTGATACACACCATTCAAAGAAAAATAAAAAATATGCTGAAAATATTATAGAATGGTTTAAGTTTTTAGAAAATAAAAAATTTGCAAAATTATACTATTTAAACAATACTTGGCGATGTAATCAACAAATTTGTGATATTGCAGATTCTTTATATCCAGAGTTACCCAAATCCATATCTAAGAATAAAGTTATAACAGAACATGACGGATTATTTTATGTAAAAAATAAAAATTTAAAAAAATACTTAAATAGATATAATCCTGTTGTTTTGGCATATGGTAAAAATTCTTGTAATGACTTAGAAACCGACATAAGGACAATGAATTTTGGAATATCCAAAGGATTGACTTTCGATAGGGTTATAATAAAACCAACAGAAAAAATTATGAATTTTCTTCAATATGGTAGCATTCCTGATAAAGCAAAAGAAAAGCTCTATATTGCTATAACAAGAGCACGATATAGCGTAGGTTTTATAGTTCCTAATGATATAAATTTAGATACTTTTTATAATAAAAAAATTGTTGAGTGGTGTGAATAATTATTTTTAAACTTGACTGAAATCGTTAGATTTTAGAGCATTTTTTAATTATTTTGTAATTGGTTTTGAGTGCTGATTTTACTGCTATTCAAATATAATATATGCTTCAGGCTTACTTCCGACTTGAAAAATAGCAATTTCAAATGGGACTTTTTTGCCCTGAATGTGTTATCGCTATGATATAGAGTGTGTTTGAGTTTTAGCGATTCGCTCGGATTTATGCTGGACTTTTTCGTGACAAAAAGTGAACAAAAAGTCACCTTTCGTCCCATTTCAGTCAAACTGTTCAAAATGGCTATTCGCTAAATATGATAGGTAATACGGGCTAATTGGTTACATTTCAAAAGTCTCAATAAACCCCATAGAGCAAAACGCGGAATTGCCGTTATACGCGAGCGAACAAGACACGAGCCTCGTCTCCCGCTCCATAAAAGACAAGAGTTTCAGACTCTTGTCTTTTATTTTGTGAGGTTTTAGTCTCACAAAAGTCTCACATTTTCTAACTTTTGAGTATGCCATTCATCCCTCCTAGTGCTTTTTCTATCATGTCTTTACTGTTCTTCATATAGATGTTCAATGTTGTTTGAGCCTTTTTATGCCCGAGCTGATTTTGGATAAACTTAATACTTGCACCATTATCAAGAGCTATGTCAGCATAAGAGCCTCTGAGGTCGTGTATTCTTACTCTATCCGTTATTCCAACATACGCTAATAATCGTTGCCACACTCTTCTTCTCAGGTTATCAACATTTAAATAACCGTTTACTTGACTAGGAAATAATAGGTTTGTATCTTCGGGTAGAGACTTGATATGTTTTTGTAAGATTTCAATAATATCATCAGCCAAATATACATCTCGCTCGAGCTGAGTTACTATTCTTGCTCTATCCTTTGTGCCATACTTATATTGAGTTCAGCTATCTAAAGGCATTATTCGAATAAAAAGGTTAAAGTACACCTGCGCGCCTTCAATCCACCCATAAAAAACCGCATACATGCATTGCTAATTGGTGTTATCTGTGCTGCTTTTATTGAAATAACAAAAAAATCTGATTAATTCTAAAATGATTTAATGTTTTTTCTGTATGTACCTGTTACTTTTTCTGGTATCTTATGTTAATTAACAGGAGCTGAGGCTGGCGTATTTTTGCAAAGTGTTGAAAACACTGAAGCAAAATGCGGAATTGCCGTTAAACGCGACCGAGCAAGACACGAGCCTCGTCTCCCGCTTCATTTAAAACATAAGTCCAGTAAGCCTTTTAGGAAATTGGATTATTTTTTTATTTGGCGAATTTTCCTTCTTGTTCACATTTTGCTCACAAATTCTATTATTTAAGTATACCCTTTATTTTCTCCAATAAGTATAATAATTAAAGAGTTCTAAAAAAATTTCTTTTTAGAACTCTTTTTTTAAATATGTGGCACAAAAGTGGCACTAATAACAAAAATAGAATAAAAATATTGTTATTCAATGCACGGTAAAAATGAAGCTATAAAAGAAAAAGTTGCCAACTTAAAGTAGGCAACATTAAATAAACACGAGGATATTAAGAGAGAGAGTATAAAAAAATCTTTATTTTCTTCCTATATGTAACTTATATTATTTTTTAGTTTTTCCAATCTAACTGTTTAGATTTCCCTTACATTTATATAAAGTATTTTAGTATTTCAAAATTGCTTAATTTGTTATTAAATGTTACGAGTTTGTAATATTTCTGCTTTAATTGATAGCCTTTTGTAAATTTCTTGCTATGTGTAAGAAAAAATGATACAATTAATCGCATGTAGAAGTGAGAGGTATAATGACAATAAGTAGTTTTGATATAGTTGCATTTTTGGAAAGAGCAGTAGCTATCGGTGCGTCAGATATTCATCTTTCGGTTAATGAGTATCCTGCAATAAGAAAAGATGGGAAGATTATAAAAATTAAGATGCCTATTCTGACTGAAACAGACATTGATGAAGCTTATGGCGCTCTTATCCCTTCGTCTCTTACTTCTTCTCATTTGGATAATATTTGTGATCTGGATTTTGCGTATGAAATTCCGGGTTGTTCCCGATTCCGTGTAAATTTGAGTCGTCAGTTGGGTCGATATGCTCTTGTAATAAGAACGATTCCTTATGAAATTAAAAGTGTCGCAGAGTTGCATCTTCCGAAAGCTATTCAACAGTTTGCTACTCTAAATAATGGTTTAGTATTGATTACAGGTCCAACCGGAAGCGGAAAATCTACTACAATTGCATCTTTGATAGATTACATAAATTTGAATTATCCAAAACACATCATTACGATTGAAGATCCGGTTGAATTTATTTTTAATAATCGAAAGGCTATTGTTTCGCAGCGTCAAATTGGTGTCGATACGCATAGTTTTCCGGATGGTGTAAAATATGCCTTGAGGCAGGATCCGGATGTTATTTTTATCGGTGAAATTCGTGACAGAGAAACTGTGTTAAGTGCTCTTAAAGCTGCGGAAACAGGACACCTTGTATTCGCAACAATCCATACAAATGGTGCTGTCCAGACTGTTAATAGAATTATTAATATGTTTGAACCGGCGGATAGATTGCATGTGAGAGGGCAGATTGCAAGTATTTTGAGAGGAACTGTTTCACAACGTTTAGTTCCCATGCAGGATTCCCTTGGACGCAGACCGGCATGTGAGCTTTTGGTTGTAACTTCAACAGTAAAAGATTTTATTGAAAAAGATAAATTGGAAGAAGTTTACGATTTGGTTAAGAAGGGTTCATTCAATAATATGATTACAATGAATATGTCATTGTACAATCTTTTTCAGGAAGGGTTGATATCAGAAGAGCTTGCGCTGGAACATTCTGATGATAAAAATGAACTCAAACAAATGTTCCGTGGTGTGTATCAAGGTACCAGTGCCGGTAGAGATTTTGAGTAGAAATGAATAATTTTGTAACTGATGCGATAAACTTAAAGTCGTATAATTTGAGTGAATCTGATAAGATTATTTTAATGTATTCACGCGATAAAGGGCTAATTCGGGGGGTTGCTAAAGGAGTTAAAAAACCAAAAAGCAAACTTGGAGCACGCATGGACTTACTTGTTGCGAATAAATTGATGCTATATAGAGGTAAAAATCTTGATACAATCTGCCAGGCAGAGGCTCTTAATACTTTTAACAAAACAAGAAGTAATATGGATAAAATTTTCTATTCTTTGTATGTTAGTGAAGTAGTAACAAATTTTGGAGTGGAAGATGATCCTTGTTCAAGTCAAGTTTTTGAGCTTCTTTACCAAGCTCTTGATAAAATTTCGATTTCTTCAAATAAAGTTGAAATTATGATTAATGTTTTAAAATTTCAACTAAAAATGATGACTTTATCCGGTTTCGGAATAGAATTTAATAAGTGCCTCAAATGTGGAACTGAAATTTTAGATGAGGAAATGTATTTTTCAACTCTTAAAGGTGGTGTAGTTTGCGCAGATTGCATTTCGGGAACATCCGGTTCTGTATTATTGCATTATAAAGTTCGTGATTTCTTAAAAACTCTTGAAAATACATCTTTTGAAGCTCATTGCCAGTACGAAGAAAAAGCAACTGAAAAAATTTGTACTGTTTGTTTTGAACTATTGAAAGGGTATATAAATCTGCATTCTCCTAAGAAGTTCAATTCAACACAAATTTTGCAGGAAATAGGCTAGCTTGTTGAAATTTAGTTGAGTTAGAAGTTAAGTTTGTAACTAATTTTTATCAGATATTTATAAAAATTTATTCAAATTAATAGCCTTACTGTTCAATGTTATTGATTTTCTCTTGGCTTATTGTGTAGAAAATGAGTTACAGGAGAGATTTATGAAGAAATTTGTATTGTTATTAATTATTTTGATGATAGGTGCGAGAGCATATTCTGAAAGCCGAATAATAAGGACTTACCGTCCGCTTCCTCCATCCTATAATACCACTCATTGCAACCGGTGCGGACATTACTATGGGCACCAAAATTCAGGACATAGAGGCTATGGGTATAATCAGCGGTATATAAATTCTTCTTACCATCCGTATGGTAGGTCTGATGGATACAATTATCAACACTATGGCATGATGAATAGATTCTATAATAATCGTAATAATTCTATTTTTAGAAATAATAGATTTTCTCCGACTCATAGAATGTTTGAAAGATTTAGAAGTAATGTAGAGGGTGGAATTGTGCCAATTTCTGATATAAAGCCGTTGAAATCAAACGATTTAAGACTTTTAGAGATTGAAAAAAACGTTTTGGGAAAAGATTATCAAAAACAAGATTTGAATTTACGTTTGAATAGGTTAGAAAAAAAATTGTTTAAAGAAACCTATCAGAAAATGAATGCGAATGAAAGAATTGATAATTTGTATGCAAGTTATAATAATCAACGACAATCAGTTACGTCAGCAGAGGTTTCTATGTTGGAAAAATCTGTTTGGGGGAGAAGTTATGGAAATGAATCGTTGGAAACGAGGGTTTCTAAACTAGAAGAAGAAATTCTCGGAGCAATTCAGAATGGAGATTTGTCAAAACGTATTTCAATATTAAAACAGGCACTTTCTGTCTCTGCTCAAGCTCAGCCCTACGGAACCTGTTATGGCGGATATGTTCCTGAATATGATCCAAATATTGTAAATGATTTTCATGACGGTGCTTTTAGTAGATTTAAAAATAATCTTGGATTGATTTTTGGCGGAGGTTGTCCGACAGGCTGGTCTCCTCAACTTGGGCAAATGAATCAGTTTGATTTTATGAATGATGGTGATTTTGATGGTTATGTCGGAAATACCGGTTATTCATACAAAAACACAAAGCGGGGTACCGGTACCGGTATTCGAATACTTGACTAATTTAATAAAATCATTAAACTAATATCATACAAACAGATGTTTGCTGCACTTTTGAAATATCAGATAATCATATTAAGAAAGTGTACAAAAATGCCTTTTAGATATCGACTGCAAAAAGTACTTGATTTTAGAATTCGTAAAAAAGAAGAACAGCTCATTGTTGTTCAAAAAGCCCAACAGGCGGTATTTATTGCAGAAGAAAATATCCGTAAAAATAACGAAGAAATTCGACAAACGCAAATAAATATGCGTCAGGCGGATCCTAGAATGTATGAGACTTATGATAATTATCTTATATATTTGTGGGATAAGGCAGAAAAACTTGAACAAATTCGTGTGGAAGCTCAAAAAGTTCTTGATGAAGAGAAGGCAAAGCTTGTAAAGTTGGAACAGGCTGTGAAAGTTCTTGAAAAGCACAAAGAAAAAAACAGAGAAGCTTACATCGAAGAAGAAAAAAAGGCAGAACTCAAAAGCTTTTCGGAACTTGGTGTACAGAGGTTTTTCAATCAATCTAAAGAACGTCAGGAAGAAGAAGAACTTGAGCTTTTAAAACAATTAGAAGAACTGGAGGATTATTCCTAAATGAATATAGATACTTCAACATTAAACAGCAGTACGGAAACGGCAGCCTATATTACATCCGGTCAAAACCGTAAAATATATGGAGGGGATACTTTCAGCTCACAACTTAAAACATTAAAAGCTAATTCTGCTGAGGCTGCGGAAGGTGCTTCATCGCAGGAGAATATTTCAAAATCTGCGAAAGATAAGGTTTCGGAACGTTCTGATAAAGAAGATAACGTTCAAGACACAAAAGTTGAACAAAAAGCTGAAAATAAGATAGCAGAAAAAAACTCAGAAGAGGCTGACAATGATCAATCTCAACAGCAAAGTAATCAGAACCAGTCCGGAGGACAACAGAATGCAAATCAGCAATCCACAGAGTTGTCGGAGGAAATTTTATCTGTAATGAAAGCAACAGGCAAAGTCTCTGCACTTGACGGATTAAATGATTTCCAGTTTGTAGCCGGAATTAGTAATGATATTTATACCTCTGCGCCGAAGATAGATTATTCTTCAATTTCAATGAGTGATAATGATGCAGAGTTTTTTGCAAACCTTGTTTCAAAAACAGATATGTCAATGCAGAGTATTGCCGGAGAATTTCAAAAATCTCTTCAGTCCGGAAAAATTGAACAGGTTCAAAAAGCTGCCCAAGTTTCGGCAACCCTATTGGAAGCACTTTCAGAATCAATGAAAACTAATAAAGCTTTCAGAATTGATTTTGATAAAGATGTTTCTGTAGTAATGCGTGTTGACAGAGATGGAAGTATTAATGCAAACTTTATTCCCGGAGACAAGGCAGTTGAGGCTTATTTGAAAAATAATATTTCTTATTTAAAACAGCGATTTGATGAACAAAATTTATCCTATGGAGAACTGACGTATAGCAAACACAAGCATCAGGATAAAGATGAGGAAAGGCAAAATAACAAGGAGAACAGCCATGAATGATTCATACACAACAGCTATGAATACACAGAAATCAACCCAAAACTGGATGGATGTTATTGCGCATAACATGACAAATGTCTACACCCCGGGGTTTAAAGAGCAGCAGGTGAACTTCAAAACCTTTCTTGGAGGCGCAATAGCTGATGATTACGATAAAAAAATGAGTCAGGGAAAATCAACTCCCGGAACATCTACCGAAAACTTATACCTTGAAGGTAAAGGCTTTTTTCTTACAAAAACTCCGGAAGGAAAGAGTGTTTACACTCGTCTAGGTGAATTCAAGTTTGACGGTGAGGGGGTATACCGTGCAAAGAACGGAAACACTGTCCAAGGGTATATTCTAAATGATAAAGGGGAGATAATGCAAGGGACAAAAACAGTATCGCAGGATTTGTATGCCCAAACTGCGCTGAAAGGTGGTTCTCTGGATATCCCGACAACAAATATTAAAATGTGGATTGACCCGAGCAATGGAAAATATCTCGGGAAATACGATGATTACGAAATAAAAGATGATGGTACTATTTACGGTAAGGCTGATGGTGGTAAGAGAACGGTTCCACTTTATCGTATTACTACCAGAAACTTCCATAATTCATCAGCCCTATTTGAATTCAAAGAAGGTTATTATCTGGAAACGGAAGAATCAGGAAAACCTCTTTTAGGTTATGGTCAAATACGTTCAGGACTACTTGAATTGTCAAATGCTGATTTTAAAGGTAATATTTCGTATTTTCAGATGGCTAAATTACAAATGGAAATCTCAAATAAATTAATTTCAACAAACAAAGAACTTTTGGAAGAAGCCCTGAGACTTGTCGGAAGTTAGTATTAACATATAATATTCTTAGACTCCATTTTGTAAAGGAACTTACACAAGTTCCTTTTTTATTTTATAAATTTTTGTTATAATTTCCGAAATTTCTTCGGAGATATCGTTTTTATCTCTTATATTTTCTTTTAAAAAGTTTGCGAATTCTGCTTTTTTAAATTCGTGAAGTCCGCGCGTTTTGAAAATTTCTTCAAGTTGATTAACCATCGGCAAACTTTCGTCCAACTGTTCTAAATCAAGCAGGGAAAGACTTTGTGAGGCATATTCAATGGTTCGTTTAACTAAATTAAGTGGAAGTAAATCTTCAAATTCGCCGCTTTTGAGGATATAACAAGTGTCAATCGAACGTAATTTAGCTTGCATTGAATACAAATTTTCTTCGGCATCTTTGTCAAGAAGTACAAATATTGGAATTTTTAGTTGTTCCGAAAGCTTGTAATATGTTTTTACAACCTGATTTTTGCCGCCTGCTGAGATTATATGAACACCGTTTTGGTCAAAATCATAATTCAAAAGTTTTGCAAATACCGGAAGAAGTGTCTCTTCTGTTATTCCTTCGCAAATAATAACTTTTTCTACAGGAAAATGAAGTGATTTTTCCTCCCTTATAGCTTTCATATTTTTATTAGTAGTAAGTTCTTTGAGCCAGAGAAGATTTTTTACATCTGTTTTAGAAAGTAGATTTATAAATCCGTTGTAATTTATGTGGTTTTTTAAAAGTTCTTCGCAATCTTTTGATATATTGAAAATTGTTTTTTCATAGTCGTATAGATTCTGATTGATAATTCCGTCAGAATTTTCTTTTGCCCCAAGATTAATCAGCGATGAATTTATAATCTTTTCAGCATAATTTTTGATAATATCATAATCTAAATCATCCAGTTCCTGTTTTTTAAATTTAGGAAAAATGAGGTTGGAGGTAATTATATCTTTAAACACTCTGAGATATTTGACTTCAGTATTTTTAAATCTGGTGAGTCTGTCTATTGAAATTGTAAGTTGTTCAATTGTGAGTGGTTTAATCTTTAATTCTTCCAAGGTTTCCTCATCGTAACATTTGTTAACTGTTTTTTGTAAAATATAGCAATTTTTTATTACTTGTGTTGTTTATATATGTAAGTGGAGTGAATAGTAGTGAATTCAGTAGGTTTAAATTCTAGATACTATAATTATAACACAATAGACAAAGTTGGAACTTCTGCCGTTAAGAATGATGAACCAAAACAAGAAAGTTCGCCGGCTTCTTATGTAACAAGTCCTATGAATTATACTATTCCATATAATCCGACTTTTAGTGCATCTTCACTCAGAACAAGGCTTAACAGTGAGGAGGAAAAGCATAAATATAATACAATTCTTTCTTGTCTTGACAGAACTTCAAAGAAAAATATAAAGTCGCTTTTAAAATCAGGAATTTTATTAAATTCAAATTCAAACGACAAATCAACTGTTCTGGATAATTTATATAATATAGCGACAAAAGAACGTGCGAACGGGCTTTTGAACGAAGTTATTTTAAAAGATACAATTGCTATCTTGAACGATCCGTATATAATAACGCAGCAGTTTGGTGATATCCCTCGCGATATGCAAAATCATCTTGTAGAGTCATATATGACTGATAACAATATGGACAAAAATAATTTTGTAGAGCGTAAACAGGCGAACAAAGATATCAATGTTGAGCATTCAGGAACTTGTGTTGCATCAAGTATTGAATTTAGCCTTGCTAAAAGAATGCCCGCCGAATTTGCAAGATTTGCAGAAGGCATATCTTCTCCTGCAATGGCAGTAAATAAAACAATTCAGCTTAAAAATCTGACAGATAATACTCTTGATTCAATCTGGTTATTGAATGCTTTTGAAGTTCCTTTTAAGATGAATGATTTTAATGAGGCGCACTTAACTCTTGCTCCTGATAAAAATGCAATTGTAAGAGCAAATATTCAAACAAAACACCGAGACGAAAATGAACGTTCTGTTGTGGATGTTTTAATGCAGTCAACATTGATGAACGTCGGCTCTCAGCAAACTTATGATTCATTAAGTGATAAACGTAAAGGTAAATTTAATCAGAATGATAAAGGTTTGATTGAATTTGAAAAGACTTTCACAGAATCAATTGTAGAAGACAAGAATAAAATTTCAGTTACCTATCAGACAGTTGACGATAATGCAAGACTGATAGGTTATGAAACTGATTTTGAAACAATGAAACGCCAGATTGGAGATGCTTTGAATATGGGCGAAAACGTAATTATCGGCTATACTCAGGTTGACTCAAACAACGAAATTATAAATGGGCATGAAATAACAATTACCGGTCAAAAGTATGATAAAAACGGAAAATTAATATTTATCTGTAACGATACTGATGATGATAATCCACATGCGATTGAATATTCTGCAGAATATTTACTACCGAAAATTCATCATGCCGGACTTCCTCAGGAAGTTGTAAAGGAAGATGTCAAACTTGTTGAAAACTGGGTTGAAGGATTAAAATCTTACAAGGAATTGAAAAAGAACTCCAAAAATACTCCACAAAACATCGCAGCTTAATGCTTTGTCACAAAATAATTAAATAAACGCAATTTTTATTTTGACAAACGTTTAAGATATCAGAAAAAAGGTTAGTGATATGAATTATAATTTACCAAATATAAATCAGTTAAACAGATTAGCATTTCGACAGAACATTCAAAACAACAGTGTATCTGCACAATCGAAGGATGCTAAAAATGATGCTAAATCTCCGGTAAAGGCAAGTATTTTGTATATGAATGATCTTCATGGACAAAACATCAGAATGGAACGTCTGGTGAATGCGGTAAATCAATTTGACAATTTTACTCCGGCAGGGGTTGATAAAATGAAATTTGCATCCGGAGATATAATGCTCGGTGAAGATGAAAAACAAGTTAAAGTTGCTGATACCTTTTTAAATTTGGCAGGAATCATGGCTACTGTTATGGGAAATCATGAGTGTGATATGCCAACAGACCAATTTGTGAAATTAATTTCTGATAAAAAATATAAATTTTTAGGTTTAAATGTTAACCCATCTAAAGATAATCCAATTAACAAATATATCGAAAAATCTTATATTCAAAAAATTAACGGGCACGACTATGGCGTTATCGGGTTAGTTCCGCATGATTTGTCACTTCATGTAAAGTTACAGGATCATCTTCCTGATTTACATATTGAATCTGATTTCGACAAAACAATAAAAGCTGTTCAAAATGAAGTCGACAAATTCAAAAAGCAAGGAATAAATAAAATTATTGTACTTTCTCACTCCGGATATAAACAGGAAGTTAAACTTGCGCAACAAGTAAAAGGTATTGACATTATTCTTGGTGCTCACACTCATAATTTATTGGAAGGAATTGAAGAAAATAAAAACCTCTTTTATTCACCGACTGGGGAACCTGTTATAATTACTCAAGCCGGACGTGATGGCAAGAATTTCGGGGTTTTGAATGTTGAATTTGACAAGGATGGTGTCATTACAAAAGCTCAAAATAATTTAGGTAAAACCGAAAATTATGGCAGAAATCTTGTTGCCAGAGAAGAATTTGAAAAAGTTTTGGGAAAAGCTGAAATCGTTGGGAAAATAGAATCCTGTGAAAAATTCCCTAAAGATATGTATTTGCAAGAAAATGCTCACTGCGATTTTATTGTGGATTCTATGCGTGATGTTTTAGGTACTGATATTGCGCTTATGAATGCTGCCAATATTAGAGGTCAATTTGAAGTCGGACGTGTTGATACAAGAGATTTAGGACTAATCTCTCCATTTGCAAACAAAGTTTTAATTGTAGATTTACCGGAAGAAGAAATTGTAAATTCTATCAAAAAACGTATTGAAAATAGTACAAAGTCCACTTCACACAGACCCGGAATCGTTCAGGTTTCAGGATTGAAGTATTCTTTCAATAATAAAGGTGAATTGTTGTCGATGTCTTATATTGATAAAAATAATAATGAGACTCAGATAGATGTTAAAAACCCTCGTAAGGATAAATTCTATTCTGTATCAACAGATGATTTCTGTCTTATCAGTGATGGCGGCGGGTTAGGTTTGTCACATAGATTGAAAGAAGCAAAGAAAATTTTTGATCACGATAAAGATGTTGTTGTTGGTGAATATATCAAAAAACAAACTTCACCAATCCATATCAAATCGGATGGACGAATCGTTAATGTAGATGACATAAATTCAAAAGAGACTTAATAATCGTACTGTTCTCGAGAATTAAGGTATTCTTTGACAAAGTTCAGGGACGATTGCACAATACGCGTAACGCGTGAAGGCGAAAGCCCGATTTGGGTTGCAATATCTTTTACCTGCATGTTTCTGTAAAAACGATATTCAACAACGGTTCTTTCTTTTGGCGGAAGTTTTGAAATTGCTGCACGAATCATTCTGCCCATTTCTGTAATTTCAGCTTGCTCGTCAGGTGTTGCGTGTTTATCTTTCAAAAAGTCAAATGGTGAATCGTTGTCGCTTGCAGCGGCTGCAAGTCCGTCAATAGACAAAACTGTTTCATAAATCGTTTCACGGACTTTTGCTTTTTGCATGTCCATTCCTTCGACTTCTTCTTCCGGTTCAAATTCATCTTCCGGTTTATGTTTCAGAGAATACCATTTGTAGCGGATGCGAAGCTCGTTTCTGATAGCCCAACGAACAGCGGTTGCAACATATGCAATATTGTAACGTTCCAGCTGTTCAGGTGTTTTATTTTTGATAAGAGCCTGTATGGCGATAATTCCGATTGATAAAAGTTCCTCAAACTCTACCATGTGAGAGGGAATTCTTCTGTGCTCTATCTTCGCCACTTTTTCAACTATATCTATATATTCTTGTATTTTCGATTTCTGTTGCATAACCATGATTATTTGTTATTTCTAGGCTTACCTGTTATTCTACCCTGATTTTTATTATTTTTCAAGTTGTAAACAAAAAGTAAAATTTCAGCGATTGCCTTGTAAAGTTCCGGTGGAATTTGTCTGTTCAAGTCAACCATTTTAAAAAGCGCACGCGCCACCGGCGCATTCTCAATTACCGGTATATTGTGTTCTTTCGCTATATTGATAATTTTTTTTGCAATAAGTTCCGTACCTTTTGCAATAAGCATGGGGGAATCCATTTCTTCTGCTTTATATTTAAGTGCACATGCAATGTGCGTCGGATTTGTTACGACAAAATCCGCGTCAGGAACAGCGTCCATCATGCCTCTTTGTAGCATTTGCATTCTTCGCTGGCGGAGCGCTGCTTTAACATTTGGGTCGCCTTCAGTGTTTTTGTATTCGTCTTTAATTTCTTTAAATGACATTTTTTGATCTTGTAAAAACTTCCATTTCGTAACTCCATAATCGGCAGCTGCTATTACAAGGAAGGCAATGCAGGCTTTGAAAATAAATTCTGTAATAAGTTTCCCAAATTCTACAAGTACTGCAAAGTTGTTGTCTACAGCAGCAAGCATAAGTATTTGTTCAATGTGATCCATATAAACCATCCAGCCAATGTAGCCGAGAAGGGCAACTTTTACAATATTTTTGAAAAGCTCAAAAAGAGTTTTTATGGACATAATGTTTTTAAAATATTTTGTCGGGTTAAGCTTATCAAGTTTTGGCATCAACGGTGCTGTTGCAACCAGTGGCCCCACCTGAATAAAATCAGCAAGAATTGCCATAAACCATGCCAAAAATAAAATTGGTCCGATAATTAAAAAAGCTGCCTTAATCGTAATTGTCCAGATATATGTCATCCCGACTTCATCTATGTGTGCAGTCGGAATTTGTTCGTACATCAGAGTGAAAAGTTGTGAAATCTGATCCCAGATAAAAGGAGCAAGCCCAACAATTGCACTGAACATTACAAGCAGAGAAATTGCGGTCGAAAAGTCTTTAGACTTTACAACCTGTCCTTCTTTCCTTGCCTGTTCCAGCTTTCGCGGGGTGGCATCAAACTGTTTATCTTCATCACCCAACGGTTAAAAACCTCATCCTTTCTGCTTTGGTGTTTTTTTGTGTTTTATTTGGGATCTATTGTATTCAGTATTATCTAAATTGTCTAAAATATTTAGTGCTTAAAATTTTCCCAAAATTTTCATCGCCCATACTTCTTCCTTATTAATGAATATTATAGCATGGTCAAAATTTTGTTTTCTAATAGGCGCGCCGCGCGCGGCGCGCCTATTTTTTTATTCAACAATTTTAACTCCGCTGCTGGTGCCAAGTCTTTCGGCGCCTGCTTCAAGCATTTTTATAGCGGTTTCCTTATCGCGGATACCGCCGGAGGCTTTAACTTTTAAGCCATGCGGCGAAACTGTTTCATACATCAGTTTAACGTCTTCAACTTTTGCGCCGACGCCGCCTTTTACAAAACCGGTCGAAGTTTTAACAAAATCGGCTTTAGCTTCAATACAAATTTGGCATGCTTTTTTAATTTCGTCTTTTGTAAGAAGGTCCGTTTCAAGGATAACTTTAAGTGGTTTGTCGGCGCATGCGGCTTTAACTGTTTCAATATCTTTTTTTACGAATTCGTAATTTTCATCCTTTAAGGCAGAAACATTAATAACCATATCAATTTCATCGGCGCCGTCTTCTATTGCTTTTTGAGTTTCAAACGCTTTAACCTCAGGTCTGTTTGCACCGAGCGGAAAACCTACAACAGTCACAATTTTAACGTTACTTTCTTTAAGTTGTTCTTTTGCAAATGATACGTAAAGCGGATTTACACAAACTCCGAAAAATTTATATCTTTTTGCTTCTTCAAATAATTTGATAAAATCTTCATGTTTGGCATCCTGCTTTAAAAGCGTATGCTCAATGTGTTTGTTCAGGTTTTCCATTGTTTTTTCTCCTTATAATATATTTTTCAAAATTTCAGCTGTAGAGTAAGATTTGTTCAGCGTGAAAAAGTGTAGCCCTTTTACGTTGTTTTTGAGCAAATCTTCACATTGGGAAATCGCAAATTCTATCCCAAGATTTCTTATATAAGTTTTGTTATTTTCGTGCTGTTGTATTTTTTTTAGAAAATTTTCAGGTATCGCAATTTTTGCAAGAGAAGATATTTTGTTTAGTTGCTGTAAACTGAAAATTGGCATAATCCCTGCAATAACCGGAGTCGTAATCCCTTTGCTTTCAAGTATTTCACGATATTTGTAAAATTTTTCGTTTTCAAAAAATAATTGTGTAAAAATTGCATCAGCACCAGCATCGATTTTCTTTTTTAAGTTGTTGATATCATCCTCAAGCGTCGCGGCTTCAATGTGACCTTCTGGATATCCCGCCACTGCGATTGAAAAATCAGTTTTTTCTTTTAGGTATGCTACAAGTTCGTTTGCATAACAAAAATCCGTGCAGGTAATATTTCCGTCCTCGGGTTTATCTCCGCGGAGTGCAAGAATATTTTCAGTTCTGATATTTTTTAAAAATTCAAGATTTTCATCAATAAAATTTTTGCTGCTGCACATGCAGGTAAAATGTGGCATAATTTCTGTAGAAAAATTTTGATGTAATACTTCCAGAACTTTTCTTAATTCTATACTTTTTTTCCCGCCGGCTCCGTAGGTAAGCGAAATAAACGCAGGATTAAATTTTTCAAGTACCGTAATTTCATCACAAAGATTTCTGATTTTTTCACACCCGTCAGGGGGGAAAACTTCAAACGAAATTGTAGGCTTATTTGATTTATATAGTTCTTTTAGTTTCATTTTTTAAAATGTGTAATTCGGAATTTCAAATTTTTCGTTGTTTGCATCTTTGTCTACAAATGCAAGATAGTATTCCATAGCTTTGTCTTTAGTTGAATTGTAAAAATTATCGTCAATAAATTTTTTGTGAAATTCAGTTCTATATCCGGAGTAATTCCCAATGCTAGAGGCAAAGAGTTCTATAAGCTGTTTGTCGAGCCCGCCACCATACGCTTTTGTTTTAGCATCGGTTCCGGAGGGTCTGATTTCGATAAATTTGTCGCTGAATTCAAGATATGTGCCGTCTCCTACAAATTTTATGGATTGCAAGTTGTCGAAACTCAAACTTTTGAATGAATCATTCAAAACTTCTTTTACGTCATCAAGTGTCATAACCCCTTCTTTTACTGCAATTGCCATTGAAAGGTAGAACAAATCGTTTTCCGTGCGTTTTTTTTCACCTTCAATTTTTTCAAGTTTAAGCTTTTCAATATCCGGCTCAGATTCGTTGTAATAAGCGATATCAACACGTGTATCATATTGTCCTTTAATATTGCAATCATCAAAAATTTGTACAAGATATCTTGAAAGTGAAATATCTTGGAGTTTTGAAATAAGAGCAGAAGCTACAATAATTGCTTCTGTTGCACTTTTTTCTCTCATTGCAACGGCAAGTCTTCCTGTTTTTGATTTAATAAGTTCTTCTGTACCCATAATCATTCCGCCGCTTTCTTCACCGGCGAAAATAAGACGTGGATTTACTCCGAGATTTATCGGGTTTGAGAATACGTCATCAATTATAATTTCATTATGTGGGGCTTTTTTAAGTTTAAGCTCAACTTTTTTCATAATATTTGCAATTTCTTTGAAGCCAACCGGAACATTTACGACCTTAACTCCGTGGCATTTTGCCCATTCATCCCAACTAAGGGCTGAAGCGGTGGTTTTAATCATAAATCTAGGATGATTATTCCATAAATTTTGAGCTTTTAATTGTTTTGCTTGAAAATCCATAAGCATTAAAAATGCCTGATTTGCTGTAAATACTGTAAGAATTGATTTTTCATCCAATCTTATGTAATTAATACCGGCTTCTTCAAGCTTTGGTATTCTGAGAGAACTCTCTTTCTGTGCGATTGTAAGCCTGTCATGATCCGGATCTGTAATTAAAACTGTCGTCAAATACGGGTAATCTTTTAGCTTTTCTTTATAGTTCATTGTCTCAATGACAGGAAAATACTTTTCGCCGTTTAGACGTTTTGAAATTACTGTTGCATCCACCGAATAGTCATAAAAGGCTTTTTCACCTTTTGGTGTATGATCATATTTCCCGATTGAGTGGAAGAATGGGTCTTCTTCAATATTAAACCAGTCGAATTTATCAGAAATTTCAAGCTTTTTGAGTACTCTTTCTAATGTTCTGTAAGCTGAACCTCCCACATTTTCGATTATTATCTTTTGTTCAATCTCTTTTATTAATTCAAGATTGCATTTTTGCGCAACTCCTGATTTGAGATATTCGACGTAAAGATTTGTTCCGTCTTCAAGTTTTTTCATAATTTCTTCATCAATGAGCGCGTTATCTTCAGATGCAATTTTAATTTCGTAAGTACCGTTTTTCTCGGTTTCATCGAAAATTTCCTGAATTTTATTGACAAATTCAAGGCTTTCTTCCGGAAGGTACTGACTTCCTTGCGAATTCAAATCCTTAGTCGCATTTTTAACGGAAATTCCATGGCTTGATGTAATATATTCTCCGCCGAGAAGATCAAGTTTGAATGCCAGAAATGAGGCAAGCCAAATCGGAATTGTTTTTCGACCTTCTGAAATCAATGTCTTAATTCCTTGCGCAGCTTGAATTCTTGCAATTGCATTGAGATATAATTCCGAATTGTAGCGAACTTCCCTTCCTGCAATTTTTAAAATTTCTTTTCCTTTATATTTTTTCTTTGCAACGAGCGCTTTGGCAAGAGTTGCAAGCACAATTCCAACCAAGTTAATAGGATACCTCGTATCTTGCGGAAAAAGAATGTTTTGGGGACCTCTTATTCCTGCGGTTGACACTTTAGCTTCCTTAGCGTAATTTTTAAACCATTCTTTTAAGTTTAAACCTTCAGGATTATCGTTTTTGTCATATGGTGCAAGATGTTCTTTTTTTAGCAAAAATGTAAATTCACCTTTATTGTCAAAATTCATTAAATCCAAATTTTTGATGTAGTCTGGAGTTTTTTCGTAAACGCTTTTGAATAGTTCATTTTCCAGTGTGTTTTCGGATTGTTTTAATTCTGTCATCTCGCTCTCCTCTGTTCAATATTACCTATGTGTAAATTATATAAAAAAAATAATAGTTGTTCAATATTTATTTTTTGATATAATACAATTGGGGGGAGTGTAAAAATGAGTAAAGAAAAGAAAACATATTCAAATCGTCCGGCAGAAACATTCAACAAGTACAGATCTTTTTTTCAGATACTTGTCTGCAAATTTTTTTATATGGTTAGATTTAAACTTGTTTATAGACTTAAGGTTGAAGGTTTGGAAAATGTTCCGGATGATAACAAGTACGTAGTATGTCCAAATCATCTTTCTACATTAGATCCTCCGTTAATGTGCGCGGTTATGCCGCGTCGGGTTGCGTTTATGGCTAAACAGGAACTTTTTGATATAAAATTTTTGAGATGGTGGATTGATTGGCTTGGTGCCATTGCGGTTAATCGTGAAAGTCTTGGACCTTCAACCGTTAAAACAATTAAACATATCAAAGAAAGCGAATGGGTTCTTGGTATGTTTCCCGAAGGTACAAGAGGTGTTGCCGGTCTTATCTCCGAAGTTAATAAAGGATTTGCCGGTATTGCAAGACTGACAAAGTGTTCAATTCTTCCTGTAGGTATTGTTGGAACAAATGAAGTTAAAAGACTTCCTTTTTCAGGACAAATCACCGTTAAAATAGGAAAACCGATACCTTATTCAAATAATCCTGAATTGATTATTTCTCAGTGGATTAAGGCGGTTGAAGAGTTGACCGGATTTAAATATAATGAAGTTGGAATTGCCGGTTCGCAAGGAGCTTAGGATGAGTGATAAACAAAGAAATTTTAACAGGAGATATGCTTCAGAATACAACATATTTAGAACCATTTTTTATATAGGTTTTATTTATGTTGTGGTTATTCCGTTTATGAAAATTTTCTATAACTATACAATTACCGGAAAAGAAAATTTGCCCAAAAATACCAAAGAATCGAAATTGCTTTATACGGCAAATCATGTTTCATTATTTGATCCCCCAATGGTGTCAATGGCAGTAATGAGACCTATTGCATATATGGCTAAGAAAGAACTTTTTGTTGAAGGTGAAAAATTGGGTTGGTTGGTTAAGAGGTTAGGAGCTTTTGCTGTAGATCGCTCAAAACCTGAGATTGCAACCTTTAAAACAGTGCGTGATATTTTATCCACAAGCTGGGCGCTTGGGGTTTTCCCTCAAGGTGGAATAAGACCTTACGGAAAATTGGACGAAATAAAAAAGGGATTTGTTGTTATCGCCAAAAATGCTAAAGCAGATATTTTGCCTGTTGGTATTCAAGGATTTGACGGATATCCAAAACTTAAACCTTTCACTCGGAGAAATGTTCGTTTAAATATCGGAAAGCCTATTTCATATAAACTTCCGGAAGATGTTATTATTTATGAATGGTGTAAACAAATTTCCGAGCTTGCAGGTTATGAAAACATAATGCCAATTCCTGAAAGCTATAAACAGCATGCAAAAGTATGTTAGTTTTTATAAAATACATGCAAGCATCATTAGGATAATTGTTCCTATCTGCATTGCAGTTGCCATGTTCTGAGTAAATTTATTGTTGTCATATTTCCCCGCAGTTTTTTGTGCATTGTATGCACTGGATAATCTTTTAATTCGAGTTTCTTCGCTGTCACCTGAAAAAGTTGTCCCGAACATTGCACTTTCAAGTCGAGAAAGTCGATTTTCCATCGGTTCGTTTTTGAAATTTTGGTTCAAAACTCCTTTTTCCAAAGAGTTTAAACTATATTTTTTGTCAGAAGAAACTGATGGAATGTATGAATTTTGATATTGATTTGCAAGCGTTTCTTGATGATTGTTGAATGCATCATAATCAAAATTTTTCACAGGATTATATCCCTGAAGAAAATAATCGGTTTCAGCTGGTGGTATATAGTCATTATAATAATCGTTTGAAGATTGTGCGACAACATTATCAATTAAAGATTTTGGTTTTATTTCTGCTTTTAGCCTGTCCGTTCGTGTGGAAAGGTCATCATTGAATTCTTTGCCAAATATTTTTATTTCTAACTTAGAAAGTCTGTTTTTAATATCTTCATTAGTAAAATGTTTGTCAAATACAATATCTTCCAGTTCATCAACTGCAGGATAACTTATATTTGAAGCTGCAACCGGAGTTTTTTCAATGTATAAATCTTGTGGGTCTGCAAAAGTGTCCTCAACGGGTTCAATTTCCTGACCAATTAAGTCTGTGGACATATCCTGTTTTAGTTTTGCAATACGTGATGAAATATTCCCTGTTGAGGATGTTCCGTAAATTGAATTCTCCAGACGTTCCAATCTTTCATTTTCATTGTCTGTATTATATGTATATCCATAAAGAGAATTTTCAAGTTTTTCTATTATTGATGTGTACTGGGTTGCTTCTGCTTGAGCATTGAATCCAAAAATTAAAAATACGCATAATGTAAAAATTATTTTTTTCATAATTACAACTCCTTAGACTTAGAATAAGTTTATATGTTGTGAAAAACTATTCTACGGTGTTGTAATTTTGGAAAATTGCAAAATAATATTATCCTTTTAAGCCAAAAGCAGTATGATTCTATTTTCATACTGCTTTTGGCTTGTATTTATTCATAATTATGTAACTCAATGTTGTTTTTGCTTTTGAACTTTTATGAGTGAAGTCGTTTGAGATTTTCAAGTTCGTCCTGATATGGAGAAAGTGCTGTTATTTTATTTATAATTGCAGGCATTTTTTCCAAAACATAGTCAATTTCACTTTCTTTAGTGTACCTTGAAAGTGAAAAACGGATACTTCCATGAATAGCCGTAAAAGGAACATTCATTGCTCTCAGGACATGGCTCGGTTCTAAAGAGCCTGATGTGCAGGCGCTTCCTGAACTTGCGCAAATTCCCAAATCACTCATATGAAGTAAAATTAATTCCCCTTCTATATATTCGAAACCAATATTGGTTGTATTTGGAACTCTGTTAGCAATATTTGTATTAAGCCGAGCATTAAAAATCTTCTTAACGATTCCCGTTTCCAGTTTATCTCTAAGTCTTTTAACTTCGGTTGATTCATATTTTAATCCATCAACAGCAAGTTCGGCAGCTTTTGCCATTCCGACTATATATGGTACATTTTCTGTACCGGCGCGTTTACCTCTCTCCTGATGTCCGCCAATGATTAGGGGTGTAATCAGGGTCTTTGAATTTACATAAAGCGCACCTATACCTTTTGGTGCATGAAATTTGTGTCCGGAAATTCCGAGAAGATCTATTCCGGCAGATTGGACATCAATGGGGATTTTTCCTGTAACTTGGACTGCGTCAACAAAGAATTTGGTTTCTTTATTTTTTGTTTTTATGATTTCGGAAATCTTTTCAATCGGGAAAATTACACCGGTTTCGTTATTTGCATACATAACAGAAACAAGTGCTGTGTCATAATTGATAGCCGATTCCAATTGCGCCAAATCAAGTTCACCGTTTGAGTTAACTCCGATATAATCGACATTGTATCCCTCTTTTTCAAGAGTTTGGTAAAGATTTAAAACACAAGGGTGTTCTACTTTTGTTGTGATTATATGGCGCTTATTTTTGTTCATGTTTAGTACACCGCGAATTGCTGTGTTTGCGCTCTCTGAACCGCAAGATGTAAATATAATTTCTTTTTCATTTGCCGCGTTAATAAAATCTTTAATTACACCTCTGGCATTTTTTACTGCGTGATTGGAATTTTTTGCAAAATCATAAATGCTTGACGGATTTGCGTATTCGCATTCAAAATATGGCAACATAGCCTCCAGAACTTCCGGTGCGACTTTAGTTGTGGCATTGTTATCAAGATAAATTAAGCTCATTATGACACCTCAATTACGTTAATATTTTTATCAACTGTTTCGCGAAGAGTGCTTTCTACAAAAGCCTTCAGGGTAAGATGAGAATTTTTGCATCCCGAACATTTTCCGCGAAGTTTTACAAGGACATTGTTGCCGTCAATATCGACAAGAGTGATATCTCCACCGTCTTTTCTGAGTTCGGGCGAAATTTGTGATTCTATTATGTTGTTGATTTTAAGAATTCTTTGTGCCGGAGAAAGCTGAGGTTTATCGGCTTCTTCTTTTTTATAAAAGGTGTCTATGATATCTTTAATTAAGCCTTTGCATTTTCCGCAGGCTCCGCCGGCTTTAGTGAAGTTTGTTATTTCTTCGACAGTTGTTAGTCCGTTATGTTTAATTGCATCCCAAATCATATTTTCTGTAATTCCAAAACAGGTGCAGACGATTTTTTGTTCTTTTTTTTCTTCTCTCAAGTCGTCAAGGTCGATCATGTTATCAAAATTTTGGAGTGCATCTTCAAGTGCTTCATATCCCATAACCGAGCAGTGCATTTTTTCAGGCGGTAAGCCTCCCAACTGATCAGCAATATCTTTGTTTGTAATTTTTTTTACTTCTTCAACTGATTTACCTATAATCATTTCAGTCAGGATACTTGAACTTGCTACGGCAGAACCGCAACCGAAAGTTTGAAATTTTGCATCCGTTACAATTCCGTTCTTAATTTTTAAATATATTTTTAAAGAATCACCGCAGGCCAAAGAACCGGCTTCTCCGATTGCATCCGCATCATCGATTTTGCCGACATTTCTCGGGTTCCTGTAATGATCCATAACTTTTTCAGAATAATCCCACATATTTATTTTCCTTATTTATCTCTAACCTTAAGTATATTTTAACCTAAAAAAAATATGCAGACGAAACTTTTAATATAAAATTAATTATTCAACATATAAAAAGTTTTCTTTTAATCTGGCTTTTGTCCCAACCGGAACTGTTATTTTGTCTTTTGCGTGTGTAAATTTAAAACCTTTTGTTGTCGGCACATTTAATTCGTTAGCAATTTCTTTTAAAAGAATGTCTAACCATTCGGGTTTATCTGTATTTGTAAATTCGCCAAAACAAATCGCACGTATATTTTGCCTGAAATTTTCAATATTTGATAACTGTTTGAACATTTTATCCAATTTGTAAACTGGTTCTGATATATCTTCCACAAAGAAAATAAATGGTTCATCTGGGATAAAATCAAGCCCGCACAATGAAACTATAGTAGAGAGATTTCCGCCCCAGAGAATACCTTCTGCCTCTCCCGAGATAATAGAGTTTTCGCCGGAGATAAGCTGTTTCTCCTGATTTACGCATTTAAAAAATTCGTTAAGTGTAAAGTCTGAAATGTCTTCGCGTCCAAAATCTGACATTATCATAGGACCCGAATATGTAATAAGTCCGGCGCGTTTGTAAAACATCAGGTTGAGAGCTGTAATGTCTGAATATCCGCAAAAAATTTTCGGGTTATTTCTAACAAGTTCATAATCGATTTTATTAATAAGTCTAATTGCGCCATAACCGCCGCGAAGACAAATTATTGCATTAATTTTGTCATTTTTAAAAAACTCATGAAGATTTTTAAGCCGTATATCATCGTTCCCGGCAAGATATCTGCTATTTTCGTAAAGATCATCGCTTATAAGAACGTTAAATCCGCGTGATTTGAAAAATTTAACTGCATTTAAAACTTCAACGCAACCTTTTTCGATAGGTCCGGATGTTGCAATAATGCCTATTGTATTTCCGGTTTTCAATTTTGGCGGTTTAATTATGTTCATATTTAATACCTTTTATTCTCAATTCTGCTATAATGATATCATGAATGAAAAATATATACCTTTATACAGAAAATACCGTCCGCAAAAACTTGAAGAAGTTGTAGGGCAGGAGCATATTAAACAAGCGCTGAAAAATGCAATTTCGATGGATAAAATTTCGCATGCGTATCTTTTTACCGGACCGCGTGGAACAGGAAAAACTTCAACCGCGAGAATTTTTGCAAAATCCTTAAACTGTGTTAACGGTCCGACAATAACTCCTTGCGGAGTTTGCGAAAACTGTGTTGACATTACAAATTCAGTTCCCATGGATGTAATTGAAATAGATGCTGCAAGTAACCGTAAAGTTGAAGATGCTCAAAATATTCTTGAAAAAGTCATGTATGCTCCTGTAAATAGCAGGTTTAAAATCTATATCATAGACGAAGTTCATATGTTATCAACTACAGCATTCAATGCACTTTTGAAAACATTGGAAGAACCGCCGAAAAACGTTATATTCATCCTTGCAACGACCGAAGTTCACAAGGTTCTTGATACTATAAAAAGCCGTTGTCAGAGGTTTGATTTCAGGAGAATTACGACTTCGGACATCGTGAAACATCTGAGATATATTTCAGATTGCGAGAAAATCAAAATTACTGATGATGCGCTTGCAACAATTGCAAAAAATTCTGCAGGCGGAATGAGAGACAGTATTGCGCTTCTCGACCAATTGAGTGTTCTGGGTGTTCAAAGTGAAATAACAACAGATGATATAAATGCGCTACTAGGGCGAATTTCTTTTGACGTTTTACGTGATTTAAGTGAATGTATTATTTCCTCAAATCAAGCCGGCGCGATTGAAATTTTGGAGAAAATTTATAACTCGGGTAATGAGCCTGTTCAGATTTTACAAAATTTGCTGGATTATTTTAAAAATCTTTTGATTGCAAAAACCTGCAAACCTGAAATTTCGGTAGAATTGACTCAGTTGAATGATTTGCAAATGAAGGATTTGTCAAATCAGGGTGAAAAAGTCGAAACGCACCAGATAATTTTTTTAAGCGACAAATGCGCAAATTATATTAAAGAAATAAAATCCACAAATAATCCGCGTCTTTGGCTTGAAATTGCAATAATTGATCTTGCAAATTTAACCGAGAATACAAAACTGGCAGACCTTCAAGCAAGACTAAGCGCAATAGAAGCAGGCGGTAGCGTTTCTTCTCAACCGGTGAGACGCGAAACTGCACTTTCTCCGCGTCCGGTTCCGCAAATAGTTCAACAGCTGAGAGAAGAAAAAACTCACCAACGTGAAGTCGCTCCAAATCCTCAGGTTTTAAAACCGGCACCGGCTTTTGAACCTAAACTGTCTAAGGAAAAATCTCCAACACCGGTGCCTGTTCAAGCTGAACCTCAGGTTTTGGAGGATGAGTCTGCAAAAGAAGATTTTGCGCCTATGCCAAAATCAAAAACCATATCTGGTGATGATATAATGGCGCAATGGGGGAACCTTCTTGCAAATATTTCAAGCACACCGACGCGTGCAATGCTTACACAGCTAGCAAATCCGGTAAAGCTTTCACCTGACGGAGTTGTCATTTCAATTAAGAGTGCAATTCATCTTCAGCAGTTTGAGACAGGAAGTAAAAAGGGTATACTTCAAAAAGCTGTTCATGATCTGTTCGGAAGAGAAAATGTTCCGATAACCGTAAGGCTTCCACTTCCTGATGATGTTGTTCAAAAAGGAAATGTTCCAATCCCAAAGTCTAATGCGGCACCGGCGCCGCAGACAAACAAGCCGGCGCAAAAAGAACCGGAACCTACAAGAGAAGAAATTAACGAGGAAATCGACGCAGTGGAAGAAGGTGAAACTTCGTCGGACGCATCCGGAACTCCTCTTCAACCGCATGGCAGGCGGTTTGAGGATATGCATTCCGATACCGTTAATATGGTGATGGATTTGTTTGACGGGAAGGTAATTGATTAAAATTTTTTTTGAATAGCGGTTAAAAAAATTTTTGATAGTTTTTTAATAAAAAAGGAGAATAATATGAAAATTGGAAATGTGAGTAATGTAAAATTTCGCGGACCTTTGGAAAGAGAAGACTTTATCTATAATCCGTCTCTAAATAATTTTCGACGTTTAAGCGACAATGAAAAGCTTGATATGATTTACGATACTCTTCTAAAGCAAAATGAAAAGATAAAACAACTATCCAAAAACCAACAAAATATGAATAAACTGAATGTTGACGGATTTCGTTATGTATTAACTCAAAACGATGGAGATATCGCAGCTTATGCTTCCGGTATGGAAGCAATAAGTAAGCGTGCAAATTCTATTAATGTTATTGCATAAATTTTTCCGGATAATATGTAATTAAAATATCAGGTGGAAATGTTTGGATTTCGTCGAATTTAAAGTTCAAACTTTCATTTATTTCTGAAATTATTCTCCCCTCAAAAGCTGATTTGGACGAATTGTCGCAGGTGACTTTTGGGGCTACAAAATGGTAAATTTTATCAGTATACGGCAAAAAAGAGCCGTTTAGAACCCCTCCTGCTTCAACCAGAACACTCATGATTTTTAGCCCGTAAAGTTTTTCAAGTATGAATTTTATATCAAGCCTGTTGTTTTTAATTTTGCAGGGAATGAATTCGATTCTTTCACTGCATTTTGGGGATTGAAGTCTTTCGTCATAAAATACAAAGACTTTTCCTGATTTGTATATTTCAGCATTTTTAAAATCAGTTTTTAATTCTCTGTCAAGGATAATTTTTGTTTCGTGCGCCATTGTCGGGTTATCGGCAATTACGGTTGAAGAACTCGTTAAAATAGCGTCATATTTATACCTGATTTTTTTTACTTCGTTCCGTGCTGCGCTTGATGTTATCCATTTGGAACTTCCTGTGCTTGTTGCAATTTTCCCATCAATTGTTGTTGCAGTTTTTAAGGCGACAAAGGTTCTTTTTTTTTGGATATTTGTTATAAAAATTTCGTTGAGTTTTTGCGCTTCCTCTTTAAAAACGCCTTCAATAACTTCAATTCCGGCGGATTTTAGTTTAGCAATTCCGTTTCCTGAAACAATAGGATTTACATCGCGCATTCCGATAACGACTTTTTTAATTCCATATTCAATTATTAAATCAGTGCAGGGAGGGGTTTTCCCATAATGTGAACACGGTTCAAGATTAACAATTAATGTCCCGCCAGTAGCTTCTTCCGGTGTTATTTTTAAAAGCGCATCACGTTCGGCATGGTTTTGTCCATATTGGGCATGAAAACCTTCTGAAATTATCTTTCCGTCCGTATTTAAAACAACACAGCCAACAAGCGGGTTCGGAGAAACTTTACCTCTTCCCTGTTTGGCAAGTTGAAAACATCTGTTCATTAATTCATAATATTGTTGCATACTTGAATTTTAGCAAAAAATTTGATATAAATAAACTGTTATAATAAGAAGGAGTTCATATTATGGATATTAGATATTTAGGACATAGTGCATTTCAATTTAAAGTCGGAGAAAGAAGTATTCTTGTTGATCCTTACGTAAAACAAAATGACAAATATGACTGGCATGCAGAAAACATTACGGATATTTTTGTAACCCACGGTCATGCAGATCACGTTGGTGACACAATTGAAATTGCAAAGGAAAAAGGTTCAACTGTTTCTGCAGTGGTAGAACTGGCAAGTTATTTTTCAAAAGAAGGTCTCACTACAAATCGTGTAAATTTCGGAAGTTGGTTGAATTATCCATGGGGCAGAGCAATTTTTGTACCTGCATTCCATTCAAATTCACTTCCAGACGGAAGTTATGCAGGTGAAGCTGCCGGAATTATTTTTGATATTGAAGGAGTTAGAATTTATCATGCCGGTGATACAGCGTTAACAAGTGAAATGAAGTTGATAAAGGAACTTTACCATCCGACAATTGCTCTTTTGCCAATTGGCGGACATTATACAATGGATGTTGTTCACGCAGCGGTTGCAGCGGAGTGGTTAGGTGCAAAAACAGTAATTCCTATGCACTATAATACATTCCCTGAGATAAGAGCGGATCTTGACATGTTCTACAAGTTGGTTAATATGAATAATACAGGGTGTTTAATTCTAAATCCGGATGAAGTTCCTAATCAGGGACAGTCTGAAACTCAACCTCAGGCATAATTAAAATAAAAATATAAAAAACGGTTCTTTGTCTAATTGCAAAGAGCCGTTTTTATTTTATTCTGTTGGGCTATTTGAATAAAAACTTTTGCCGTGATATTCTGAATTCAGAAATGAGGATTTATGGATATATTATTTTTAATTGACAGAGTAGAGTTAAAATATTTTGAATTTAATGATCTTGTTACAAATTTTTGGCTGATAAGAGAATTTATTCGAAAGGAAAACACTGTTTTTATTACAACAATTGACAAACTCGGAATTAAATCCGAAAAGGCATATACTCATTGTTATAGAGTTTTTGAAAATAATGATGATATTTTTTATGACAAAAATGAAGTAATAAAAAATATTGAGGATTTCAGGCTTGTAATGTTAAGGAATGATCCGCCGGTGGATTTAGATTATATAAATGCAACCTATGTGTTGGATTTTGTGGATAAGTCAAAGACGATTATAATGAATAATCCGAAATCGGTAAGAGATTTTAACGAAAAACTTCATACAATGTTATTTCCGGAGTTAATGCCGGAGCATATCGTAACTTCGTCGAAAAGTGATATTATGGAATTTTTAAATACGCACGAAGAAATTGTTTTGAAACCATTAAACAAATGTTTTGGCGCAGGAGTAATAACATTGAAAAAAGGTGATAAAAATACTTCCGTAATTATTAATATGATGACGAATAACGGAACAACTCTTGTTATGGTTCAAAAATATCTAGAAAAAGCAAAATTTGGTGATAAACGAGTTCTGTTCTTGGGTGAAGAAATTCTTCCTTACTGTGTGCAAAAGCTACCGTCAAACGATGATTTTAAGTTCAATGAACACTGTGATGCTAATATTATTCGGGTTGAACTTACTGAAAATGAAAAAGAAAAGTTTAAATATGTGGCAAAAAATTTGAATTCTATGGGAATTTATATGGCAGGACTTGATGTTATTGATGAAAAAATCATAGAAATTAATGTCACAAGTCCATGTTATTTCATCAAAGAAATCAACAATGCCTTCAATATTAAACTTGAAAAAATAGTTACGGAATATATTCAAAATCTTGTAGAAAGCAAAACTTGCGCTCAACAGCTCCGTTAACAATTTATTTTACTCGTGAAAAAACTTCTACATCAACATCGTCAAAAGTGTTTGTATTGAAGTAAGCACAAGAGGCAACCATAGCCGCGTTGTCGGTACAATATTTCATTGGAGGTGCAAAAACTTTGTAACCATCTTTTTCAAAATCAAAAATTTTCTTTCGTATTTCTGAATTAGCTGCAACTCCGCCAGCAATTACAACCTGTTTGTAACCTTTTTCTTCTAATGCTTTTTTAAGTTTTTTAGCAAGTGTTTTTGAAACAGTTTCTTGAAAACTTGCGCAGATATCGTTTACGGGTAATTCTTCACCATCAAAAGATTTTACAAGTCTCAATACTGCTGTTTTAAGTCCGCTGAAACTAAAATTATACCCGTCAACTTTGGCTTGTGGAAGAACAAATGCTTTTGGATTCCCAACTTGAGCCAATTTATCCAACCTTGGACCTCCGGGGTATGGAAGTCCTATAAGTCTGGCAACTTTATCGTAAGCTTCTCCGACAGCATCGTCGATAGTTTCTCCGAGAATTGTTTGTTTTGAATATGATTCCACATCAATAATCTGAGTGTGTCCGCCGCTTACAAGAAGCGCCATAAACGGAGGTTTTAAATCCGTATCAATGTAATTTCCACAAAGATGTGCGTTCAAATGGTTGACTCCGATAAAAGGTTTGTCGTGAACCAGAGACAATGTTTTGGCAGCATTCAATCCTACAAGCAAACATCCGACAAGTCCGGGACCGACTGTCCCTGCAAAAGCTGTTACGTCATTTGGTTCAAGTCCGATAGCTTCTTTGGCTTGACGAAAAGCTTCCTCAATTACAATGTTAATACTTTCAAGATGCTCTCTTGCCGCAATTTCAGGGATAACTCCACCGAATTGTTCGTGAGTCTTAATTTGGGAAGCTACAACGTTTGAGATAACTTCCCGTCCGTTTTTAACAATTGCGCAGGCTGTCTCGTCGCAACTTGACTCAATAGCCATTATGTAGTTATCGTAACCGCTTTCGGGTCCTATTTTGACTTCTTCTTTTGAGAATAATTTTTCTTTAATATTTTCCATATTTTTATTATATCGCAAAAAAATATTTTTACGGGTTTAAAACATTTGAATATTTTTGCTTTTAAAACAGAAATTTTTATAGTAGAATTAAGAATATTTGAATAACAGGTGAACAATGCAATTTTTAGATAAGACAAAAATAAGAATAGTGTCAGGACGTGGTGGCAACGGAATGGTTGCTTGGCGCAGAGAAAAATATGTAGATAAAGGCGGTCCGGCAGGTGGTGACGGCGGTAAAGGCGGGGATGTATATTTAATTGCCGACGAAAACATGTCAACACTTATGGACTTTAAATATCAGTCTGTTTTTAAAGCCCAGTGTGGAGAAAACGGTGGAATTAAGAATTGCCATGGAAAATGGGCGGAAGATTTATATATAAAAGTTCCGGTCGGGACTGTGGTAAAGGATGTCAAAACCGGCAATATTATTGCGGATTTGACCGAACACGAACAGAAAGTTCTTGTCGCAAAAGGTGGAAGAGGTGGAAGAGGAAATGCTCGTTTTGCTACGGCTCAAAAACGTGCTCCGCAATTTTGTGAACCGGGTGAACCTTCTATTGAACGCGAATTAATTTTGGAATTAAAACTTATCGCGGATGTCGGACTTTTGGGGATGCCGAATGCCGGGAAATCGACTCTTATCAGTCGTATAAGTTCTGCAAAGCCAAAAATTGCGGATTATCCTTTTACGACATTAATTCCTAATTTGGGGGTTGTAAAAGGAATTAATGGTGACGGATTTGTCGTTGCTGATATCCCGGGGCTTATTGAAGGTGCCTCTGAAGGTGTCGGTCTTGGACATGATTTTTTAAGACATGTGGAAAGATGCAGATTTCTTGTTCACTTGGTTGATTTAACAGAGGAAAACCCTTTTGATAATTACAAAATTATTAATAGAGAACTTGAAAAGCATTCACATAAACTGGCTTCACTTTATCAGGTCATCGCGCTTAACAAAATTGATGCTGTTGACGAAAATAAAAAATCGGAAATACTTAAAATTTTTAAGACTGAAGCTGATACTATATTTTTGATTTCAGCAGTAACCGGAGAAGGAATTCAGCCTCTTGTGACTTACATGTCAGAAATGGTTAAAAAAATAGAAAAACCGGTATCCGATGTTGTAGTTGAAGAGGATTTAGGTGCATACAATAATGATGACAGCGAATACGAAATTACAAAAGCCGCAAAAGATATATATATAATAACCGGTGGTAAAATCGGAAGACTTGCAAAAGTAACTGATGCAAGAAACACTGAACAGGTAATCAGATTTCAAAATATTCTTACCGGTATGGGAGTGTTTGAAAGATTAAAGACGATGGGTGTTAAAGACGGTGATACAATTATTGTAGGGCATTTGGAATTCGCGTATTATGCGGATGAATTTTACGGCTAATAATAAAATAAGGAGAGTTTGGAATGACTGAAAATGAAATAAAATCCGTAATTTTGGCGGCAGGAAAAGGTACAAGAATGAAATCTGAAACTCCAAAAGTTTTGCATAAAATTTTTGAGAAGCCGCTTCTGGGGTATGTTCTTGATAACGTAAAATCAATAACAAATGAGGATTTTGTTATCGTTGGACATCATGCAGAAGAAGTTGCGGAATTTGTACAAAAAAATTACAAATGTGCAAAGACTGTTCTTCAAACTCCACAACTTGGTACAGGTCATGCGGTTTCTATGGTTTGTCCGGCATTAGAAAACTTTGGCGGTCAGGTTTTAATTCTTTGCGGTGATACCCCGCTTATAACAAAAGAAACTTTGCAAAAGTTTATTGAATATCATAATTCCGTAAAATCTGATTTGACAGTAATGAGCACTGTTTTTGATAATCCTACAAATTACGGACGAATAATCCGCGAGACTGACAACAGTCTTAAATGTATAGTTGAGGAAAAAGATGCAACATCTGAACAAAAAGCTGTAAAAGAAGTTAATGCGGGTATTTATCTTCTTAACTGGGCAAAAATCAAACCTGCATTTTCTCAATTGACAAGCAACAATGCGCAGGGTGAGTATTATCTTACTGACATTATTTCTTGGGGTAAAAAAGAAAACCTGAATGTCAACGCTTTCATTTTAGAGAACAACGAAGAAATTTACGGAATTAACTCACGCGCGAATCTTGCAACTGCTACAAAAATTATGAACGAAAGAAAACTCAATTCGCTTATGGATAACGGAGTTACAATTGTTGACCCGTCGTCAACATGGATTTCCGAAGATACGGAAATCGGCGCAGATACAATAATTTATCCGTCAACATATATTGAGGGCAAAAACAAAATTGGGAAAAATTGTAAAATCGGACCTTGCGCGCACCTTAGAGGAAATGTTGAAATCGCGGACAATTGCAAAATCGGAAACTTTGTAGAAGTGAAGAATTCCAAAATTGACCATAACACAAATGCCGGTCACTTAAGTTACATCGGAGATGCGGAACTTGGTTCAAACATAAATATCGGCGCCGGAACGATTACGGCAAACTATAATCCGCTTACAAAAGTTAAAAGCAAAACAATTATGAAAGATAATGTAAAAATCGGTTCCAACAGTGTGCTTGTTGCTCCTGTTACGCTTGAAGAGGGGGCAAATGTCGGTGCAGGAAGCATTATTACAAAAAATATTCCGGCATGGGCGCTTGCTCTCACTCGTTCTCCGCTTAAAATTTTTGAAAAATGGGTTAAATTGTAATGAAGCATAAGCGTTTAAAATGGACAATGTTTACAATTACTGCAATCGGTAATTTCATTGCAATGTTGGATTCTACAACGGTAAATTTGGCGCTTTATCCAATGTCTGTTGATTTACACGTTAATATGGGACAAATTCAGTGGATTATGATTGCGTATATGCTTGTTTTGACGGTTTTTCTTCCGTTTTTTGGAAAGCTTGGTGATATTCTCCCGAAAAATAAGCTTTATTCAACGGGGTTTGTAATTTTTGCATTGGGTGCATTTTTAAGTTCTACTGCAAAATCATTTGAACTATTAATTGTTTTTAGATGTTTAGAAGCTCTTGGCGCTTCAGTTTTACTTTCTAATGCGCAGGCAATAATTGCATCCATATTCAAAAATGCTAGACGTGGCAAGGCTCTCGGCTTAAATGGGTGTATTATAGCTATCGGCGGTATGAGTGGACCTGCTATCGGCGGGATTTTAATCCATTATTTTGGTTGGCATTCTATATTTTATCCTTGTGCGCTCATTGGAATAGTTTGTGCTTATCTTGCCTATATGTTGCTTCCGCACAATGTAAAAAAACTTAAAAAATTTAAGTTTGACTATAAAGGATTTATATATTTTACGATAAGTTTGTTTGCTTTGTTACTTGCAATTTCGGAAGGTCACAGTTGGGGCTGGAATTCTGTGAGAATTATCGCTCTGGGTACAGTTTCTTTGATTTTTGGGGCTCTGTTTTATTTCCGAGATCACAAGATAAATTATCCGTTAATAAATTTCGCATTGTTCAAAATTCGTCCTTTTACATTCGGAAATTTAGCGGTAATGACGTCTTATATGGCAATGTTTACTAACAGTATACTTTTACCTTTCTTTTTGCAAGAAATTTTAAAATATAATCCGCTTGTAACTGGACTTCTAATTTTGCCGTATTCGGTTACACTTTCAGTTGTGGCGCCGATTAGCGGCAGAATGTCAGGTAAATACGGAAGCAGATATTTGACACTTGCGGGTCCGGTTGTGTATTGTATTGCTCTTTTAATGTTTACTCTTTTGAGCAAAAACGCTCCGATGTGGCAGATTGTTTTGGCTTCGGGAATTATGGGGATTGGAAACGGACTTTTCCAGTCACCTTCTAACAATGCAATTATGACGAGTGTCAAAAAAGAAGAACTTGGAATTGCATCGGGAATTTTAGCGCTTTCACGCAATATGGGAAATATCTTAGGCGTCGCTGTTACAATTACACTTTTTGAAACATTTAGAAACCTATTTATAGAACATGGCAAAACTTATGAAACAGCCTTCTTAACCTCATATCGTATGACAATGATTTTCGGTATCATATTTGGATTGGCTTGTTTGATTTTTGCATATATTGCTTACAAACCTAAACAATCTATTGAAAAATAAAAATGCTCGTTGTAACATTTAAGTGTACAATTTACACCATAAAAGAGGAAATATGACTAATACAAATGAAAATATCAGAAATATAGCGATTATCGCCCACGTTGACCACGGTAAAACAACACTGGTAGACTGTCTTTTGAAGCAAGCAGGTGCGTTTCGTGCCAATCAGCAGGTGCAGGAAAGAGTTCTTGACAGCAACGATTTGGAAAGAGAACGCGGGATTACAATTTTATCAAAAAACATTTCGATTAATTATAAAGATACAAAAATCAACGTTATTGATACCCCCGGACACGCTGATTTTGGCGGTGAAGTTGAACGAGTTCTGGGAATGGTAGACGGCGCACTTTTAATTGTTGATGCTGCTGAAGGTCCAATGCCTCAAACGAGATTTGTGCTTTCAAAAGCGCTTGAACTTGGATTAAGGATTATTGTTGTAATTAATAAGATTGATAAGCCTGCCGCTGAGCCATTAACTGCATTGGATAAAGTTTTTGATTTGTTTACAGAGTTGACAGATAACGAAGATCTAATCGATTTTCCGTTTATTTTTTCAAGTAGCCTCAACGGATTTGCAATAAAAGATTTGGACGATGAAAGAAAAGATATGGTCCCACTTCTTGATTGTATTTTGGAAAATATTAAACCTCCAAAAGGTGATGCTTCAAAACCGTTCCAATTCCGCGCAACAACTCTTGACTATAACGAATATGTGGGCAGAATTGTTATTGGGCGTATAGAAAACGGTTCAGTTAAATCGCAAGAGCAAGTTTGTGTAATTCATGCTGATGGCTCTCAAGAACGTGGAAAAATCACGAAGTTGTACGGATTTCATGACCTTGGGAGAGTCGAGATTGAAGAAGCTTTTGCAGGAGATATTGTTGGTATTGCCGGATTTGCAGATGTCCAAATTGGTGAAAGTATTTGTTCTGTTGCAGACCCGCAACCGCTTCCTTTGATTAAGGTTGATGAACCTACATTACAGATGAATTTTTCTGTTAATGATAGTCCTTTTGCTGGGACTGAAGGAAAGTTCGTTACATCTCGTCAATTGAGAAAAAGATTGTATGACGAACTTGAAAAAAATGTAAGTTTACGTGTCGAGGATACGGATTCTACAGATGTTTTCAGAGTTTCCGGAAGAGGAGAACTTCATTTGGGAATTTTGATTGAAACAATGAGGCGCGAAGGTTACGAATTTCAGGTTTCAAAACCGGAAGTTATTTATAAATCTGTTAATGGAGAACATTGTGAACCTTATGAAAATTTGATTATTGATGTTCCCGAAAATTGTGCCGGTGGGTGTATTGATAGGCTTTCAGGCAGAAAAGCCGAAATGAAGGAAATGAATAACGCTAAAGGTAGAACTACAATGACGTTTCATATTCCCGCTCGTGGATTGATTGGTTTCAGAAGTGAATTTATCAGAATGACACGCGGTGAGGGTATAATGTATCACACATTCCTTCATTACAGACCTTATGCAGGAGATATTCCCCGTCAGAGAAACGGCTCAATTATAGCGCATGAACTAGGTGAAGCTATTCCGTATGCTTTGGCTCAATATGAGGATCGCGGGGTATTTTTTGTTACTCCGAAAACAAAAGTTTACCGAGGAATGATTATCGGCGAATGCAACAAACCTCAAGACATAGTTGTTAATATTTGCAAGACCAAGAAACTTACAAATATGAGAAGTGCAACTGCTGATGTTATGGTAACTCTTCAAGCACATAAAGAAATGACGTTAGAAGAATGTATGGAATATATTTCAGATGATGAGCTTGTTGAAATTACTCCGCAAAATATAAGAATTAGAAAAGCGGATTTGACAAGAAAAATTTATAACTAAAATGATAACGAAAAACGACCTTTTAAAAAGGTCGTTTTTTTTATATCTGAGACTAGTTTCTGTAGTCTACTTCTATTTCGCTCCTATTTACTCCTACCACTATTTCCCGCAAAGTTCTCTATACATTTTTAAATATTCGGCAGAACTTTTCTTCCAAGAAAAATCGGTTTCCATTGCAGATTTTCTCATTGCGTTGAATGTGTACTTATCTTTATAGACATTTAATGCGCAATTAATAGCATCAATCATTGCTTGAGCGTTATAGCCCCAGAATTTAAATCCTGTTGAATTGTCAAGCGGATAACCGGTTATAGTGTCTTCTAATCCGCCTGTTGCTCTTACTACAGGTAATGAACCATATCTCATTGCAATCAATTGACTAAGACCGCAAGGCTCAAATGCAGATGGCATAAGATAAAAATCACTTGCTGCATATATCTTGTTTGCAAGTTCCGCATTATATCCGATGTAGGCTCTTATATTGGGAGAATTGTTTGAAAGCCAGATGAGAAGATTTTCATAGTCTGTATTTCCACTTCCCAAAAATACAAAATCTGCATCCATATTTTTCAAAACATTTTCGGCATCCCTTATTAAATCAATACCCTTTTGCGGAACAAGTCTCGAAATCATTACAAATAAAGGTCTTTCCGGATTGTATTTTAATCCGAAATATTCACAGATGTATTTTTTATTCTCTTCTTTTTTATTGAGCGATTTTACATCATAATTTTTTACAAGTGATTTATCTTTTTTAGGATTAAATTCATCATAATCAATTCCGTTTAAAATTCCTCGAAGTTTATATTGAACTCCTCTTAAGGTATAATCCATTCCCTCTCCGTATTCGCCGGTCAGGATTTCTCTTGCGTAAGTTGGTGATACCGCAACAACTCTGTCTGAATAATTGATTGCGCCTTTCATCCAGTTGACGCGACCATAATGTTCAACACACCACTCGTTGTAAACGATATCTTTTCGCATATTTGCAAAGTCAAGAACATTTTCAAACCAAACCCCCTGATATGCAAGGTTATGGATCTCAAAGACAGTCTTGGTATTTGCCCAGAATTCATCAAATCGGTAATTACTGTGAAGGTAAACCGGTATCATTGCTGTATGCCAGTCATTTGCATGTATTACATCCGCGCGGAAATTTAAAAGTTTTGCGTATTCCATTACCGCAAGCGAAAATGCAATATATCTTTCATGTTCGTATTCCGGATCAAGCCATTTTGGGTAAACTTCTTTAAAACAAGAAAAATACCAATCATTTTGTACGAAAAATACATTTATTTTTGTTCCGGGAAGTTTTGTCATCAAGAGTTTGAAGCGGTGTCCGTTTCCGTTGAATGTAAGCCATAAATCAGAATTTTCAAGTTCTTTAATACCGAATTTCTCCTTGTTAATGAGTCCGTGCAATGGCGTAAAAATTGCTATTTCTGCGTCTTTTTCAAGATATTTGGGTAAACTTCCTACCACATCTGCAAGTCCGCCGGCCTTTGAAAACGGCGCAACTTCTGCTGCTGCAAATAAAACTTTCATCATGCCTCTCTTTCCGGTTATTTAGTTTTCATCGTTAGAATTACTGTTTAACAGCATCCTGATATTCAAATTGTTTTCGTCGTCCGGATCTTCTAACGGTATGTAATGTGACGGATCTGTATCGAATTCAAATTTAATACCGTGTTTTTGGGTTAAGTATCCGCACTGAGAAATACAAATTTGAGCATTATCCATATTGCCTTTATACATTTGAACTTTGTACATTTGGTATTTAAAAAGTAATAGCAAATATTCATTAGAGTGTTCGGCTTTTTCAAGTTGGATTAAAGAGTTGTTGATAATCCCATATGAAACCGTGTATTTGCCCTGACGTAGGTTTAATTCACTCATCATAAGCCAGGCCGCATACGTTAGATTTGACATCCCGTTATCACCGGTTGCACGTATTATTCTGTAGATAATTAAAGATGCTTTGTCAAAAGATTCAAGTTCAACATATGCTTTTCCGATTAGCAGATCGCAAAACATTTCAAGCTGATGAAGTCTTACAGATCTAGCGAGTCTTTTTGCTGCATAAATTTCTTCCGCGAATCCGTTTGTATCGTTAAGATATTTTGTGAATGCTTCAAGAATATGGAAAAGCACACCCGAGAACTTATCTGTCTCAGAAACCATTACCGGACTGTGAACAGCACCACCGCCGTGGATGAAAGTTTCCAGTGCCGCAAAAATTTCATAAGACGGCGGAATTATTGGTAAATCCGATTTTACAAGATTTAAAAAGTCTTTTACATTCCCTTTTAGCTGTAAAACATTAGCAAGAGCAACAAATCCCACAGCATCAATAATTATTGATTGAAATTCTTCTTCTGAAAAATCTTCGGGTCTTATTTCATTAATATTACCGAGATTTATGACACTTAAAAGTTTGTAACCGATATCGAGACAATCTTCAAAAGCGCCGATATTGAAAAGTATTTCGATATGAACAAGTGTCATAAGGAAGAAATACTTGTTGAAATCCGGCGCTGACGGATCAATAGAAGCTTTTGGAAGTCTTGAAAGAATTTTGTGCGTAAGCTCAAGCGCGTGCATATAGTTACCGCTGGTAAGACAGCCTCTAATCATTTTGTTACAAAGGTGTATTATTCGTTCGGTATTTCCGGTTTGTTCCAGTCTCTCCAGTGTTGCTTCTGCTATTCCTGAAGTCTTTTCAGGAAGGTATTCATACAAATTGTTGGATATATTTTCGTACAAGTCGAGTTTGTATTGTTCTATTTCCTCTGCTATTTCTTCATCGGTATTTTTGTTAAGAAGTTCAATTATCTTGTCTGCACAGTTTACATAAGCATTGAAGTCGCCCATAGAAAGACTTATCTTTGCAAGGGCTTCCCACTCAAGAAATTCTGATTTTGAGTCCTTCAGCAGTGAGTATAGATATGCTTTTGTTGGGCTTGGCATGTTGTTAACAAAAACTTTTTCAAACAGGTCAGTAGCAATGCTTTTTAACAAATCTTTATTTAGCACTGCAAGGATATTTTCTTTTAGAAGATTATAATTTGGGAAGTACATACAGTTGTTCCAGAAATATATGTATCCCATTTCTGAAAGTTTTTGTATGATTTCGTCAATATTATCATAATTAAGACTTTTTATAGTTTGTTGGTCAACTCTTGTTCCTAAAAGTACGCATGTGGCAAGAAATTTTATAGCATCAGGATCATCTTCAAGAAGGTTCAAACGTCGTTTCATTAGCTTATTTAAACTTGATGGCATTATGATTGTTTTTGGATTTATGAGTTCAATGCAATCTTCTGTTGCTGCATAAACTCCGCTTTCTATTAAGTATTGGATTGCAATATCAAGGAACAAAATACTCCCGAAAGAATATTTCGCAATACGGTGAAAATAAAAACTGTCCATAATTTTACGGTAATAGTCCTTATTTTCCGCAATCATTTTTTCAAATGAGGTCGGTTTTAGGGTGATTTCCGTATAATAAGGCTTTGACATCAGAAAATATGAGTCTTTGTGAAGTGAAAAATCCTTGTCGTAAGAAATAAGATAACTGATTTTTAATTTGTCAAACTGTTCAAAAAGGAATTTCATTACATCATAAGAACTTGAATCCATCTTATCAAAGTTTTCAATAAAGATTAATGTTTCCGGTATCACGTTTAACAAAGTTAGGAAAATATCGAAATAGACTAAACGTGTGTCTTCAGGATTGTCAAATTCGCGTTCTTTCAATGTTATCAAGTCTTTAATCATGTCGTTAGGGTCAATTGACTTAAACATAGAAAAATCATTTGTATTAAAAAGCTTTTGCGAAACCGTGTATTCAAAAATTGCTGATACCAGATCCTTGAAAAATGAATACGGCGAATACTTCATTTCGTCATAACATGTAATGCTTATGATATTTTTATAAACACCCATTTCTTCAATTAGAGAAATTACTTTCAGAGAATAAGGCACATATAAAGGTGGGGTTTTTATTGCGCAAATTCCGTATGGGTATTCTGAAAGACGGTTTACCATATGATAAAACACGTCAATGTTTTCTGTTCTTATAAATGTTGATTGTATTTCATTAAAGTGAATAGTTTCAATATCGTAAATTGCATCCGGATCAATAGGTGTTTCGAGCCTACTCAACGCTTCCCCGTCAAGTTTATCTTGCTCTACAAGCATGTTTTGAACAAAATTCGGAATTTCAGCTTCGCCTTCGTCTTTATCTTCCAAATCTTCGTAATTGATATTGATATGGCTATTAACTTCTATTTCATGGAACATAACCATTTCGCCTTGAAGCATAACGGAATTCAATTGGCTGGAACGGTATTTATTATCAAGAGAATCTTGAACGTAATTATCAGCAATAACCTGAAAAGAATTCAGACTTTTTTCTTTTACGTTTTCGCTTTGCTTAACCATACTGATATTAAATCCAGATTTAATATCGTACGGATTATCATCCACAGTACGTTTTAACAAAAATACGTTACATCTTACAGTGGCATTTTTCTTGTTAGTAAGTTTGTAATTCATTTTTGTTATTTCGGTCAAGAGTTTTATTGCGGTGGCAATCGCATTGCTAACGCTGCTGTTGAATGTATAATCTTTATTAAAACGTAAAACGTAAACATTATTTAAAATTTGGCAGCGGACACCTGCCGATTTTGCAACATTCATAATTATGTTATCAAGTTTTACTTTAAATTTGTTCAAAAGCTGAATTGAGCCAAGAAGTGCTTTTAATTCATTAACATTCGGAAAATCCAGAGTCATCATCGCAAACTTGTCAGTATTTGACTCGTTGAGGATAACGCTTTGTTCAAGAGAAAATCCGCATTTTTTGCACTTTTTATCTACGGTCTGATTTATTTTACCGCATTTATTGCATTTGGTAATAATTACATAACCGCATTTCTTACAGGTATTGGTTTTGTTTATTGTTTTGCAGATAGGACAAACAACTTTAAGCACTTTTTTACAATTAGGGCATACGGTTGCTTTGTCATCTATCTCCATACCGCATTTTGGACATTCCATAAAAAAATTATACCATGCCGAAAGATTTTCAACAATATATTTTACTAATTGTATCTAATTTCGGCTTCCTTCATTCTTCTGATACATTCTTTAATCGTATTTGCATCCTTGGTAAGGGCTATGCGGAAATAACCTTCTCCGTACTGTCCGTACCCATTCCCTGGCGGAACCACAACATGTGCTTTTTCAAGCATTACTGTCACAAATTCTTCACTGGACATTCCTTTTGGTACAGGAAGCCAGAGGTAGAAAGTTGCTTTGGAAGGTTTTATATCCCATCCAAGTTCTCGCAATCCGTTTTCTGCCACATCGCGACGTTCCTGATACATTTTATTAAGGTTTTCTATTAGAGAATTATCAATAGAAAATGCAACAGCCGCCGCATCCTGAATAGCTTTAAACGTACCGCTGTCAATATTGTTCTTAATTGTTCCAAGGGCTTTAACGGCATCGGCATTCCCGCACACAAAACCAACTCTCCAACCGGTCATATTGTAGGATTTTGAATGCGAATAAAATTCTATTGCCACATCCATTGCACCCTCCACCTGCAAAACGGAAGGCGCTTTATAGCCGTCAAATGTCATTTCGGAATATGCCATATCCGAACATAGTAAAATATCATATTTTTTACAAAAATCGACAGCTTTCTTCCAAAAATCTAAATCAGCAACAGCTCCTGTCGGATTATTAGGATAATTCAAGAACATTAATTTTGATTTTTTGGCTATATCTTCCGGAATTTTATCGAAATCAGGCAGGTATCCGTTTTCTTCTTTTAACGGCATTGAATAAGGTGTTCCACCTGCAAAGATAGTTGCGTTTTTATAAACCGGATAACCTGGATCGGGAACAAGTGTATAATCACCTTTATCTACAAATGCAAAAAATACATGCGCGATAGCTTCTTTTGAACCGATGTTAGCGAGCATTTGTGTGTCAGGGTTTAATTTAACCCCAAATCTTCTTTCCATCCAATCACAGGCAGATTTTCTGAAATTTTCGGTACCGTTGTAAGGAGGGTAATCGTGATTTTTAGGGTTATCTATTGCTTTGTGCATTTCCTCAACTACCGGTGCCAATGTTGGAGTATCAGGATCCCCTATACCGAGACTGATAATATCAAATCCTTTTGCTTTAGCTTCCGCGATTTTTCTATCAATTTCCGCAAACAAATATGGCGGAATTTTTTCCAAGCGTTCTGAAACTTTCATAACCTCTCCTTCTTAATATAGTGTCCCTTATCCTTATTTTATGCTATCATGAATATTATAAAAGAACAAGGAAAAGTTATAAACTTTAGAGAAAAAATATGAGTATAATTTCAGACGACAATAATTTTAAATCGAAGCCGAGTGGGGAGAAAAAAAATCCTGTAATCAAGCCTGAAAGTTTTGAAAGTGACAAAAGTTTTGAAAATTCAATTCGTCCCAAATCTTTTGAAACTTACATAGGTCAAACAGCATTGAAGGAAACTTTAAAAATTTCTATTGCTGCGGCTAAGAAACGAGAATTGCCGCTTGACCATCTTTTGTTTTACGGACCACCTGGGCTTGGCAAAACTACACTTGCGGGAGTTATTGCTGAGCAAATGGGGGTTCCCATAAGAATAACTTCTGCTCCGGCATTAGAGAGACCACGGGATATTATCGGAATTTTGATGTCTTTAAAGGGTGGAGAGATTCTGTTTATTGATGAAATTCACAGGCTTAGTAAAGTAGCGGAAGAAATTCTGTATCCCGCAATGGAAGATTTTTTTCTTGATATGACTACAGGTAAGAGTCAGACTGTAAAAACATTGCGGGTACCGCTTCCAAAATTTACTCTGATAGGTGCAACGACAAAAGCCGGAGAGCTTTCAGGTCCACTCAGGGATAGATTCGGGATAATTCACAGGTTGGAGTTTTATACAGAAAGTGAACTTTCAGAGGTAATTGAGCGGACTGCCTCTATTTTGGGTGTTAAGATAACAAGTGAAGGTGCTCGGGCAATTGCCCGACGTTCAAGAGGAACTCCGCGTATTGCAAACCGACTTGTAAAACGTGTAAGTGACTTTGCTTTGGTAAAGTATGACGGAAAAATTACTGAATCTGTTGCTAACGAATCTTTAGATGTCTTAAAAATTGATAATTATGGACTTGATAGTACTGACAGAAATCTTTTAACACTTATTATTGAAAAATTTGATGGTGGACCTGTTGGCATTGAGACCATTGCAGCTGCAATCGGAGAAGATGTTAGGACTATTGAGGATGTATGTGAGCCGTTTTTACTACAAGCTGGACTCTTACAGCGAACTCCACGTGGTAGAAAGGTTTCACCGGCATGTTATAAACATTTCGGATTTAAAAATATTGATATAAATGAGCAAAAAAGCCTGTTTTAGAACAGTAGTAATCCAACAGTAAATAAGGAAAATGTAAGGGGATATCGATGATAAAAAAGATTTTAAGTTTAATATTCGTGTTGTTTACATTTGTATTGACTGCATTTGCTGCCGATGAGGCAGTTATACCGTCGGAGAAAGGGGTTGTGCTCCAAACAGTAAATTTGTATGCTGATGAAGATGAAAATTCAAACAGCACAAATCAGTTGGTTACAGTAAAAATTCTTTCAGGTGATTATAAAAATCAGACACGCGAAATTCTAAATATATTGACAGATAACCCTGCTTATAATATTCCGCTTAAAAAAGGTGACAAAGTTATTTTACATTTAGAAGAAGATGAAGATAATGGGCTTGTTTTTTACATTGCTGATATAAAACGGGATTCGTCGTTAATTCTTTTTTCTTTTATATTTTGTGGAATACTTGTTGCAATAGGTCGTAAGAAAGGCTTGTTCAGTCTTATTTCAATAGTTGCAACTGTTTGTTTGATATTTACGGTGCTTGTACCTTTAATTCTACACGGCTTTTCCCCTGTTATAGCTGCAATAGTAGTAGGAGTTCTCAGCACGATTATCACAATTTATTTTGTTGGCGGATTCAACTCGAAAAGTACATCGGCAATTGTAGGGACTTCGGTTAGTCTGGTTTTTGCAGGTTTGTTATCAATTTTGGCAATTATAATTGCAAATCTTACTGGTTTTGCGGGTGAGGAAAATATTTTTCTTTACGGAGTTCGTCCTGACCTTAATTTCAAGGGTATTCTTTCTGCATCAATGATTATAGCGGCTCTCGGAGCTTTAATGGATACAGCTGTTTCTATAGCAAGTACAATTAATGAAATTCATGAAACAGACAATTCGCTTGGAGTAATGCAATTGTTCAAATCCGGTATGAATGTCGGACGTGATATAATTGGAACAATGTCGAATACATTGATTTTGGTTTATCTGGGAAGTTCATTACCGCTTGTACTTTTGGCAAATAATATTGATCTTCAAAAGTTCTTCAACCTTAATCAGGTTTCTACGGAAATTTTATCTGCAATTATCGGAAGTATAGCTATTCTTGCTTGCGTACCTTTTACAGCAATAATTTCAGCGTATTTGATAAAAAATCAAAAAAAAGATCCTGAATTTAAATTTTAACAAATTGAAAAATTTTATAATATAATATATTTATGGAAATCTTCAGAGAACTAAAAAAAGTATCCGGATTATCGCTTGCACTTGGATTTTTTGATGGTGTTCATCTTGGGCATCAGACTGTTATTAAAAAAGCTGTTGATTATGCAAAAATAAATAATACTAAATCCGCAGTTGTTACCTTTTCAGAACATCCGAGTAATTATTTTTATAAGATTTGTCCAAAATATATTTTGACAAAAAAATCACGAGAAGAAAATATCGAAAAACTTGGCGTTGATTATATTTTTGAACTTGAATTCGGCGAGTTCTCGGGATTAACTGCACATGATTATTTGAAGGATGTTCTGGTAAATCATTTTACCCCATCAGCTATTTTTACAGGATGGAATCATACTTTCGGATACAACAGACTAGGAAATCCAAAATTTCTTGAACAAAATTCAAAAAAATTTGGTTACGAATATTTTGAAATTTCTCCGTGTAAGTTAAACAATCATATAATAAGTTCAACTGCGATTAGGGACTTTTTGTTTGAAGGTGACATTGAAAGCGCGAATTCAATGCTTGGCTATAATTTTGCTGTTAGCGGAGTCGTTATAGAAGGACAAAAGCTTGGGCGTGAAATTGGCTTTAGGACTGCTAATATTAAATATCCTCAAGAACTTGTTGATATTCCGTTCGGTGTTTATTCTGTGTGCATAAGACTTGAAAATGATGAAAATTTTTATCGTGGAATTGCCAATTTCGGAACACGACCGACGGTTTCTGACGACAATGAAAAATTTTTGGAAACGCATATTTTGGAATTTGACAAAAATATCTATGGCAAAAATGTCAGTATTGAATTCTTAAAAATGATACGTCAAGAAAAGAAATTTTCTTCTATTGACGCATTAAAAAATCAAATAATTAGTGATATAAAATCTATTTAATAAGAGATTGAATTTCTTTAAAACATGGATTTTTGGCATTTTTCAGCCACTCAAAGAGAATTATTTCAACGCATGTAATGGTTGCACCGTTTGCTTCCATTCGCTCAATTCCTTGTTTGAATTCGTATTTGTTGCGACTTGCGCATGCGTCTTTGGCGACATGAACTTGAAAACCTTCCCGTAAAAGAGCGGCGGCAGTCTGATGAACGCAAATATGAGTTTCTATTCCGCAAATAATAATTTGCTTCTTATTGAAAGCTTTTATTTTATCTAGTATACCTTCTTCATCAAGTGCGTTAAATGAAACTTTTTCAAATACGGGAGTGTTTTCGGAAAGTTCATTTGCAATGCTTTCGATGGTGGAACCAAGCCCTTTGGGATATTGTTCGGTAACGATTACGGGAATAGATAATAATCTCGCTGATTTTGTAAGATTAAAAACTTTTTTTATAATGACATCTTTATCAAGCGCTTTAACCAATTTTTCCTGAACATCAATGATTAATAACAACGAATCTTCGGATTTGAGTACATTCATTAGAGTCTCCTATTCATCTATACAACTTTTAAAATTATTAATAAATTCTTCCAAAATTTCAGACAATGTGCGTTCTGTTAATTTGTTCAGCGGTAGAAATATTTCTTTGTTTTCGGGGCTGTCCCAACCACTGTGCGTTTCATAAATTACAACTTTTGCGAAACCGGGGTATACAATAGTTAAACGACTTGTTTGTTTGTTGTTTTTTAAATGAAAAATACATTGGGTTTCGTGTGAATACTGTTCAATTTTGGTATCTTTTAATATGTTTTCGTAGCTTGTTTGAAACCTATAGAATACAGGTGTGATTATGCCGTCGAGTTTTTTAAGAAATACTTGTTTGAATAATTTGAAATCCTTTTGATTATCTTCAGGTTCCAAAAGCCATTCATCAACGGAGTCTTCCGGTTTTTCCTTGTAAACTACGGTATCGACTGTGCCAAGCATTGCGTCTGTAAGGGCTATTGATGCCATTTGCTCCAAATCTCTGAATGAACGGCTGTAAACTTTTGATATCCCAGCTTTTATTCGAAATATTCCATTAACTTCTTCTTTTATTTTTTTGAAAACTGTAATCGCACCTTCTTCATTTGTGTTCCTAAGATAAATATAAAATTTTTCGGATTTTAATTCAATTACAATATCGTTGTCTCTTAATGATTTTTTTATCGCAATAATAAGTTCTTCGGGTCTGAATTTTCCTCTGTCAAGTTCGTCGCAAGCAATTATCATAAATGAAGAATTCAGAGCGCAAGGCTCGTCCAGAGTAGTGAGCATTAACTCGTTCGCACATTCTTCCGTATAAAATCCGCTGTTTGATATCAATTTTGTACTTTTTAGCAAATATCTGTCTTGTGAATGCTTAACCGATAGATTTGTAAGTTTAATTGCGTTAATCGTTTTGATAAGAATTTCAGCAGAAGTTGAGTCGTGAAAAATAAAATCATTGGCACCCATATCATACATTACCAGAACGAAATCATAATCTTTTTTAAGTGCGACAAAAATTACAGAAGCATTATTATAATATTTTTTTACCAAATCCAAATTTTGAACAGTAAGTTCTCTATCTTCACTTTCTACAAGAAAAACAACTGATGGTGCATATTCTTGCAAATTCTCCGCGAATTTTTCATTACTACAGTGAAAAATTGAGTCGTATTTACGAAGCAATACAAGTTTTTCCGTAAGTAATTTTGCCGCCTCATTATTATCTGATATTAATAAAATTTTGTTATTTTCCATAGATATTACACTTGTAAATGTTTCTTAATACAAAGGAAACTTCCGCCTGCACCAAATAGAGTTCCCATTAAAAACATTGTTATAATTACAAAATTCTGTGCAAATACGGGAGACGGCACCATAAAAAATTTATGAATATCAATAAGTCCATTCTGTACAAAATTCAGCGGAATTAACGCAATTACCGCACCGGAAAAGCCGTAAAATGCTCCCTGCATAATTAACGGGAAGCGTATGTACCAGTTACTTACTCCCATAAGACGCATAATTTCAATTTCATCTTTTCGTGACTGAATTACCAGTTGTATGGTGTTATTAATAATGGTTATAGTTAATATTGCCATAATTATTACGACAAACACCGTAATTGTATTGACGACATGATTTATCATTTGAATGCGTTTTGCTAAATCCTGTGCATAACTCATATCTTCAACAGAGTTTAATTCTTTAACCTTGTTAAAAACTTCAGTGATATTCTCAGGCTTGTCAACTTTTACATGCAACGTATCCGGAAGTGGATTTGAAATATCCGGCAAATTCATTTCACGTTTAAAATCTACCCATGAGACATCTTTTGGAATTATTTTAACTCCTTCTACATATTCAAACTCTTTTATGCGATTTTTGACAGCATTAGCATCTGTTCCTGATTTTAAGTATACTGAAATTTCAAGAACATTACCAAGTTCATGCGCGAATGAAGAAATCGATAGCGCAGTCCTGAACGAGACAGCAAAAATAATTAAAATTGCTGCCATTGTAGTTATTATTGCTATATTACTTAATCCTGTTCTTTTTATGTCGTTAACTGTTTCCATTGAAAGACGATAGAGTATTCTTAATTCTGACAGCCAATCTTTTGGAATATGTTTTTTTACTTTCTTTTTTATTTTAAGTTTTTGATTATTCATAAGTACCTGCTTGTATATCCCTGACAATTTCCCCATTATCAAGAGTTATTACGCGTTTTCTAAAGTAATCAACCATAGCATTATCATGAGTTGAAACAATAACAGTAATTCCCCTTTGATTAATCTGATCTAAAATTTGCATAATTTCCATTGAATTCTTAGGGTCTAAGTTTCCTGTCGGTTCATCTGCGATTAAAAGCGGAGGTCCGTTTACAATTGCGCGTGCAATCCCTACTCTCTGCTGTTCGCCTCCGGAAAGCTCAGCCGGAGTCGCGTGCATTTTTTCATATAAACCTACAATCTTTAATGCGCCTGTAACTCTTGCGTTTATTTCTCTTGAGCTTATTCCAAGGGTTCTGATAACGTAAGCCACATTATCATAAACACTTTGGTTTTGAAGAAGTTTGTAGTCTTGAAAAACGATTCCCATACATCTCCTGAGGTTTGGTACCTTATCATTTGACAGGTTTGCGATGTTAATCCCGCCAATCGTAACTGTCCCACTGGTCGGACGTTCTTCGTTGTATAAAAGTTTCATTAGCGTGGATTTTCCTGCACCGGATGCCCCAACAATAAAAACAAATTCTCCGGACATTATGTCTAAATTAACATTTTTTAAGGCATAGTGATCATTTTTATATTTTTTTGTAACTGATCTGAATTGTATCATTTATATCTAATTCCTTATAGACTTTTTTTGTGTTTATCAATTTCTTCTTTGAAAGAAATCGCAAGTTTTTCGGCGGACAAGCCATAATGTTCAAGTAAATAATTCCATTTCCCGCTCTGTCCGAATTCATCGTTAACACCAATTCGTTTTACAGGAATAGGATGATTTTCGCAAATCACTTCGCATACAGCACTTCCCAAACCATTGATAACGGAATGATTTTCTACAGTAATAATAAGTCCTGTTTTTCGTCCACTTTCAATAATTGAATCTTTATCAATAGGTTTCACCGTTGGCATGTGAAGAATTCTGACAGAATACCCTTCTTTTTTTAAGATTTCGCCAGCCTGAATTGTTTCAGCAAGGGTTTCCCCGTTAGTAATAACTGTAGCGTCATTACCGTCTTCAATTAAAACAGCTTTTCCAAATTCAAATTTGTAATTTTCATCGAAAACATCACAAACATTGGTCCGCGCAATTCTGATGTACATTGGACCCTGATTTTTTGAAGCGTATTCAATTATCTGTTCGCACTCTCTGCAATCGGCTGGGACGAAGACCTGCATGTGCGGAATTCCGCGCATAAGAGCGACATCTTCCAAAGCCTGATGGCTTGCTCCGTCTTCTCCAACAGTAACTCCACCGTGAGTTCCTACTATCTTAACGTTAAAGTTCGGGTAAGCAACAGAGTTTCTAATTTGATCATAAGTTCGACCGGTTACAAACATCGCAAAGCTTGCCACAAACGGAGTTTTTCCGGCAGATGCCATTCCTGCTGCTGTTGCTATCATATCCTGTTCCGCAATTCCTGCATTGAAAAATCTGTCAGGAAAGCTCTTTGCAAAAATTTGTGTTTGTGTCGAACACGACAGATCTGCATCCATAACAACTATACTTGGGTTTGTATGCCCCAATTTTTCAAGTGCTTTTCCAAATGCTGAACGTATAGATTTTGTTTCTTTCTTATTTAAAATCATAACTATATCCTAACATATAACTCAATTAATATCTTAGCATAAATAAGTTTAATCTGACAAACAAATGAGCATATATTAAGCATTTTGTAAATTTTTTACTTGGAAAAAGTCCATATTTATGATGTTTTTGCTATGATTTTGTTAAGAATTATTAAAATTTGATGATATTTTAGCAATTATTTTTATTCAGGGATATTAAAACAGTAGAATAGGAATAAAAAATATTATTTATTGAAAGGAAATGATACAATGATGCAAATTCCAAATCTCTCCAATCCTTACATGCAGGTAGCACAGCCGCAACCACAAGCGCAAAGCTATAATGCAGTAAAAATTGATGTACACAATCCGTCCGTAGTAGCTCCCGGATTTCCGCAAGTAGCTCAACAACCTGTACAAAGTCAGTATGCTACACCGACAATGCCTTACTACCAGTATCCGCAAGCACCGGTTTATCAGTATCCGCAAGCTCCAATCCAACCCTATTACATGCCGACTCAACAACCGATTATGATTCCACCTCAGGTTGTAGAACAGCCGGCAGCTCCTCAAGCTCCGGAAGCCGTAGCGGCTACAGCTCCTGCCGCTCCTGCAGCTGAGGTTACAACAGCAGCTCCGGTTGTAGTTCCCCAACCTGTCGTTACTAAGCCGGCAGAAGAAGCAAAAACAGAACCTGCTGAAGCTGAATCTGATGTAAAAGCTGCCAAAGCTCCGGAAATTGAATCTCCGGCTCCTCTTGAACCGCAAGTTGATTTAAATGAGTTTATTTCCAAATTAACAAACCCTGATTATGATGTTCAGGCAGCAGCAATGGAAGAAATCGCAAATATGGTAAAAGATTCTCCGGAAAAAGCAACAGAATTACTAGATGTTAAAGTAATGGATACTTTAGGTTCAATAATTAATGCAGATTCATCAAAACTAGAAGGTCCTACACAGGAACAAATAGCTGCAAGACAAAAGTTAATGAATAATCAGCAAATGACTGATGCTGAAAAGACATTAGCAACAACAATTACACCGATGGAACAAGCTGAAAGAAACAAAAGCTATGCAATGTTTACAACAGCAATCCTTCAAAAACTCTATTCGGATGAAGTGTCAAAATTAACAAACACTACAGTTCCTTTGACTGAATTACCTGGAGCAGTTGCGGTTGTAGAACAGTTGAAAAACAACCCGAATCCGATGGTAAGAACTTCTGCTCTTGAAGCTTTAAGTTATATCCAACAACCTGCATACAAAGCTGATTTGAATACCTTATTCACAATTGCTAAGAATGATCAGGACAAAGGAGTTCAAGAAGCAGCAACAGCAGCTCTTGAAAAATTAAATCAAATGCAAGATAGTGTGAAACCTAACGTAATGACACCAAACGCTCAAGCTCCTGCTCAAGCAGCTTAAGTGTAATCAATTCCTTTCTTTAAATAAAAAGCTAAAAAGCCCTTAAGAGTTCTCTTGAGGGCTTTTTTAGTAGCAGTTTTTTGTTGTTTAAAATTCTCTTAAAATTTAAAGAGATTTTTTAATTCATTTACGCTGTCTTTAACGTTTTGAAGTTCATTTTTTATATTTTCCGAACTTTGTTCTTTTATTGTTTTTATAGTTTCCAATTTTTCACTAACATCTGTTTTGAGATTATCTTTGTTTTGGATAATTTGTTCTTTTAATGTTGGCGAATTTATAGCTGACATATCAGGATTGGAAAGCCATTTGAATGACTTTATCGAACTGGGACTGTCTATTCCTCCATTAAAGTTTACTTTAAAATCTTTATAAACTTCATTTTTATTTGAAAGTTGAGGAATTTCGTCTATTTTTTCGTTTTTAGGATTTGAGGTCATTGAATTCAATATTGAAGCTGTTGCGGCTCCGAATTTTGGAATATAAGAAGTTAGTTTATCCGCAGATAGTTGCCCGATGGGTCCTAACGCGGCAACCACATCACTTCCAAGTCGTCCTAAAATAATTACATTTGTTGTTCCGTTTAGAATATTGTATTTGCCTGTGATGTAATATGCCATAGAAGGTCCGCTTGTTTTTATTGATGTAAGATGTGCCCAGCCGTCGTTAAAGGTCATGCTGCCTTTTATGTATTTAAAATTTGCACTTTCTTTTATAACCTGAATTGAAGAAAGTGAAGCAATAGCTGCTTTCATAATAATATTTGAGGTGACATTACCGGCTGAAACAAGGTTTTCTATTTTTCCGATGCTTATTAACGCGCCGTCAGTAATATCAAATGACATGCTACCTTTAAGATTTTTAATCATTTCAGTGTCAGTTGTACCAGATAGTGTTACATTAACTTTAAATCCAAGAGTTCCTGTCAGCGCGTTCTTAATGCCAGTAGCACCCTCAATTGCTGTTATTGCCTCCATATCACTTCCTTCAAAAATTACACCGATTTTTCCGTTTAGCGTGTTATAAGAAATGTCTCCTTTGACTTTCCCATTGAAAGCTGTACCGTAAATATTTTTGAGATATAAAACACAGGTTGCGGGATTAAAGGTAAAATCTGAGGTAATATTTTCTGCGATAATTCCGCCTGAAACAATCTTAGCAAGTGTAGCTTTTCCGTTAGCAAGAGCACCGTTTAGAGTAATTTCAAGGTTTGATAATGAGACAAGCATTTCAGGAATTTTAATTTCCGGAATGGAAATATTTCCTTTTAATGTTGGTTTAAGAGCCGTTCCGCCTATAGAAATATTACCTTTTGTATTCACAAGACTTTTGCTACTGAAGCTTGGAATTGGCATTTTTACAAATTCAGGCACAGCAAGGTTTAAGTCTAAATTTTGGGCTTTTGAAAGGTTATTTATGGTTCCGCCAAGTGTAGCGATTGTGACTGTGTCTGTGTAAATACCGGTGTTTGAAAATTTTAGGTTATCATTTGCAAGTTTCATTGAACTTTTTATTGTTGAATTTTTACCTTTAAGAGTTTCAATGTCAAGAATTCTAAAATAATTATCAGGAGTTGCGGTTAAATCTATGTCAATGTTTTGGGTTTGAATATCTCCTGATATGTGCATGTTTAATGGAATTTGACCTTTAGCTTCACCGACAAATATTCTTAAATCTTTTGGTATCATATTTTTTAAATCAGTGGCAACAACGTTTCCTTTTGCGCTGAGGTCAATATTAAGTTTTTTTGTATAATTGTAAATTCCTCCTGTAATATCAATTCTGGAATTATCAAGTGTGATATAACCGTTTGTAATTTTTATATCTTTATCATCAATTGATACATTCGCAGAAGGAAGTTTAATTGATGCAAGTGGATTATTCACTGAGGCGGAATTAGCATTAATAGTTCCTATAAAAGTTTTTCCATCTGTTTTTATATTAATTGTTGATTTCGCAAGCATAATTGCTGTATCTGTAGGAATATTTTTGATATTAACATTGTCAATACTTAAATTAACCGCAGGAATAGGTGACGAAAGTTTTCCCTTTAAAGTAGCATCCATTGAAAGTGTGCCTGAGTTAAATTTGTTTTCTTTGAGAATTCCAATTTGTCCGGTAGCAGCGACAAGCGCTTTTAACAACAATTTATCTGCGGTTAAATGAAGATCTGCAATGGCATCGGAGGTTAGTTTTCCAAAAATTTTCAGAGGTTGGTCAAGTACTGTAAATGAAAAATCTTTTATGTAAACATTATTATCTGAAAGATCAATATCTGCATTAATTTTATCAATCAAAATATCATAAAGTCCGTATTTTATTGAAGCTGTTGGTATTTTTAAATATCCTGAAGATTTTACGCTCTTTTTGTCTCCTGAGATGTCAAAATTTGCATCAATTTGTCCGGTTGCGCTGAGTGTATCAAAATCGTTTACTCCAAAAGATTTTGCAAGACTGTCGATGATTGCGATAAGATTGTTTATTTTGGCATTAGATAAAAGTTGCATAGAAAATTTTGGATTTTTACCGGTTTCAATGATTCCGTTGATAGTTGAACTTTCGTTTTTATCCATTGATGTATATAAATTTGAATTAAATGTTGTTTTATTACCTTTGAATGTTGCATTAACTATACCTTCAGGTAGTTTTTTCCCGTCAACTGCAACCGTCATTCCGTCGATTTTCAACATGCCGTCATATTGAATGTCATCAAAAGTTCCGGCCGTTTTTAAATTCGCGTAAATATTTGCTGCTAATTGATTTTTGTGAATTGCTTCAAAAATATCAATTATATTAAATGGAAGCATATTGTCTACAAATTCACAGGTGTTAACATTTTCTCTGTTGTTACTTTCAGCTGTTTTTACATTATCATTTGTTTTTGTTTCGGCGGGTTCTGCAAAAACAATATCGTTTAAATTCATATCAGGCATGATTTGGTTATTGACTTTTATGTCATATGAAAACTGCTTTTCTCCATCAAAAACAATTTCACCATTTGCTTTGATTTTTACTCGTTTATCAAGTATAAAGTCGGTTATATGGAACTTATCACCATCTAAGTAGTACTTTTTGCTGTTACTAAGGTCAATAAATGCAATATCATAATTATTTAAATATATGTTAGGAAGTTTATTCGATAATTTAACGCCGAAAGGAAGTCCAGAGGTAATATTCTTATTTTCATTTTTATTTTTTGCGGTTTTGCTTTTGCTATTGAAATTTAATGCTTGTACTGCATCTTTAAATAGAAATCGACCGTCTTTATTTACCCCAAACGTTATTTTTGAATTGTTTACAGAGATTTTATCAAGTTCAACTTGTCTTGCAAAAAGCGGAATAATTGACAATTTTATTTGAAAATTGTCAGATGATAAGAATTCACTGTTATCAGGAAGTTTAAAGTTTACATGGTTAACTTCCAATCCAATTGTAAGTTTTGGTGTTGTAACAAGCTTTATTCCTTCAAAATTAGCTTTGAAGTTTGTTGTGTCTTCAATAATTTTTTCTATTTCTCTAATATGCGCGTTGATAATTCCGTTTACAAAATACGGAACTGTTAAAAATAGTAAGTATAAAAAAACTATAATTCCGCAGATAGTGTATGCGGCAAATTTTATTGCTTTATTTTTCATTGTATATCCCTCATTTATTTTTTTAATTTTTTAGGCTCAACATTCCACCGGATATGTGGATTTTGTCTGAACCATGTAAGCTGCCGTTTTGCATAATTTCTTGTATTTTGCTTAAGAATATCCTTTGCCTTATCAAGTGAAACTAAGCCATCAAGATATGCAATTATTTCACGATAACCTATTGTTCCTGTTATATTTTTTATTCTACCGTATTTTTTTAATAAATTCTCGCATTCATCAATAAGTCCGTTTTTTATCATGATTTCGACGCGTTTGTTGATTCTGTCATAAAGTTGTGGACGTTCAAAGTTTCGACCGAGCCACTCAACTTCATATTCAGGTTCTTTTTTATGTTCTAAAAGAGGCTTTTCTATGTGTTTTGCAAGTTCTATTGCGCGAATGAGTTTTTTCTTGTCATTTATCTCAATTTTAAATTCTTTATCAGGCGCAAGTTCTTTTAGCATTTTGTTTAAATCTTCCCAAGAATAGTTTGCAAGTTTTGCACGCATTTCGTAATCGGGTTCTACTCTTGGAACATCATAGCCTTCAAGAAGCAGTCTGAAATATAATCCGGTTCCGCCGGTAATGATGGGGGTTTTTCCTCGAGAAAGAATGTCTTTAATTGCGTTTCCGGCTTCTTCTGCGTAAATTCCCGCCGAATAGTCAAATTCCGGTGAAACTAAATCTATCATATGATGCGGAATTCCGTCCATTTCTTCAGTTGTAGGTTTTGCCGCACCTATATCAAATCCTTTATATACAAGTCTTGAGTCAGCTGATACGATTTCTCCGTCAATCTTTTTTGCAAGTTCTATTGCATAAGCGGTTTTGCCAGATGCAGTTGCCCCGACTATTGCAATTACTTTAGGCTTCATTTTTCACTTCCGTTTCGCAGAATTCTTGTCTGTAAAAGCTGAAGGTTAAAACTACACTGTATATTATGTAATAAAAAACAAGTACCATAATCAGAATATACAAAATTGGGTTTATGAGCGCAAATGTGCTTATGATAGATGTAATCACGTTTAGTAAGGTTAAATATGCAAACAAACAGATCGACTTTTTAAAGTTAATAAAGGCTTTTTTTATTCCTTTAATCAGTGCCATAAGTGGATTTGGTGTTGAATATACAATCTCCGGTACCCACAGCATTATTGAAAATAAAAATAATGTTGTGGTAGAGAAAATAAGCAAATTCCATAATCTAAGTTTTGTCAACTGATCTGCCGAAAGTGAACTTAACAGAGTTATTAATTCCTGTGGGGTTGACGATATGATTTTAGAGGCTTGTTCCGGAGTATAAACAGCTCCAATAAGATTCGTTCCGATCATATCTACTGCAAAATACGCTGCAACGGCATAGATTTTAAACAATAAAAACATCCCAAAGAATGAAAGGAAAAATTTTCCTATTCCTCTCGGCATAAGTTTAAAAAGGTTTCCTATTGCATTAATTCTATATTCGTCAAAAACGTAAACCCCTTTAGATATTTCGATTCCTTTTTTGACCATGTAAAACCAGCCTGAAAAAAATATTCCTGCCATTATTAATGTTGTAATTAGTGCAATTATGAATTCAGCGGGAACGTCGATAAATTTGTTGGCATAACCGATATAAAAAGACATTATCCATATGAATAATACCAATGGGATTGCCAATATTATACAATCATTTGCTGTTTTAAACGATTCTTTGAAAAGTCTTAGCATTTTTAACCTCAGAAATGTTGATTTACCTAAACAACCTACCTAAACAAGTTCTTCTTGTTGTTTTTCTTGCTTTTTATTCATTTCAAGCTTGCGTTTGCGTCTTCTCATAAGGTCTACAAATGCTTCTAATCTTGTGAGATATCCAGCTTTACCGGTTTGTTCGTCCATAATTAACGGTAAAATCGGAATATCACAGTTCTCTCTCATTGCAGGAAAAATATTTTGTGACATTATTTCCGGCATGCAGGTAAATGGACTGATATGAATAATTCCGTCAATTCCCCGTTGATCCGCATAAGCTACATCTGACACGCATTCCAAGGCATCACCTCCGATGTCTCTCATCAGATACGGTTTTGCAAGACGGTTTGCTCTTTGGAGGTGAGTCTCTCCTTTCCTGAAAATTTTAGGTATAATTGCATCTTTCAAAAAGCTGCTTACTGTCAAACTTTTTCTAGTTTCAACTCCCATTTTTCCAAGTTCTTTTACGATATCCTGATTTGAAAATTTATCGCATACAAGGTAAATTTCGCCTGTTATATCTACATGTAACACTTCTCGATTTTTGTCGTACGCAACTTTGTCCATTTCTTCAAATGCCAATTTTTTCGCGCGGTTAATCTGCGAAGTTGTCATTGCCGCATCAATTATTTTGATAGCTTTTAAAAATTGTTTTTCTGCATCCCCGAATTTTAATTCTCTTGCTCTCAAGTATGATAATTTTGCTTCAAGTTCATCAAGAATAAATACCTTTCTAATCATAAGCACCATAGCTCTGACAAAAAGTATGGGATCGTTTTTTCCTGTAATTTCTTTGAGAAAATTATATAATCCTTGGATTCCGTCGTACAGCGTTAATTCAATATATTTCGCTTTATAACCGAGATCTTCCAAAGCATTATTAATACATTTTCCGTACTCGCCAAGTCTGCAACACCCCGGTGATGATAGCATTGCTACGTAATCGGTTCCGCCTTCTATTGCTTCAATAAAGTTTCCCATAATAAGCTTATAAGGGAGACAGATTGCCTCCGGAGAATGCTTTGTTCCGAGAGAAAGAGTCCTTTTGTTTGTATATGGAGGTACAAACGGTTCAACTCCAACTTTTCTTAAAGCTGCTGACCATGCTATATATATAGTTCCCATATGAGGGAATGCTACTTTTATTTTTTTCTTTTCGTTATTTGCCAATTTTTAGCCTTTCAATTTTGTATTTTTTAGTTTTCTTTAAAGTTTAAGTCCGGATGGCGCGCCGCTTGAGTTTCGTCAATTCTTTTTACAGGAGTTGTGTGCGGCGCGCTTGTAACTCTTTCTGGATTTGTTTTTGCTTCATTGAAAATTTTTATCATAATTTGTGCAAACTCATCCATTCTTTCTTTTGTTTCACTTTCAGTCGGTTCAATCATCATTGCTTCATGAACAATTAGCGGGAAATAAACCGTCGGTGGATGCGTATTTTCGTCCATTAATGCTTTCGCAACATTGAGCGTTGAAACTCCGTATTCATGTTTTAACTTTTCGCCTGATAAAACAAATTCGTGCATACATTTTGTATCATACGGAAGTTCGTAATATTTTTTTAGTTTTTCTTTTAGATAATTTGCATTTAATACTGCATTTTCGCTTGCTTCTTTCAAATTTTTGCCCATCATCAGGATATATGCATATGCTCTGACCAGTACAGTAAAACTTCCGAAAAAGTTCCTAACGTTTCCGATTGAATGTTGCAGATTATATTTTCTGTAATATTTTGTTCCGTCAAAATCGACAACAGGAACCGGTAAAAACTCTTTCAAAGATTTTACCACTCCAACAGGTCCGGCACCGGGACCTCCACCACCGTGCGGAGTTGCAAAGGTTTTGTGGAGATTAAGATGTACTACGTCAAACCCCATAAGCTTTGGGTTTGTGTGACCCATGATTGCGTTAAAGTTTGCGCCGTCATAATATAACAAAGAGCCGTTTTCGTGCATTAATTTCGAAATTTCAAGCACATTTTCTTCGTAAATTCCGAGAGTATTCGGATTTGTCATCATAATTGCCGCAACTTCGTTGTCAAGAAGTGTTTTTAAGTCATCTACATCAACTTGTCCTTTGTTATTTGATTTTACTGAAATTATTTCAAATCCGCACAGTGCAGCACTTGCAGGGTTAGTCCCATGTGCAGAATCCGGAACGATGACTTTTTTTCTGGTTTCCCCTTTTACTTCAAAATACTTTTTAATAACCATCATGCCTGTAAGTTCTCCGTGAGCACCGGCAGCCGGTTGAAGTGTTATTGCATCCATTCCTGTAATTTTCTTTAAGCTCTCTTGAAGATTATACATCAATTCAAGCGCACCCTGAACTTCTTCATCAGCCTGTGCAGGATGAAGATTTCCAAAACCTTCAAGTGATGCTAAGAGTTCATTTACTTTTGGATTATATTTCATTGTGCATGAGCCGAGTGGATAAAATCCTTTTTCTATACAAAAATTCAAATCAGAAAGTTCTTTGTAATGACGCATAACTTCAAGTTCACTGGTTTGCGGAAGATTTAAAATACCTTCTCTAAGAAATCTCTTGTCGATAAAGTCTGTGTTGACAGATTCGCCAAATGTTATCCCGTCAATATTGTTGCTTTTTTCAAATATTGTTTTCATTTAACTAAATTATCCCCTGTCTTTTTAAGTCTTTTTTTATTTTATCAAGTCCCGATTGAATAATTCTGGAAATTCTTGACTGAGAAATATCAAATTCTTCAGAAATCTCTCTTAGTTTTTTTTCTTTAAAAAACTTATATTCAATTAATTCTCTCTCTCTTTTTGGAAGTTTTTTCATGCACTCAATGATTTGGGTTTTAAGTTCTGCGAATTCAATTGTTTCTTCGGGAGTTCGTTCTTCAGCTTTTATTTGTGTCGGAACCTCGGCATCTTGCATTTCATCTATAGAGAGAATTGTCTTGTAAACTTCGACACGAACTTCCTGTTCTTCTTCCATATCTTGAAGTTGTTGTTTCCTGTTTTTTAGAGAATACCACTTGTAGCGGCGCCTCACTTCGTTTCTGATAGCCCATTTGATTGCAGTTGAAAGATATGTGCTGTTGTATGAGTCAGGAGAATTGTTTTTGAACAGTATATAAAGTGTATGATTGCCAATATTAATCAGTTCCGGTAATTCAATCAAATGCGAAACTGAAAATTTTTGATACTCAACCTTAGCTATAGTTTCAATTAAATTTTTATAATCTCTTAGATTAACTTTTTGTTCAGCTGTCATAACTACAACACTTATCCTGAGAATATTCCTTCTATATCTATAGTATCAGAAAAAAATATAGATTACCAGTTAATTTAATTTTACTTAACATAAATTATACTGTTTGATAAATTAGGTTTTAAATTTTTCTTAGAAGGGAATATGTGATGAAAATTTTATTTTGTACAGATGGCTCAAAAATAAGTTTTGACGGATTGAAAAATATTTCTGCATGGACAAAAGATGCTGTTGTTGATGTTATTTCAGTAATTGATTGGAGTTTTCTTCCTGATAATATTGTAGTTGAATCGGATGGTTTCTTTACTCGTTGTGCAAGCGTAGCTGATGATATTCTAGATTATGCAAAATCAAAAGTTGAAGCTAGTGGTCTTCTGTTTGGAAAAAAAATTAAGCAATGTGGAAGTGTAGTTGATTCAATTATGGAGCAGGCAGAAAATGAAAATTATGACTTGGTACTTCTCGGCTCTCACGGCAAAAAAGGGTTTCAGCAGTGGCTTGGGTCTGTTTCCAGAGAAATTTCATATGGCGAAAAGCTCTCAACTTATGTATCTAAGAACGAGACTAAAGGTGAGAGGATTCTTTTTACAACAGACGGTTCCGAATGTGCGGATTTTGCAATAGAAAAATCTCTTGAATTTTTTAATTTGGAGAATAAAAAAAATTATATATGTACTGTTAATGAAACTGCTGATGTACTTTTTCTTGATGGAAAAGTAGATTATAATTGGATTTTAGAGATTGAACATCGTCAGGAAGTATATTCTCAGTCAACATTGCAGAGGCTTGAAAATCGTTTCAAGTGCAAAGGACTTGCAATACAAAATTCAATGATATTACATGGGAATCCTTCTAAAAAAATTATTGATTATGCTCAAGAACAAGAAATTGACTTAATTGTCGCAGGGAGCCACGGTAATACTAAAATGAAGGATTTTTTGCTTGGTTCTGTTAGTAAAAGAATTCTTGAAAATGCAAAATGTGATGTTGTTATATTCAAATGATTTGCAAACTTTATCATTGACTGGAATGTTAAAAAGTGTAATAATTAGTATATGTTTAAGTATTATGGAAAATGTGCGCCATATTTGTTTTTGTTGCCGGCGGCAATAGTTCTTTTAATATTCTTTTTTATTCCTTTTTTTCAAACTTTTATTTTAAGTTTTCAAAATTATTCAAATAGTCTTTATCAACCAAGTTTTGCGGGTTTGGAAAATTATATCAATCTTTTTCAAAATGCCGTTTTCTATAAAGTTTTACTAAATACTTTTATATACTTGCTTGTTGCGGTTCCTATTTTAGCAATAGTTCCTTTGTTTTTGGCAATTCTTCTGACTCAGAAAATACGAGGAATTACGCTGTATAAAATCATTATTTATTTGCCTGTTATTGTATCAATAGTCGTTGCGGCAATTGCGTTTAAGTGGCTATTTGCTCAGACAGGTATTTTGAATTATATTGTTATCTCTTTTGGTTTTCAGAGTATCGGTTGGCTTACTGATCCGAAATGGGCATTGTACTCTGTAATAATTGTTACAATATGGAAAGGGGTTGGATATTATATGATGATTTATCTTGCAGCGTTAATGAGTGTTCCATCCGAGCTTTACGAAGCTTGTGATATCGACGGCGCCGGATTTTTCAGAAAACATTTTACTGTTACTATTCCTCACATAATGCCTACAATTGCGTTGGTGACTACGATTAGTGCAATTTCTGCAATGAAAGTTTTTGCTGAAATCTATGTTATGACAAAAGGTGGACCTCTAAATTCCAGTAAGACGATAGTTTATTATATTTATGAACGAGCTTTTGAAAATTTAGATTTAGGATTTGCGTCTGCTATGGCTGTTGTGCTTCTTGTTATTGTGCTTGTGCTTTCGCTTGTAAATATTTTGTGCTTTGAAAAAAATAGGTATCAGATATGATGAAAAAGTTTTTGGGAAAATTTGCAATTCATTCGGTTTTGATTTTTGTATCAATTTTGTCAGTATTTCCTTTTATATGGTTAATTTCGACATCATTAAAGGGTGGAGGTGAAAATATTTTTGCATATCCTCCGGCGATCATTCCAAAAGATTTTACGTGGGATAATTATCTTGGAGCTTGGCATAAGGTAAATTTTATCGGTTATTTTCTAAACTCAATGATTGTTGCCGGTGGAACTGTTGTTCTAAATCTTATTTTATCTGCGATGGCTGGTTATCCGCTTGCAAGAATGGAATTTAAAGGTAAAAAAATTGCTTTCTTTGCCATTCTTGCAACAATTATGATTCCTTTTCAGGCAATAATGCTTCCTGTATATTTGATAACCCTGAAACTTAATTTGGTGGACAGTGTAAGTAATTTCGCCGGATTTATGGGGTTAATAATGCCATTTGCAGTAAGTGCTTTTGGAATTTTTCTTATGCGTCAGGCATTTCTCGCAATTCCTAAAGAAATGGAAGAGGCTGCAATTGTTGACGGATGTAATGTTTTTCAGATTTTTTCAAAAGTATTACTTCCTATGGTAAAACCGTCGCTTGCGGTGCTTGCTATTTTTACTTTTATAGGAAGCTGGGGAGAATTCCTCTGGCCGAGTATCGTATTGACTAAAGAATCTATGTATACTCTTCCCGTTGGTGTAAATAATTTGCAGGGAATGTTCTCTTCAAACTGGCGATTCATTGCTGCCGGCTCAATCCTTGCTACAATACCTATTCTGATATTTTTCCTTGCTATGCAAAAATACTTTATTTCAGGCGAAAACGAAGGCGCTGTTAAAGGATAAATGGCGCGCTCGCAGGTATTTTTTATTTGTAAATATATTTTTCGTTTTTGTACTCTGCATCTTCCGAAAAATATTTTTCTGCGCTACATGTGCCGAAGTTTTTAATCATAGCCTTGTCAAAATCATCGCTCAAAACAAGGTGTCCGTTTATGTAAGTTACTGAACTTTGCATTAATTCACTCGGCATTACATCGGCAACTGATTTCTTTTCGTTATCATCAGTTCCGACTTTTTCAACTATCGGGTATAAAACATCTTTTGTTTCTACGTAACGTCTTGAAAGATCATTAAGTACATCAAAAACATACCTTTGGCGATTTGTAACACCTTCTGATTCGGTTAAAAGCATTGTCGCTTTTTGCATTTCCATGATTGATTCTTTGTAATATTTCAAAAATCTCAATAGAAGTGCAAGGTTGTAGTGCGCATCATAGTTTAGTGGTGCAAGTTTTATTGCTTTGCAATAATAAAGTCCTGCATTGTTGTAGTCTCCGAATAAGTGGTAAGCTAGACCAATATTATAGTGTGCATCGTAATTGTCGGGAATTATTTTTATTGCTTCCTGATATGCGCTTATAGCTTTTGTAAGATATTCCATTCTTTGTTTTCTTGCATTGTCTTGAAAAATTGATTTTTGCCTGTAGGCGACTCCCATGTTGTAATAAGCAAGTCCCATGTTTGTTTTGTAACTTTTAATATTATTAAAAACAAATGGGATATAAACAAACCATTTTTTTCTAATGTCCAGAATTTTTTTGTACTGCTCAATTGCTCCATCAAAGTCACCAAGCTGTTCAGCCGAGACAATCCCGTAATTCATTCTCGCAATTACATAGTTTGGATTGTGTTTAATTGAGTTTTCATAAGCATCTACAGCTGAATAATAATCTTCGTATAGAACATATATGTTTCCAAGGTTAAACCATGCACTGTAGTGTCCCGGGAATAATACAAGTCCGCGATTGTAGTAGTCGATGGCTTTTTGAAATTTATATTTTCTCAAAGCTCTGTCACCACGCCAAACAAGATACATTCCCTGAACTTTGTTAATTTGGGTTTTATACCATTCAGGATAAAGATATACCGTGACTGCAATTGCTATCATTAGTAATATTGAAAATATTTTTGAAATTTTGCGCTTATTCAAAACTAACCTCTTAATTTTATATTAATCTTTGTACATTTAAAGCGCAAGTATATTAAGGAATTTTAAACTCTTTAATATATACTGAACAGAGTTATTAATCTTTCTTTTTTATTAAATATTTTTTATTTGTAACAAAAATTTAACAATTATTTATGAAATAAGCAATTTTAAAAGATACGATTTGTTTATATAAGTAAGGTTAGTTAAAATTTTTGGAGGTTAGGTTATGTCAGTAAACTCATTGATGATGCCGTCTATGTATCCTTGGATGTGTGATACTTACAGCAGTCAGGTTTTTTTAAACGATATGACAGGTTTGAATATATATACACCTCCGTTTAATTCTTGTTTTTGTCCTACATTTCCGATGATGAATATGAACGACAGTATCTGGAATATGCCTTGTATGCCATGCATGCCGTCATTTACCGGAGATTGTAACGGAATGTCATCTTATTATCCGAATATGGATAATTATTATGAAAAAATGATGGAAAATCAGGTTAAGTATCAACAGCAAACTCGTTCTGCCGATATTACCCTCAATGCCGCTCAAAGAAATATGCGTCAGAAAGGTTTGACATTGAATGAAAAAATACAACTTAATGAACAGGATCAAATCATGTCTGCGTTCAATGATTACGTAGAAGCTGCAAGACAGTATTATGGAGATGAAGGCAGTGATGAAGATTTAAAAAATACTGCACTTGATGCTTATCAACAACAGTTCAGCAAAACAATTCAAAAAGATATTCGTGAAAACGGAAGCAATTCTCTATGGCACGGTTACAAAAAAGTAATCACTCTTGGTTACGCTGACGGTTGTAGTGCTGAAGATAATATTGCAAAAATTACCGGACAAAGGAAAGGTAAGATGGAATCATTAAAAGAATCCGCAGGAAGTGCTCTTGCCGGTACTACTTATGGGCTTGCGGCAGGTGGAATTCTTCAAAGTTCAAAAGTTGTTTCAAAAATTCCATACCTTTCTAAATCTCCAAAACTCTGGCTGGTAGCAGTAATTGGTACGGCAATAGGCTGGCTTGCAGGTAAAGTTATCGGTAAAGGCAGCAAATAGTTTTTAATATAATTTTCCCAAATAGTGTAGATAATGTGTGTGTAATTTTACGGGTCTGAATTCTCAGACCTTTTTTATTGGGGTAAATAGGGGTAAATAGGGGTAAATTGCTAGTAATAAGTAAATTCGTCAATAAAGTTGATAAATTTAATAAAGAATTCCCGTCCTCTTTTGATAAAGGAGTGAGGAGCGGGAATTAGATCAGTAAAAGAGACATCAATAACATTATGGTTTCATTTTTTTGTAAGTCAAATTTTTGTTGGCAAATTTTTTAATTTGGTTTACAATGCAGTTATGAAGAGATTTTTAACATTATTAATCAGTGGATTTCTATTTATAACTCCGGTTTTTGCCGGAGAAAATGAGAGTGCACAGGCAAAAATGCTATATGCTGACGCAAATATTAATGACAGTTTTAATCTTTTGTTAACCATTCCTGAAGAGGAAAGAACTGCTGAAAATTGGCTTTTGCTCGGGAATATTCTTCTGGACAGAGGAAGAAACGAGGATGCAATTTTTATGTACACCCAATCTATACTTAAGGATGATAAGTTTATTAAAGCTTATTACAATCTTGGAAACAGTTATCTGGAAGCAAATAAGCCCAATATGGCAATTGTTGAATATAAGAATGTTATTAAAATCCGAAAGGATTATCCGTATGCCTATTATAATATGGGTTGTGCTTATTTGAAGCTTGGTGAGTATAAAAAAGCGAGAAACGCATTTCTCGATGCAATTTATTACAAGAACACTGAACCTGATTTTTATTATAACCTTGCTTATGTTTACAAGAAATTGAATAAACAGAAAGATGCGGAAGTTTATCTGGGTTTGTATAATAAATTAAAAGAAAATCAAATTTGATAGAAAGAAAAGGAATAAAATGAAATTCAAGGGTATAATATTTGATTTTAACGGGACATTGCTGTTTGATTCTGAAAAACATCTTGATGCTTGGCGTGAATATTCAAAACATCTGAGAGGTACTGCTTTTACTGATGAAGAAATGCGCGATTATATGTTCGGACGTACTAATGAGGATATTATTGCTTATGCAATCGGAAGAAAACCTGCGCCTGAGCTTGTTCAAAAATTAGGATTAGAAAAAGAATCCGTTTATCGTGATATGTGTAGAAATGATAGAGAAAATTTTAAACTTGCGCCATATGCTGTTGAATTATTGAATTTTCTAAAAGAAAATAATATTCCACGTACGATTGCAACAATGTCAGGAATTGATAATGTGAAATTTTATATTGAAGAATTTCATCTTGAAAAATGGTTTGATTTAGACAAAATTGTTTACGATAACGGCAATATAAAAGGTAAGCCTGCACCTGATATTTACCTTATTGCAGCTCGGAACCTTGGACTTGACCCTAAAGACTGTATTGTCGTTGAAGATGCAATTTCCGGAATTGATGCTGCTAAAAATGCCGGCATTGGAAAGATTATAGCAATAGCTTCAATGGAACCTGTAGAACTTTATGAAAAAATTTCGTATGTGAATGAAATAATAACAGATTTTAGTCAGTTGGATAGAAAACAGTTTGAAATGTTTTCAAAAATATAATATAAGTTTAGATTATTTCTTTGTGCAAATATTTTTCTGTTAGAGTATAATTTTACTATGGATATATTAATTGATAATTCTGAGATTGAATTTCCTTCCGACTATACTGTTATTGATATAGAAACTACTGGTTTATCGTGTAGTAAGTGTGAAATTATAGAACTTTCGGCATTAAGAATTCGTGATTGCAAAATTGTAGATAGGTTTTCGTCTCTGGTAAAACCGCGAAAGATGATTGATTCTTTTATTACATCCTTAACCGGTATTTCCGATGAAACTGTAAAAGATGCAGCTCCTATTACGTCAGTTCTTCCTAGATTTATCAAATTTATTTCATCTGATATTTTGCTTGGGCATAATGTAAATTTTGATCTTCGGTTTATCAGGTATAATTTAAGAGAACATTTTGGCATAGATATTAAAAATAAATCTGTTGATACCTTGCAACTTTCAAAAAAATATTGCAAAAAACTTAATTCGTATAAACTTGAATTTCTCGCTAATTTATATAATGTAAGCACGAAAGGTCATCACAGAGCTTTAAATGATTGTATAATGACTCATGAAATTTATTTATGTTTAAAGCATATTTACGCAAACCAACAGAACCTTAATTTAATTCAGTTTTAGAGCTTGTTCCTTTTTTTAAGCACAAAAATAAGAATATTATCAGTGTTAGTACAAAATATCCAAAATTAAGAACGGATGAAGTTACCAAATATTCTGATACCAGATCTGTAATAATAAAAATGGAAGAGATAATAACTGATAACTTTTTGTTGTTTGAAATTGCTAATATTCGTTTGGAGTTAAGTATAAATAGGACTGTATATAGTATAAGATCCCCTATTAAAAAGTATAAAAACACTTCTGATGTTTCAAAAACACCACTTCTTATAATGTTGAAAAGATTTCCTTCACCTTCATAAATAATCATATTAGGTGTAGCCAAAACTAATATGGTGCAAACAAGCCAATATATTATAATTGTTGTCAAAAAATATCTAAGTCTTCCCATCGGAATGTTTAGGTTAAACATTTCTTTCATTCTTTGTAAAAACATTATATTCTCCCTACGTGTCTTTAAACAAGAATGTTGCTGCAAGATTGCAACAACATTCTTATGAATAAATTTACTTATACAAATCAAACTTGAAGTTAATCATTACACCTTCGCCTTTAAATTCTTTTGGCAGTTTTTTAAACGGTGAGGATTTTTCAATGGCTTCAACTGCTTTTTTATCAAGCTCAGGGTCTCCACAAGATTCCGAAACTGTGGTTGCGGTAACCTTACCATCTTTTCTGAGGGCAAATTCTACAACGGTCGGTTTTTCCGGAATATTATCAGGCACCTCCCAATTTTTTTGAACTTTTTTTTGCAAATCTTTCATATATTCGGTGACATTAATTGGTTCATCCGGTTCTTGTGATTTCTGTTTGATTTGTTCTTGCTTTTGATATTTCATTCTATCTTTAACTTCCATTGTGATTAAATCCATATGAAGCGCAATGTACATCCCAATGGCGAAGAGAACAAAAATTGTACCTAAAATTACAAAATCTCTTATATTCCACGCGTCGTCATTTTTTATTTCGTTGATATTTTCTTGTTCTGCATTATTTGACATTTTTACTCTCCTTTTTAGTATCATATTAACAATAAATTGCGAAAATGTAAACAGTTGATTAAATGCGATATCGTTGCTTTACGTTTTATTTGACTTTATAAAAATTACAAAATAGCAAAATATCGTTACTATATTGACTAAATCAAACGATTGTTTTATAGTGTGATTATGAAAAAAATAAACGATGAAAATTCAAAACAGAGAATTTTAAAAGTTGCGACTAAACTCTTCGCACAACAGGGTTTTGGTGGAACGAGTATTAGACAGATTTGCAGAGAAGCTAAGGCAAATATTTGTATGATTTCGTATTTTTGGGGTGGTAAACAGGAGCTTTATAATGGAATTATTGAAGATTTGATTGTTCGACAAACGGAATATGCCAAAACTTTTATTGATTTCAACCTTGAACCGTCAAGTTTGGATAAAAACAATCAAATTAGTCTCTTGATAAATATCATCAATAAATTTATTGAGTTTTTCTATTCCGAAAATATCTCAAAGGACTTGATTTTGTTTTTGCTTAAGGTTCAACAGAATGAAGGATTTGTGATAAATTCACCATCATTTTTGTATTTAAGAAAAACTATAAGTGCGATTTTTAATAAATCGGAAAATGATAAAGAAATTATATATAAAACGTTATTCATAATTTCGCAGGTAAATTCACCTAGAATAATGCGTGGATTTTCACTTAGCCTGCTCGGGCAAGATGATTTTAATCAAGAAGATATTAAAATTATAAAAGAAAATGTAAAAATTTATATCAATGCTCTTATTAAGGAGGCGAACGTTGTTTAAAAAATTTGTTTTGGTGCTATTGATATTGTTTTTTTCTCAATCGGTTTTTGCGATTGACAAAAATGAACTCAACACCGAATTTTTTTCAAGATTTAATGATGAATGTTTGTATTATTACATTAATGAAGCTGTTGAAAATAACCACGATGCAAAACAAGCATCATACAGAGTTGAACAATACAGACAACAGGTTAAATATTCTTTTTCAAAAGAACTTCCCTCTTTCAGCGTTGCAGCAAATTATTTGGGTGTAAAAGTTCCACAATTAGATAATTTTCAACTCAAAAAAAATGCATTTGTATTACCCTTTATTGTAAATTATGAGGCTGATTTTCTTTTAAAAAACAGAGATAAAACAAAGAGTCAAAAAAAATTATACGAAATTTCAAAATCCGAGGAAAAATCAATATATCTTTCGCTTTTGTCCGATGTAGCAACTGTTTATACAAATA
>CAZCIW010000006.1:0-62564 GCA_964499135.1 uncultured Muribaculaceae bacterium
GTATGGTAACTCGTGAGATACCAGTTTAATATGTGACTCAGAAACGCCTACCATCTTGAAAATTCTACGTTTTCTGGATGAAGACTTGTGTTGGAGCAAGTGACCGATACCTGCTTGTCTTTTCATAATTTTGCCGCTTGCTGTTACTTTGTAACGTTTTGCAGCGGATCTGTGTGTTTTCATTTTTGGCATTTTCTTCTCCTTTTTTTAAGTAAAGTGTCAACGAAAAGTTTCAGGCATACCAAAGCCTTGAAACTTTCGGCTAGTTTTATTCTATAATGGAAAACTTTCAAATGCAAGTAAATGTTAATTTTCGTTATTAAATCGGTGTTTTATTTTAAAAACTAATTTTAAAACCGGAATAGGCCTCTTGAACATTTACATATTTAGATAATATGATTTTTGCGTTCAAATCGCTGCAATGGCAAGGATATAGCGATTGTATTCCAAGACGTTGTAAATATAGTCCGAGTTCTTTTATCTCATTTGTTGATTTTGAACAAAGGTGCAACCCGCCAAATATTGAATAAACTTTCTGCTGTTTTGTTACATTTTTTGCATGTTCAACAATGTTGGCAAGTCCGGCATGTGAGCAACCGGTAAGGATTACAAGTCCTTTTGGAGATTTGTAGCAAAGTGCGGATTCATCAGGGTTCTCACTTCTGTCAGCCCCCGGAAGTTCTCCCAAGTAAAGAAGATTTTCAGTTATATACAACGGATCTTTTGTATAATTTATCTCAAAAACATCGCTTATTATAGATTCGTCTCCGGGGAAACCGATATTTTCAAAATTTTCGTCATAATGCGGTTTGAAAAGTTCCGGATGAACTATGAGTCGCTTAGTGTTAACAACAAACCCTACTTTAGAGAGTTTTTTATAAAGGTTTTGGAGCCATAGTAGACCGGAAGTGTGGTCATGGTGGCTGTGAGATAGGATGACATCCGTAACGTCACTAAGTTCAATATCCATGTGGTACGCATTCTTTATAAAAGCGTTGCTGCAACCACAGTCAAAAAGTATTTTATTGTAATTGTCTTCAACAAGTGCAGAAAATCCGAATTCGCCAAGCAAATCGTACCTTTTTTGAACATTGTTGTCTACTAATACTGTTAATTCCATAAGTTTTAGTGTAATATATCCTGTTTAATTTGTAAATACTAAATTAATTTGTGCTGAAATAGACTTTTTTTAATGAATAAATGCGGCATTCGCAAAGCGAATGCCGCACAATATCTCTTAATTATAGCCCCTAACGATTGGATATGACACTCCGTTTGTAAAGCTTCTTTCGGTTAAGCGAACTCCCAGGCAGCTTTGTTTTCGTTTGAATTGTGCTTTGTAAATCTTGCGAATGGTTTCATTAACAAGAATTTTGTCATATTTTTCGTAAATTTCTTCTAAGGAACAATTCCGCTCTACATACATTTCTATAATATCATCAAGAATCGCATATTCAGGCAAACTATCCTGATCTTTTTGGTTAGGACGGAGTTCTGCTGATGGTGCTTTGTCTATAATTGTTTGCGGGATAATTTCGTTGTCTCTGTTTATGTAGTTTGACAACTTGTAAACGTTTGTTTTAGTGAGGTCACAGATTAAATTGTATCCGCCTGCCATATCTCCGTATAGTGTACCGTAACCCATTGCCACTTCTGATTTGTTACCGGTTGAAAGTAACAGATACCCATCGCGATTTGAGAAAAACATCAAAATTAAACCTCTTAATCTTGCCTGAAGGTTTTCTTCAGCTAAATCGTGAAGTCTTTCGTGTGCAATTTTTTCAATAAAATTATCAAAAAGCGGTGTTATTGAATGTTTAATTGTTTTTATACCTAAATTTTGTGCAAGTTCAATTGAATCTGTTATACTTCCATCTGAGGAAAACATGCTTGGCATTAAAATTCCAAGGACGTTTTCTTTGCCAAGTGCGTCGACTGCAAGTGCTGCTGTCAACGCACTGTCAATACCACCCGAAAGTCCCAATACAACTTTTTTAAATCCGGTGTTTTCGCAATATTCTTTCAATGCAAATGTTGTAACTTTATAAACAGCTTCAATGGGATTTTCTTCTTTGAATTCTATTGCTTTGGTAAAGTCCACAAATTCAACACACTCTTCGCATAAAGACATCTGAAGAACTGTTTCGTTGTTAATGTTTTTTGCAAAACTTCCGCCGGCAAAGATATTTTCATCTGCCATTCCTATAGAGTTTACATAAATGAAATTGGCTTTCGGGTTAATACTTTCTACAAATTCGTTATATGAATTCATTGCAAAATATTTATTTTGAGAAAGAATGTAAATATCGCAATCCACATCTTCTATATATTCATCCGAAATAAATACTTTTTTGTCTTCAATCTCAAAAAACTCGACTTCTTCTGCCAATCCGTCCTTGATTAAGATATTGCCGATTAAAATTGTTTTCTGGTAATTTTTCTCAACAATTTTTTCATACATATCAATTTCTTTTTGGACCAAATTTTCATCATAAATTAAATCTTTTCCACCGAGTGATGAAATATCGGCTGATGGAAAAATTATTAAATCGCAATCAGTATTTTCTACATGTTTAATAATGTTTTCATAGTTAAAATTAAAGTTTGCTGTTTTAAATTTTATTTGAGCAATTGCTGTTTTCATTTGCGTGTCTCCTAATTTCCAAGCTTGAAAAACGGGTTATCCCAGCGTAAATCAATATATTCTAAATCCGAATCAAGGAGTTGTACCTGAGGAATAATGGAAGGAATTTTCTTAACTCTGTCCAGAATTTCGCTGTCAAGTTTTCCCAATCTCATATTTACGGTTTTAATTTTTATATAAATGTCATCCGGATTGCGAAGGTCTATATATTCAACCGGTTCTTTTGAATATATTTCAACATGCTTCGCTAGATTTTCAATTCTTTGTAATTTTTTTAAATCCCATTTTGCGTAGTCATCCCCTTTGTTCCCATATGATAAAACCAGCAAGGTTTTGTATTCGGATTTGAGCGGAAGGTATTCGCGCCCTATAAGAGTTCCGTCTTTTGTAAAAAATGCAATTGGTGAAACTTTTGCGTCAGGTGAAATCATTATATACGGTTGCCGCTCTCGAAGTATTATTTGAAGCCTTGCGGGAAAAGCATAGCGTCTTATATAAACTTCATCAATTGGTGTGAGTTGCATTAGCTTTTCTTTCAACCCTTTTGTATCCATCATATAAATTGGTGTTTTCAACACTTCTTCTGATTTCAATGCGGCAAGAATTTTTTGTGTTGAAACGATATCATTATTCAGAATTTCAATAGATTCTCCGTTTGTAAAAGCATTCTCATTCAAATACCATTGCGGCATTGTTGTTAAATAATACAGAGCAAAAACGATTATGACGTTCATAATTAGGCATAAAAAAGTTCTGAAAGCATTTTGGCGCTTTCTTCCTTTTCTAACCTGACGGCTTCTTTGCATTTTCTTTACGAGAAGCTTCCCGTCACGTAGTTCATTTGGTTGTAGCGTGAATTTGTCGTTTTCCATAAAATCCTATTTGTTCAAACCTACACTGTTTAAAATTAATTGAACAAGTTCATCATATGATATACCCATCGCACTTGCCTGCGCCGGAAGATCACTGGTTTCAGTCATTCCGGGACTGGTATTTATTTCAAGAACATAAGGAATATTTCCAACGATATGAAAATCAACCCTTGAAACTCCTGAACATCCGGCAAGTTCGAATGCTCGTAGCGCAATTTCTTTTACTTTTTTTGTCATATCATTTGACAATTCTGCCGGCAGAACGAATTCGGTCATTCCTTTAGTGTATTTGCATTCGTAATCATACCACTCATGTTTGGGGCGCATTTCAAGAATTTCAGTTACCGTACGCTCTTCTCCGTCTCCGAGAACTCCAACAGTTGCGGCAATTCCTACAAGATATTCTTCAATCAAAACATCGTCATTATATTGAATTGCATCTTTGTAAGCTTTTTCAAGTTCATCGGGCGTATTAACTTTTGTCATCCCAAAACTGGAACCTTCGCTTACAGGTTTGGTGATAAGCGGATAGTTTAGAGTTTTTGTTTTTTCTGTTACGTTGTCACCTTTCCTTACAAAAACTGATTTTATTAGCGGAATATCTTTGTCTGTGGAGAGGATTCGTTTTGTGTATTCTTTGTTCATGCAAACAGAACTTGCCATTACTCCACATCCCGTATAGGGTATTTTCAAAATTTCCAAGAGCCCCTGAATACATCCGTCTTCTCCGTATTTCCCGTGAAGAGCGTTGTAAGCGCAGTCGTAATTTCCGTTTTTCAAGGTCTCTGCTATATTTTCATCGACAATTACAAGTTCTGCATTTTTATATCCAAGTCTCTTTAAAGCTTCAAAACATCCTTTTCCTGAGCGCATAGAAACTTCTCTTTCCGAAGACATTCCACCTGCCAGAACTGCAATTTTTGCATCTTTTTTTATTTTATTTTTAATAGTTTGCATAATTCAACCTCTCTATGGTTTTTACCGCCCAAAAATCTTACTTCGGGTTTTAATTCAATATTATACTTTTTTTTAACTTCATCCGACATTTTATACATCAATTCCAGAATATCAAGAGAAGTGCCGCTGTTATCATTTATGATAAAGTTTGCATGGTTTTCCCAAACTTGTGCTCCTCCGTGTCTAAAATTTTTAGCGCCGACTGTTTCCAACAATCTTCCGGCAGAATCTCCTTCAGGATTTCTGAAAACACTGCCGCAATTTGGAAGTGTAAGGTTTGGTTGCTTGGCTTTTCTAAAGTCAAGATTTTCTTTCATTTTTCTTTGAATTTCATCTTTGTTTGCAGGATTTAATTTGAATTTTGCAGAAAGTACAACTAAATTCCTTTTTTGGCAAGCTGATGTTCTGTATGAAAATTCCATATCTTTGTTTTTTAAAACAACAACTCCATTTCCTCTTTCATAACAAACAGCTTCAATAAAAGTTTGACTAATGTTTTGACCGTGTGCGCCGGCATTCATAAAAACTTCTCCGCCGATAGACCCAGGAAATGCTATCATAAACTCAAGTCCGCTCAGATCTTTTTCAGCCGCAAGTTGTGATAGTTTTGCGCCCTTCACTCCGCATTCGGCTGTTACAAATTCCTCGTCAAATGAGATGTTGTCCATTTTTGTGGTTAGAATAATTGTTTCATCTATGCCGTCGCTTGAAATTAGGGTATTCGAAAGATTCCCGAGTACTGGCGCCTTAGGCTCTTTTTTTAGAATTTGTAAAAATTCACCTAAATTTTCCGGATAAAGCACTCTTTTTACAATTCCGCCACATTTGAAGGATGTGAGATTTTTTATTTCAAAATTTTCTTTAATTTGCAATGTTCGCCAATCCTTCGTTTACTGCCAAAAGCTCTTTCCCTAGATTTGTAATTGTACCTGCTCCAAGACCTATTACAACATCCCCGTTTTCAAGGGATGGAAATAATTTCTCAGCAACTGTTTTCATATCGCCGCTTAAATATTTGCATGGAATATTTATTTGAGATGCCAGTTCTTTTGCAAAATTTTCCCCGCTAATACCATCAATTGGCGATTCTGAAGCTGCATAGACATCTGTCACGATAACTTTGTCAACCCCATTAAATGCATTCAAAAAATCATGCCACAAATTTTGAAGTCTTGAATATCTGTGTGGTTGAAATACTGCGATTACTCGCTTGTTTTTAAAACTTTCTGTGCAGGAAAGGGTTGCTTTTATTTCGGTCGGATGGTGAGCATAATCGTCGTAAACGGTTATGCCGTCAAATTCTCCGACTTTTTGAAATCTTCTGCCCATACCTGTAAATGTTGCGAAATGTTTTTTGACTTTTTCGATATCAACTCCTGCTTGATGAAGGCTTGCCACAACAGAAAGTGTGTTATAAACGTTATGTTTTCCGCGAAGGATAATCGAAATGGAGGTTAAAAATTCACCTTTAAAATATACGTCAAAAGTTGTGCAATCTTGAGAAAATTCAATGTTTTGGGCTGTATAATCCGCATTTCTAAGTCCAAAAGTCAAAACTTTGTGCGCATGAAGCTGTTTTAGAACTTCGCAGTCATTATTTATTAAAACAACAGCGTCTTCTTTTACGTTAGAAATAAATTTTTCGAATGTAGCAAGAAGTGATTTCATTCCATCTTTGTAAAAATCAAGATGGTCGGGTTCAAGGTTATTAATAACAATGACATTTGGTGCGTATTTAACGATTGTTCCGTCGCTTTCGTCAAGTTCCGCAATAAAATATTTTCCATTTGTTGATTGAGAATTTACTCCGAGTTCCGGAATTATGCCACCAACCACAAAAGATGGTTCAAGTCCTGCCAAATCCATTACATATGAAGCAAGTCCGCTTGTTGTAGTTTTACCGTGAGTTCCGGAAAAACCAATAAAGAATTTGTTTTGTTTTGAAATTTCTGCAAGCAAATCCGAACGATGGTAAATTGGAAGCCCGAGTCTTTTTGCTTTTTGAATTTCCGGATTATCTTTTTTTATTGCGGTGCTTGCTATGACGACACAGTTATCGGGAAGATTTTCTTCTTTGTGTCCAATGTGCACGGTTGCACCAAGTTTTCTTAATTTATCAACATATTTGCTGTCTTTAATATCGGAACCTGAAACTTCGCAGCCGTTTTCGAGTAAATATTTTGCAAGACCGCTCATTCCTATCCCGCCGATCGCTATAAAATGGTATTTCTTTTTCAAAGCTCTAATCCCTATCTAATAATTTTGTTTACACATAATATTATATTACATAAATAATTTAGAGACCTGATTATTAACCATTTGTAAAAATATATTTAATTGATGTGAATTTTGATGTTTATAGTTTAATAAATGATAACTTTCTATAACGTATAAAAAATGTATTTGTATGTTAGTATTTTTGTGCTACCATTTGGATATGAGTTGGTTATATCTATTAATTGCAGGAATATTTGAAGTCGGGTGGCCATTAGGTTTTAAATTGGCTGATGTTACCGGTAATAAATTTGCTTGGATATTGTTTGCGGTTGTTGCGATGGCTTTAAGTGGGTATTTTTTATTTATTGCCCAAAAAAATATACCAATTGGGACCGCATATGCTGTTTGGACCGGTATCGGAACTGTTGGAACTTTTATTATTGGTACGATTTGTTTTCATGATTCCATCAGCCTTATTAGATTTTTGGGTGTGCTGCTTATCTTAAGCGGTGTTGTTATTTTAAAAATTGTTCATTAGATAAAAAAGGAGTAGATATGAAAGTTTTATTATTTAACGGTTCTCCACACAAAAATGGGTGTACATATACTGCATTAAAAGAAATTTCTGATACCTTGAATGAAGAAGGGATTGATACCGAAATTTTCCATGTTGGAAACGATGCGATTAAATCTTGTATGGCATGTCGGGCTTGTGCGAATATTGGCAAATGTGTGGTGAATGATAAGGTTAATGAATTTGTTGAGCTAATGAAAACTTGTGATGGTTTGATAATTGGTTCTCCTGTTCATTATGCTTCATCATCAGGTGCTACTGTTTCATTCTTGGATAGAGCATTTTTTAGCGCATTTTTGTCTGGAAACGGAAATGCTTTTGAGCACAAACCCGGTTCAGCAATCGCCAGTGCCAGACGTGCCGGAACGACAGCTACACTGGATCAGTTAAACAAATATTTTACAATAACTCAAATGCCAATTATTTCCGGCAGATATTGGAATATGGTTCACGGTTCCAATCCCGATGAAGTTCGTCAGGATTTAGAGGGTATGCAAAATATGAGAATTTTGGCTCGAAACATGGCTTGGCATTTGAAATGTAAAGAAATTGCATTAAAATCCGGTATTGAAATGCCTAAAAAAGAAGAAGTTGTCTTTACAAATTTTATAAGGTAGGTAAATGGTGAAAAAAATTGTAATTTTATCAGGAAGTCCAAGAAAAGGTGGTAATTCAGATTCTCTTTGCGATGAATTTATGAGGGGGGCAGTTGAATCCGGTCATAAAGTTGAAAAAATATTTGTCTCAGAAAAAAATATTGGATATTGTAAGGCTTGCTATGCGTGCAAAAATACAGGTATTTGTGCAATAAAAGATGATATGGCGGAAGTGTTAAATAAAATGCTTGAGGCTGATGTAATAGTGCTATCAAGTCCGGTTTATTTCTATTCAATTTCTGCGCAACTGAAAGCTGTTATTGACAGATCTGTCGCAAGGTGGTTAGAATTCAAAAACAAAGAGTTTTATTTCATTATGACGGCTGCCGAAGATGCTCCTGCAACAATGGATTGCACTTTGGAATGTTTCAGAGGCTTTGCTGCATGTCTGGCAGAGTCAAGAGAAATGGGTGTGATTTATGCAAAAGGGGTTTATGAACGCGGCGAAATCAATAATACCCCGTTTCTAAAACAAGCTTATGAAATGGGTAAGTTCGTGTAAAATACAGTTGCATAGATTGAGCAGAAAAAACTTACTTTGTCGAAATTCAAGATTGGATAAGTATAAAAGCCGTTTTACTATGTTATAATTACTTTTGTGACTATAAATAGGAGAAAACATGAAGAAATTTTTATTAGTAATGATTGTGTTAACGGCTATTATAATTTCAGTTGCGCCTGTAAATGCCGGAGGAACTGAGGGAACTCCGGGAAAAATTTCAGGGAAAAGTGTAGGTGCAGCTGCCCTTTCATTTTTCGTTTGGCCAGGTATTGGACAATTGATTTTGGATAATCCATACGAAAAAAATGCTACTCATGCACTTCTTGGATTAACCGGAATATTTAGATTTTGGTCTTGCTATGATGCTTTTGTTGATAGAAGGGGTGGAGTTTGGCATAATAGAATATAATTCAAAATTTAATTTTCGGATGAGCCCTTTTTTATTTATAATTACTTTTGTGCTACAATTATTTGGAATATCAGCAGTTAATCAGAAAGAGTATAAACAATGAAAAAAATATTTTTGGTGTTGGTTTGTTTATTTTTGACGATGCCTGTATGGGCGCTTACTGTTTCCAAAACACCCGATGAAATTAATTCAATTCAAGCTAGGGTTGACAAAATAGGAACTGATATTCTAAATAGTAATAAAATAACAAAACGTGTTGTTTTTGCTTATGATGAAGCAGAAAAGTCAAAATTCCGACTTATGGATAAAACATTAACTCATAGACAGGTCGTTTTATATTCCGGAATTTATCGTTTTATTCAGAGTGATGATGAACTTGCCGCGGCACTTTCCAGAGATATCGCAATTGCTATAAAATCTTACAGCGGGATGTGGGGTGGAAAAATTGATTCAATACAAGTTTCCCTAAGTCCTAAAAAGTTTGAAACTGTAGCAGATAAAAGAGCCGTTGATTTTATGGTGAATGCCGGTTATAATCCGCTTGCGCTGATTGTTTTAATTAATAAAACTTGTCCGCAGAGGAAGGGTGATTTGATTTCAAAACATAATCTTACCTCCAAGAGGTTGGCTAGAATTTATGAATACATAACTTACAAATATCCCCAATATTTGGAAAATAATGAATATATAGACAATATGTATTATCAAAATTTCCTTTTGACTTCAATTAAAAATCGAAAAAAACTTCAAGAAAAAGTTAAAAATCACTGGTCCGGAGATTTAAGATATGAATAAGGTATTGATATTTTTGGCATTTTTTTTCGGAATAATTTCTTGTGTATATGCTGAAAATGAAGCTTTACCATATGATTATTCAAGTGTGTATTCAGTGCCGATAAAACTTTCAATCACAAAAGATATTTCTACGAAAGAACATTTGCAGGAAGGGCAGGATATCAAGTTCGTTGTAAAATACGATGTTCGAGACAGAGGCAAACTTATTTTGCATTCCGGTACCGTTGTTAATGCTAAAATAGAAACTGTTATAACAAGTGGAATGAATGGGTTTCCGGCGGAGATTATAATTGATGATTTTGAGGTTCCAAACATTGAAAATTCAAAATTATTGAGCACTTATACAAAAGCAGGACAGAATAGAAGTCTTTTGGTGTATCCCTTAAAGTGGGCTTTGACACCGATTCCGTTTGCAGGAACTGTAACAAATTTTATAAAAGGCGGGCATGCAAAAATTAAATCCGATGATACGGTTGTCATATATTATTTTCCCGATTGGAAATAGATAAGACAAATGGCAAAAAATTTTTTGTTTGGTTTTTAAATTCATACGATGAAGATAAATTTAAGTGGTAATTTTAAAACAGCACTGGGAGTGTTGCTTACTGCGGGAACTCTCTCTGTAGGCGCTCAAGTTCCAAAAGTAAAGCCGGTAACCTCAAGAGTTACGAAAGATATTTTTATGAAGGTAGATTCTCTTGTACCGCCTGAAGGTACCGTAAATCCTTTCGTGCTAAAAGGGGCACCAAGTCCGGTTGTATTTGTGGAAGGACTAAAAAAGACTGCGGCAATAGTTGTCGATGTATCGAAAAATATTTTATATAAGTTCAATGATTTTGGCGAAGCTGAAGTTGCGTATAGAGTAGCAAGTGGTAAAACTTCTACTCCTACACTTACTGGGGTGAGAATAGTTTCTCATGTTGAAACTTTTCCGTATAAAAATGCTCCTCAAGGGTCAAAGAGACGTAGAAATCCATACGATTACGGACCTAAAATAATAGTGCTTAATAAATTAGATCCTAAAACCGGCGAACAAAGTTATTTTGGACAATTTATTCATGGAAACCGTAATGCGGCAAGTATCGGGAAATATGCTTCTAAAGGGTGTGTGCGTATGGATAACGATGTAATTAGGTATTTGTCTAAACAAGTTAAGCGCGGTGATTTGGTGTTGATTACGAAATAAATGTCAATAAAATGATCGATGGTTAAAAGCTAATAAGAAAAAGGTACTTACTAACTAATTTTGTCCTCACCCTAGCCATCCAAAAAGTGGGTAGAAAACAAAAAACTAAGTGGGGAGGGGATAAACCAATTGACTGGTACATGTCAATCAATGACAAGTACCTTTTTATTTCTCCTAATTTTATAGAATTCAAGGACTTTGGGCTTTATATAATTCAAAGTGCCGGCAGAGTTATCTCTGACCGGCACCTTACAAGTTTGCTTATTATGTTTGCGTTACCTAAATGCTTATTTTTTCATTGCTTCAAGTTCTTCATTGTTTGGCATTCTTTGATGTTGGTTGTAGAAGTCTGCGACCTTTTTGGCAAGGTCATAAGTTGGGTATTTGTATTCAGAACCATCGCAAGATACAACAACTTTTCCTGCATTGACCTCAACTCTAGCATATTCACCGTATCCAGCTGCCTTTGCATCTCCCGGGCCATTGTCTGCGATACTTGTTCTGTTGACATTTGGCTTATAATTGTATGTGCGTCCGTTCGGGAGTTTAAGTTTTTGTCTCAGTCCGAGTTTTTTAATCCAGTAATCTTCACTTCTTTGCGCCTGAGATATTCCGTGCCATTCTTTAACGACACCAATCGCATCGTAGAGATCTTTCTGGTTTGTAATTCCGTATTTTTTAGCAATAATATCTTGAAGGTTTTTCATTCCGACATTGAAGTATTCAACAGCATCAATGGTTGAGTTATCTTCTTTTGCTTCAGCTTTGCAAGCTGGTTCCTCTTTAACAGGTGGAGTGTCTTCAACCGGAGGTTCTATCGGGGGTGCAGGCGGTTCGTCTTCAATCGGAGGTGCTGTCGGGGGAACCGGTTGCGTTTTGGGTTTCCAGTCGACATTCTTTTCTCCGACAATACCTCTGACAACTGCATATTTGCCATCTGTATCATCATAGATTTGATTCCATTTTGTGGCAGCATTTGCAAGACCCATTATACCGCCGGCAAGAGCTGCTCCGCCAATTACATCTTTACTCATTTTTTTACGGGCTTTAGTTTTACCTTCAACGACTTTTTCATCTTCGACTTTTATTTGGTCTTCGTGAATAATTTGGTCTTTGATAACAACATCGCCCTCAAGAGTAACATTGTCTGTAAGTGAAACATCGGCTACGTAATGAACTGTACCGTCAACGTCTACAACTTGTTTATATGGAATTGAAGCTTGACCGGTTACGATTTCATCGACGTGAACTGTACCACTTTGATTCCAAGAATATGGCAAATGGTAATCATGTTCATAATCTGCATATCCTGAGCCTGTTACCGTGCCGGTAAGTGTGCCTCCGCCGGTAACTGTGTGAGGTGTTGTTATTTCGCTGGTTAATCGACCGTTGTTATATACTCGTGATGTACTGTAATAAGTGTCTTCATAAGAATAATCTTTGCTCCAGTCCTGACTGTAGTTGTATGGGGTTGAACCTGTAAATTTTCCATCCAGATATCCTGTTCCGGAAGCATTCCAGTCATAGTCTTTCACAAATCGAATATCAACATCACCAGTGGCGACTCCTTCGGCTGTTACTTGAGTATGATAAGCTTGATCACCTTCAACTGTTCCGTTTAAGGTTACATCTCCGTTCAAGCTTACATGATGCGTTTTCTCGTAAGGAATTACGGCTTTGTATGGTACTATTTTCGAAAATTTTGCAAGTTGAGAATAAGTAGCTTCAACTGTTGGCATTGTACTCAACCATTCATGGAATGCTGCAATACCACCTCCGGCAACGGCGCCTTCGACAAAACCAATTCCAAGATTTGCCACTCTCTTTTTGACAGTACTGTCGCCGCTGACATCAAGTCCGGCACCTTCATAGAGGTCTTTTGCCATACCTCTTTCTTTAAGACTAATTTGAGGTCTGGCATCTTTTGCACTGAAAGTTTCATCGTTAACACTTTTGTCAATCAAGTGTTTTCTGTCAGCTAATTGAGCATACAAATCAGCTTTGTATAATGGGTCTTGAGCTTCTTCGTTATCAAGTCCGTGATCGCCCGCGAGTTGAATCATTCGGTCTTTGTACATTTTACTATCAAATTTATATTGTTTGCCTTGAAATTCGTAGTCGCCTTTTTCGCCATTTTCACAAGGTTTACCGAATTTGTCACCGTTTGCGATAATGTATTTTCTTTTTTCTTCGTTGTCAATTGGGAATGTATGATTCATTCCGTCATTTTTGTTGATTGTCTTTTTATCGTCAGGATTCCAGTGAACAACAGTTCTTTCTATTCTGGCTCTTGTAATTTCTTTATCAACCTGAGCGGCAGCCATTAGTTTTGCCATTTTTTCAGGATCTACGTCTTTGGCTTTATTCTGTTTTTCGATTGCCTTTCTTATTTCTTTTGCTTCTTTTTCATTAAGTTCATTGACTTTTTTCAGAACTTTTTGATCTAAGAATTTGTCGTAGTTTTGGTTAAATTCTTTTAATTTTTCCATACGATCGTTGACAAGTTTGTCAGCTTCCGCTTTCTTTTCTGGGTCAAGTGCCGCAGTAACATCCGTGATAGCTTTTTTCTGAGCTTCAGCACGTTTTAGACGTAATTCGGTTACTTTTTCTTCGTTGCCTTGAAGTTTTGCAATTTCAATTTCTTCAGCAAGTTTGTCGTCGGCTTCCTTAAATTCTTTTCTTATTTGTTTTGATTCAGGTGTTTCGGCTTCAGCCATTTTCCTTGTAATTTCGTTTTGGCGCGCAACATCCTGTTTTGCAAATTCAGCTCTGGCATTTCTTGACTCTGTGGTTTCTGCTTTTGCCATAAGCTCATTTCGTTTGTCATTATATTCGGCTTTAATGCAGATGATTTTGTTGAAGTTTTCTGCTTCAACTGCTCGTTGTGCCATTAATTTAATTCTGTCCACACCAACGTCAAAGCTGTTCATTGCTTTGTACATAGCAAGCTCTTTAAGTTGGGCTTTTGTAAGAGTTTCTCCGGTTCCTATAAGATTTTTCTTCTCAAGAACTTTTTGAAAGGCATTGTTGTATTCATCTCGAGCTTCGGTTGTTCGGCTTTTCTGCGCGTAATATTCTTCCCAGTATTGAATTCGTTCGTCAAGAACTTTCTTCTCTTCCGGTGTTGCATGACCTTCTGTGAAGTATTTAGTCTTGATCATAATTGGATCGTTTTTCATGGCTGTCATCATCTTTTTTGCCATATCGTCAATTTTTGCACGTTTTTCAATCCGTATATAATCGTTTTGAAGTTCTTGCGGATTATTCTTATATCGTTCTGTGAAGTAAGTAGTCCAAGCAGTTTCTCTTGCTTTTTGAACTTCTTTATTGCTTTCAACATCTTTGATTGCTTCTGGTTCAATACTTGGTTTTAGTTCATTTAACGCGTTCAGGTCTCTTTGTCTTAACTGTTGCGCTCTTAATTCGGCACTCTGTGCGTCTGCACTTTCCAAAGATAGACCTACAATCTGTGCATTGTTTTCAATACCGTTTTCAGCATTGTTTGGCGAATTTTCCTCTTTGGTTTTCTTTATGTTTAGTATCGTATAAATGCTTTCAATGTCAGTGTCATTGTTAAGCATTCTGGCAATTGTTCTTCCTGCACTGCCGTTTTTGTTGTTTATACAGGCATTTTTTAAATCCTCAGGCAGTTTGTTCCACTGCGCAGTTGTAAAACCATAGCTTCGATAATTCACTTCATTCGCACACATATTAGTCCTTTCTGTACTTTTGTGCATGCAAAAGCACATTTTTTATACTTCTCTACCTCTATAAAGTTTTTTTTCGGTATAAAATTTCACTTTCTTTAATATTAATTTATGTGAAATTTTTTTATTTCAAGCTATATCTGGGTTTTAACCTTAAAATTCATATTTACAAAACTTTACATAGATAGTATTTATATATGATTTATACGTGTTAGGGAATAATATACAATGAAAACATGCCCGTTTTTTAAAAAAAACGAATGTTTTAATTGAAAGTTGTAAAGAATTGTAAATCTTTTTCGCAAAACACTCAATTTTTATAAAGCATGAACCGTTTATATATTAGTAAAAATAAAAAAGAAAGTGTTATGTGCTAAAAGAGAAGAGGTTTCGTATGAGAAAACAGCAAAACCATAAGAAAAATTTTATACCGCTGCTATTTTGTTCAGTACTTGTACTTCAGCAGTCGGTATGCAATTCTTCGTTTGCATCGACAATTACTGATGCAAGCGGTAATGCTATTGCAAAGGATCCGATTGATAGTGCTACTGTCGGGAAGGATGTTTTTAACCTGAGACCGGAAGCTTTCAACGGTAAGTACGGGTTTAGACAGTTTAAAGATTTTAATGTAACTGAGGGCGATGTTGTTAACTTTTTATATAGAGCATTGCAATTGGATACAGAAGGTGGTGTCCAAAATCACCGGTATTTTGATATTGAAACTTTTGTAAACTTTGTACAAAACGGTGGAACAATTAACGGTATTGTAAACACGATGCGTGAATTGGGTGACACTTCAATGAATGCAGGAAATCTGGTGTTCATTTCTCCAAACGGAATGATGGTTGGCTCCACAGGTGTTTTGAATGTAGGCTCTTTGCAGGTTTATACACCTTCTCAGTCATCTTTTGATTCTATGAGATCAGGACTTCCTGACCATGAAATAAATACAACTTTCTCAGACGGTACTACAACCGCGTTAGCACAAAATGTTACAAATACGTTTGATCCTTCAAATTCTGCTTTGTATACCGGAAGTGGTGCCGTTACAATTAACGGACGTGTTGCTTCAAGAGGTGATGTTATATTAAGCGGCGGGCAGGTTAACGTTGGAAACGGCGGTTTGTTGCTTGCCGGCATTGGAAATGATAAAACCTATATTACGACAAATAATGGCGCTGATGTTTTATTCAACAATCTTGTCAATGCTGATAACATGAATTCCGCAAACTCTTTTGCAAGTGCAAATGGCAAAATTGTTATTCAATCAAATGTTGGAACTGATATCGCACAAAATGCTAAAGTAAGAAATTACAATACTGCGGCGAATAGTTCGGTAACGATTAAAAACACAGGTGCTAGTGGCATAAAGATAGCCGGAGAAGTTTCAAATCCAAATGGAACAATGACAATCACGAATAGTGCAGGTGCATTGAATCAAACGTCAACCGGTTTGATAAAAAACAAAGGAACTTTAACTGTTACAAATAATGGCTCTGGTACAGGTATTAAACTTGACGGAACTATTACGAATACAGGTGATATGACAGTTACGAACGAAACCGGTGCAAATGGTTTGAGTATTGGCGGTAACGTTACTAATAATACCGGTGCTGCCGAAATTTTGAATAAAGTTAATGGTTTAGCTGTTGGAGGTACGGTAACGTCCAACGGTACATCGCTGAATATTACAAATAAAGGCTCGGAAAACTTAGCTATAAGCGGAAATGTTTATAACAATTCCGGAACTGCTACAATTACAAATACATCAGAGAGTATAAATGGTGGGCTTGATATTTCAGGGCTTGTTCAAAACGAGGGAACCTCACTTGAATTAAATAATGCAGGTACCGGAGGCTTAAATGTGTCTGGAACCGTAGATAATAACAATGGCATTGTATCTGTACTAAATTCTAATGGAGGACTAAATGTTCTTGCCGGAGGAACTGTCACAAATGATGGCTCTGAGCTTATTATGACAAATGATGGTGCCGGCGGATTTTCAATTGATGGTTCTGTTATAAATAACAAAGGTCCTGCGACTCTCAAAAATAACAAAAACAAATTTGTTGTAAATTCTAGAGGAACAGTTACCAATAGAGGTACCAAACTTGAAATGACTAATTCCGGTACTAATGGAATGCTTGTTGCAGGAAAGGTTTATAACTATGCAGGCGATGCAGTTTTAACAAATACGAATGGAAGTTCAAACGGTGATTTTGAAATTTCGGGACTCGTTCAAAACGATGGTAATTCGCTTTCTATAAATAATGCCGGTGCCGGCGGATTGAAAGTTTCCGGACTTGTAGATAACAATAACGGTGCCGTTACCGTAACCAATACAAACGGCGCGTTGAATGTTAATTCTGTCGGTGAAGTCATTAATGATGGTGATAGCCTTACTATGCAGAATGACGGAAACGGTGGTTTTATAATTGATGGTAAAGTTACAAACAACAACGGTGCTGCAACTCTTAAAAACACAAATGCAGGATTGCTTGTTTCTTCAATAGGTAAAGTTAATTCAAAAGGTTCTGCTTTGACCGTTAAAAATACAGGCGCAAACGGAATGAATATCCAAGGGCTTGTAACTCATAATAATAAAAACGGTATTGTTAACTTTGTCAATGAAAATTCAAATATGACAATCGGTCATACGTCAAATGAATTTAACATTGATTCAAATGCTGATGTAAATATTACTGTCACTAACGGCAATTTGTTGAACAACGGTGTCGCAAAAACTTTAATCAGAACAACAGAAGGTGCTGACTTAATCGCAAAAGTAACGGACGGTTCTGTCGGGCTTGAAGTCGGACCATGTGATGGCGGTGTTTGTACCGGAGTCGGTCCTGCTGAAAGAGATTTGACAAAATCAATCAACACTGAAATTGACGGTACAATAACAATTGACAATAGCGGTAATGGGGCACTCGTTAACCTTGCAAGTTTAGACAAGAATATGAACGTAAACAGAATTCATTCTGACGGTCGTTTAATCCTTCTTGCAGATGATAAAACAAATAAAGGTGCAACTCCATACAGTATATTAAACAAATCAGAAAACAATCTCACGACTCCAAATCTTAAAGGTTCAGGAATTTCCGCAATTGCTAGCGGTAATATTGGCGCAAGCACGTCTGACAGAATTACATTCTTACAAACAGGTGTAAATGTTGATATTGCAAACGAAGATGATGATGCTTCACAACCTCACGACTTGTATGAGACTCCGCTTATTAACGGACATGCTGTTGGAACAGAAAATGCTGAAGGTGTTGAGTTCCTTGCTATAGGTGATATTAATGCAAAAGGTCTTGATAATGCAGACGGAACGAAAGCCGATACTAAGGTTTGTACTATTTCTTCAAGAGAAGGCAGCGTAAACGTTGAATTCTCAGGAAATACCTATATCAGAGATATTACCGCTCAAAATGAAGTTAACATAGTTGATCGCGGCTCTGAAATGTATATTGAAAATCTCGGCGGTGTACCTTCCAGATATGCCGAAAGTGGAGATTACTACGGTGATTATACCGGTATTGTTCCTGAAAAAGCTACCGTAAAAGTCCTTGATATGGGAACAAAAGATAATCCAAATCTTGTTCCAAACTCAACTCTTGTAATCAAAAACGGAACACTTAATGGGCAAGGTTCTATCAGCCATCCGAATATGGACCAGGATCTTACCGTAACCGCTGATAATGCTTATGTCGGAGGCTATTACTTCAATATGGGTAAACACAGAATGCCGGGCTTATCTTCAGTTACCCCTGATGACAGAACAAATACGTTGGTTAATACAAATCCGGATACTGACAAGCCGGTTTCTATCAGAGGTAGAGCAGTAAGACCTGATGATGTAACAGCAACCGGAGAGCCGGAAGAAGTTCGTATATATTATTATGGATATGATCCGGATAATGGCGAAACTCCTGACGATGCAGGTCCGGACGGAGATGTTCCGGGAAGCGGACAGCGTGACGATGAAACATTTGATCCTGATAAGGAAAATGGTGATGACTTAGTTGTACCGGAACCAGACCCTGATCCAGATCCAGACCCAGATCCAGATCCTGATCCAGATCCAGATCCTGATCCAGATCCAGATCCTGATCCAGATCCAGACCCAGATCCAGATCCTGATCCAGATCCAGATCCTGATCCAGATCCTGATCCAGATCCAGATCCTGATCCAGATCCAGATCCAGACCCAGATCCAGATCCAGACCCAGATCCTGATCCAGATCCTGATCCAGATCCAGACCCTGATCCAGATCCTGATCCAGATCCAGATCCTGATCCAGATCCTGATCCAGATCCTGATCCAGATCCAGATCCTGATCCAGATCCTGATCCAGATCCAGAAGTGCCTGATGTAATGGGTCAAACCTGGAAAAAAGAATACAACGATTATATTGAAGTTATTGATAAACGTCAGTATATGAGATTTGATACAGATGCAACGCAGCAACCGGTTGTATTTAACTCAGACTCTCAGTCAGCAAGTGGTATTCTTAACATCTCCAGAGGCGGTGTTCAACTTAGCCACGATAAATCCTTAAAAGTCGGTGATGTTGTTCCGGTACATATTAAATACGGTGATGTCGAAGTTAATACTGAAGTAAAAGTTGTATCAACAACAGACAAAACCGCCGGAGCAGAGTTCGTAAATCTTGATCTTGCAACTAAAAACAAAATTCTTTACTTAAGTTTGTTAAAGGATCAAGGTGAACTCAAAGAGGATCAGTACTACGCAGAAGTGTTGCCTCACACAGATACCTTATCAACAACAGGCGTTGATGACTAAATAGTTAATATAAACAACAGGAGACAGAAATTTTTTCTGTCTCCTGTTTCTTTGTAAAGTTGCTTATGTCAGGTTTTAGATTGATTTGCATAATTTATTTTACCCTAGGACAGGGTATTGCATTTTTTTTTAAAGTATGCTATGATTGGACTGTTCTGTAGGAAGTTTATCTTTTTGGAGTGCAGAATGGTTTCTTAAAAATTCGAAAAAGACATACAAGCTAGATAACTCTAAAATGTTTTTCGTAACTTGATATGACTTTTTATTTCTTATCGAATTTTGAAAAATATTTAATGAGGTATGAATAAAGATTAATATCTTCATTTATTATACATTTACTTGATGTTAATATATAACTATCTGCGGTTAGAATTATAACCGCTTTTTATTTGGCATTTTTGTAATATAATCTTGAAAAAAGGATGAGGAAATTTTATGCAAAATATTAAAATAACGAAAATGCAGGGGTTGGGAAATGATTTTGTGATTTTGGATTATGAAGAATTTAAAAAAACAGGACTTTCTATGGCAGAACTTGCAAAAAGACTTTGTGATAGGCATTTTGGAATTGGAGCGGACGGAATGATTGTTCCGGACTGTAAAACTGCTGATAATGTCGATATTGGCTGGTATTTTTATAATTCTGACGGCTCAACAGCTCAAATGTGCGGAAACGGGATGAGATGTTTTGCTAAATATGTCTATGATAAAAAACTTGTCGCTAAGAAAAGTTTTTCCGTAAAAACTCTCGCAGGAATTATTAAACCGGAACTTCTTAATGATGGAACGGTTAGAGTTGACATGGGTGCGCCAATTTTGGAAGATGAAAAAATTCCTTTTTGTGGCAAACGTACGTTGCAGGTTTTAGATAAGGAATTTAATATTAATCCTGTTTCTATGGGAAATCCACATTGTGTGATTTTTACGGAAGAAGATCCGCTTAATCTCGCTGAGCAATATGGACCTTGTTTGGAATGTCACAGTTATTTTCCGGAAAAAACAAATGTTGAGTTCGCAAAAATTCTTTCGCGTACGGAAGTTGATATGCGTGTTTTTGAGCGAGGTTGTGGAATAACGTTGGCTTGTGGTACAGGAGCATGTGCAACTGTTGTTGCGGGAGTTTTAAATAACTTAACAGAACAAAAGGTGAAAGTAAATCTTCTTGGAGGCTCTGTAATTATTGAATGGCGCGGCTCTTCGGATAATTTGGATGAACATGTTTTCATGACAGGTCGGGCTGATTATAGCTTTTTTGCCGAATACATCTTGTAAAATTTCCTTTTTCCATGCTAATATAGATACATAGCCAAAATATAAAAAGGAGAAAAATTATGAACACTTATGAATTATTAGCAATATTTAAGCCAAATCTTGATGCTGAAGAAGTTGAAAAACAGCTTACAGCTTTGAAAGAAGTTGTAACAAGTTTAGATGGTAAAGTCGAATCTGTAGAAAAAACAGGCAGAAAAAAATTAGCTTATGATGTACAGAATTTCCGTGACGGGTTTTTCACAACCATCAATGTATGTCTTCCTTCAGACAAAGTTGCTGAGTTCAAAAGACAATTAAGATTGAACGATAGTATTTTAAGAACAATGTTTCTTGAATTGGCTAACAAGTAACTTTTGCAGACAAAAACTGTGAAATGAATTAAAAATTGAAAGAAGGAAAAATGTCATTAGCAAAATCAGTTGTAACCGGAACGGTATACAGAACACCGGAAAAGCGTTTTACACAGAATAATGTGGGTGTATCCGCATTTGTTCTTAATATAGGCGACAGAGACGAAATGCTTATTAGAGTTATTTCAAAGAGAAATTCGCTTGATGAGCTTGTATCATCCCTAAATAAAGGTGATAAAGTGCTTGTGGAAGGTCGTCTTGAAACTGCAACGGTAAAAATGGACGATGGATCCGAAAAGAGAATTTATGAAATTGACGCTTCCACGATTGAAAGGTGGGGAGAGATTACAGCCTCTTCTTCTGTAAATTACGGAAGTGAAGATATCGTTAAATTTGAAACTGACGATATGGCAAATGAATTGATTAATGAGGACGAAATCCCGTTCTAACAAATGGTAAAACACGTAATTAAGGTCGGGCGCAATTTGCGCAAAATAGAAAGGTAAAATTAAAACAAATGGCAAAACAAGAGCAAGATAAGAAAAAACGTAAGAATTGTTCACTTTGTGCTGACAAAGTAACTTCTATTGATTACAAAGATGCTGCCAAATTGAAAAGATATTTAACAGAAGCCGGTAAAATTATTCCGAGAAGAATTACCGGAAATTGTGCAGAGCATCAACGTATGATTGCAAAAGCAATTAAACGTGCAAGAGAAGCTGCTGTTATCAACTACGTTTTTGATTAATGGATTATCGAATAATAAAAGACCGGCTGTAAGCCGGTCTTTTTGTGCATTTTATGCAAAATTTGCTATTTAGAAATTTGCTAATAATAGTCTCGCAAAATGTTTGACCAAATAAATGACAAATTTATAGAGGTTTGATAGACTCTCTGTATATAGTTTCAACTACTTTGCGCTCGTTTCCTGACGGTGCAATATCAAGAAGTCCCGAAAGTGAAGGTGTTGTATATACAAGGTTTGTGAGTTTTTCAACATCAGCTTCCGTGAAACCTTCATCTTCAAGTTTTGAAGTTACGCCGACAGAGAAAAGCCAGTCTTGAACAGATTTTGCCGCCTGATAAGCTTCGGAAACATCTCCTTCCAGATTCGGATTAATAGGTTTCAGGATTTCTGCAAGGATATGTGCTCTATCTTTGTATATAGTCTTAACTACAGCTGGAAGCAGAATTGCTAATCCAAGACCATGAGAGAGTTCATGCTTAACTGCGCTTAAAGGATGTTCAAGAGCATGGGTGTAGTGTAAAAGCCCATTGTCAAAACAAACTCCTCCCATCATTGCAGCATATGCAAGATAATATCTGGCTTCCGAATCTTCCGGATTTTCAATTGCTTTCGGAAGATATTTGTGAACAAGCGCAATAACTTCTCTTGCCAGAGTTACACTGTATGGAGAAAGAACAGTTGATGTAGCTGCTTCAATAACATGGTTTACCGCATCGATTGAAACATATCTCGTTTGTTTTGGGCTTAATTTTGTCATCAACTGCGGATCATCAATTGCAAACATAGGATAGATGCAATCATACGCAATTGCAGGTTTGAAATCTTTTTCCGGAACCGTAACGACAGCAAATCGGTTTGTTTCTGTGCCTGTTCCGTGCGTAAGGTTGATTGATACAATAGGAGCTGCTTTTTCCGGTGTGAATTTGAATTCGTAAATATCATTTGCGGTTTTGTCAGGATATTCAAGCAAAATTGCAACGGATTTTCCTGCATCGGTCGGGGAACCGCCTCCTATTGCGATAACCGCTTTTGCGCCGAATTCGTGCGCGAGTTTTGCCGCATCGTTTACATGGTGTGTTGTTGGATTTGGGGTTACCTGATCATAATTTACGTATCCTATTGAATTATCTTTCAATGCTTTTTCTACAAAATCCCAAGCACCTGTTGCTTTGTATGCGTTTCTGCCTGACATCACTATAACTTTGTCAATTCCTTTGTTTTTTAGAACTTGAGCAATGCTGTCAATTTTTTTGATTGCACCAACACCGAAATATACGGTTGTTCGAGTTCTAATTTCTTTAATATCGTTGATGTTAATGTCTTTTTCAAACATACTAAACTCTCCTTTCTTAAATATTTACAGAAGGATTATATAGCAGAGCTTAACATTTTGCAATATTAAAATATGAGTTGTTTATTATTTTATTTTATTTTATTTTATTTTATTTAAGTTCTGATGTGGGGTGATTTCTTTTGAATTTGTACCACTCAATAAGTGCAGTATGAGCAATAGCCAGTGCTCCTGCAGCGTAAGCTATATATACGTGACTTTTGATTTTTTTGTTTTTGGCAGCAATTGCACTAGCACCACCCAGAAACAGTGCTCCGTAGCCTGTCGCAGCTACAGGATTAAGTAACTGCTTTTTTCTTGTAGATTGTGTGTTTGCTGTGCTAATAGGAACTATTGGCATGAACTTTTCCTTTTTATTGCTTTCAAAAATTAAAAATAAAAATTTTTGCGAGATTTTTTTACTGGCTGCGGTTCCCTGATAAAATCACTAATATCATAATGTCCATCTTTTTTGAATATAGCATAAATATTTTTTTCGTTAATAGTTTTTAACAAAAACTAAAGTTTTGTGATTAATATGCCGTAAATAATAATGTAATTTTTTTAGAAAGGACGGATATTATGGAAATTTCAGGAGTATCAGCAAAAGCATACACTTCGGCAGCAGCGGCAATTGAGGAAGACGAAGAATTGCAGGAAGTTGAAGAAGAAACTGCAGCTAAAAATGTGGCAGTAACAGAAAAATCGGATTCCGACAAGGTTTTGCTTTCATCCTCAGAAGATTTTTCGGAAAGTGCTGTTGAAGAAAAAGCTTCAAATTACATTCAGAATTTGATTGCTACAACTCTATTGACAGAAGAGTCTAAATCTCAAATTATTGAATATTTGAACCAATTTGATGCTGCAAAATTCATCAGATCTTACGGTCCGTTTAGTTCAACCGCAGAAGTTTCAGCGGCTTTGTATGCCGTAACTTCGGGTATGATAAAACGTCAGGATGAAGAATAAAATTCTGAAGTAAAAAAGGCAGTGCGCGAAAGGAAACTTTCGCGCACTGCCTTTTTTGTATTTAATATAAAAAACTTTAGTAAAAGTATATGATTAAAGTTGAATAGTTCTAAAAACTGTATAATATCTGTAATTTCCCCAATAAATTACCAGAGAAAGATAATGATGTTCCATATCTGTTGATTCAAGATATGCCTGCGGAGTGGGTTTTCTCTGAGACGACGGGAAAACTTTCCCGATAGTATCAAGGGCTTTGATGTGCCATTTCTGGGTGAAAGTCATTTTCGGTTGTGGAAGATGATCTTCGTAAAATCCCATAGGTACAATTTCTCGGTCATAGGCTGGAATTATATATTTAATCTTCCCGCCGTCTTTAAAAAGAATATACCAATCACCTTTGTGTTCTCTTGGAGTGAGTGCATAATATCCCGGCTCAATGGTAATTGACTTAAAATAAATCGGGCTGGAAAGTCTGAAAAGTGGGTACGGAGACCAGCTTGTATTCTGTATATCATAATATTCTCCGGGGTCAACATCATGAACATATCTGTGCGTCGGAACTTCCAAATCGCGATAAACTTGCTCAATATCAACGTTTTTTGCCAAAACGCTGGAACCTAAACCAAGGATTAATATTAAAGCTATCAACTTATTCATATTCTAATATTCTAATGATAAAGACTAAAAAATCAATCATTTGTATAAATGAAATGGTGAATTCTGCTCAATATATTGTTTTTATGTTACAATTTTTTCAAAAGAATAGAAAGAAATGAGGGTATAAATACAAATGGAAAGATTTTATGTAACAACTGCGATTGATTATGTAAACGGTGCTCCGCACATTGGACACGCTTATGAAAAAATTCTCACGGATATAATTGCCAGACATTATACGCAACGCTGTGATGATGTGTTTTTCCTGACAGGAACTGACGAACACGGGATTAAAATCCAAAAAACAGCAGCATCAAAAGGAATTACACCCAAAGAGCTTTGTGATATTAACGCTCAATCGTTTAAAGATGCGTGGAGTGCGCTTGGTATTGATTATACAAGGTTTATAAGAACAACTGATGCTGATCATGAAGCTATTGTTAAAAAAATCTTTAAAAAACTTGTTGATAAAGGCGACATTTACAAACATAAATATGAAGGATTGTATTGTTCAGGGTGTGAAAGCTTTTTGAACGAAAAAGATTTAACTGAAGATGGACTTTGTCCTGATCACTTGAAGAAACCAGAGCTTGTCTGCGAAGAAAATTATTTCTTTAAACTTACAAAATATAAAGATGCGATTATTAAACATATAAAAGAACATCCTGATTTTATAGTTCCGCAATTTAGAGCAAACGAAGTTCTAAACCAACTTGAAGACATTCAGGATATTTCGGTTTCTCGTTCAAAAGACAATGTTGAGTGGGCAATAGATGTTCCGGAAGATCCGGACCAAACGATTTATGTATGGATTGATGCTCTTTCAAACTACATAACAGCGCTCGGGTATGATCCAGAAAAACCGTCGGAAAATTTCAAAAAATATTGGCCGGTTGATGTTCATGTAATCGGAAAAGATATTTTAAAATTCCATAGTATTTATTGGCCTGCATTTTTACTTGCACTTGACCTACCGCTTCCAAAACACATCTTTGCACATGGTTGGATTACGATTGATGAAAGTAAAATGTCAAAATCTCTAGGAAACGTAATTTCTCCGACATCTGTTCTTGAAAACTTTGAACTTGATATACCTGATCCTTTCCGTTATTATATGGCAGTTTCGGCGCCTTGTGGAAAAGATGGAAATTATTCGGATGATGATTTTAAAGAAAAAGTTAACGCACATCTTGCAAATTCTATGGGAAATCTTCTCAACAGAACGCTTTCAATGCTTGTAAAATATTTTGATGGTGAGGTGAAAGAAGAGTTTGATGTTGACAGAAACGAACTTGTAGCAGGTTCAAAAAGTCTTCTTCAGGTTGCAAAAAATAAAATTGACCTTGTAAAAAGTCATTTTGATAGTTTTGAAATCTCGGAAGCCGGAAATGAAATTCTTCAGCTTGTAGATATGACAAATAAATACGTAACTGATAATGCACCTTGGACGCTTGCGAAAGAAGAAAAAATGACAGAATGCGGTCAGGTTCTTACGACAGTTCTTGAGGTAATGTGTGTTGTATCGGCTCTGATTTATCCGTATTGTCCGAACATTGCTGAAAGAATGGCTTCACAGTTATCGTTTGATTTGAAGTCTGTGAAACTTGACAAACTTTCAGGTAAAAATATTAAAACAGGAAAATTGATTTCAAAAGAAGATATTAAACCTGTATTTTTGCGAATGGATAGCGAACTCGCAGATAAGAGTAAAAAATAAATATAAATAGATACATTAACAGCGCGGCGTGCTAAATTTAGCACGCCGCGCTGTTATCTTGTTTTATCATGCCTGATACCTTTTAAACGATTTTTCAATATTCTTTTGGATAACAGATTTAACAGTGTCATATTCAGTAGAAAGTGAAGAGATTTCCGTATCTAAGTTCTTCATCTTCATATCTAAAATATTTTCTTTATTGCTGAGTTTTGTTTTTTCGCGTTGATATCTTGCTTCTGCCTGAGCAATGCCTTCTTCGTCCGAAACTTCTTTAATGTATGAATTAGTAGCATAGTTTCCGAGATAATAAAACCCGTCGTCAGAAAGGGTTGAAATGTACATATTCCCGTTTTTAAGGGATTCTTGCATATATTCTTGATCGTTAACATTGTTGTTCTCTACCCAACCTTTAGTACAAATTTGGTTGAACAAAGTATCCCAGAATGCTGCAATAAGAAGGTTATCTCCTGATGTGTCAACGTCTGTAACCATTGTAAATGTAAACATTTCATCAATAAGGTTACTGTCTGCAACTGTTCTTCCTTTTGATCTATCGCCAGATTTATAATCTTGGTTTGTATCTACACTATATGAAGAAGTGTCAATACCTTCCATATATTGTGCAAAATATGTAAGGTAAGCTTTTATCATGTTACTTAAGTTTAAGCCATAAGCGTCAGTGTATTTAGTCTCATTTTCTCTTGCACTGTTGTCAATATATACAATACCAATTGTATTATCAATATTACTATTTAGTCTCTTGGTAATTTCTTTATGTGAAGTGTTCCCTATCAAGTGATTATCCCCAACTTCATAGCGAGCAAAGTTAGAAGTGTCAAAGCCATTAGGATCATAAACATCACTTAAACATTCAACAATATCTGTTGTCATACGTTTAGCATATGCCAATGCTGCTTGCGTGTATTCATCACCAGTGTCCAATATTGATTCAAATTGAGCAAACATATCTTCCCAAAAGCTTGATGTAGCGACACAATCAACTACTGCCCAGGAATATACACCGTTGACTTCTCCGTTATACTGTTTGAAAGTACCTTTGATACTGTAGTTACCATTTAAAAGATCAGCAAGAGAAATCTTTCCACCAGTACCAATATCTGTACCATTTTCATACATGTTGAGATTAAATCCGCCGTTACTTTTATTCAAGCCATTACAAAGATCTGAAAAATCATAATAACTGTTGCTAACCATATCAATTAAATCAGTTAACGTACCAGTCGTAGTATTGACATTAACAAGGTTTGCATCTCCTACACCGGCAGCCTGGTTATAAGTAGTCTTTTTAATATTCTCCGCTTGTACTTGAGAAATATATCCCGTGCCTGCCAAAGAATCAATAAATGCGTTACGAGCGTCAGAGGATGGAAGTCCATCGAGTCCTTCTTGCGGAATTCCTGCATCTCTTGCAGCTTTGGCAAGTCTGTCGTCAAGAACAACTCTGCCTGAAGAATCTGTTAAAGGCATTGGTGTAAAGTTGTTCAATTGTGATGGGGTCATTAAAATATTATAAGCAAGCGGGTTTTGTTCAGAGCCCGTTCCATAGTAATCATAAACCAATTTAGTTTGCGCCATAGCATTGTCGTACTCGGTAGAAACTTTTTCCATGTCTCTGGACAAGGCAATCTTCTGGTGTGAAAGTCTCATACTTTCATACTCGCAGTCAGATTTTCTGGCTGTTATGGTTAATAATCTCGCTTGTGATGCTGATAAACCCATTGTTCTTGTCTAAAATCCTTTCGAGTTAGTAACAATCCTATTTATTCATGTTATATGTCGGCATTTTAGACTAAAAACTTTAAAAAAACTGTGTTATTTTGTTACAATTGTTAACAATTTGGTTGCGAAATCTGATTAGAAAAACAACACCTTGATGCTGAAATAAAACAGAGAAGTCAGTGTATTACTCGCCGTACACATGAACGACAATTTAATGTGCTAGCGAACATTTCTAATGGCGGCTTACTGTGGAATTCTGTTGGCAGAAATTAAAACCGGAATACTATTTATTCAAAGTTGCTTTCAATCTTGCCATAGCTCTTGCAACCGCGGCTTCTGCACGTTTTGAATCTGTTTCGGCATTGTTGTCTTCAAGTCGTTCCTTTGCACGTCTTAATGCTGCTTCTGCCCTTGCCACATCAATATCGTTTCCACTTTCTGCGGTTGTTGTGAGTATTATGCACTCATCGTCCTTAAATTGGAGTACACCGCCCATTGTGGTAAAATATTTTGTTTCAGCGTTCTGTTTAACTTTTGTGACTCCGATATCGAGTGCTGTCATAACAGGAACGTGATTTTTTAAAATTCCGAATTCACCATCTACAGAGCGGGTGTAGATTTCATCCACATTCTCGTCAAATACAACTTTTTCGTGTGTGATTATTTTTAAATGCATAAATTTGTAACCTCAAAGTTTCCAGTTCGTTTGCGTGCTCAGTCTGTTTGCAGGCAAACAAAGCTTAACTCACCATAGCAATTTATTCTTAGCCGGCAATTTGTTTAGCTTTTTCAACGGCCTCGTCAATAGTTCCGACCATGTAGAACGCTTGTTCCGGCAAGTCGTCGTGTTTGCCCTCAATTATTTCTTTAAAGCCTTTGATAGTATCTTCAAGTTTTACATATTTTCCTGAAATACCTGAGAATTGCTCTGCAACAAAGAACGGTTGAGACAAAAATCTTTGAATTTTTCTCGCTCTGTTAACTGTTTCTTTATCAGCGTCAGAAAGTTCATCCATACCCAGAATTGCAATAATATCTTGGAGTTCTTTATATTTTTGAAGAATTTCAAGTACTTTCTTGGTTACGTTGTAATGCTCTTCGCCGATGATATTCGGGTCTAGCGCTCTTGAAGAAGATTCAAGTGGGTCAACAGCCGGATAAATACCAAGTGAAGCAATTTGACGTGATAATACGGTTGAAGCGTCAAGATGTGAGAAAGTTGTCGCCGGTGCCGGATCTGTCAAGTCGTCCGCAGGTACATAAATCGCTTGAACTGAGGTAATTGAACCGTCTTTTGTGGAGGTAATACGTTCTTGAAGTTCTCCCATCTCATTTGCAAGAGTCGGCTGATAGCCTACTGCTGACGGCATACGTCCGAGAAGTGCCGAAACTTCAGAACCGGCTTGTGTAAATCTAAAAATGTTATCAATAAACAGTAACACATCTTGCTTTGAAAAATCTCTAAAATATTCAGCCGCAGTCAAAGCAGAAAGCCCTACTCTCATACGAGCTCCCGGTGGTTCATTCATTTGCCCGTAAATAAGTGCAACTTTATCAATAACACCTGATTCTTTCATTTCGTTCCATAAATCGTTTCCTTCACGGGTTCTTTCTCCGACACCACCGAATACAGACACTCCGGAGTGCTCCTGTGCAATATTGTGAATAAGTTCCATAATCAAAACTGTTTTTCCAACTCCTGCACCACCGAAAAGTCCAATCTTCCCACCTTTCTGATAAGGTTGCAAAAGGTCGATTGCTTTAATCCCGGTTTCAAGAATTTCTATATTTGTATTTTGATCGACAAGTTTTGGAGATTCTCTATGAATTGGAAGATATGTATCTGTTTCGACAGTTCCCATCTCATCAACAGGTTGTCCTGTAACATTCAAAATTCTTCCTAAGATAGGTTTACCAACCGGAATTTTAATAGGTTCATAAGTATTTACTACTTTCATTCCGCGCCTAAGCCCGTCAGTCGAAGACATTGCAACGGTTCTAACTCTGTTAGACCCCAGCATCTGTTGAACTTCTGTAACAACATAGCTTCCGTCTTCTTTATATATATTTAATGCTGTATAGATTTCAGGAAGCTCGCCGGTTTGAAATTCCACATCAATAACCGGTCCGATAATCTTAGTGATTAGTCCCTCATTCTTGTTTAATATCTCCATAGCACTCTCCTTCTGATGTCCTAATTATAAAACAAGAATAAAAAAATGGCAATTAATCTTTTAATCAAACTGTGTAATGTTAATATATTGTCTTTATTTCTTTCTTTTTGTGGCGAAGCAAACAATATTTTTTTCAACAACATTTTTCCGCAGGGTTGAAAAGTTCAGACAAATATGTTAAGATAAGAAAGTAACAGTAATTAAGAAAGAAAGAGGTAAAAAGTATGAAAAAGCGCACTATGACTGCATTTGCGGGGGGGGGTACACTCTAAAAGGTCTCGTAGACAGGGTTTCGGGGGTATCGCTATGGTAAAACCCGGTAAAAATGCCCATTCGCTCTCAGATTTATTAAAAAAAGTCGACGAGATGGAACCCGAAAATGAAGTTTCTGCGCAAGTTAATTCATCTTTTTGCCTTAAAAATAAAATCGCCGCATTTACTCAATCTTTAAGCGTTGTTCGCACGAGTTTTTCTGGATGTGCAAAGAGATCCTTTACTTCATTTGGGAAGACGAATGTTGGCAAGGTTCCGAACGTGAAATTGCCGAAAAGTCTAGGTGAAATTAACCCCGAGACAAGTATTGAGCCTCAGTGTCAAAGTGCTTTGACGTATTCAAAGAAGCTCGCCACATTTACCAAGCCGAATATAGGCGCGAGCGATTGTAAGTGTTGTCATTTGGTGCGACGAGGCGCAGCTTTCACTATGGCTGAGGTATTGGTTACTTTAGGTATAATCGGAATTGTTGCGGCGATGACGTTTCCGCACTTAATCGAAGGTTATCAAAAAATTGTCCTACAAACACAATTGAAAAAATTTGTAAATTCGTTTACAAGAGCATACAATCAAGCGGTTGCCCGATATGGTGATTCAGAGTGGTGGGATAATTGTAAAGTTGAGCCGCGTAAATCCAATTGTGCATTATCCTTGACTCATGAATATATATTCGAAAACTTTTCAGGAATTGATTGCTCAAAAAATATCTTTTCGGAAAAGTATAAAAAGGAGTTCTCGGAGGCTAATTATATTTATGCCGGGAACAGGGTTACTTCAGATTGGAAAAATCCATCAATTGTGTATTGCAGGTTAAATGACGGTACTTATTTACTTTATGTTTTCTCCAGTAAAAGCACTTATGGAACGAGTTTCGATATTGATACTCATTTCATAGTAGATATAAATGGTTCAAATGGACCTAATCGTTATGGAAAAGATATATTTGGATTTGAATTTTATCATAAATTAGCTCCTGGGCATAACTATGATAATTGGGGAGTCGTGGAAGTTCAAGATCCCAAGGAAAAAATGCTTTTAATTAGCGGTTATGGGTTATCAGGGGCTAAGAGAGCTAGTGGTAGAAAAAGACCCTGTGGTTATTTGGGTAGCGGATCTAAAAGAGGTAGTAAGTATAATTTAGCACCATGTCAGGATGAGTTGCAGAAAAACGGATGGGAATTTCCAAAGAACTATCCGTGGTGATAGGTTTTGTATATAGAGATATTTTAAACTTCTATATTGACAGATTGATTTAAAATTAATAAAATATAAGTATGGCAATCGTTTATTTAAGTTTAGGATCAAATAGCGGAGACAGAATAGGCTACGTACAGCAGGCGACAAGTCTTTTGAATGCGTGTGAAAGTATAAGTGTTGTTAGAACTTCCGCATTCTATGAGACTGAGCCGTGGAATATGGCATCTGAAACTTGGTTTGTTAATGCTGTTGTCGAAATAAAGACGAAACTTTCTCCAATGGAACTTCTTGTAGAATGTAATAGAATTGAGATTCAACTTGGGCGTAAATCATCTTCAAGTGGTTCTTATGAAGATAGAACGATTGATATTGATATTTTGTTTTACGGAAATGAGATTATTAATGAACCAAATCTCACTATTCCGCATAAATATTTGCATTTAAGGGCATTTACGCTTGTTCCGTTGTTGGAATTGATTCCTGATTATGAACACCCGGTTTTGCATAAGTCTATGATTGATCTGCATAGTGACCTTGAAAACCCCGAAATGGTATTTTTGTATGGTACGCGAGTCGAAATTTAGGGTTGCTATTGTCGGTGGAGGTCCGGCGGGATGTGTTTGCGCGTATTATCTTAAGAAATATGGTTTCTCTCCGGTGATTTTTGAGAAAAATTCTCTATTGAAAACGCTTCTTCCAACCGGTGGCGGACGCTGTAACTTGGCACATGCAGAGTTCGATTTGAAGGATTTAGCTGCGAATTATCCCAGAGGCGAAAAGTTTTTATATTCTGTGTTTTCCAAATTTGGGACTGCCGAAACTATTGAATTCTTTAAAAATTTAGGGATTCAAACTTATGTTCAGGAAGATATGAGGATATTTCCTGTCTCAAACAGTTCATCAGTGGTTAGGCAGGCAATATTGAGTGCCTTGGACGGAATTAGGATAAGTAATGAGTCCGTTGTGTCCGTTAAATCCTGTAACGGAGGTTTTGAGGTTAAATCGGATAAAGTGTCTTACTTTTTTGAAAAGGTTGTAATTGCGTCCGGTGGACATTCTTCTTTTGATTTTATTAAAAATCTTGGACATAAAATAGTTCCGCCACTTCCATCTCTTACCGGATTAAAGGTAAGTGAAGAGTTTTGTGAGCTTTCAGGTGTGTCTGTGCGTAATGTTAGAGCAAGTTTTGGTAAACGTTGTATTAGCGGTGACTTGCTATTCACTCATAATGGAATTTCAGGACCTTTAGTTTATGCGATTTCTTCAATAATGGCGCGTGTTGAATTTCCTTATAAGATAGAATTCGATTTTGTTGGTGAAATTAATCTTCAGGATATTTTGAATTCCAATTCTCATAAAGCTATAAAAAATATCGTTGCCGAATATGTTCCGAAATCACTTGGTGAGTTTGTTTTGGATAAAATTGGGCTTGATGGCAATGTCAAAGCTTTTAAAATAAACGGGAAATTTCGTGATGAAATTTTAAAAAATTTGAATCATTTTGAAGTCTTTGCAGAAGGTTACTCAGGTAGTAGTGAAGTCGTAACCTGTGGAGGGGTTTCGTTAGATGAGGTGTCTTCAAAAACAATGGAGTCAAAATTGATTAAGGGTTTGTATTTTTGTGGGGAAGTTCTTGATATTGATGGATTTTGTGGAGGATTTAACCTTCAAAACTGTTGGTCCACCGGTTTTGTCTCCGCATTAGGGGTTGCAGAGATTTGTATTTAAGGTAAAAATAGGGACACTAGCGCTTAATTACTCCCCAGGCTTTGATTGTGCCGCGGATATATTTCACCAAATAATAATTTCCATTTTCGTTGTATTCAATTGAGGCTTCCATATAAACTTCTTCTTTTTCAGGGGGCATTCCTGCTTTAGCACGTTTTTCGTTAATCTTAATTCGTTCTTTTTCTTCTTTTTTAATTCGTTTTTTATTTTTGGGGTCTTGAAGTCGTTCTTTTTCTGATTCATCTTCTTCAACTTTAATTACCGGAAAAATAGCTTTTGGCTCTTTGCTTTGCAAAAGTATAAAAAAATTCCAATCATCTGATAGTGCAAGTTCATAATGTCCCGGAGGTATAAAATCCATCTCTCCGTCAAAAAGATAATTCGCCAGTACTAATGTCGGGTATGCGCTTTCGTCCAGTGCATATCTGTAAATTGCCTGCGACCCGAGAGTAACTCCTGACATATTCTGCGGTTGCTGCGGATAAGCACGGATGGTAGGGTGCATTAAAATTTGTTCGGTGTAAATCCCTTCAAACATTAAAGGCGCTCCAAAAGAGTCTTAATGATATTTTGCATTTGAAAAAAGTTTTTATCAAGTGCGTTTTCTCCACCTACAAAAATTAATGACATGTATTCTTGGGAATTACCGAGATTGCCGGATTTTAGAAGTAACCTGTAACTTTCTCGCATTAATCTTCTTAATCTGTTTCTTTTTACCGCACGTTTGTGAGTTTTTTTTGAGACTACAAATCCTGCCTTTGTAGAAATTTCCGGAGTTTTCTTTTTAATTCCCGCAAAAAGAGTTACACCGCCTTTATGGGTTGATTTTTTAACTCTGTAGGTCGCTGAAAATGCAGCTTTGTTTTTTAATCTGAATCTTTTTTTTAACATATATAACCAAAACAACACAGCACGTCTAACTATTTTCGACCTGCTGTGTTGAACTTTATTTTTAGTGCTTCAAATTCTAACTCGTTTTTATGTCAAAAACAATTATGCACGTTTTTTAGCTTGAATAGCCAACTTGTGACGACCTTTTGCTCTGCGTCTGTTCAAAACTTCTTGTCCGCCCGGAGTTGCCATTCTTGCTCTAAAGCCACTGACTTTTTGTCTTTTGATTTTTGTTCCTTCTAGTGTACGTCTCATTTCTTTATTCCTTTTAATTTATATTTGTCGTATAATTCTAATGTTAGATTAAAAAAAAATATTAGTCAACTCTATGAGAGAGGCAGGTTAAATAATATGAACAAAACTTTAACAAAAATTGGTTTTATCGGGTGTGGGAAAATGGCTGGAGCTATTATTTCCGGCATAAAAGCTGCTCCAAAATGTGGTGAGTATGAGTTAAAAGGGGCAGAAATAAATTGTGAGATAGCAGAACTCGCGCATAATAAACTTGGTATTGAGGTTTTGACGGATAACAGGTTTTTAACAATTAACAGTGATGTTGTTATTATTGCGACAAAACCGAATTATGTTAGGGCTGTTCTTGAAGAAATAAAAAGTGAAGTTACTACAGAAAAGTTAATCGTTTCCATTGCTGCCGGTGTTTCAATTGAAACAATTGAATCTATAATTCCAAATGCGCGAGTAATAAGAGTAATGCCAAACACTCCTGCGCTTGTGAAAGAAGGTATGAGTGCTGTTGCAAAAGGTTCAAAAGCGACAGAGGAAGATGCAAATTTTGTTGTGGAACTTTTGAGTAATATTGGAAAAGTTATACGTGTTGAAGAGTCCCAAATTGATATTGTAACTGCGATTTCAGGTTCAGGTCCGGCATTTTTCTATAAGGTGATAGAAGATATGGCTCGTGCTGGTGAAAAGCTTGGACTTGAATATGAAAAATCTTTAATGCTTGCAACGCAAACTGCAGTTGGGTCAGCGAAAATGATTTTAGGCAGGGGTGAAATTCCCGTTCAAACTTTGATTGATAATGTTGCAACAAAAGGCGGTTGTACATTTGTCGGAATCAGTGTTATGAACGATGAAAATTCAGAAAAACTTTTCTATGACGTGATAGAAAAGACCACAATAAAAGCAAATGAGCTTGGACGGGATGGCTAAGTTCAGCATGCTATTTGCTGAGGCATGTTATTCGGAGAGAACAACGAGGCTATTGAGCTGTATTTATACTCTCTATTAGATTTTTCAGTCAAAAACCTTAAAAACCCCATAAATTTGTCTTACCCTCCCTCAAAAAAGCAATGTTCAAAATGAAAAGTAATGGTGAAATTTTTGCCAAATAAAGGTTGAAAAGTTTATGGAAAATGTTGAAATAAATGAGTAATATGGCTAGAAAATTCCTAAATATTATTCGCTTTCGTTTTAAAAATGTTTTTAATATTGAAAATATTTGTCAAAATCTACATCATCAAAGCAGCACAAAAGCTTAAAGATATCATCCTGCTCATCCATTCTCTGAAAGTTATAATTGTCAAACTTCCAATATTTGGGGTTAATTCCTTTGACTTGAACTACACCTGCATCTTTAAGTTGTATAAGCTTCTTTTTAACGGTTTCAAGTGGTAATTCAACCATTTTGGCAAGCTCAACAGCAGTAACCCCCTCTTCTTTTGAGCCTTTTTCGGGTGTCATAAACATAAGCTCAAGTCCGACGGCGCGGAGTTCTTTGTCTTCAATTTCTGGTTGGTAATTATACATAACTCTATTCTACCCGAAAATATATTTTTTTATATCATATTTTTGTATTATTAAATAAAAAGAGTAGCGGATTTTGCACTTTGTTGAACAAAACGATTGAATATCGTTTTGTGATAAGATAGAGAAGGGCAAAGTCAAAAATTCAAAGTGATGAGGACCGTCGCGAACAGTACCGAAGTGAAGTGTGCGATTTGTCCTAGAAAAGTAATAAGTCAAGACAGGTGTTTTTAATTTATTCACCTGCTCACTTAATTTTATTTGTTTTTAAACCACTTTAAAATATCCTCATTGCTAACCGAACGGTCATACCCTGCATAAGGATTACCGCTTCTTCTCTCTGCGCGGTAAACAGCGGCTTCATCTTTGGTTTGTGTTGCCATTTCATACCAGCCGATATCCGAAAGATTTATTTTTATATTTTCTACAACATCTGTATCTTTCAGCTTTTTGCCATTTGTTTCGCTCAAAACTTTTGGTGGAATTCCCAGCATTTTTCTTAATTCTCCGTAAGTCATCTTGCCATCACCTTTGACTTTGAAGTGGTCTGATCCGAATAAAAATGGTTCAACAAGTTCAAATTTGTTTTTGTTCTTTGTGAGATAATTTTTAACCTGATCTTTTGTACTTTTTGCCTGAAAATAATCTTCATCGGGTCCATAGTGATTGAAATTAATATCAGGTGTTGCTTCGGACATCTCAGCACTGTTTACTCGTGCCTCAAACCCAGTACCTTGAGTGGCATTAATTCTCATTGTCATAATAGTTCTCCATAGCTTTATACACTTCGTATATATCTATTAAGTATTTCCTATATATAAAATTGCATAAATATTACAATATTGTTACATTAGGAGATCAAAAATTTTATGAACAGGTTCTGTTAAGTCTTCTACTGCACAAGTTTCATCTAATTCAAGCGTAATCGTGGGGATTTTCTTTTCAATTCCGGCATAGGTGCCGAAGCTTCCCGGAGTTGGATAGCCGACACTTTCTTCAACTGGATAACTTATAATTTTAGATATTTTTTGGGCAACTTCTTTTCCTTCTCCATCATAATTTACAATTTTGAAAGGTGCATGGAGTGTCAAAATAAGAGAAGGTTTGTATTCTTCAATAATTTCCATAACAAAACGAGTTTCAATTTCGCTTGCTGGATTTTCTCCGCCAAAGAATTCGTCACGTGCAGAAAATTTCCAATTTTGAGTTGGAAAATTCCTGTTTAAATCAACTTTATTTGCATTAGTTCTTGTGTTAAGTCCCATTCCATCAGGATTTAAGCATGGGATAAAGAAAAGTTTACTGTTGGATTTCTTTTTTATATACTCTTCAATCAAAAATTTTCCTTGAGGTTCATCTCCGTGAAAAACACCTATTACGATTACAGGTTTAGTATTGTTTTCAGCGCCGATAAGCTGAATGTAATTCCCTAAAATAGTTTTTTCTGATTTTAAAATTTTTAATTCTGTATCTCGCTTCATATTCTCTCTTAGCACTTTGTATTCTCTTTTTTGTATTTTTGCAGAACCTACTCAAACAGTGCATTTATAAATTCTTCAGAACTGAAACTTTTTAAGTCTTCCATTTGTTCGCCAACACCGATTAATTTTACCGGAAGTTTCATTTCTTTTGCTATTGCAAGAACGATTGCTCCTTTTGCCGAACCGTCAAGTTTTGTGAGTGCAACTGATGTAATGTTTACAGCTTCAGTGAAGACTTTTGCCTGTTGTAATCCGTTTTGACCCGTGTTTGCATCTAAAACAAGTATAGTTTCACGCAAATTATCCGCTGCATTTTTGTCAATAACCGATTTTATTTTTGAAAGCTCTTCCATCAGATTAAATTTATTTTGAAGACGTCCTGCCGTATCTACCAAAATTACATCGTAGTTCTCAGACTTTGCTTTTTTAATTGCCTCGTAAACAACGGATGCAGGATCAGCTTTATCTCGTCTTACAATGTCTGCACCGGCACGTTTTGACCAAATATCGAGTTGCTCTTCTGCTGCTGCTCGAAATGTATCTCCGGCTGCTATCAGAACTTTTTTACCTTCATTTTTGAATTTGTAAGCAAGTTTACCAATTAAAGTCGTTTTTCCGGCACCGTTTACACCTGCAATGAAATAAATATTTAACTCATTATCTTTAAATCCAAGTTTGTTGTCACCCGCATTTTTTAACGTTTTGAGAAATTCTTCTTTAAGATAATTTTTTACATCTGCCGGTTTTATTCTATCTTGAGAACGAAGTTTGTCCACGAGTTCGGCAGCATAATTTATACCCAAATCCGCACTTATCAGCAAATCTTCCATGTCATCAAGAACAAATTCCGAGAATTCTTCTTCATCCTCGACGATATTAACAACATTTCCGACAAGCGCTTGCGCTGTATTGGAAACAGTTTGTTTGAGGTTATTAAATTTATCTGAAAAGAATTTAAACATAATTTCTGCCTCTCACAAATTTGATGTTGACTCGTAACGATATCCAAAAAACTTGCACAGAATAATAAATTAAGCGAAATTTATTTAAGACCGTTTTCGACAATAATTTTTGCAAGAATTCCATTAATAAATGATGCACTATCATCGGTTGAATATTTTTTAGAAAGCTCTAATGCTTCATCAACAACAACTTTCATTGGTGCATCCTTGATGAACAGCAGTTCCACTATGGCAATTCGCAAAATATCTTTATCCATTTTTACAAGACGCTGCAAATCCCAGTTTCTTGCATGTTTTTGAATAATATCATCAATTTCTTTGTGATTCTTCTGGAAAATTTCAGCGATTTCAATTGCATATTCTTTAACTTCGCTTTGAGAATCAAGTGTTGTAAACTCGGCGATTTCGAGTGCCAAAAGTGCTTTGTCTGCAATTTCTATCATTTCGCTAATTCTTGCAGACATTTCTGATGTCATAACCATTGGCACCGGCACGTTTGCAACACCAATAGGTCTTTGCAAATTAGTTTCGTGATTAGCTTCGTATTCTTCAATTTCTCCGCGCATTGCTACAAGCGAACCCGCAGCAATTTTTAACTCATCGCTTGCGTTGCTTGTTAAAATCCTTACTGATTTTAGAATAATATCTTCCAAATCAGATTTTGAATAGTTTGTAATTTTTTTATCAAATTGTGAAAACAATATAAAAGCCAATTCTCTGGCTGCTCTGCGAGCTTGCATATATTTTACCTCTTTTTGTTATATTTACAATAAAAAATGTAACATGAAAAAATTTTAACGACAATAATATTATTACTAAAATTTAATACCTGTTAACGATAGAAGGGATTGATATTTTTAGAAATGTGTGTTACAATGATAGTAGCAGTTAAAAATACTGTTCTATGTTCATTTTATGATGGAAAGGGGCGAAGAGCCCCTTTCTTTTTACATTTAAATTACACTAACTCGGCAGCACGATATGAACTTCTTACCAGTGGTCCGATTTGACGATGTTCAAAACCTATATCTGAGGCAAGTTTATCAAGTTGTTCAAATTCTTCCGGAGTATAGTATTTTGCGACATTGAGATGAGCTTTGGAAGGTTGAATATATTGACCTATTGTTAAGATATCAACTTTTACAGCTTTCAAATCTTGCAAGGTTTTCGTAATTTGTTCTACAGTTTCACCAAGTCCGACCATCAATCCTGTTTTCGTCAGAATATTACTGTTCTCTTTTATATATCTTAGAACTTCAATTGAGCAATCATAATTTCCCTGTGGACGCGCAGTCTTAAAAAGTTCTCTAACTGTTTCGATATTGTGGTTAAAGACTTCAGGGCGGGCTTCTATAATTAAGTCCAAGGCTTCCTTTTTACCTTTAAAATCAGGAGTCAAAATTTCGATTTTGACGTTTGGGGCAATTTTTCTTATTTCATAAATACATTTGCAAAAATGTTCAGCACCACCATCAGGTAAATCATCACGGGTTACAGAAGTGATAACCGAGTATTTGAGCCCCAAATCTTTGACTGCTGTTGCAATATGTAACGGTTCATTTACATCCAAAGGTTCCGGTTTTTCGCACCCGATATTACAGTAACGACAGTTGCGTGTGCAGACCTGACCCATTATTAGAAATGTGGCTGTATTCCTTGTATAACATTCGTTTTTGTTTGGACATCTTGCATTTTCACAAACCGTATTTAAACAATTTGCCTTTAAAATTCGTCTTACATTTCTTGTTTTTTCTGTGTCAATAATCGGTCTTTTTAGATATTCCGGTAATCTTTTTTGCATGAAATACTTCCCTTTTTTTTGTTTATATTATATAATAAAATATGTAAGGAGATAATTTATGAAAAAATTATTTTTAGTACTTTGTTTAATAGGATTTACAGGAACAGCTGTGTTTGCAGCGGAGCATAATTACAGAAGAACATCAAGTCCTCTTTCTGCCGGTCAAACTGATAAATATTTTGAAGACAGAAACGGTTGGGATTCACAAAATCTTTATGTCCCGAACGAAGGTAACAGTGGTCAAAACCCGAATATGCTAAACAATCTTCCTTCGCCTGATGAAGCAAGAAAAATTATGCGTGCAAACGGTGGTGATGTTGCTCAGGATGTAGCAAAATCTTCCGGCGGATACGTAATGACTGCTTCAGACGCTACTTCAGAGGTAACCGAAAGCGAAACTAAAGTCGGTAAAAAAAGAACCGGCAGCTGGAGATGGAATAAAAATCCGAGTGAAACATATTATAACTTCGGCGGAACTGGTTTCAAAAGCAAAGGTTTTGGACAAGGTTACACCAATTAATTTTTGAGTAAGAACATTAGACAAAAACGTTATGCTGTTGAAAATAGACGGCATAACGTTTTTAGGTTGAAATGCTAAAATTGTAAATCATCGTTCTAACGATTTCTTACAGCCTTTATTTTGAAAAGTTCTTTTGAAAATATTTTGGAGATAAATAAATATAAACATAGGAATGCTTGTCATTGCGACAATTTCGGTAGCTTCAAAAAATTGTCCAGATTTTTTATTTGGAGTGCTTTTTTGTGAAAAATTTCCTCTAAAAGGTGTTGTTGGGGGTGTATAAATTGGATTGATTTTCATATTAACCTCTTTAAATAGTTTTATAAATTATTTATCAAGGTTAATCATTATCCGAAAGGACAAAGTAGAATGTTTATATTATAATTTTGTTAGTCGAAATTTAAATTTAAAAACAAGGAACAATAATGATAACAACAGAAAAATTAACCGTAAGATTTGGTTCTCAAACTTTATTTGAAAACGTAAGTATAAAATTTTCACCAGGTAACTGTTATGGACTTATAGGTGCAAATGGAGCCGGAAAATCAACATTCTTAAAAGTTTTATCCGGTGATATTGAACCTACATCGGGGGAAGTCCATATTGCAAAAGGACAGAGGATTGCTGTTCTTAAACAAAACCATTTTGAATTTGATAATTTTACAGTAATAGATACTGTTATTATGGGACACAAAAAACTTTATGGGATAATGAAAGAGCGTGATACCCTTTACGCAAAACCTGATTTTAATGACGAAGACGGTCTAAAAGTCGCGCATCTGGAAACTGAATTTGCAGAACTTGATGGCTGGCAGGCGGAATCAATGGCGGCGAGCCTTCTTTCGGAACTTGGAATTGCAGACGAATTTCATTATTCTTTGATGAGCGAACTTTCTGGAAGTGAAAAAGTGCGTGTTCTTCTTGCGCAAGCACTTTTCGGAAACCCAGACATACTTCTTCTCGATGAACCTACAAACCACCTCGATTTAAATACGATTTCATGGCTTGAAGAATTTTTGATTAACTTCCATAACACAGTAATTGTAGTTTCTCACGACAGAAAATTCCTTGACAATGTATGTACACATATGGCAGATATTGATTATAAAAATATTACGCTATACACTGGGAACTATACATTCTGGTCTCAAGCCAGCCAGTTAATCCAGAAACAAAAAGAAGAACAAAACAGAAAAACTGAGGAAAAAATGGAAGAGTTGAAAGCTTTTATTGCAAGATTTAGTGCAAATGCTTCAAAAGCAAAGCAGGCAACTTCCAGAAAAAATATGCTTGATAAATTGACGCTTGAGGACATTAAGCCATCATCAAGACAATATCCGCGCATTAGATTTACCTACACAAAACCGCCCGGAAGAGATGTTCTGACTGTTAAAAACCTAAACAAATCAATTGATGGTGAACAATTAATCAAGAGTCTTTCCTTTGAACTCTATCAAGGCGAAAAAGTTGCGTTTATTGCAAAAGACCCGCTTATTTTAACAACACTTTTTGATATACTAAACGACCGTATAGAAGCTGACAGTGGAGAATACAAATGGGGTGTTACGGCAACTCGCTCGTATTTTCCTATGCATAATAACGATTTCTTTGAAAATGATTTAACGATAATGCAGTGGCTTGCGCAATATTCGCTAGATCAGCATGTAAATTATTTGAGAGGTTATCTTGGACGAATGCTTTTTACCGGCGAAGATGCTGACAAAAAAGTTAAGGTGCTCTCCGGAGGTGAAAAGGTTCGTTGTCTTTTTGCCAAAATGATGATTGAAGCAGCAAACGTAATGATTTTTGATGAACCTACAAACCACCTTGATTTGGAGGCAATTACGGCGCTTAATAATGCAATGATTGATTATCCTGGAACAATTTTGTTTACATCGCAAGATTACAGACTTATTCAAACGGTTGCTGACAGAATTATTGAAGTTTCGCCAAACGGGTATATTAATATGCGAAACAAATATGACGAATATCTTACCAATCCGACAGTAATCAAAAAACGCGAAGAACTTTACAGAGATTGTGTTAAAAAATAAGGACACCGAATGATAAAAGCAATAATTTTTGACTTGGACGGAACACTTTTGTATACGTTAGAAGACTTGAAAGACAGCGTAAATTTTGCGTTGGAACAGTTCAATTATCCGCTAAAAACAGTTGATGAAGTAAGAAATTTTGTTGGAAATGGAGTAAAACTTTTGGTTGAACGTTCAATTCCAAACGGGGCAAAAAATCCTAATTTGGAACAGGTCTTAAAGGTTTTCAAAACTCATTATGCTGAAAACATGTACAATAAAACAAAACCTTTTGACGGAATAAACGAAATGCTTGACAAACTAAAACAGAAAGGAATTCGCTTGGCAGTTGTCTCAAACAAGTTCGATTTTGCAGTGAAAGAACTTTGTCAAAGATATTTTGGTAAAAAAATCGAAATTGCTGTCGGAGAAAGCGAAAGTGTACGTAAGAAACCTGCTCCGGATAGTGTTTTAAAAGTTATGGAAATCCTGAACTGCAACAATGACGAAACTTTCTATGTCGGGGATTCAGAAGTTGATATTCAGACAGCAGTGAACTGCAATCTGAAATGTATTAGCGTTACATGGGGTTACAAAAGTAGAAAATTTTTAATAGAAAATGACGCTAAAATTATTGTTGATACACCAAAAGACCTTCTCAATTTCGTTCTGAACGATAGAAGTTAGTAAAATTTTACAAAAGTCTGTTATTCGGCATGTTACGCGAATGAATAATCTCATGTAAAGAAAAGATCGCTAAGTTTAATATGTGTTGAATTTGTGCAAAACCTTGACAAAAATGTCATTATAATTTATACTATAATTGTAGTAGGAAATTTAAAATAGTTAGTTCTTTTATTACAGAAAGGATTTTTATTTAACTTAGAAATTGGTTGATTATGCTGTGCGGTACTATAATTGCAATAATTGCCATCTAAATGGGGTATTGTATTTGTACGCAAGTAAAGTACAATAGTTTTAAGGAATGTTAATTTATTGGCTCCCTGAGGCAATAATTAGCATTCATCGGTTTTAAAAAGTACAGGAATTTTTGTAGAAGGTCATGGAAAAAAGTAAGCAGGTTAACAAGGAAAATAAAGATGTTATAATGCCCAAGGCTAAGTCCGCCGCGACAAACCCAATTGCCGACAGCGGAATTGTTGCACGCATTAACAATTTTAATACCGGCAAAACCAACAACAAACTTTACAGCGGATATTTAAGTAATGTAACAAGTCCAAAATTACTTGATTTTAATAGTTTTGTTACAGATTTAAACAACTCACTTTCCGGCAAAAAAACGTCTGCTGATTTGTTCAGTACTCTCCATGATATTTTTACCGAAAAAATAAATTGTGCATATACCGCATTTGGAATTTTTCATGAAAAATCAAATTGCATAAACTTAAAACTTCAAAACAAGCTTGGCAGTATATATTCCTCTAAAATATTTATGTCTGATGACCTAAATCCTATTGTAGAAAGCTTCAGAACCTCATCCGTTATAACGCGTGATGATAATAAATTCTTAAATATCCCATATCTTCAAGACTCTTCAACATATATTTTGCCACTTGTTTCGGTAAATCAGTGTCTTGGTGTTATGGTTATCGGAATGCGTGTTAATGACAGTGAAACAGGAATATTATCCTTTATTGCGAATTATGCGGCAATGTTTATCCAAAACATTGAATTACGAGAAAAGGCAAATAAATACGATAATACTGATACTTTGACATCGCTTTACAACCACAGAGGATTTCAAGAAATTCTGACTGACGAACTACAGCGTGCTAAAGACAATAAAACACATCTTTCAATTATTATGATGGATGTAAACAATATATCAAAAATTAACAGAGAACTCGGGCATGCTAAAGGTGACGAAGTTATCAGACTGTTGGCAGATAAAGTTAAACAAAATATAAGAAACAACGATAAAGCCGGTAGATATGGCGGGGATGAAATTGCGATAATTCTACCTGATACAAATACTGCTGATGCCAAATATCTGGCAGAATACATAACCTATACACTTTCGTGTTGTTTTGTAGATGATGTTGGACCGGTAAAGGTTTCTGTCGGAATTTCGACTTACCCGGATTGCACGGAAAATCAGGAGAAGCTTCTTATACTGGCAGAGCAGGCAATGTGTATTTCGCAGGCAAAAGGGTATAAAGAAGGAATGTCTGCTATCATAAGCAGTAGCGATTACAATTTCTGGAGTGACGATAGTCTTAGTTCGTATGCGGAAGTACTTGCAAAACGCCACGCTCAAATGGGAATAAATTTTGAAGAAGAAATTGTTCATAAATTCAATAATGAGCAGATAAGTTCTCAAACTCACCTTATGGAGATGGTTACATCTCTTGCTGGAGCAATTGATGCGAAAGATCCCTACACAAAAGGTCATTCGACTTCCGTTTCAAGATACTCGGAAGCACTTGCCCGTGCAATAAATCTTCCGGAAGATGAAGTTCAGAGAATCAAGCTTGGTGCTCTTCTACACGATGTGGGCAAAATCGGAATTCCTGAAAGTGTTTTGAAAAAACCATCACATCTTTCTGACGAGGAATGGGAGATAATGAAACAACACCCCGTGATTGGTGCTGAAAAAGTTCTTTTGCCAAATGAAGCACTCAGAGATTTGATTCCGATGGTGAAATATCACCATGAGCATTACGACGGTTCGGGTTATCCTGAGAAACTAAAAGGGGAAGAAATCCCGCTTTCCGCGAGAATTGTTGCTGTTGCGGATGCTTACCACGCATTAATTTCAGATAGACCATACAGAAAAGGACTCGGTGTAGAAAAAGCTTGCGAAATTCTTAAAATGGGTGCAGGCTCCCAATGGGACAGCGATTTGGTAAGACAGTTTATTACGATTGCACCGTCATTGTCTACTAGTATTTAAATTTGATTCTCAAATGTGGGCTTCACTCAGAGTAAAATTTTAATGCGCATACCCTTGTGTTTTGTTTTCGTTCTATAATATTCCAAAAGCAATTTTAAAATAACTATAAAATAATAGCCGCTCTCGGCGGCCATTTATGTAAAAGGTTAGTGTGTAGGAGAAAATAAAGAAAAAGAAAATGGTTTATATTCATGGTATGCCCTCTGTAATTATTTTCATAACATATATTTTTTATATATTTAACATATCTTAAAGATATTTTAGTTTAGTATTCTTTGTTTCAAAGCTTAATAATAAATTGCAATAGAAAATTATTTAAAGTAAAATATTATTACTGAAAAGTGGGGTAGGATATGGAGATTGAAGCGAAAAATCTTATTAAAATATATGGTGATAGAAGCGTAGTAAATGATATAACATTTAACATTAAGAAGGGTGAAGTAGTTTGTCTTTTAGGACCAAATGGGGCAGGAAAAACGACGACTTTTTACATGGTTGTCGGACTAGTAAAACCAAATAGTGGGAGAATACTTCTTGATGGTAAAGATATAACATCAAGTCCTATGAACATTCGTGCAAAAGCAGGAGTCGGGTATCTTCCGCAAGAGGCTTCTATTTTTAGAAAACTAACCGTTGAAGATAATATTAAACTTGTTCTTGAAATGAATGAAAAACTTACTGTAGATGAAAAGAAACGGAAATTGGAAGAACTTTTGACTGAGTTTGGGATATTAAGACTTCGTTCTTACGCGGCAGTTTCGCTCTCAGGCGGAGAAAGACGACGCGTCGAAATAGCCAGAGCACTTGCGGCAAGTCCGGATTTTATGCTTCTTGATGAACCGTTTGCCGGAATTGACCCGATTGCAATCGGTGAAATTAAAGATAACATTAAAAAAATTTCAGAAGATAAAGGTCTTGGTGTTCTTATTACTGACCACAATCCGAAGGCGACTTTATCAATTACAGATAGAGCCTATGTAATTTTTGACGGTAAAATTAAAATTCAAGGCAAAAGCTCTGATGTTGCAAAAGACCCTGTCGCTAAAGAATTCTATCTTGGAAAGGATTTTGCGTTATAATGAAACTTCCTAAACTTACGGTTTATGACAAATATATTTTTTCACAAGTTTTTATGGCGACTTTTATTGCAATTTTGCTGTTTACGGTCGTGTGGATTGCACCGGAAATGCTTTTAAATACAATAAAAAAAGCTCTTACCGGAGTATACTCGCTCAAAACTGCGGCATTGGTACTTTTGTACGAAATTCCAAAAATCTTAGGCAAAGCTTTTCCCGTAGGATTGCTTCTGGGGACATTATTTTCCTTTGACAAATTAAGCAAAGACAGTGAAGTTACGATATTTAGAGCTGCAGGCATGTCATTCGCAAGAATTCTTGCACCGGTTCTTGTCTTAAGTTTTATTGTAACGGGATTGTGTTTTATAACTTATGATAAACTCATACCATATTCTTGCAATAAGTTACTTGAAATTAAAGGAAAAATTCCTTCAACCCAGTACATATATACCCAAAAAGATGAAGGTGGTCATCCTAAGAAGGCAGTTGTTGTATCAAAATTTTCGCGGAATGTAATGCGCAATGTAATAGTACTGGATTTTTCTAAGAAAATGTACGATGACGTACATCAGTTATCAGAAATCTATGTTGCAGAAACAGGGGCTTATAAGGATGGAAAATGGATTTTAAAAGATATTGTAAAATACGAAATCTCGTTAGACGGAATTTTCGAAGGGATAGATAAAAAGGCTCGAATGGTCGCACTCAGTGGAAACTCCGCTAAGAATGCGTATACATTAATGGCTTACAGCACAAAACGAGACCGAGAATTTACAAACAAAGAGTTGAAATCATACGTTTCACTTTTAAAAACCGAACAGATGGATGAAGAATACAGAGACATGCTAAACAAATATCTTCAAAGATTTTTCCATCCATTTGTATGTGTTCTTTTAGCGATAATGGGAACATTACTAGGTTTTAGTAAACCCAGAGAACAAAAGCTTGTTGGATTTGTTATTGCGATAGGATGTATTTTCCTTTATTACATTACTCTTCCGTTGTTTGATTTGCTTGCAGAAAAAGGAATTTTACATCCGTTTATTACCGCGATATTTCCTCCACTGGCATTTTCACTGGGAATTGTCGGTTTTTATAAGTCTAAGGATATTTAATTTATGAAGAGGCTTTTTATTCTGTTTTTTGTTATAATTTTGGCTAACCCGTGTTTTGCTACGGAACGAAAAAATGAAGCTGATATCAATTTTGCAAATATGAAAGTTATAAAAGGAAAGTCCATTGATATAAATTATGATGAAGGCATTTATCACATAATTTTGAGTGGAGAAAAAATTAAAAAGAAAATTGAATTTTATGCCAATACATCGCTTATAACAAATCGGGAAATACATAAAAAATCAGGAGCAAGATTAACTGTAAATGCCGGATACTTTGACCCTCAAAACGGGAAGACTATCTCTTATATTGTAGCAGGAAACGTTACAATTGAAGATCCGCATTTCAATGAAAATATTTACAACAACCCTGTTTTGCGAAAAAATCTAGACAAAATATACAATCGAACAGAATTTAGGATTTTGCAGTGTGATGACATTAATAAATTGAAATATGAAATCGTTCCTCATGATGCACCTGTAGAGTTTGGTTGTTCTATAAAAACTTCCGCTCAGGGTGGACCTTTAATTGTACCGGAACTTCGGATGGAAGAAGAATTTTTTGTGGTCAAAAAGGACGGCGAAATAATAAGGGAATCTTGCTCAGTACTTCATAAAGTCGCGCGAACAATTATTGGCTTGAAAGATGGAAACATTCATATATTAATAATAACAGATGAACATCCGATGGATCTCTATGAAGTTCAACAATATTGTCAAAAGTTAGGTATAGAAAGAGCAATGGCATTTGATGGTGGAAGTTCGACTTCAATGAACTATCTTGACAAAATTGAAGTTATATCAACAAAAGGCGACGGTGCAGGAAGAAGTTTAAAATCATTCTTGCTTGTCTATTAAAAAATAAGTTTAAATAATCCCAGTTACTAGAACTTAGCGTACAGCAAAATATCGATTTAGAAAAATTTTAACCAATTATTGCACTGTTAATCTTTTTGATCATTTCTTCTAATGTCATATTCATAACGACATTCATTCTTGTGTTTTGGCTTGTATTATGGTTTGCAGTAATAGTCTTAATCATCTCTTTAGCTTCTTCTTTAGTTAAGCCGTGAGAAAGATCATATTCAAAAGAAACCTTTTTAACTTCAGGAAGTCTTGGGCTGTATTGAAATCCAAGGTTAAATTTATTATAGAAACAAGCATCCGGGTACAACCAATCATCGCGCAAAATTTGTCGGTTTGTTTTATCACATTTCAAACCTGAATTTAAAAGTTCTCTTCTGATATTAATCATATTTTCGACGTGCATGTCGTAGCTCCATTGAATTTCCTGATAAGGACGGAATTTTGCATTTGCAAGTTTTCCGGAAAACTCAAAGTCAGGAGTGTATGCAAGCAAACGTCGAACCATAGTATCTGAATATTGCGGGTTTTCTTTCGCAAAAGATATTACTTTTTTGGCAATATCTAAGTTTTTATTTGTTGGAAAGCTTCCAATAGTAAATAAGATAGCATTCTTAATCTTCTCCGGCTGAAGCGTTTTTATAAAATCAAGGTATTTATTGAATTCACTATCAAGATTATCTCCTGATTTTATAATTTTATTAAATGTATTTGTGAAAAATGCTGCTCTTTCTCCGTAGTTTGAAAGTTTATCAAAGGTTTCATAATTACAGCCTTCAAGATATTTTTGAAGCATATACTTGCGGAACACAGTATCCTTCAGTTCAGGTTTTTTCTCTAGCAACGCAGTAAACTCTTTTCTACATTTCTCAGCATTATCACGTTTAAATCCGTTAAAATCTATATGAACAGTTCCTTTTAGTTTTGAAGAATCTGAGTTTTCCAAAAATTCCATAAGAAATTTAAATTCATCATACTGGTCTTCATAAGACATTTTCTGCAATTCTGACGTTATTTGGCTATAGAATTTTGATTGAGTTAAACCATCTGAATTTATATCAAATTTTGTGTAATCAAAAACTGATTTTAAACGTATAGGATCCAGTTCTTCCTCAGCAAACCTTTCGGCATAATCTTCAAAAACAGGTCTTGTAGAGAACTCTTCTTGCAGCTTAACACCATTCACTGGAGGTTTTGTTTCTATTCTCTCCGAATTTACTCTGGCTGTCTTAACCTTATCCGAATTTTTGCTTAAAATTTTTGCAAAAAGACCGGCTCTCGCTGCTAGTGCAACCGCCAAAATACCGGCAGAAATAACTCCCGCACCATAAAGAAATTCTTTTGATTTGTTTCTTTGTTTATTGTTTTCAGGAACAGAAGCCTCTCCACGAAAAGGAGATATCCCGGTTTTATTTACATTTGAAATATTAATTTTTGATACGTTCATGGTTAACCCTTTTTAGCTTACTGTTTAAAAATTCCTGAATTTTTTTTTTTGCTAAAAAGTTTTTATTTTTTACATAAGTTAACTATTTCACAAAGAAGGCTGCATCCACATTAGCATAGATTTTTACAATACCGGCTTCAATAGGTGTTGAAGAACCTGCGGCAGCTTCACTTACTGCAGCATCCGCCAACATGTTTTTTGCATATCTGTATACCCTTTGTGATCCGGACGAACTACAACTTCCGTTTAAAACTTTAATACCTGCAAGTTCAGAACCGGCTGCTTTTACCATGACTTCAGCTTGAGAGCGAGCTTTTTTTGTCGCGGTTGCAAGTATTTCGTCACATTCTGCATCATACTTAGAAACCGTAAAGTTTAGGTTATTTACATCCGTTGCTCCCAAAGAAATTGCCTTATCTATCATCATACCAACTTTATCAATTGCTTTTGTATGAATTATGATAGTGTTAGAGACTTCATGCCTGTCAAAAATTCTTTTGCCACCATTATAACTGTAACGCTGATTTGCATTGAAATTAGCTGTTTTTACGAAATCTTTATCAAGTGGATTTATCATTTTTTTGATTTCGGTAATGACATTTTCAGAAATAAGTTTATTTTCTTCGGTTGCTTTTTTTAATGAGAGTTTGTCTGAAGTTAGCACCGAAATTGAGATTTCAGCAGTATCAGGAGTTAATTCTTTACCTGAAGTTGCGTTTACGCTAACATAACCACGTTCTTCCGGCTTGTCCTGTATTGCAGTAACCGAAGTTGAAGCAACTCCTCCAATAACGGAAACAATTAACGCACCAAGTAAAAACTTTTTCATAAATTCTCCTTATCTTTTTTCTGTTCAATGTCATCTGTCTCAATCTTCTTGAAAATATCAGAGTTATTAATTTCGTCTTTATTTAAAACAATTGTTCTGACATTTTTAGATTTTTTTATTTGATTCATCAAAGCAGAAATTTCTCTTTCATTAAGCTTAGTCGCCGACTTAAAGGCTATTGGACTTTTGCAAATTCCGGAAATAAAAATTCCAAGTGCAACAATTATCCACAATAAAACTCCCTGATACAAACTAAGCATTGGAAATCCTGAAATCTCAGAGCCTGCAATATTCCATAAATTCATTGCAAGATACCCCGGGAACACCACAAAGCCAACGAATAAACATACTGCTGAAAACAACAGTATAAAAAGTCCTGATATACCAGATATTTCTACAACTCTTGAATTTTTCCTCATTTACATACTTCCTTTTATCATTTTCAGAAATTCATCTTCTGACAATATTATAACACCTAAATTTTGAGCTTTATCCAATTTTGAACCTGCATTTTCTCCGGCAATTACATAAGATGTATTCTTTGACACAGAAGACGCGGGTTTTCCACCCATTGATTTAATCAAATTATGTGCATCATCTCTCGTCATATTTCGTAATGTTCCGGTTAAAACAAATGTTTTACCCTTCAAAACGTCACTCACCTGCCCGACTTCTTGTACAGGATTAACTCCTAATGCTTTAAATTCATCAAGCATATTAAGATTTTTTTCATTATTAAAATAATCAAAAATCTCATCAGTAATTTTTTGACCTATGCTTGAAATACTTATTAACTCTTCTTTGTTTATATGATAAAACTTGTCGAGAGTCTTAAATTCATTTGCAAGAAGTTCCGCGGTTTCTTTCCCTACGTGTTTTATAGAAAGGGCTGTCAAAAACCTGCTTAGAGAGTTCTTTTTACTGTTTTGAATTGAATTGTACATGTTGCTTGCGGATTTTTCCTTTACATTATCAAGTTTGAAAAAATCTTCTTTGTGGAGTTTATAAAGATCAATCGGCATCTTCACCATGCCTTTTGCAAAAAGCTGCTCAATAATACTTGGACCGACATTTTCGATATCCATAGCATCTTTCGAAACCCAATATTCCAAACGAGCTTTCAATAATGATGGACATAAAGGGTTTGAACAATAAAGATTGACTTCGTCACTATGCACTTCAAGCTTTGAACGGCAAGCAGGGCAAGTTTTTGGCGGGATGTATTTTGGTAGCTTTAAATGTTCATCTGAATCAACAACTTTAATAACTTTGGGAATAATTTCGGCTGCTTTTTTTATAGTTACATTATCACCTACTCTAATATCAAGTCTTTTAATTTCATCGAAATTATGCAAACTTGCCCTTGAAACCGTACTTCCTGCAAGATTCACCGGTTCCAATACCGCAACCGGAGTGACTGCACCGGTTTTTCCTACCCCAAGTTCTATTTTAAGAAGTTTAGTAGTAGCTTCTTCCGGTGGAAATTTGTATGCTGTCGCCCATTTTGGAGCACGGGCGGTATAGCCGAGTTCTTCCTGATATGCAAGGTTATTAACCTTTATTACAACACCATCAGTTGCGTAGTCAAGGTCAAACCTTTTAGTATCCCATTCCTTGCAATAATCAATTGCCTCATCAATACTTTTACAAAGACGTATATTCGGATTAATTTTAAAGCCCAATTTTTTTAAATACATCATTCCGTCGTAATGAGTTTTTGGGGCATTTTGAAGATTCTCAAAAGATGAATTGTAGACGAAAATTGACAAATCTCTTTGCGCAGTAATTGTACTGTCAAGTTGTCTTATTGAACCTGCCGCAGCGTTTCTGGGATTTGCAAAAATCTTTTCTCCCCGTTTTTCATTTTCTTCATTCAATTTTTCAAAAGAAGTTTTAGGCATATAAATTTCGCCACGAACTTGAACGTCAACATCTTCAAAAAGTTTCAAGGGGATTGCTTTCACTGTTTTTAGATTGGTAGTAATATTTTCGCCTGTAATTCCGTCTCCACGGGTTACACCTGTTGTGAAAACTCCTTTTTCATAAGTTAGCGCAATTGCGAGTCCATCAATTTTGAGTTCGCAGACGAGTTCGATATTCCCCTTAAAATTTTTTTCTATTTTTTCATACCACACCCGTAAATCTTCGTAGTTATATGTGTTATCAAGGCTATAAAGCCTGTATTTATGCTTATAAGGAAGAAACTTTTCACTAATTGAACCAACACGTTGAGTCGGACTGTCCGGAGTTTTAAGTTCCGGATATTTTTCTTCCAGCTCTTTTAACTCTGCAAACAATTTATCATACTCAAAATCAGAAATTGTCGGATTATCTTCAACATAATACAGATAATTAGCCTTATTAATTTCATCTTTTAAAAATGTTATTCTCTCTATCATAACCTGTTTACTCCATAATCATTAACAGTTCTCGAATAACTTTTGTCGCTACCGCAGTTGAAGCTCCTGATGCATCATAATCAGGAGCGAGTTCAACAACATCTGCGCCAACTATATTAAAATCTTTAAGATACTTAAACCATGCTATAAGTTCATTAAATGTCAAACCTCCTGATTCAGGAGTTCCAGTTCCGGGCATTATGGATGTATCAAGAACATCTAAATCCACAGTTACAAATATAGGCTTCCCTTTCAATGAATCCAGATCAGAGAATTCCTCGGCAAGAGTTTTGTGCTTTTTCATAAAATCAAACTCTTCTTTCATTCCTGAACGAATGCCAATTTGACGAAGATTTTCTGTGCCAACTATTTTTGAGGAATGTCTTATAACAGCAGAATGTGACATTTCTTCTCCAATATATTCTTCTCTCAAGTCAGTATGAGCATCAAAATGAACAATTGCCAAATCGTTATAAAATTTCGAAACAGCTTTAATTTCAGGTAATGTAACAAGATGTTCTCCGCCTATTCCGAAAACTTTTTTGCCGTCTTGGTAAATTTCTTCAACATTTTTTTGAATGACATTAAGTGTTTTGTATGTATTACCAAGTGGAAATTCCAAATCGCCTGCATCATGAAAATTGACATCATCAAGATGTTTATCAAAATATGGAGAATATTCCTCTAACCCCCAACTCGCAAGTCTAATTTGCTCCGGTGCAAACCTTGAACCGGGTCTGTAAGAAACCGTTCCGTCAAAAGGTAATCCCAGCATAACAATTTTTGAAGTTTCGTACTCGGGATTTTGTCCCATCCAGCTTCTATCTAAAAATGGTCCGCTTAACATATTTTTCTCCTCAAAGTGTCTACGCTTTCCAGTATAACATAAACCTTAAATTATGAGTATTGTTTATTAGAGTTACAATATTTTGGAATTTGCCGACATTTCCCTAAAAAGGCTTTACATTACTAAATAAAAATTTGCACTGTCTTATTTTTATATTATAATACTATTGGTTGCACCAGTCCGATAGGTTTTGCCCTAGTCCGATTAACAGCGAATATGTTAGTTTGCAAAACAAACATAAGTCTGTGTGAAGAACGGATGGGAAGGTGTTTCCCGTAGTACTAAAGTAAAATAAAAGGAGAAAACCGATGCCAGTAGCATCTATGATTGAACTTTTGGAAGCAGGTGTACATTTCGGACACCAAACACAAAGATGGAACCCAAAAATGAAACCGTATATTTACGGTGCAAGAAACGGTATTTATGTATTTGATTTGCGTAAAACCAGTGAATTATTAGACAAAGCTTATGATGTTGTTAGAGAATATGCAGCCCGTAACAAAAATGTTTTGTTTGTAGGTACTAAAAAACAAGCTGCTGAGGTTATTGCAGAAGAAGCTAATCGCGCAGGCGCTTACTACATTAACAGAAGATGGTTGGGCGGAATGTTAACAAACTTTGAAACTATCAGAGGAAGAGTTAACAAACTCAGAGAGCTTGAAGGATTTCTTTCTAGCGGTCATGCTGAAAAACTTCCGAAAAAAGAAATTGCTCAACTAAACCGTCAGCTTGCTAAATTAAGCAAAACTTTAGGCGGTATTAAAGAAATGAGAGGTTTACCTGAGTTAATCTTCGTTATTGACCAGAAAAAAGAAGATATTGCTATTCTTGAAGCTAACAAACTTGGTATTCCGGTAATATGTTTGGCTGATACCAATGCGGATCCTTCAAATGTTGATTATGTTATCCCAGGTAACGATGATGCTATCCGCTCAATTAAATTAATCACTTCAAAACTTGCTGATGCAGTTATTGAAGGTAAACAGCTCAAAGAAAACAAAGCTAACACTACAGCTAAAATTGAAGAAATTAAAGCTGAAGATGCAGGCGTTGAAGTTGTTGAAAAATAAGTTAGTAGGTAAGTAAGTTAGTAGGCTCGTAAGATTAATTTCTTACTTACTTACAAACTTACTCTCTTACTTACCTTTGAATAAGGAGAAATTATAATGAACATTACAGCTCAAATGGTAAAAGAACTCCGTGATAAGACCGGTGCAGGCATGATGGATGCTAAAAAGGCGCTTGTTGAAACTGACGGTGATATGGAAAAAGCAATGGATTTTCTTCGTCAAAAAGGTATAGCTTCTGCTGACAAAAAAATGGGCAGAATTGCTGCTGAAGGACTTGTTGCTTCTGCTATTATCGACAATGCAGGTGCTATGGTTGAAGTTAACTGTGAAACAGATTTCGTTGCAAAGAACGAAGATTTCAAAGAACTCGCAAGCTGTTTAGCAAAAGCTGTTGCAGAATCAAATCCTGCTGATGTTGATGCTTTTGTTGCTTCAACTTGCCCAAAATGCGGAAAAACTATTGAACAAATTATTAAAGAAAAAATTGCTTCTATCGGTGAAAAGATTACTTTCAGAAGATTTGTCCGTTACGAAGGCAATGTTGCTTCATACATTCACAATGGAAAAATTGGTGTATTGTTAGAAACTGACAAAAAAGATGACGAGTTGATGAATGATATTTGTCTTCACATTGCATCTAACGCTCCGGAATTCCTTTCAAGAAAACAAATTCCTCAATCAGTTATCGATCACGAAACTGAAATCGAAATGGGGAAAGAAGATCTTCAAAAGAAACCTGAAGCAATCAGAGCAAAAATCGTTGAAGGCAGAGTTAACAAACTTATGGCTTCAAAAGTTCTTCTTGAACAACCTTTCGTTAAAAATCCGGATTTAACTATCGAACAGTTAATTGAAGGTAAGTTGACAATTAAAGGTTTCACGAGATTTGTTCTTGGTGAAGGACTAGAAAAACGTCAAGAAAACTTTGCAGAAGAAGTTATGAGCCAAATCGGTGGCTAAGTTTTTTGATTGAGTAAAAAATACTTTACTCTTGAGAATAACAGTTATTAAGAGGCGGGCGGGTTTTATTAAAACCCGCCCGCCTCTTTTACAGAAAATTGTTGTTTTGACAGGAATTTCCGGTTCAGGAAAATCTTCTCTGATGCAGGATTTAAGAGTTATTCATCAGAATCTTCCTCTTCTTCGACCTTGAATTTAAGAAAAAATATCTGATTTTTGGAGATGTTTAAATGTTCACCTTTTTCAACATAAGAAAGTGGCGAATGGTCATAAACAGAAACCACTCCTGATTTCAATCTATTGTCCTCCTCATTTTTAACTGCACCTTCTACGGCATAATATCCGGCGGAAATACCGGTGACAAAATAATTTCCAACACCTAACGCAGTATTTTTTGCTGCATTTTTATAATCGAATTCGGTTGAATATTTAGCTTTAAGCCCTTTTGGAGCAGAATAAAAGTTTCCAAATTCATCTGCATAATGCGTAAGTACGAATGAAAATCTTGCATCTCGCTTTAAACGTTTTGGAGGTTTTACATCAGTAATATCACCAGTCAGAATATAATTCGGCTTAATTATAAAATTATCTATTTCCAAAGAAGTAATTGCTCTTACAGATAAAGTTTTAGGAGGATTTTCGGTTGAAAAATCGCTCAATGCTTCAACTTTTATTGTTGCTGCATCCGCAGAAATCATTCCGAACAATAAAATAACTACAAATAATAAATATTTTTTCATATAATTTCCTCTAATACGGTTTCTAAATCAATCACTTAAATTAGCCACTTTTAAATTCGTAAATATTGCTTATTCATTAACTGTATAATCTTTTAAAACATCCGGATTGTCAAGAAAAATATGGTTTAAGATATTGACCGGTATATGAATTTTTAATTTTGGAAACCTGTTGCGGTGTACCCTTGGCAACAATTTCTCCACCGCCGCTCCCGCCTTCCGGACCTAAATCAATGACATAATCCGCGATTTTAATCAAATCAAGATTATGTTCAATAATTAGAATAGTATTTCCTTGATCTGCAAGTTGGTGAATGATTTTTACAAGTTTATCCAAATCAGCCCAGTGAAGCCCGACAGACGGTTCATCCATAAGATAAAGTGTTTTGCCTGTTGCGCGCTTATTAAGTTCTGACGCAAGCTTAATCCTCTGAGCTTCACCTCCGGAAAGTGTAGTTGCGCTTTGTCCAAGTTTAATATAATCAAGCCCGACATCATTCAGCGTTTGAAGTTTATTTTTTATTGAAGGAATATTTTCAAAAAAATCAAGCGCCTCTTTTACACTCATATCAAGTACATCCGCGATGGTTTTGCCTTTATACTTCACTTCAAGGGTTTCTCTATTGTATCGCTTTCCCTTACATATCGGACATTTTACATAGACATCGGATAGAAAATTCATCTCAATCTTGTTTACACCATCTCCATGGCAAGCTTCACATCGTCCGCCTTTTACGTTAAAACTAAAACGTCCTGCTTTGTAACCTCTGAGCTTTGCCTCATTAGTTTTGGCATAAAGTTCCCTTATATGTGTAAATAAATCAGTATATGTTGCAGGGTTTGAACGAGGTGTCCTTCCTATTGGAGACTGGTCAATGTCAATAATTTTGTCTATATTCTCAAATCCCGTAATCTCATCCACCCCTTGCGGTTTCGGTTTGTTTTTACGTAATTTGTGAACAGCATATTCGTAAATCAAATCCTGCATCAGAGAAGATTTTCCGGAGCCGGAAACTCCTGTCAAAACAACAATTTTTCCGAGCGGAATATCTACATCTATATTTTTAAGATTATTCAAATGCGCATTTTTTACGCTTAAAAAGTTTCCATTTCCTTCTCTAACTTTTTTAGGAATTGGAATAAAGCATTCTCCGCTCAAATATTTTCCGGTAATTGAACGAGGTGCAGCTATGATATCCTCAATTGTACCTGATGCTATTATCTCACCGCCGAGAACTCCTGCACGAGGTCCAATATCAACAAGATAATCCGCATTTCTGATTGTTTCTTCATCGTGTTCCACCACAATTAAGGTATTTCCAAGATTTCTCAATTTAAGTAACGTTTTAATCAATTTATCATTGTCACGTTGATGGAGACCGATTGAAGGTTCATCCAAAACATACAAAACTCCAGAAAGACCGCTTCCTATTTGTGTTGCAAGCCTTATTCTCTGAGCTTCACCTCCGGAAAGTGTTCCTGCCATCCGCGAAAGATTTAGATAACTTAAACCGACATCCATCAAAAATCTTAAGCGTGCTCTTATTTCATCAAGTATTTGTTTTGCAATCTGCAAATGATAATCGTCAAACTCCAAATATAAATCAGTTATAAATTCATATTCTTCATCAATAGACATTAAAGTAAATTCATAAATATTTTTCCCTTTAATTGTAACCGCAAGCGGAAATGGCTTCAATCGTGCCCCGTTACAGGCTTTACAAGGCGTCATCACCATATATTTTTCAATTTCTTCCCGCCAATAATCAGCATCGGATTCTTGATATTTTTTCATCAAATACGGGACTACTCCCGGAAATTTGGAATATCTTGACTCATAGCGCTTTGAAGTAAAACCTTTTACACGCATTTTTATAATATCCTGTGAACCGTAGAGAATTATTTCCTGATGGACCTTAGGCAAATCTTCAAACGGCGTATCCTGATTAATTCCGTAATGAGCGCAAACCGAGTCCAACATGTCCTTATAATATGAGGTCGACGACTTATCCCACGGATAAATTGCACCACTATTCAAGGATTTTGTTCTGTCGGGAATTACAAGATCTGCACTGACTTCATAGTCCACCCCTATACCGGAGCATCTTTCACATGCACCATATGGTGCGTTAAATGAAAAAATTCTTGGTGCAAGCTCTTCAAAACTTAAGTTGCAATTAGGACAGGCAAGCTTTTCGCTGTAAATGATTTCTTCTTTACCCACCACATCTGCAATAGCAATACCATCTGCCTTATGCAGTGCTATACTTACGCTGTCTGCAATTCGTGACTGTGCTTCAGGTTTTACTACAATTCTGTCAACCACAACCGAAATATCGTGTTTTTTTGTTTTTGCAAGTTGGATTTCATCTTCGTCAAGATTATAAATCTCACCATCAACCTTAACTCTCACAAAACCTTCTTGACGAAGTTCTTCAAATGTTGACTGATACTCCCCTTTTTTACCTCTCACAATTGGTGCGAGTATTTGGATTTTAGTTCCTTCTCCAAGATTTAGGATACTGTTTACAATCTCGTCAATGGTCTGCGGCTTAATCTCATTTCCACATTGCGGACAATGCGGAGTTCCTGCTCTGGCATACAAAAGTCTTAAATAATCATAGATTTCTGTAACTGTTCCGACGGTTGAGCGTGGATTATTGCTCGTAGATTTTTGATCAATTGAAATTGCGGGAGAAAGTCCATCTATGTAATCAACATCCGGCTTATCCATCTGTCCGAGAAATTGTCGTGCATAAGTCGAAAGGCTTTCTATATAACGTCTTTGCCCTTCCGCAAAAATCGTATCAAAAGCAAGAGAACTTTTACCTGAGCCTGAAACCCCTGTAAAAACAACAAGTCTATCTTTCGGAATTTCGAGTGAAACATCCTTTAAATTATGTTCTTTTGCACCCTTAATCTTGATAAAATCTGCCATAACCACATTATGCCATGTAAAAATCCAATTTCAAACAATTTGCATTTTGACACCGATTAAAAGATAAAATATGCTAATTTACTTCTAATACTTTAATAAGAGTTTTATGAAGTTTAACATTGTGAACCCTTATATAATCGACTTTTTTTTCGACAGCCAGAGCGTTTAATGCTACGGTAAAAATATCTTTTATATCGTTTTCACTGTCCGACATATTCAATAGTGATTTTCTGGAAAGTCCGAGCATGACCTCGCACCCAAGTCCGTAAAATTCTTCTATTCGTCTTATAATTTCAAAATTATCCTCTCTCGTTTTTCCAAACCCAATCCCAGGATCAACGATTATATTTTCAACAGAAATGCCACTAAAAATGGCCATTTCAATCTTATTTTTTAAATCAAGATAAATTTCATCAATCAGATTTTGATATACAGGATTATCTTGCATGTTTTCCGGAGTTCCTTGCGAATGCTGAATAATTACTTTTACACCTGTTTGGGCAATAATATTTGCCATATTCTTGTCATAAACGAGTCCGGAAACATCGTTTATTATTGAAGCTCCTGCTTCAATACAAGCTTTTGCAACTTCTGAACTTCTTGTATCTATGCTTATCTGAATATTTATGTTTTCACTTTTTATGAATTTTAAAAGCGGTAAAAGTCTTGCTATTTGAGTTTCTGCAGAAACAGGTGTTGCATTTGGTCTTGTGGACTCCGCACCAATATCTATAATATCTGCGCCATTTTCTATCATATAATTTATATGCGCTTTTGCTTTATCAAAGTCCAAAAACTCTCCCCCATCTGAAAATGAATCGGGAGTAATGTTTAAGATACCTACTATTTTTGTTTTTGCAGACTTTTTTGAAATCGCCATTGCCGCAATTTTTTCACCCAAAATTTTAAGTGAGAAAGGTTGGGATTTTAATTTTTCTGAAATTTTTAACAGATTTGAAATACTTCCTCCAAGAATGCAGTCACTAAACTCAACTTTTCCGGTAATGGTTTCTCTATGTGTTGCGCAATCGGCACCAACAGAAAGTGCTGTCTGTTTCAATATGTTTGCTTGAGCTATGTTTAGTGAATATATTTTTATATTTTTGTAGGAAAACTTTGTTTCTGCCTGCTTGCGGTAGGATTTGTCAAACCCTATTTTTCCAAGTTCATCAACTATATTGTCTGTTGTAATCTCTTTTAAAATAAAATCTTGCATATAACAAGTTTAGCGGCAAAAAATATTTTTTCAAGATTATGTTCCTAGTTCAACTCATTGTATTTTAATGAGTGGTTTGGTTTAGCGGGTAGTGTGATTATTTTGGGCAAATTTAGGACACGAGCGAGTTTGAGGGGTAGGAAATAATCAAACCATGTGTCAAACAAAACGGACGAAAACGGACTTTTACCGGTCGAAGCGGGTAGATTGGAAAATTTGGGTATTGTATAAAAACAGGTTCTTACCCTTTTTCTGCGTATCTTTTGGGGGTTGTGCGGATAGATTGATTAATTTGGGCAAAATAAACACATGTCCGTTTTGAAATTAATCCCAATTTGTTGGCATTTTTGTTTTAAATTTTGAAATTTTAATTGATACAAAACAGACACACAACTCGGAAGTAGTGTTCCAATTCTTCATCTTCAGAGGTAAATTCTGTGTGTGATGAAAAACGAATATATCGAAATCAAAAAAATAGCAGAAATTAAAGGTTTGAAAAGCACTCGTTCCTTGAGATTGGAATTAAATAAACCCGAGAGCAAATATATTTCTCGTGAGGTTAAAGTCAATGGCGGATATTCTTATGAAATCCTGTTTTCAAGTTTAGAACCCGAACTTCAGCAAAAACTTCGTGAAAATGAAACAAAATCAACGGCACTTGTGCCTTTAAATTATCAACATCCAATGGCAACAGATAAAGCAAAATTAACGAGAAACCATAGAATTAATATTGTAAAAGCAGCATTAGAAAAAAGAAAAGAATACAAAACGATAAAAGAATCCGACTCCGATTTTTTAGATTTGTATAACACAGGATTGTATCTTCCAAAAGCCTACAATTTTCTTGGAACAATTTCAATCGGAACACTAAGGCGTTGGATTCAAGCATACAAAAAACATGAAAACGCAGATTGCTTAATTCCGCAATACAAAACAACCAAACAAGGCGAGTATAACTCAATTTTAGATGATAAAATGAAAAATATTTTATTAACTTTACTACTTCATCCAAGCCAATACAAAATCGGAAAAGCAATCAAACTTGCAAAAGGGATTTTACAAAAACAAGGATATGAAGAATTGCCTTGTGATTTAACATTCAAAAGATATGCGGAGCATTTTAAGAAAAATAACTACGCAGAGTGGGTTTTAAGACGTGAGGGTATGAAAGCCTATCACGATAAAGTTGAACCGTATATCGAGCGTGATATTT